>JAGTJU010000001.1:611112-1222225 GCA_022184915.1 Myxococcales bacterium | reverse complement strand
AGGCGAAAGGGAAGAGCTGCTCATGGGGGAGAGATCCAGGGACCTGGGTTATACCCGCCCGGCTCAGCGGCGGGAACATTCCATACGGCTTCCATGCGATTCCCGCACGCCTTTCGGCACGTGCGCGGCCCCGCCCGTGGGGTCTCGGCTTCAATCGGGATACGTGCCTGAGCGCGAAAGCAGCCAAGCCAGGCGCGGCAGTGACCCTGAAGCGTCACCCGCTCTTGGCAGCGGAGGCCTCGTTACCAGCCTCGACGGGGGCCTTCGCGGCTGATTCACCGGCGAAGGTCAGGCGGTAAACCGAGTTTTCGGTTTCCACATAGAGCGTGTCGCAGCCGAGTTCGCCGAGGACGCGGCGCACGGGCGTCGTGACCATCCGGTGGCCCTTCGGGTCACGAAAGATGACCATCCCGCGTCCAATCGACGGATAACTCACCAGAAACCCCGTGTACGCACGCCCGACACCGGAAGGAGAGCTGGCGTCGCTTGCCATGTCCCGAATCTTTCGTGCCGTGACGCTGACCAATTGAAGGGGCTCCTTTCGTCGATTGTACCACGAAGCGCTTCGGGATTGGCCAACAAGTAAACAAGGCAGCTGCCCTTGGAAGCGCCCCCGCAACGGGGCCTCTTCGGCGGCCAAGCCGAAGCCGGCAGCCCGGCGAGCCGCACCCGGGACGGGGTCAACGCCCCCCGACCTGGACGCGACGAAGCGCCGTGACAGACGCGGGTTGCTGTATACTGGGCGCCCCATGGCGAAGGCCAGCCGCAGTCCTGTTCTGGGCTACAACCACAACGTTCGCTATCACGGGCGCGTCTACCACGTGCAAACGGAGGATTCGGGACCGGGCCACTCCCGGATCTTCACGCACCTCTTCTTCGAAGGAACGATCATCGCCTCCAAGCGCCTGGACTACGGCGCCGATGAGCTCGAAGACACCGTCAAGTCGTTGATGCAATCCCAGCACAAGGCGATCCTCAAAGAACTGAAGCAGGGCGCGTTCGACGCGAAGATTCAGGGCTTCTTCGGGTCCTTGGGGCACGAGGGCTTTCTCGACCTGGCGCCCGCGCCCGCCGCGGAGCCCCTCGATATGCCCGCACGGATCGCAGCGCCCCTCGTCGATATCGACGTCCCGGCTGCGGCGCTCCTGGAGGTCCCCACCCTGGATGCAGAGCTGCTCGCCATCGACGTTTCCGTTGCAGATCCTCTCGCCATCGACGCCTCGGTTGCGGATCCTTTCGATGTCACCTTACCTGATGCCACCCTCTCTCGGGCGGAGGTCCTCTCTCGGGCGGAGGTCCTCGAGGTCGGCGGCCCTCTTCTCCCTTTCGACGTCCCGATGGCGGAGCCCCTGCCCCCTGCGCCCCTCGCCGTGGCCATCGCGATCGAGGCGGAGCCGCGGACGGAACCGCAAACGGCGCGGAGAACCGTCACGCCGCCGCCCCTGCCCCCCGGTGTCGGCAGGCCGATTCCCCCACTGGACCTCGACAACTTGCCGCCGCTCGATGCCGACGAGCCCACTTTGCCTCCCGTCATCGTGGATGCGCCCCCGCCGGCCAACCCGCACGGTCTCGGCGTCTATTCGATGAAAGGCGCCACCCGCGACCGGCCCTTCGAGACGCCGGCCCAAGGAGCGCCCGTCCGCAGGCCCACACCCGAGCCGCCCCCGGTGGCATCTCGGCCCCCCGTGGTCGTCATCAGACCCCCGGCCCGGCGGCCCGTGCCGCGGCCTGCGGCGTCCCCCCCCCCGGGCGGCGTCATCGTGCAACGCACCGTGGTGGTTGGGGTTGGAAACGGCCCCGGAGGCCAACGGCCCCGGCGGCCCCGCCCTGCCGTGCCCTACGTGGTCAAGGAGGGCAGCCACCCCATCGTGCAAAATCCCCGCGCGGCGCAGGTGGCGCCCCCGGTCCCCTCGTCGCTGCCCTCCCCTCCCGCCAGCGCCCCGCCCCAGGCAACGATCAGTGACAAGAGCCTGGATGAAGTGATCTTGGCGTACCTCTCGCAAGACACGGAACCCAAGCCCCGCTGAGCCAGACAGGGCCGCGCGCAGGCCGCTGGTCGCCGACGCCCGGAGAACGTGCGCGCTTCGGTATGAACGTCAGCGCCGCACGAGGGCGAACACGTTGACGAGGCCAAAAGCCAGCAGAAAAGCCGTGGCCACCAGGGCCCGGTACTGATGACGGGGCCGTTCACCCTCGAGCAAGAGATACGCGCCCTCGGGGATTTCCAGGCGAGCCGTAGTGCGTACGTTCGTCACCCGGTCCCAGGACACCACGACCGGGCCCCGGGAAGGCCCCTGCGAAGCGACAGGTGTCAACGTCAGGTGTCCGTCGGCCGAGGCAAGCGTGTTCAGCCGCGTCTGAATCGCGTCGATCACAGGCTCGAACCTCACCCGGTGTGCCAAGTCGGCGATGGCGCTGACCACCGCGTCGGTGCGCTCCCGGGGGATGACCACGGTGAACGCAAATCCAGCTCCGCCCTCTCGTGCCACCGACTTGCCTTTGCCCTCGATGACGGCGCCCGTGCGCGCGAGCGCCTGGCGAGCCTCCTCGAGCTCGAAGTACCGGAACTGCGGCAGCTCCACCAGGTAGGCCTGAGGTCGAGCGACGTCGAGGGTCAGCAGATCGTTGCCCGCCAGCGTCACCACCTCGCCCAGCCTATCTCGGAGGGCCCCTGGCAGGCGCCTCGCCTCGAGAGCAGCGCGCACATCTTCGGGCGCGAATACGGCTGTCGAGCTCACGTGGTCGGCAAAGTAACGCCGAATGGACGCGCTGAAGCTGACCGCATCGAGCCGCACGAGACGGCCCGTGAATGCGTTCCGCTTGACCAACTCGGGGGGCAGGGGACCCGCCACCCGCTCGACGAAGAGCTTCCGGTTCGTGTCCAGCACGCGGAAAAACGAGCGGAACTTCCACTCGCCCTGGGTATCGAGCACCAGGGCGCTTTCGAAATCGGGAGTGCCCTCGAGGCGCACGTAGCGGTTTTCCGGCGGGGGTGAGGCGCCGTCCGCGAACACCCGGGAGGCCGGCCCAAGGGCGAGGGGTGTGCCGCTCGAGAGGGCATACAACACGTCACGCGCCTGGTGAGCCACCAGATACCCGGAAATCAGCACCACCAGGGCGGCCAGCCAGGGGGGACGGCGCCTGGGGCTGGGGATGCCCGCGAACTCGTCGTCGGACGCGTGGAGCCGTGCGGCTTCGGCTGCGGCGGCGCCGGGGGGCGCCGCTTGCCCGGCGGGAGTCGATGGGGGGAATTCGCCTGACACCTTGGAACGGGCCACTTTAACAGCCTGGGGGCGTTGGCACCACGCGCGGCGCGAGGCTTGCCGCCGGCCTCGACTTCCGCTATTTCGGGGGCGTGGGGTGCACGACGTGAAAACGCTGAACGTCAGGTCCGGCGCTTTCGTCGCAGGCCTCGTGCTGGCGGCGTGCACGGCGCGCGGCCCGAAGACGCCCGAGGCGGCCTTTGCCCGGCTGAGCGAGGCGGTGTCCGCCCGCAATGCGGAGGACCTCTTCGAGGCCCTCGATCAGGATACGCGGTGGTCGTGGATGACGGTTCAGAAGTGCCAAAGGGAGGCCTTCGACGTCGTGCTCAGCAACTTTCCCGAGGGTCCGGACCGTGAGAGACAGCTGCGCCACCTCGAGGCAGGCGCCACGGCCGAGACAGCCGCAGAGCTCTTTGCGGCCAGAATGGGCACCGAGGCGCTTGCGTCGCTGGCGGGACGGCTACCCGAGCCTCCCGTCTTCACCGTGGCGGGGAGCGAAGCCGCAACACCCGCCCGGTCCGGAGCCGCGCTCCTGTTTCGGCAGATCGAGCAGCGCTGGGGGTACGCCGGCTTCTCCTCGGCAGCCGAAGAGCAAAAACGGCGCGCCGTGGCCGACCTCGAGCTCATCAAGACCAGCGCCACCGACTACGAACGAGCACGGCTGCGGGGCGGCTCATGACGCAGGATCCGAAGAAGCCCGCGCGCGGGCCCAAGGCCGCGCAGGACCAGGGGCAACTGTCTTTCGGAGACTCCTTTGCTCCCCCTTCCGAGGACGAAAGCCGGGTCACGGTGAGTGCCTCCCGGCCGCGGCCGGGCAAAACGGCGCGCGCCGCGGCTCCCCCACCGGTCCGGCCCGCCGAGGACGTAGACCTCGACACCCGCGACCTCGCCCCTCCCGCGCCGCCCGCCGCACCGGAAGAGCCGAAGGTCTTTGGGGTCTACGAGCTCATCCGCAGCGCCCGTACGGTGCTCGAGGCCCGCTTTTCCGACGTGCGGGTCGAAGGCGAGATCTCGGGGTTGCGGGTCTCAGGGCCCGGTCATCTCTACTTCACTTTGAAGGACACGCAGGCCCAGGTGGACTGCGTGATGTTTGCCCGCGAGGCAGCACGCCTCAAGTTCCGCCCCCGCGACGGCCTTCTGGTGCGGTGCCGCGGCCGGCTCACCATCTACGAGGGCCGCGGCAAGTTTCAAATGACCGTGGGCGAGCTCAGCCCCGCGGGTGACGGCGCGCTCGCGCTCGCGTTCGAGCAGCTCAAGCAACAGCTGGCCAACGAGGGCTTGTTCTCTGAATCCCGCAAGCGGCCCCTGCCCTTCCTTCCGCGCCGGTTGGGGGTGGTGACCTCACCCACGGGTGCCGTCATTCGAGACATCATCCACGTGGCGCACCGGCGTTTCCCCGTGGACGTTTTGCTCGCGCCCACCCCCGTGCAAGGCCTCGAGGCGGCCCCCCAGATCGTGGCCGCACTCACACGCTTGGGTCGGGTCCCCGGCGTGGACGTCATCATCTTGGCTCGCGGGGGCGGCTCGCTCGAAGATCTCTGGGCTTTCAACGAGGAGATCGTGGCGCGCGCGATCGCCCTTAGCCCCGTTCCCGTGATCTCGGCGGTGGGACACGAAACCGACTTCACGATCGCAGATTTCGTGGCCGATCTGAGGGCGCCCACGCCGTCGGCCGCCGCCGAGCGCGCCGTGCCCGAGATGCTCGCGTTGCGCGAAACGCTGGCCAACGCCCAAAGGCGCCTGCACCGCAACGCAGACCGCGAACTTCATCGGGCGCGCCTGGTGCTCGAGCGCCTCCGGGCCCGCTTCGCCGATCCACGCCGCCTCCTCGATCGACAACGCGTGGCCCTCGACGACCGAGCCCTTCGCCTCACGGAGGCGGTGCGCGCCCTCACGATGCGGCGCCGGACCTGGCTGCGCGAACTCGACGCCCGGCTTTTGCGGGCCCACCCCCAAAAGCGCATCGCCGCCCAAAGAAGCGCCCTCGCGGCCCTCGAACGGCGGCTCTGCAACGCCACCGCGCAGACCGTGGGCGTGCGCAAGCAACGGCTGGGACGGCTCCACGCGCAACTCGAAGCGCTCTCTCCCCTGCGCGTGCTCGAGCGCGGCTACGGGCTCGTCCGCACACAGGAGGGGCATCTGGTCACCAAGGCGGCGCAGGTCGGGACAGGAACGGCGGTCCACGTCACCGTGCGCGAGGGCGCGTTTTGGGCCGAGGTTCAGCCCGAGCTCCCCCCATCCCCGACTGAGGCCGCGCCCCTCTCCAAGGAACCCAAGCCATGATTCGAGCCGCCGTCCTGGGCCAAGATGTCAGCCGCAGTCAATCGCCCGCCATTCATGGTGCGGCCTACGCGGCCTTGAAGCTCGAGGGGCGCTACGAGGCCGTGAGCGTCGACGCCGCCCACTTCCGACGCCGCGTGAAGGACCTTGCCGGCGAGGGGTATCGTTACGTCAACGTCACGATTCCGTACAAGCGACGCGCCGCCCAGCTGGCCACGAAACGGTCACCGGCCGTGGAGATGACAGGCGCCGCGAACACGCTAGTGTTCCGGAGATCGCGCGCCGGCGGTCTCGAGATCTTCGCGGACAACACCGACGGCGAGGGCTTGATCGCCGCGCTGGCTGACATGGGCGTGCGGCTGACGTCGCGCACGCGTGTGGTGATGATCGGCGCGGGTGGAGCCGCCGCCGGGGCGCTGCTGGCGATGGCGAAACGAGGTGCGCACGTGAGTGTGCTCGCACGCCGCCCGGCTCCGGCCCGCGCGCTCAGGGCCCGCTTGCCGGAACGCTGGCGCCCGCGGGTCACGACGGCCACCTTGACCGCTCGGGCCCTCACGGGCGCGTTGCAGGAGGCGGATGTGGTGGTCTCGGCCGTGCCCGCGGCGGCCTGGGACGACCCTGCGCTCTGCCAGGCGATCGAGAAGCTCCCGAAGACGGCCGCGGTGCTCGAAATGGCGTACGGCGCCTCGAGTGGCCTCGCCAAGGCCGCCAGCACCCGTACGCCCCGCTATCAGAACGGCCTGCCGATGCTGGTCCACCAAGCCGCGCATGCGATCGGCGTGGCGCTACGGAAAAAGCCCCCCGTGGCGCCGCTCTTTCGAGCCGTGGGACACCCACCCCCCAAAGCCCGTCGCCGCTCCTGAGCCCCGGCCCCGCCCGGGCCGGTTCAGGCGCTCCGGGTCCTCAAAAGCACGTCCAGGTCCCGGGGCGGGACCTCCTCGGCGCGCCCCACCGGCAGATCGCCGAGCACGAAGGGACCAAAAGCCTCGCGCACCAGCTGGAGCACGGAGAGCCCGAGATGTCGCAAGATGTTGCGTACCTCCCGGTTTTTACCCTCGCCGATCTCGATCGTCAACCATTGCCCCTCGCGGGTGGGCGTGGGTTCGATGCGGGCAGCCACCGGACCATACGACACGCCCTCAAGGGTCAGCCCCGCCTCGAGCGCGACCAGCGCGAAGGGATCGACATGACCCATGACGCGCACCCTGTACCTTCGCTTCCATCCCGAGGAGGGCAGCTCGAGCCCGCGCGCCAGTTCGCCGTCGTTCGTGAGAAGCAAAAGCCCTTCGGTGTTCTGGTCCAAGCGTCCGACCGAAATCACGCGAGGCAGGCCCGCAGGCAGGCGCTCGAACACCGTCGGCCGCCCCTGGGGATCGCTGTGGGTGGTCACGAGACCGAACGGCTTGTGGTACCTCCACAGGCGCGTGGGCTCGCGCGCCGTGACGGGCTGTCCGTCCACCGTGATGCCGGTGACATCCTCGACCAGCACCGCCGGCGAGGTCAGCACGATGCCTTCGTGGGCGACGCGACCCGCGGCGATCAACCGTTCGACGTCCCGCCGCGACGCCACCCCGGCGCGGGCAAGCACCTTGGCGATGCGCTCTCCGCGGCGCGGCTCGCCAGACGAGGGGGGCGACGGCTTCCGATCCGACATGCGGTCGGTGACATTAACCGGCTCTCACGAACGCGCAAGGCGATCAGCCGCGACGTCCTGCCGTCACCTCAGCGAAACGACACTTGACCGGGCGCCCGGCCTGAGGGAAGCATCGCCCCCATGTTGGGTATCAACCTCAAAGGTAAGCGCGCCTTCGTGGCCGGTGTGGCCGACGATGGCGGATTCGGATTTGCGATCGCCAAGTCGCTGGCGGAGGCCGGCGCTTCGGTGTGCCTCGGCACCTGGCCACCCGCACTCGGCATCTTCAAAACGATGCTCGAACGGGGCAAACTCGACGAATCGCTGGCGATGCCCGACGGCTCGAAGCTGACCTTCGAGCACATTTACCCGCTCGACGCGGACTTCGACACCGCAGAGGACATTCCGGCCGAGGTGCGCGAATCGAAGCGCTACCGCGATCTGGGCGATTGCAGCATCGCCGGCCTGGCTGACCGCCTGAAGGCCGATTTCGGTGAGGGAAGCCTCGACATCGTGGTGCACAGCCTGGCCAACGGGCCGGAGGTCAAAAAGCCCCTGCTCGAGACCTCGCGCAAGGGTTACCTTGCCGCCGTGGGGGTGAGCGCCTACTCGTACGCTTCCATGGTGCAGCGGCTCGGCCCCCTGATGCGCCCCCAGGGTGCGTTCCTGGCGCTGACCTATCTGGCTTCGGAGCGGGTGATCCCTGGGTACGGCGGGGGCATGTCGTCGGCCAAAGCAGCGCTCGAAAGCGACACCCGCGTGCTGGCCTACGAGGCCGGTCGCAAGTTCGGCGTGCGGGTCAACGTGGTGTCGGCGGGCCCCTGGGCCTCCCGTGCCGCCTCCGCCATCGGCTTCATCCACGAAATGGTGAGCTACTGCGAGGCCAACTCTCCCCTGCCCGAGTCCGTCACGGCCGCCGACGTCGGCCACGCGGCCGCCTTCCTGTGTAGCCCACTTGCCGGAGGCATTACGGGCACCACGCTCTACGTGGACAAGGGCTATCACGCCATGGGCAAAGCCGTGGCGGGTCCAGGCCCAGGGCCTGCGGGCAGCTGACGTGGCGAGCCGCGGGCCGGCCGAGGTGCCCTGTGCGCCTCACCGGCCCGCCGCACCGCGGCCACCTTGCACACCCCCCGGCCCCCGCATATGGTGAAGCCCCGATCGAAAGGACCAGGTAAACCGTGATTGGCAGTTTGGCCAAGAAGATTTTCGGCACCAAGAACGCCCGTGTCATCAAGGGCTTGCAGCCCCTCGTCGAGCGCATTAACGCGCTCGAACCTGCGATGAAGGCGAAGAGTGATGCCGACCTCAAAGCGATGACGGGCGAGCTCAAGCATCGGCTCAGCCGGGGCGAAACGCTCGACGACATCCTGTGTGACGCGTTCGCCGTGTGTCGGGAGGCCTCGAGCCGCGTGCTCGGCATGCGCCACTACGACGTGCAGCTTCTGGGCGGCATGGTGCTCCACCGCGGCACGATCGCCGAGATGCGCACGGGCGAAGGCAAAACGCTCGTGGCGACCCTGCCCGTTTACCTGAACGCCTTGTCGGGCAAAGGTGTTCACCTCGTCACCGTGAACGAGTATCTGGCCAAGCGCGACGCCGAGTGGATGGGCCGCGTCTACAACTTCCTGGGCATGGAGGTCGGCGTCATCGTTCAGGGCATGCGCGATTGGGAACGGCAGGCCGCCTACGGCGCCGACATCACGTACGGCACGAACTCCGAGTTCGGGTTCGACTACCTGCGTGACAACATGAAGGATTCGATCGAGCGGTACGTTCAGCGGGAGCTGAACTTCGCCATCGTCGACGAGGTCGATTCGATCTTCATCGACGAGGCCCGCACGCCGCTCATCATCTCGGGTCCCGCCGAACAATCGGCAGCGCTGTACGCGCAGGCAAATGACGTGATCCCGAAGCTGCGCAAGGACATCGACTACACAGTCGATGAGAAGGCGCACTCGGCCATCCTGACTGATTCGGGTGTAGAGCGCGTCGAGAAGTCCCTCAACCTCGCCAATCTTTACGCGCCCGAAAACATCAGCTGGATCCATCACATTCACCAGGCGCTGCGCGCACACACGCTGTACAAGCGCGACGTCAACTACCTGGTCGAAGACGGCAAGATCATCATCGTCGACGAGTTCACGGGCCGCAAGATGGCGGGCCGCCGCTGGTCCGATGGCCTCCATCAAGCCGTGGAAGCCAAAGAAGGCGTGGAGGTTCAGGAAGAGAACCAAACCCTCGCCACCATCAGCTACCAGAACTACTTCCGCCTTTATAGCAAGTTGGCCGGCATGACCGGCACCGCAGACACCGAGGCCGAGGAGTTCAGCAAGATCTACAAGCTGGACGTGGTCGTGGTTCCGACGAACCGGCCCATCCAGCGGGTCGATCATCACGACCTCGTCTACAAGAGCGAGAAGGGCAAGTTCCTGGCCGTCGTGGCAGACATCGAGGAGTGCCACCAGCGCGGCCAACCCGTGCTCGTAGGCACCGTGAGCGTCGAGAAGTCCGAGGTGGTGGCTTCTCTTCTGCGCAAAAAAGGCATCCCTCACAACGTTCTCAACGCGAAGAACCACCAGCGCGAAGCCGAGATCGTCGCGCAGGCCGGCCGCAAGGGCGCCGTGACGATCTCGACCAACATGGCCGGTCGTGGCACCGACATCATCCTCGGCGGCAATGCGGAGTTCATGGCCCGCGCCGCCGTGGATCCAGAAGCCGCCGGACAGCCGGGCGCTCACATCGATCCGGAAGCCTTCGAGGCTGCCTACACCCGCTTCAAGCCCCAGTGCGAGGCCGAACGGAAAGAAGTTTTGGCGATCGGCGGCCTGCACATCGTCGGGACGGAGCGACACGAGAGTCGCCGGGTCGACAACCAGCTGCGCGGCCGCGCCGGACGTCAAGGCGACCCCGGCAGCTCGCGCTTCTTCCTGTCCCTCGAAGACGACCTGATGCGCATCTTCGGAGCGGAGCGTATCCAGGGCATCATGGGTCGGCTGGGGATGGAAGAGGACGTGCCCATCGAGCACTCGTTCATCAACCGGGCGATCGAGAACGCTCAGAAAAAGGTCGAGGCACACCACTTCGACTCGCGCAAGAACCTGCTCGAGTACGACGACGTGATGAACCAGCAGCGCAAGACGATCTATGCGCTACGCCGTCAGATCCTGGCAGGCCGCTATTCGCCCGAGCTCAGCGACGAAGAGAAGAAAGCGGGTAAGGCGCCCAAGGTGCCCACCACGTCGGGAAAGCATACGGTCGAGAAACTGGCGAGCGACGTGCGCCCGGTGCTCGCACGCATGCTCGATTCGCTGATGAAGGGGCCGAGCGAAGAAGGGGCCGAAGGCGCCCGCTTCGACGCTCAGCTGGGGCGATGGGTGATCACCATCCCTCTCGACGAAAAGAAGTTTCGTTCGACCATCTACCGGCAGTTCGGCGCCGCTCTCGAGGTCACCGGCATTGGTGACGACCGGGCAGGGACCCTCGACCGCCTGGCGAAAGAAGTCGCTTCGTCGCTCATCCAGCAGCGCGAGCGCATCTTGGACCTCTGCGAAGACGTCGTGCACGGGGTGCTCCTCGAGCACTGTCCCGCGAACCTGCACCCCGAGCAGTGGGATCTGGGGGCGCTCGCCACGGCCGTGCGGGAGTACTTCGGGTTCGACCCCTCGCTGAAAGACCAAGCAGCGGATCGCGACACACTGGCCGAAAAGCTGTGGAGCGAGATCGAGAAGATCATCGAAGCGCGGGAGGCCGAGTTCAGCCTGCCCATGTTCCTGTACTTTGCGCGCTTCTTCCTGTCCGAGGAGATCGACCAGCGGTGGATCGATCACCTCAAGGCCATGGAGCAGTTGCGTGAAGGCATCGGGCTCCGGGGTTACGGCCAAAAAGACCCGAAGCAAGAGTACAAGAAGGAAGGCTTCTCCATCTTCGGCCGGATGATGGACGTGCTCAACCGCAACGTGAGCGAGAAGCTCTTCCACATGCAGCTCGAACGCAACGACGAGCAGGCCCAGGCCCAAGCGGCCGCCGCGACACGGCGACGCACCGAACGAAAAACGGTGGAATCGGGTGGGGGTGTTCCGGCGTCGAACGAACCTGGGGCAGAGGCGGCGGCGGACGCCGAGGGCCAAGCGCCCCTGCGACGCCAGGAACCCAAGGTGGGCCGCAACGATCCGTGCCCGTGCGGCAGCGGAAAAAAGTTCAAGAAGTGCTTTGGCACACCGGGCTGCGGGCTGTCGCAAGCCTCGCTCTGACACCGTTCGTGGGACCGCCCCGGAGGCGCCGCCCTCCGGGGGCGTCCCGCCGCTCTACAGGCCCGGGGCACACGCTGCATCGGGCCGGGAATAACGCTCCGGGGCCACGTGTTCTTACCTAGACGCCATGGCACTGTTCAAACGCAAGCCCACGCGCAGCGCCTTCGAGGAGGAGGCTTTGCCCCACATGTCGGCGCTGTATGGTGCAGCTTTGCGGCTCACGCACAGCCCGGGAGACGCCGAAGATCTGGTTCAGGACGCGATGTTGCGAGCCTATCGCTTCTTCGACAGCTTCCAGCCGGGCACGAACTGTAAGGCCTGGTTGTTCCGCATCCTGACCAACGTCTTCCGGAACAAGTACCGGGAGCGTGAGCGTGAGCAGGAGATCATGAACGAAGCCGAGTCGTCCACGGCGAATCTCGGCCAGTTCACCACCGCGACCGTCGAAAACACCGAAAGCGCCCTCCTCGGGCGCATGGTGTCACGCGAGGTGGAAGAAGCGCTTTCGGCCGTGCCGGCCGAGTTCCGCCTGGCGGTGATTTTGGCGGACCTCGAGGATTTTTCGTACAAGGAGATCGCGGACATCATGGACTGCCCGGCGGGCACCGTGATGAGCCGCCTCTACCGAGGGCGCAAGTTGCTCCAAAAGCAGCTGGTGGACTACGCCATCGAGCAGGGCATCGTGAGTCCCGAATCCGAAGCCGCGCAGGCCGTGAAGGCCGAAGCCCTCGGGGCCAAAGAACACACGGCGTCCCCGAAATCGACCGGTCCCGCGGATGCGAAGAGCGAAGGGCCGGCTGCGCAGCCTCATTCCCGGGAAACCCTCGACCTGGACGCTTACCGCAAGACGAAGACCCGCAACAGGAACGGAGGGGCCTCGTGACCTGTCCCCAATCTGAAGCCAACCTGGAACCATTGATGCACGCATTTCTCGACGGCGAGCTGACCGGTGTGGATCGCGAGTCGTTCGAGCTGCACCTGCTCGAGTGTCCTGCTTGTGCCCAGGAGGTCAGGGCTCAAGCCCGGTTCAAGGCGGCCATTCGGGGGCACCTTCCCAGGCCAGCCTTGCCCCCTGCGCTCAAACGTCGGGTTGAGGTGATGATCGCGCAGCGGTCGCCGGGCGAGAGCCGCTGGGGCTGGATCGCCTTTCCCAGGCTGACGCCCGCCTTCGCGGCCGTGGGCGTGGTGGCCGCGCTCGTGGTGTTTACGAAGCAGCCGACGAAGGCCCCGGTGATTCAGCAGGCGTTGCGGGCCCACAGCGTGGAATTGCCCATGGATGTGGAAGCTCCGGACTGTGCCCACGTGGCGTCGTGGTTTCGCGGCAAGCTCGGCTTTACGGTTCATCCCCCCCGCCTCGACCACGTCATGCAAGCGTCGGTGTCCTCGGGCCTGCAGGGGGCGGCGCCCTCCACGCACCTGGGAGCCGAGCCGCCCCGCTGCCAAGGGGGGCGCATCATCAACGTGAAAGACCACTTTGGCGCGTATCTGTCCTACAAGGTCGGGGGAGACCATCGGATCAACGTGATGGTGTTCGAGGGAGATGACGAATCTCTCGAGACCCCCCGCCGCCGGCAACTCGGGGGACGAGACGTGTACTTCGACACCGCCCAGGGGGCCTCGACGGCGGCGTTCCGAGGCCGTGACGGCCTCAACTACGTGTTGACCTCGGATCTGGACGAAGAAGCCCTCTCCCAGGTCGTGGAAGCGGCCTTCCGTCCCTGACAGCCGCCCGAGCTGCGCCGGCCGTCCGACACCATGGCGCCATGTGGGCCTGACACCCGTGTCGCGCCCCTGTGACGGGCCGGGCACGGACAGGCTGCCCGGGACTTGATCCTCCTGCCCGAGCTTCGAGTCATTTCAGCAGGTTAGAGCCGACATGGGGCGTACCGTGGCTGGTCCGAACATTGCAAAGGATCACAGCTCATCATGGCGACCGCAACGCCTCGGGAAACTCTCACGCACACCTCGCTCGCACACCACGCCTCCGAGGTCTTCGACCCTGCCGCCCGCGAGCTCAGGCAGATGCAGGAGCTTGCCCAGGAGGAACTGGCGCGGAGCATTGCGGGCTTCCGCTTGGTGTTCACCGGAGTCCCGCTGGAAGTGCGCAGCGCTCCCCTGCTGCGACAGGCCTGGGCGGTTCACCTGGCGCTCGAGGCCGTGCGTAGCGTGGACGCGGCGTTGGCTCTCCTCGAGAGGGAACGCCAGGGCGAACCGCGAACGAAGCCCAGGCCAGGCACCCTGGCGGCGTGACCTTCGCGTCGGCAGCCTGGCGACCCCAGGCGCAAACTCCTCGAGGTTTCAGGATTGAAAACGCTCTTTCGCCGACGCCGTCAAGCACCCAAACTCACGGGTGAACACGCACGTTGAGCGACATTCAGCTGTGGGCCAGATGACGAGCCGCGGAGCCCGTATGGTACCCATCGAGCGACGCCTGGGGTTTTCCGTTTGACGCCTTCACGAATCGGTCTCTAAATAGGAGATGTGCGTGAGTGGCGACGTAACGTCCCCTCGAACTCGCATCGCGAGCACAGGGAAGCTCCAGCATCGCCAGGGCAACGCCAGCACCGCTTCGCAGATCGCAGCTGCGGCGGGATCGGCTTGGCCACCAGGGCGGGCCGGAACTCCAGGGAGCGAGGAATCGCGCACGGGCAGGCCCTCAGGGCCCGAGGCCCAAGGACAGTTTCTCCGCGGATTGTGTTGAACCACCAGAAGGAGGAATGAAGATGGTCGTGACGATCGTGTCTCGATGTGATGACGTTCGAGTTGGACACCGCCGGTTGGCGCAAGAGCTCTCGGAACGCTTACCCCGCTACTTCAAACACATCGAATACGTCGAATGGGCGCTCGATGCTGACGGCCACGCGCAGTCTCCCGTGGTTCATTGCAACCTTCACGCGCAGGATAAATTCTTTACGGCCACGGCATCGGCGGAGACCTTCTCGCACGCCATGCACCTCGCGCTGAACAAGCTGGTCGAGCAGCGGCGACGGGACAAAACGCGACGTCGGGCGAGTCGCAGGCGCACCTCCGAGTCCGTCGCCGCATGAGCCTTGCCCGTGCACGATCACGGCCCCCGGATGACCGCCTCAGGGCACCGGTGTGACCGTGATCGTGTAGGGCTGGGTTCGATCGGCCGTGGCGTTCTTCTTGCGCCCGGCCTCGCGGATCTGAAGTGAAACGCGTCCAGTCTCCGGGACGGTGAAGGGCTCCCCCACCACCTGCGGGGCGGCGGCTACTTTACGTTTCAACACCGCCCCTTCGAGTACGAGCTCGAGCGCTCCGCCTGCCTCGAGAGAGACAGCGAAGGCACCGCCCGGTGCAGCCTCGAACGAGAACACGTCGACATCCCCGCTGTGGCTCAGGTGTCCCATCAAAGCAAGCCCGGCGTGAAGAGACGAGGCCTGCGCTTCCGTTTCGTTGGGCTCGAGCTCACGCGCCCGATCGGGCCTTCCCCATGTGACCGTGAGCGCGTACGGAGCGCTGGACGCTTGCAGAGGCGCCGCGTTCCCTTCGAGCCACAGGGGCCGCACGCGCACGAACACTTCGCCGCTTCCTGCGGACACGGGCCCCAAAACTTCTCCCCGGCCGACGCCGCCCCCGTCGGCGCGCAGGAGCAACGCCCCCGTGACGTCGTAAAGCTCGAGCACGACGTTGAGATCCGGTAGACCACTCACCGCCGCCAGCACCGTGCGAGGCGTGCGGCCGCTCGGGACACGGAAGTAGTCGAAGTCCGGAATTCCGTCCTCGTGGGGCTCCCTCAGATGACCGAATACGGGCGTGCCATTCGGCAGGAGGTTCGCGGTGGCCGCGCTGTCATTCGGCTCGGTCTCGGTAGGTCCCGCTCTCTCGGGCCGTTGAAGCAGCCGCACGCCCCCCCACCCCGCTGCCACGAGGAACAACGGCACCGCCAGGCGCAGCACACGGCGGCGCCACATAAGACGGCTCTCGAAGGCATCCACATCCTCCCGGCGCAGCCGCGACGCGAGGTCGCTGTCGTCGCGTGCGCCCGGTACCTCGACGGCCGTCAGGGCCGAGTCGCTCGCGCCGGTGTCGCCGCCCGTCTGAGGTTTTTCGATCCACGACGGCAGCGGCTGACTCTCCTCTGGGTTGGCCAAGCGTCGGGCCAGGATGTCCTGGATGCCTTCACGCAGGGCGCGCGCCGAGGCAAAGCGGTTCGCGGGATCCTTGGCCATGGCCTTGAGAACCAGGTGGTCGAGCTCCAAGGGCAAGCCTTCCCGACGCTCGCTCGGCGGCACCACGGGATCCGTAAGGTGGCGCGACAGAATGGCCACGGGCGAGTCGCCCGGGAAGGCGGGCTGACCCGTCATCACGCGATACACCGTGGCTCCCAGGGCATAGACATCCGTGCGCTCGTCTACCGGCTCACCGCGCACCTGCTCAGGGGCCATGTAGTAGGGCGTTCCCACGAGACTTCCCGCACCGGTCACCTCGCCGAGCTCGGGCCGCTCGCGCAGCTTCGCCAGGCCGAAGTCCAGCACCTTGACGTGTTCGCCCTCGCGTCTTCGGAAAACGACGATGTTGTCTGGCTTGAGGTCCCGGTGAACGATGCCGGCCAGATGGGCCTCTTCGAGCGCCTCGCAGACCTGCGCAAACAGGGGCAGGGCGCGGCTGAGCGGCAGCGGACCGTCGCGGCGGACGATCGCGGCCAGGTCCTCGCCTCTTACCAACTCCATGACCAGGTAGAGCAGGCCGCGCCACTCTCCAAAGTCGAAGGTCTGCACGATGTTCGGGTGTTCGAGCTTGCTCACCACCTCCACCTCGCGCACGAAACGCTTGGCCGCCTGGGCGTCGTCGGCCAGATCCCGCCTGAGAACCTTCATGGCTGCCACCTTGCCCATGCGCACGTGCTCGACCCGGTAGACCAACCCCATGCCCCCGGCGCCAATCCGACCCAGCACCTTGTAGCGGCCATCGACCACCTTGCCCACGAGGCCGTCGAGCTCGTCCGTGGCGTGCTTTCGCCCGAGGTCGTGGCCGCACTGGCTGCAGAACCGCTGGCTGGGATCGATGACTTCGTGGTCGCAGGCGGGGCACGCGGACACCTCGGCAGGTTAACCGATGGCCTGGGGGCCACCAAGCAATCCCGGACGAGAACGACGCGCCGCCGCAGTCAGGGGTTCATCAAAGCCACGGCGAGAGGCTGGGGTGGGTCTGCGGCGGTCTGGAGGCGCGCGAGGCGGGCGCGCGCGAAGCGCCGGTCGGCGACGAAGGGGATGAGCCCCGCAGCCACGGCCGCCGCCACCTGGGCTTCGGAGAGCCACGCTTCGGTCGCGGGGTAGAGCTCACGCTCGCCTCCCTCTTCGTAGACAAGCGCCGGAAGGTCCTCGAGGTCGGGGGCCGCCTCGAGGGGAAAGGCGTGAGGATCCTCGGCAAACGCACACGCCAGCGCCTCGACCAGCGCCCACGCGCCCGCACCCCAGAGCAGCGAGGCCGCATCGGGCCGCCCCGAAAAGCCGAGTTCGTCGAAGCGCAGGCCCTGGACCTCGTTCCGTCGCGGTCCGTAGGGCAAACGCAGCAGCCATCGTGGCGCCACCAACGCGACGTGGGCAGCGGCCGTGCCCCGGCGAAACGCGGACCAGGCGCTCGCGAGGTCCGCCAAGACCGGAGCGGGGGTCGAGGCAGGCGCAAGGGAGCCACCAAAGAGGCCGGGCTGTGCATCTGCCAGCAGCAGCGCCCCGCGGGCGGCCGCCAGTGAGGCCGCCCGCGCCAGTGACGACAACTCCTCAGGCCGCGACCCGAAGGGGTGGGCAAGGGCGATGACGGAGAACGCCTCGTTGCCCGCGAGCAGCTCGGCGAAGCGCGTGGTCGAGGGGTCCTCCGTCGACGCCAGCTCGTGATGCAGGTCCGAAGCAGCGCAGGACGCGACCCACAGCTCCACACGCGCCTCGGGCGGGATGTGAGCCACCAGGCGTTCGAGGCCCCGCCACGCCGATTCGAGCTGCTGGAAGGCCGGAGTGTGCAGGATCTCGCGTAAGAGCGCGCTCGCGGAGGCCTCCACGGCCGTGAGCAAAGCCGCAAGCTGCGGGTCGGCCTCAGGGATCACGTGGGGAGCCACCACACGACGGAGCAGGTCCGTCACGGCATCGGAGGCGGGCGGGGCGGGGGCGGCCACGTTTGCCCCCAACAGGGACGAAAACAAGGAGGGCCCCGGGGCCTCCCGCGCGGCTGCGTCCGGCAAGGCCGGCCGAGGTTCGGACGGCCCGAGCAGGCGAGCGGCGGCGGCAGCGAAGCTGTCCGGGCGCTCCAGCGCCTGCCGTGTCTGGGCGAGGGCCTGCAGCGGACCCACCCGCGCCAGAAGCTCGTCCGGATGAAAATCCTCGAGCTTCGCGAAGGACAACGAGAGCGGTCCTGCAGCGGTCACGAGCGACAACCGCGGCGCCAGGGACGCCACGAGGCCGTCGAGAGCGTCCACGTCGACTCGGCGCGGACGGTGACCCCCAGGGCCCTCTGCCGCAAAGTCGCCGACCAGCAGCACACGAAGGACACCGCCCCGCACGGACGGGGGCCCCGCGTTGCCGAAACTGAACGAAACATCCAAGTGCCCTCGCATGGCGCGGATGGTCGCCCGATTCGCGATTCGGCGCAACGAGTGAAGGGAGGCCCGACCCGCCCCCTGCGCTCAGGTTCCTGACGCCAGATGCCGATGCACGTTCGAGCCCTTCGACCCTTGCGCGCCCCTCCCTTTCCCGTAGACGAAGACACGCGCCAGCGGGTGCTTGACCAGCTTGCGCTGCTGGACACGCCCCCAGAAGCCCGCTTCGACAGGATCTTGCGTATTGCGCAGGCCCTCTTCCAGGTGCCCATCGGAGCGCTGTCCTTGGTTGACCGCAATCGCCAGTTCTTCAAGTCTCGCTTCGGTCTCCCGGTCTCGGAGACGCCCCGTAACGTTTCATTCTGCGGGCATGCCATCTTGCAGGCACAGGGGATGGTGGTGTCCGATGCCTTGCGCGACGAGCGGTTCGTCGACAACCCATTGGTGACCGCCGCACCCCACATTCGGTTCTACGCAGGTGTTCCCGTCAACGTACAGAACCAGCCCATCGGGACGATCTGTCTCATCGATCAAAAGCCGCGCAGCTTTGGGCCTGAGGAGCAGGCCCTGCTCAAGGATCTCGCCGCGCTCATCGAAGAGCAGCTTGCCGTCACACCCATCGTCGAGCTGACCCGCGCTCTGCAGGCCGAGGTCGCGCGCCGGACGGAGTCGGAGGCCGCCGCCCGCGCCGAGCGGGCCCGTCTGGCGGCCCTGCTCGCTTCGCTGCAAGCAGGCATCCTCGTCGAGGACGAGTACCGCAAAGTGGTGCTGGCGAACGAAGGCCTCTGTGCGATGTTCGGAATTCCCGTCAGGGCCGAAGCCCTCACGGGGACGGATTGTGCCGAGTCCGCCCGCGGAACGGCAGGGCTGTTTCGCGAGCCGGATCGCTTCCTTGCTCGGGTGGAAGGGATTTTGGCCGCTCGTGAGATCGTTTCCGGAGACGAGCTGCCCCTTGCCGACGGGCGGGTGTTCGAGCGCGACTATGTCCCCATCTGGGTGGACGGGAAGGACCGCGGCCATCTTTGGCACTACAGGGATGTGACCGCGAGCCACGCGGTGCGGGCGGCGCTCGAACAGGCACGCAACGCCGCGCTCGAAAGCGCGCGTGTGAAGGCCGACTTTCTAGCCACCATGAGCCACGAGATCCGGACGCCGATGAACGGTATCATGGGCCTTTTGGCCTTGGTCGAGGATGCGGCCACAGCACCCGAGCAGCTGACGCTCATCCGATCGGCCCGTCGGGCCGCCGATGGCCTGCTCAACATCTTGAACGACATCCTCGACTTCTCCCGCTTGGAAGCGGGCAAGCTGTCGATCGATCCTCAACCCGTCGAGTTGGCGCCCCTGCTGGATGACGTGGGTTGTTTGGCCGCCGTCAGCGCCCGAGCCAAGGGACTTGCCCTCACGTGGGAGCGCAGTGAGGATCTCCCGCGGCACGCACGCTTCGATCCAGCCCGCTGCCGACAGGTGCTCACGAACTTGCTGGGCAACGCCGTAAAGTTCACTCACCGGGGCGAGGTGACCTTGCACGCCCGCCTGGAACACCGTTCCGGAAACGATACGAGCCCCCCTGACCGGCTCGTCTTCGAGGTCCGAGACACGGGCATCGGCATCGCGCCCGAAAAACAGGGGATCGTGTTCGACAAGTTCGTGCAGGCGGATGCGTCGACCGCCCGCAGCTTCGGGGGCAGTGGCCTCGGCTTGGCGATCTGCCGCCAGCTGGCCCGGTTGATGGGCGGAGGGCTCGAACTCGAAAGCCAGCTGGGGAAGGGCAGTTTGTTTCGGTTCTGGCTACCTTTCGAGGCCGTCACACTGGCCCCCGCAGCGCCGCAAGCGCTCCCGGCCCACGCAGATTTCTCGGCGTTGCGGGTCTTGGTGGTGGAAGACGATCCCACGAACCAATTGGTGGCCAAGGGCCTGCTCAAGCGTATCGGTTGCGGGGTCATCGAGGTGGCCAGCGGTGGGCAGCAAGCGATCGATCGCGTCTCCGAGAGCCGCTTTGACCTCGTGCTGATGGACTGTCAGATGCCCGGGATGGATGGCTTCGAGGCCACGCGGCTCATGCGCGCAAGCAAGGGACCGGAAAAAGACGTTCCCATCATCGCCATGACCGCTGGAGCTTTCGAGGAAGACAAGCAGCGCTGCCTCGTGGCTGGCATGGACGATTTCCTCAGTAAACCCGTGGATAAGCGCACCCTGACCGACACGATCGTGCGCGCCTTGGCGCTCCGATCCACGTCCCCGAAGCATAGCGGCTAGTCCATCAGTCCCGCTCGAGTCGGCACAGGACGAGGGTAAGGTGGCTCACGAGCTTCCTCGTGGCTGAATAGGACCCCTTGCCGCCACCGCGCCACATCCTATAAACATGTGGGGATCGAAGTCAGGCGGCGTATGGGTCCGCCCGGCGGCATCCACACCTGGAGGACCTCATGAACCGGATCGCGTTGGGCTTATCGATGGTGGCGGCTTTTTCTTTGTTGGTGGTGTCGTGTGACGATGACGACGACGGCGGGACGGTGGGCACCGACGCCAGCGTGGACGCCCCCGTGGGTCCGATGATGTGCAAGGGAACCTTTGCCAGCATGAACCGCGCGCGCCTGGCCATGTTCACGAGCCCCACGGGCAAGTGTGCCGCGCCGAGTGACCTCGACATCATCTGCAACAATGACCTCGGCGGCATCACCCGCAACTGCGGCCTCACCTGCTTCAATGCAGCCCCCACGACGGATCCCACGGCGTGCACCAAAGCCTGCGTCGCCACGGAGGTCAAAGCCGCCGTCAGCGACCCTTGCTCGTCCTGCTACACCACGGCGGTCATCTGCTCGATCAACAACTGTGCGGCCGAGTGTGTGGCGGACAGCGCGAGCGCCGGCTGCATCGCCTGCCAGCAGATCAAGGGCTGTTTGCCGGCCTTTTTTCAGTGCAGCGGGCTGCCGGGCGGGGTTCCCGTGCAAGGCGACGCAGGTGCTCCCGACGCCGGTGCCGATGCCTCTGTCGACGCCGGCGGACAGGCCGACGCCTCCACGGACGCCACCGCCGGATAACGGGCCGTGCGCGCTCTTCGCGGACACCTCCGCGTGGCCGTCGTCCTCGCGGCGACGGTCGCGACCGGAGGGACCTTGCATGCGGGCGGCTACGACACGCCGATGCTCTACTCGGCCCGTCACATGGGCATGGGGGGCACGGCGATCGGCTACGTCAACGACGCCTCGGCCTTGTATCACAACCCGGCGGGGCTGGCCCACACGGGCAAACTGTCGCTTCTCGCAGACTTTTCCCTCCTGCTGGCCCACACACGTGCGAGCCCGGATCTGCTGAGCCGTGATCTCACGTCTCAACTGACGGTGGCACCGCTTTTCCTCGTTGGGGCCGGGTATCGGCTGAGCAGGCTGGTGACGGTGGGCCTCGGGGTTTACCCGGTGGCCTCCGCCGGAGCCACGTACGAATACCCCGTGGGCGACGCCACCGTGAAGAACCGAACGCGGCTGGTTTTCGCCGAGGCGTCCCCTGCGATCGCGTTCAATTTGCCCTACGATCTGCGGCTCGGCTTGGGATACCGGGTGACCTACGTCAGCCTGGAACGTTTCCAGGGCGTGCCTGGCGCACCGGGAAACCCGGGCCTCGACTTCACGACCTCGGGCACCAACTGGGCAGGGTTTCGCCTGGGGCTTCAGTGGACGCCGCGGCCCTGGCTTTCCTTGGGGGCCAGCTACCGACACAAAACCACCACCAAGGTCACGAACGACCGCGGGATCGCGCTCGGCATGGTGTTCAATGACATTGAGACCGAGTTCGTGCTGCCGTCGAAGCTGGGCCTGGGCAGCCGCGCGGACGTGGACCACTTCGGCTTCGCGCTCGACGCCGAATACACCTTCAACAGCCAAAACCAAGCCTATCCCCTGGTGGGCACACCCGAGGCCACCGCAACCATGCCCCTGCCGATGCGCCTCGAGGTGCCGAACGTGTTTCGATGGAGTGACCAGGTCACGGTGCGAGGCGGCGTGGAGTACCGGACCCTACCCGGCGCGGACGGCACCCGACCGCTCGCGCTCCGGGCAGGGTACATCTTCGACGGCAAAACGACGAATCCCAGGTATCCATCGGCCTTCGGGACGCCGCCCGGCCCCACGCAGGTGCTCACCACGGGCGCGGGCTACCGTTACGCAGCCTGGGACGTGAACGTGGCGTATGCCTACCGCTTTGGCTCCGGCGAGGTGACGACGGCCGACGTCAACGCTCCGGACAATGCCATCTGCCGGTTCTGCGGTATCGCCGGGAATGAGCCCTATCACATCCGCATCCACGGCCTGTACGTGGACGTCAGCTACAAGCTCCCCTGACCACCCGCCGGGCTAGCGGCTTCGGAAAGGCGCGCGCGGCAGGCTCAGGCGTCCTGAAGCGCCTGAAGCTCTGCCCAACGTTCGAAGAGGGTGTCCACCTTGGCCTGGGCCGCCGCAATCTCCGCCTCGAGGGCGATGAGCCGCGCGGCGTTCACCGCCACCTCCGGCTGGTGACACTCGGCCTGCAGGGCACGCACAGCGGCTTCGGCGGCCTCGATGCGCCCTTCGAGCCCGTCCCACTCGCGTTGCTCCTTGTAGCTGAGCTTCTTCCGCTTGCCACCGTCGTTGGTGCGGGAGTCGCCGCTGCGGGCCGTGCGCGCGGGGACCTGAGTCGGATGCCAGGCCTGCCATTGATTCAGGTCGGAAAACGCCGTCACTCGCCCCCGCTCGTCGGGATGCGTGTGAAAGGCCAAGATCTGGGTGGCCACCTGATCCAAAAAATAACGATCGTGCGTGACCAGCAGGACGGCGCCATCAAAGCTCGTCAGCGCGTCTTGCAAGACGTCCAGGGTCTGCAGGTCCAGGTCGTTGGTGGGTTCGTCCAGAACCAAAATGTTCGCCGGAAGCAACATCAACCGGGCGATCAGCAAGCGGCTTTGCTCGCCTCCGGAGAGCTTGCCGACGGCCAAGTTCATCTGATCCGCGCGGAACAAAAAGCGCTCGAGATAGCCGTGCCTGTGAAGCCGTGTCCCTCGGAAGGTGACGTGGTCGCCGATGGGGCAGACGGCATCGGCGAGCGTCTGCTCGGGATCGAGGGCTGCCCGGTCTTGCTGGAACCAAGCGATCTGCAGGGCGTCCGCCCGCAGCACGTCACCACGGGTCGGCGCCTCGTGCCCCACCAGGACCCGCAGGAGGGTCGACTTGCCGCAGCCGTTGGGTCCCAAAAGGCCAATGCGGCTGCCCGGGCCGATGAACAGCGACACCTCACCGAAGATCGAGCGTCCTTCGTAGGTCTTGGCGATGCCGCGGGCCTCGATGAGCCGTTTGGGCTTTCGTCCCACGCCCTGGAAATCGAGGTCGACGCTGCGCGCTTGGTTGCGGGTGCCCAGCTCTGCCACCTCTTCGGCCAAGGCGCCTGCGCGCTGGATGCGCGCGTCTTGTTTGGTGGTGCGTGCCGGGGGGCCGCGCCGGAGCCACTCGGTCTCGCGGCGCAACGTGTTTCGCAGCACGTCCTCGCGGCGCTCTTGGGCCGCCATGACCTCGGCCTTGCGCTCGAGATAGGTGGCGTAGTCGCCCGCCACGTCCAGCAGGCCCCCCTCGTTGCGGCGATCGAGCTCGAGAATGCGGTTCGCCACCTTCTGCAAGAAGGCACGGTCGTGCGTGATCGTCATCGTCGCAAAGCGTGCGTTGGCCAGCATCCCCTCGAGCCAGAGGATGCTCTCGACATCGAGATGGTTCGTGGGCTCATCGAGCAACAGCAGGTCGGGCTCCGAGGCCAGGGCCCGCGCCAGCGCCACCCGCTTTTGCCAACCACCCGAAAGGCGAGACACCGGCGCGTCCGGCCCTACCCCCTCGGTGATGAGCTGCAGTTTGGCCAGCAGGGCGTCGACACGGGCTTCCGTCTCCCAATCGCCCTCTGCGCCATGCGCCCCTGCCCTCACCGCCTCGCGGACGGTGACACCCGTCGCGAAGGTCGGGTTTTGCGGAAGGTAGGTCACACGAACGCCACCCCGTCGCGCCACCTCGCCCTCGTCCGGGCCCAGCTCGGCCGCGAGAATCTTGAGAAGCGTCGACTTTCCAGCGCCGTTCGGCCCAATCAGCCCCACGCGATCGCCCTCCGAAATCGTGAAGCTGACGCCCTGGAACAGGGGCCGGGCGGCGAAGGCATGACCGACAGACAACGCAGAGAGAAGCAGAGCCACGGGCCCTTCTTACCAGGTCGGCGTTCGCCCCGCCTCGCGCCCTTGGGTGGGGCCTGTCCTCACCTGGCTCCGCCGTGCCGAATGCCCTACGTTCTCGCTCAGCATGACCTCAGACCCTCTCGCTCCGGCCGCCGCCCGCCCCGCCGGGGTGCTGCGCCTTTTGGGGTTATCGTGGGCCAACAAACGCGAGTGCGCGCTCGCGCTGCTCGTGCAAGCCGCGCTCGTGGCGCTCACGATCGCGGGGCTCGGCCTTTCGGGGCGCGCCATCGACGTCATCCGCCACGCCCTCGATCCGCGCGTTCCCGCCCCCCGCTGGGCCTTCGGCTGGTCGCCTCCGCCCGGCTGGTCGCCTGTGAACGTGGTGGTGCTGTCCGGCGGTTTGGTTTTCGCGCTCGCCCTCGTACGTGCCGCGTTGAATTGGCTTTACGCAGTGAGCACAGGGCATCTCGTGCAGGTCAAGATCGTGCCCAAGCTCCGCGCTGAGGTTTATGGAAAGCTTCAGCGGTTGAGTTTCCGGTTCTTCGACGCGACGGCTTCGGGGGCCATCATCAACCGCGTCACCCAGGATGTTCAGAACGTTCGGGCGTTCGTCGACCAGGTGGTGCTCCAGGGCCTGTCGATGGCCATGGGATTGCTTCTGTCCGTGGCCTACATGGCTCACACCCACGGGCCTCTGACGCTGGCGTGCCTGGCGTCGGCGCCCCTGGTGGCTCTGACCTCCCTGCGTTTCTCGCGGGCCAGCCGCCCCGCTTACGAGCAGGCCCGCGCTCTGCTCGATCGCGTGGTGACCGCGATGGCCGAGACGGTGCAAGGCATTGCCGTGGTCAAGGGCTTCGCGCGAGAGCGCGAACGGGCCCAGGTGTTCAAGACCGCCCATCTCGAACTGCGGCACCAGCAGTTTCGACTGTTTCGAGAGGTGTCGCGCTTTGCTCCCTCCATCGATCTGTTGAGCCAGCTGAACCTCGTGGTGCTGCTTGCTTACGGGGGTCACCTGGTGGCAACGAACCAGGTGAGCCTCGGCGAGGCGATCGTCTTCGCCGGTTTGCTCCAGCAGTATGCAACCGCGGTGGCCAACGTAGCCGCCATCGTCAACTCGCTTCAGCAAAGCCTCATCAGCGCTGCGCGCGTATTCGAGGTGCTGGATGCGGAGATCGAGGTACGTAGCCCGCCTTGTTCGCGGAGTCCCGAACCTTTCACCCCGCAGGTGGACCTGGAGGGCGTGTGCTTCGCCTACGGCTGCGAAGGCAACGCGCTGGAAGACGTCACGCTGCACGTCGCAGCCGGCTCTACCGTGGTCTTGTTCGGAGAAACGGGAAGCGGGAAAAGCACGCTGCTCTCCTTGCTACCCAGGTTCTATGACCCTTCAGCAGGCGTCGTGAGCTTGTCAGGCCAGGATCTGCGCGCCTACGACGTCTCGGACCTGCGATCTCGCGTGGGCAACATGTTCCAAGAAAGCGTGCTGTTCAGCACCTCGGTGGCAGACAACATTGCGTTCGGAGCCCCCTCCGCCTCGGCGGCCGAAATCGAGCGCGCCGCTCGGCTGGCCGCAGCCGACGCGTTCATCCGCCAGCTGCCCTCCGGCTACGAAACTTGTCTCGAAGAGGGCGGACAGAACCTATCCGGCGGACAGCGGCAGCGCCTGGCGCTCGCGCGCGCTCTTTTGCCCGGTCCCGCCCTCCTGTTGCTCGACGACCCCACGGCGGCCCTCGACGCCGCCACCGAGGCGCAGGTGATCTCCGCTTTGGCAAGTGCCAAGCAGGGCCGGACCATGCTCATCGCCACGCACCGCATTCCCGTGTGCGAAATCGCGGATCTCATCGTGGTTCTGGAGCGCGGCCGGATCGTCGAGCAAGGCCCCCCCGACGCGCTCGCGCGTGCCCAGGGGCCCTACGCACGCGCCCTGCAGCTGCATCAAGACGCGGTGGCGAGCGGTGCAGGGCGAGCGCCGGCCCCGAGCTCCGAGGAACCCGCATGACCCGGCCGTTCCGGATCGTGCGGCACCGAGAGCCGCGAGAACCCGTGCGCCGCCCCTTCGATCTCGCATTGGTTCGGCGCCTGTGGGAGGTGACGCGTCCTCATGCACGACAGCGCAACCTGCTCTTTGCGCTTACGCTCGTGCGCGCCCTTCAGCTTCCCGGATTGGCCTACGCGGTGGGACTCATCCTCTCGGGCCCTGTGGCCCGGCACGACACCAGGGGAACGCTGCTCGGCGTGGCGCTCTTCCTGCTTCTGCTCGTCTCGACCGAGCTCGTCTTCCAGCAGCGTATCCGGCACGCGCTCGAGTTCGGCGAGAAGCTCGTTTTCGATCTGCGCGTGCGGGTCCATGACCACGTGCTCGGTATGCCCATGAGCTTCTTCCAACACATGCCTCTTGGCCGGCTGCTGTCGCGTGCGAGTTCGGACGTGGAGGCCATCCGCATGGGCCTGCAGGACGCCGTATTCATCGGTGTCGTACAGCTGGGATCCATGGCGATCTCGGCGCTCGTCATGCTGTGGCTGGATCGGATCTTGTTCATGGTGGTCGCCGTGTTGGTGCCCGTGTTGTGGTTCCTCCTGCGGTTCTTTCACGGCCGTTTGTTCGAAGCCCACACGGCGATGCACGAGAGTTTTTCGCGGGTCACGGCCACGCTGGCCGAGACCGTCACGGGGGCGCGCGCAATTCAGGGTTTCGGCCGAGAACGCGCCGCGGAAGACGCCTTTCGCGAGCTCATCCACGATCACGCGCGCTTCAATCTCCACGTGGCGCAGAACAATGCCGTCTTCGCACCGCTCGCCGACCTCAATGGCCAGCTTTTTCTGGCCTTGCTCGTCGTCGTGGGAGGATACCGTGCCCTCACCGGCGCAATGGAGCTGGGGCCGCTCGTTCACTTCTTTTTTCTTGCCGGCCTGTTTTTCAGCCCGATTCCCGTGTTGGCCAATCAGTACAACCAGGCGCTGGCGGCCCTGGCAGGCGCCGAGCGGGTGTTCCGCCTCTTCGACACGCCCCGCGACTGGGATGATCCACCCGGCGCCAAGGATCTGTTCGTGGGCGCCGGCAGGGTGGAGCTTCATGACGTGGTCTTCGGCTACGCCCCGGATGCGCCCGTGCTCCACGGCGTGTCCTTTCGGGCGGAAGCGGGCCATACCGTGGCGGTCGTTGGAGAAACCGGCGGCGGCAAGAGCACGATCTTGGCACTGATTGCCAAGCTGTACTTGCCACAACGGGGACGGGTGGTCATCGATGGCCAGGATCTCGCGCAGGTCAGCCGGGGGTCGCTGCGACGGCAGATGGGCCTCGTGCAGCAGGCGAACTTTTTGTGGACGGGTACCGTCCTCGAAAACATCCGCTACGGACAGCCCGGGGCTTCCGACGAAGACGTGATGGCAGCCACCGACGCGCTCGGCGTTCGTGACCTCATCGAGGCTTTGCCCAACGGTTTTGCCACGCAAGTGGGTGAGCGCGGCACCAGCCTTTCTCTTGGCCAGAGGCAGATCATTTGCTTTGCGCGTGCGCTCTTGGCCAATCCCAAGATCCTCTTGCTCGACGAAGCGACGAGCGCGGTCGACGCGGTCACGGAGGCCCGCATCCAGAACGCACTTCGCAGGCTCCTTCTGGGCAGGACCAGCTTTGTGGTGGCGCATCGCCTGTCGACCGTGCGGCACGCCGATCTCGTGCTCGTGGTGTCGGGTGGACGTATCGTCGAACGGGGGACTTTCGAGGGCCTGATGGCCGCGGGAGGCGCCTTCGCGGCGCTCCACGCCCAGTCCCTCAAGGACTGAACCGCCCCCGGACGAAACCAGCGCACGTTCCCCGCGCCCGGGACTCCCCCTTGCGCGCCCCCGCGAAAACTGTACATTAGTTCAGTTACCATGTCGGACCCCAGACGCCCTTCGGCAGCGGCTCCTTACGGGCCGGGGCGTGGCGCTACGCAGGCTCCCGCACCCCGCTTCCTGCGCGTCATTTCTGCTGAGACTCCGGAAGGTCGCTTCGATGACGGGTGGGGCGCCGATGAAGCCGCGACCACCCGCCAAACGGTGGTGACCTTCGAGCACACCCGGAGCCCTCTGTCGACCAACGACTCGCCGGATCTGCCGTTCTCGGCCTCCCTCAACCCCTACAAGGGCTGCGAACACGGGTGCATTTACTGCTTCGCGCGCCCCACGCATGCGTACCTGGATCTGTCACCGGGCATCGACTTCGAGACGCGCCTCGTGGCGAAACCCGAATTGCCCCAAGCCTTGCGCACACTGTTCCGAAAGCCTTCCTGGCGCCCGCAGGTGATTGCGCTCGGCGCCAACACGGATCCCTACCAGCCCATCGAGCGCGAGCAGGGCCTCTCCCGCGAGGTGCTCGAGGTGATGCAAGAGTTCCAGAATCCCGTGGCGATCGTGACGAAGAACAACCTCGTCGTGCGCGATCTGGATCTGCTGGTCCCCCTGGCGAAAGCGCAGCTCGCGCACGTCTTCGTTTCGGTTACCACCTTGGATCGGGGCCTGGCCCGCAAGATGGAGCCGCGGGCCGCGACGCCCGAAAAGCGGCTCGAGGCGATCGCCACCCTGGCACGAGCGGGTGTGCCCGTGGGGGTGATGGCGTCTCCCATGATTCCGGGCCTGAACGACGCCGAACTCGACCGCATCCTCGAGGCCGCACGGCAGGCTGGTGCACGCAGCGCTGCATACATCATGGTGCGCCTGCCGCTCGAGCTCAAAGCTCTGTTCGAGGGCTGGCTCGACACCCACTATCCGGAACGCAAGACCAAGATCTTGAACCTCATTCGGCAAGTGCGTGGAGGAAAGCTGTACGACGCCCAGTGGGGCAGCCGCATGCGAGGCGAAGGCGTCTATGCAGACCTGCTGCGCCACCGCTTCGAGGCGGCCGAGCGGCGGCTTGGGTTTGGCGTTTTGCCCCCCCTACGCACTGACTTGTTTCGCGTTCCTGCCGCTTCGGGCGATCAGCTTTCGCTCTTTGGACGCTAAAGCGCCGCGCTCAGGATTCGCCGCCACGGTAGCCCGTGTCCCGGGCGTAGCGCCCCAGAATGCCCTTGACCGTGACGTCGAGCTGGGTGCCTTCGCTGTAATCGGCGGGCGCCACGAAGTGGACCCGATCCTCGGCCACCAGCCGGTACACCTTTCGCTGAAACGACTCCTCGTGGAACTTGTTTGGATCGAACACCGCCACGGAATGCCCGCCCTGATGGCGGACCATCTTCATCGACGGAATGTCGGTTTCGCCGTCTCCCACGAAGATCATGCGGGTAAAGGGGATGGGACGCTCGTCGAGGGGCTGCCACTGGTTGACGCTCTCGTTGTCCCACGAGTTGTCGACGCCCTTGTTGATGCGAAACAGGAACTGCGTCTTCGTGGTGTAGTTGATGGCAACTCCTGGCCACACGGCCACACCCTGCTCGTCGTAGACGTACTTCGAGGCGTACACCATGCGAAACCGAGGAAAGATCGAGCAGCCCTTGATGATTTCGTAGTTACCGGAAGACACCACGTAGTGTTCCAGGTCGAGCCCACGGCTCGTGGCAAAGTCGTTGATGCGGTCGAACCACGTCTCCACGCCCGCGAAGAAAGGCAACGCACGCCCATGGCGTTCGAGGGCCGCCTTCGTGAGCGGTACGCCCTCCGCCCGCGACGCCTCGAGCATGCGCCACATGTAGATCAGGATCTCGTCGGCGTCATTATCCCGCGCGCGCCTCTTCACGTCGGCCCAAAACGCGCTGATGTCGCGCCTGAGTTCAGGAAGAAAGCCATGTTCCTGGATGTTGCCGGGGGCCAGGGTTCCGTCGAAGTCATACACGATGGCAGCGCGGGCACGAGTCATGAGGCGCCTGAGCTTAGCCGGTTTCGCGTGCGTTTTTTCCCGTGAAGTCGTCCTTGCCTTCGTGCTCAAATGAGGACCATGAACGCGAAGGTCGTGGTTCTTCAGCACGTCGCCAGGGAAGGCCCGGCCCGCCTCGCGGCGGCAGCGGCCCGCGCAGGGCTCGACGTTTTCGTGGTTCGCCTCGACGAAGGAGCCCCCGTGCCCGAAGTCGACCCCAAGGACGTGCTGGTCGTGATGGGCGGCCCCATGGGTGTCGCCGACGTCGGCGCCCCCCGCCACCCCCCTTTCTCGCCGCAGAGGTCGAGCTGCTCAAAACGCGCATCGCCCGTGATGCCCCAACGGTCGGCATCTGTCTTGGGGCCCAGCTCCTCGCCTTCGCCGCGGGGGGCACGGGTTTATCCCAACGTCACCAAAGCGGGATCCGAGAGCCGCCCGCTCATCGAGCTCGGCTGGTCGCCGGTGCGCTTCGTGGACGAACCGACGGAAGCCGTCCTCACGGGCTTGCCTGCCGAGGCGATGATGCTGCACTGGCATGGCGACACCTTCGACCTGCCCACGGGTGCCGTGCTCCTGGGTTCGACCCCCTCGTGTGCCCACCAGGCGTTCAGGCTGCGCACCCGGCTCTTCGGGTTTCAGTTCCACGCCGAGGCCGACGCCTCCACGGTGGGCCGTTGGGTGCAGGAGGATGCCGCCTATGTGGTGCGGGCGAGGGGCCCGGGGGGGGCAGACGCCGTGCGGGCAGAAACCGCGGCCCTCACCAAACGGGATCGCGCCCTTTGCGACCTCCTCCTCGACAACGTCTTCGCCGTTTTTTCATCGGCTCAGGGGCGTTGATCCCGGCGCGCCAGGAGGAACTCGGCCAAAGCGCCTTGCGAATGCACGCCGAGCTTCTGGTAGATGGCCTTGAGGTGGTTGCGAACGGTGTGCGGGGAGATCTTGAGAGCCGCAGCCATCTCGGGGGCTCGGCGGCCCTGCATGAGAAGGCGAAGCACCTCTTTTTCCCGGATCGAGATCGCCTGGCGTTCGGCGTCCGTCAAGAGCCCGTCGACGAGCGGGTTGCCTTGCGCCGCAGCCACACCCACGCCCACGCCCGCGGGCCGGAGGTGGGGACGCGGGGCGAGAGCCCTGTCGATGGCGCTGATCAGCTGCTCGGGAAAGAAAGGCTTCCGGAGGTAGTCACTGGCGCGGTTGCGCAGCGCCTCGATGACGTCGTCGATGGTGCCTTTTCCGCTCGTGATGATGACCGGTACGTCGTGCTGGCCCCGCTCGCGAAGGGCCTTGAGCAGTGCGTGTCCACTCACGCCCGGTAGCTCGAGATCGAGCAGGACCACGTCGAACGGCGTCTCGAGGTGCTGGAGGCCCTCTTCGGCGCTCCCGGCCACCACCGTCTTCATGCCACGACGCGCCAATGTCTGCTGGATACTCTCGGCAACCTTGGGGTCGGCGTCGACGATGAGAACAGAGGGTTGAGTCAGGGGCATAGCAGCTTGACCAGACCCAACAGGGCCCGGTGGGTTCAATCAGACGCTGACCAGACCCGAGTTGAGGGACACGGGAAAGTCTTCGTAAGCACGCGCCTCACCAGGACAATCCAGGTATTGCACCTATGAGTTCAGGCGAACGCGGCACAAAAATCTCTAACCCAATGAGGATGGCTCTGTCTAGCGACAAATTTTCGCGTCGCCCGTGGCTCGTGCCCGATGGAGCTTGCAAGCGAAGCCGCGTGGCGGTTGCAACCGGATTGCCGCCCCACCCCCGCCGGGAGCGAGGAGTGCCTTTGCTAACCTGCCTCCATGGGCAAACTCGTCGACGGTGTGTGGAAGGACGTTTGGTACGACACCAAGGCCAGCAAAGGACGCTTCGTGCGTAGCGACACCACGTTTCGGGCGCAGATCAGCACGGATCCTGGGGCGCAATACCCAGCGGAGGCGGGGCGTTACCACCTTTACGTGTCGTACGCATGCCCCTGGGCACACCGGACACTCATCGCACGGGCGCTCCTCGGTCTTTCCGATGTGATCGGGGTTTCCGTGGTGGAACCGCTCATGTTGGCGCACGGCTGGACGTTCAGCGCGCAGAACCCCGATCACCTCGGCGGCCGAGAGTTCCTGCACCAAGTGTATACCGACTCCGATCCGCACTATACCGGCCGCGTCACGGTCCCGGTGCTGTGGGACGATAAAACCCGTACGATCGTCAACAACGAGTCGGCGCAAATCCTCCGTTTCCTCAATGGGCCCTTCGCCGCCCTCGTGGGCAGCACCCTGGACCTGTACCCCGTGTCCCTACGCGAAGAGATTGATGGCGTGAACGCTCTCGTCTACGAGCACGTCAACAACGGCGTTTACCGCGCAGGCTTCGCCACCACACAGGAAGCGTACGAAGAAGCCATGACTCCCCTCTTCGACACGCTCGACATGCTCGAGCGGCGTCTCGAGGGCGTATCTTACTTGGTCGGCGACACGTTGACCGAAGCTGACATACGCCTGTTCACGACGCTGGTTCGCTTCGATGCGGTGTATCACTCGCACTTCAAATGCAACGTGAGACGCATCGCCGATCTTCCGAACTTGTGGCGTTTGGCCCGGCGCCTGTATCAGCTGCCGGGCATTGCAGCTACCGTTCACTTCGACCACATCAAGCAGCATTATTTCGGTAGCCACAAAACCATCAACCCCACTGGCATCGTGCCCCTCGGGCCCGAGCTGGATTGGCGGGCCCCCGTCTAGAGAGCGTCTGGATGCGCTACGAGGCGCTCAGGGTGCCTCCGGCGCGAGGGCGTGCAGCTCGACGGCGTTCTTTTGGAAGAGGGGAATGAGCAGCCTGTTTCGTTTCCCGTCGTACCCGATGTCCGCGGGAGACGCCACGTCCGAAACCGCCACCTCGAAGGCCTCACCCGGCTTGCCGCGGTAGACGGCCGAAGCCGCCCAGCTCGACACGAAAAACGTACCGTCGCGGCCAACGAAAAGCCCGTCGAGTTGCCCGCTGGGAAGGCTCACGGCCGTACCGGGCTTGCCGTCGACGAGGGGGATGAGCTCGGCCGCGCCAAAGGTGGCCACCCACAGTTTTCCTTCGTGGAACGCGAGCCCGTTCGGTCCCTTGAGGCTCTTGTTTTTTCGGACCACCTTCGCGGTTGTGCCCGTGATCGCCCAAACGGCGTCCGAGCCCGAGGGCTTGAAGCCAGCTTTCATGCCGCTGTCCGATACGTAGACCACGCCCTCGTGTACCACTACATCGTTCAGGAAGGTCGCGCCCTTGATCTTCACCTGGCCTTTGGCCTGCCCGGTGGCGCGATCGAACATCCGAACCACGTCGATGTCGGCCACGTACAGCGTATCTTCGGTGAGGCCCATGCCTTTCGGCGCGTTCAACGTGATCCCCTCGGCCCCCCCCGCTATCCACTTCAGCTCCTTGACGGCGCCCTCCGGCGTCACCAACGAAATGAAGGCCGCACCGTCTTTGCCGAGCGGGTCCCCCACGATGTTGCTGACGAGGTAATGGTCGAAGCGCTCGTCGTAGAGCACGGACTCGGGCGTCTCGAAGCCCACGTCAGCCACACGAATCGTCTTGGGCGGTTCGGGCGCGGGGGGCGGCAGAGGAGGCGCAGGCTCCGCGGGCGGGGCTACTGGTTCTGCGACCGGGGGAGCGGCGGCGGGTTCTTTGCGACACCCCCCGCACAGCACGAGCCCCCCACTGCCAAGACCTGCCACGAACAACCCGAACCCGAACGTCCACGCACGCGTTTGCATGCCGAGGAAACTACCGCATGGTGTAAGGCGTGCAAGGGAACGGGCAGGCAGTCAAGGCGCTGCGCCGGCCACACATTCTCCCTCCCCTTGAAAGTGGCCCACAGTCCGCGCGAGCGAGGTCACGAAGGGTCCAAGATGCGTCACCGGGAATCCCGAAGGGTCGTAAACACGTACGTCGAGCGGCGTGGCGTTCAACTCCTCGAGGGTCACCTCGCCATCGGCGTTCACATCGGCGGCCGCCATCGCCTCGAAGCGAAGTCCCGTGGGGGCGCTTCCTTCGGGTGCAGCACGGAGGCGGTCGTAGAAGAAATGGTCGCCATGGATGGTGAGCTCCACGGATTCGTCTGCGCCCGCGCGCACCACGACCCCTTCGAGGGGTAGTCCCACCTCGGGAACTTGCGTGCAGCGGCTATAGAGCGTGGCGCCCGAGAATCCCCAGCGAAACGACTTTTCGATCGGCCCCGCCGCGCCGGCCTTCGTGGCACGTCCCTCTACGAACAACGCATAGCCGTTCGTCGACATGAAGGCGAGATCGGCCGCATCTGTCAGTACCCCGGTGGTTGTCGCATGGGGAGGGGCAATCCGGTAGCTCACCCGATCCCACGCCCGGGCTTCGACGTCCGAGAACGTCACCAGCGTTTTTCGACCGGGTTGAACGTGATCCACCAGCAGGGAGGCCCCCATCGTGCCCGCCACGCGGCCCGCCTGGTCAGCGAGCTCGATGCCGGCAAACACGACCAGAAACTTATCGAACGTCACCTGCCAGCCATCGACGAAGCCGGCCTCGCCCGTGGGGTCAGAAGGGATCTGCTCTTCGATGAAGGACTCTCCCCAGGTCGTGAAGGTGACGCGGCCATCTGCGCTGCCTCCGCAGGCAGCCACGAAGCCCCATAGGGCACATACGACAAAACGTCGGCTCTTCATGATGATTCCTCTTTCCTCTCAAGGACGCGTGATGGGTTGAAGGGGCGGAACGAAGGAGAAGTGATAGGCCCCCACCTGAACGAGGCCCAGGGTGAAGCCCAAACGGGCGGTGCTCTCCGGCACGAGCGCAGACGGCGCTTCGGGAGATCCGTCGGGCACGTCGCTGAAGTCGACCAGGTTGAACCAGGCTTGCGGACGAATCGTCACCACCACCGTGCCCGGGTCTTGGACCTGCGTGGCGTCGAAGGTGCAGCCTTGCACGAGGGCTTGCGCCGCGCGGGCCTCGATCTCGGCCAGGGGCACGGCCACCGTAAAAACCACCTGGCGCTCACCCCGCCGGGCCCTTCCTCGGACGGCCACGGTCGCGCCCCTGAGCGCCGGAGCCGCAGGGCCCGCGGTGGGAGAAGAGAAGGAGAACGTGGCCGAGGCCACCGCCCCCGTGACGGCGGCGAGCGGCGGGTACATCGTCGGGCCCGCGAGAAGATCGACACTGAACGGGTCGAGCAGCTGGCCCCGCGCCTCGCCCCGTACCTCATGCCCAGGATGCGCAAACGCGGGCTTGATCAAGAAGCGCGCGGGCCAAGGCCGAGGCCCTGGACTCGGCTGCCGGCTCGTGCCCGCGAACGCCGGGGGGCCCGAGAACAAATAAAGAGGCCCCGTGGCCATGAGGGCCTGCTCGAGCGACACCTCCCAACCGAGGGGCGTGACGAAGGGAACGAGCGCCTCGGGCGCAGTCTCGAACCGCACCGCATGCGTCAAGCGCTTGCCCGACGTGTCGTTGCTTCCGCAGCCGAGGGCAGCCAGGCTGGCGATGAAGGTGAGTGCGAGGGCGGTTCCCCTCACGGGTTCCTGCGTTTTCGTTTTCATCGAGTCACTCCTGCATCAAAGAAACAAAGACAGCTCCGCCATCAAAGACCGGGGCGCCCCCACGGTGACGAAGCGCTCGGGTACGAGCGTGGCGGCCCCGGTGGCGTTCCAGCGGGCCGCGTAGACGAACTCACCGTCGAACCAGGCGCGGTCGAGCAGGTTGCGCAGCTCGATCCCGAGCGCGATGCGGTTCCACCGCAGGCGGGCCAGAAGATCCACCAAGAACACGTCGTGGCCCACCTCGCCGAAGGGCAAAGGTCTTCGTGCCAACAGCGACCATCCCGAGCCGAGCTCGGCGTGCAAGGTACGCCCGGGCGCCGGCGCGAAGGTGTGCACGAAACGCAGGTCCCACCGCGCCACGAGCTGCGGCACGTACGGAAGCAGGCTGCCGGCCTCGAAGCGTCCATCGCCTTGCCGAAAACGCGCCCGGGTGTACGTGGCCCCCAGATTCGAGAGCAACCAGGCGCCCCGGCGCAACGTGAGATCCACCGTTGCCCCCACACGTTCAGTGCCCGGGACACGTTCGTTGCGCGCCGTCGTTTGATCGAACACGAGGTCTTCCGAGAGCCGGGTCCCAAAGACCGCGGCCGAAGCACTTCCCCAGATGCCTGCGGCGCGCAGCCCCGCTTCGACCGCTTGCACTTCGGTGAACGGCACACTTTGGCCCTGAGCGAGGCTGCGCGCCTGGGGTGACCGGAAGCCTTCGCCGTAGCTGACGAGCCCATGAACGCCCCCCCCAAGCGCGAGATCGAGCGTGGCGCGGGGGCCGATGAACAAACCCTGGGTCTGCCGCGCGGGGGTTTCGCCGCGCTCGCGCGCCGAGAACGCCAGGCCGTCCGCGCGCAGCCCTGCCCGCAAGGTCAACGGGCGCAAGGGATGCAGCACCACATCGAGGTAACCGGCCACGTCGGTGGCCTGCACACGCGCGTCCACGTCCGTCGCCGTGACCTGCCCCGAAAGCGAAGCTACGCGTTGCTGCAGCTGCTCGATGCCATCGGTGCGAACGAAAAAGCCCGCTTCCACGGTGTCGAGAGGCGACAGCAGCGGCTGTCGTTTCCTGTAGGCGCCGTGCGCGCCGAAGGTGAGGGCGTCCTCGGTTTGAGCCTGCGCGTCGCCTTGGGCACTCGTGAGAAAACCCGTGAAGTTCTGCCGCAAGCGAAAGCCACGGTCGATCGCGTAGAACGCCAGGTGTCCGCGAGCGCCGGGGACGTCGTACGCCAGCTCGGCAAGCGCCTGCATGCGGGTAGAGGCCCCTCCTTGCTGGTCGTCGTAGGTCGCGAAGCGCTCCACGCGGCGTGCGCGCAGATCCGAAAGTGAAAGCACCCCCGCCGTGTCGAAGCGGCCCGCATAGGCAGAGACCCACAGACGCAGCTCGGTGTTGCTGGCCACAGCGACGATCTGCTGGCCCATGGCCGAGGCCCGCGTGGCCGACCGCGAGGGCCCGAACCCGCCCGTGCGAAACGCCTCGAAGGCGCCAAAGCTGCGGCCGTCGTGAGCCGAAGGTCGGTAGCCGACAAAGAGCCTCTGCGTGTCGAAGGCCCCCGCGCTCACCTTGGTGGTGAGCCCCGGATCTGCAAGCCCCAGGGAAAAGCGCAGCGAGCCCGCCACGGCGAAGTCGCCTTGCCGCGGATCGAAGGGCCCCCCCTGGGATCGCACGTCCTCCACCACCTCCGCAGGGAGGAAGTGCAGATCGGCATAGCCCTGTCCGTGAATGTTCGAGACATCGTTCACGGGCACACCACCCGCCCAGATCTCCACGTCCTGTCCGTGGACGGCGTCGAAGCCACGGTAGAACAACTGGAACGCCTTACCCTCGCCGCCATGTTGGGTGATGAAGAGCCCCGGAACCACCCGCATGAGGTCGTCGGCCGTCCTGTGGGGCGCCGTCGTCAAGGCCGCGCGATCGCGCACGGACTCCGAAGCGCTGCGCGGAGGCGGAGGCGCGCGCACGGTGACGTCATAGGAAGGCTGCAGCCACCGCCGTGGCGGCGCGTCCGTGCCCGCGGGCGCAGGCGCAACCGCTTGGCCCGCGAGACACAGAAACGAAAGTTGTGGGACGAAAGACACCATGAACACGCGCAAACCCCCAGCCCTCCCCGCGACGAGCGGCGTGGACCGAGACGAAACGAGGACCTTCCCCGACCGCCGAAACCACGGAAGAGGCGTACGAAGCGCGTCTGCCGAACACCCGCCCCTCGCGCGTGCGCAAGGCTCGAGCCCGGCAGCGCGCGGGCGCACCCTCGGACGGCGTTCGGTACCCTAAACCGAGCTCGGGAACGCCCCGGCGGGCGGCCCCCGGATCCGGGGCCGGGCGGCCGCACAGAGCGCCTCGAGGGGCCTGGGCGTCCACGAGGCGGACCCCGCGAGGGCCCGCACGAACAGGAAGACCACGACCAGGACGGGGCCCACCACGAAGGCGAGGCCAAAATGGAGGCTGCTCCCCGCGCCATGAGGGATCGGCCCGCCGGCAGGACGCTCGTCCGTGCCAGAGCCGTGCGGCCTCTCCCCCGGCTCGATGTGCCGGTGGCCCTGACTGCCGCCCCCAGGGCTTGCCACCCTGGCCTTGCTTGGAGAGCGCGTGCCGAAAGCCGCGGCCGTCACGGCCTGCAGCACCTCGTCGAGGGAACGCGGCTCCTCGGAGCGCCGCCCGTCCACGTAGATCACGCCGCCGGGCGTGTGGACGTGATCGTTTCCGTGGTCGTAGACATGCAGTGCAGGCAGCACCAGATGGCCCGCGACGAAAGTTGCCAAGGCAAAGACGGCCAACCATCCGCGCTGCAAAGGCGCGTAGGACGAGCGGCCCCCTCGGGCGCGAGGCTTCCGGGCGAACGACGTCACGTCGGCCGCATGTTGCCACAGCTTCGCTGTGATGCCACTCGTTAACTCCCGAAGCCGCCCGAAGCGGGGCGCACAGGTCAGCACCCTCTCGAAAAACTTTCAGCGAGGCGCCGTGCCAGGGCGAATACGCCAGCATTCGCCGGGCTGCGCTCGGTTTCCTCTTCGCCACGGGACGGGAACGTGTTTTGCTGCAGGAGCCCGAGAGGTTGTACGAAAATGAATCACAGACGGGACCGGCGTTTGCTTTGCTTCTCTGCCTTCATGGCCTACGCGGTGAGCTGCGGGGGAAACGGCGCATCCTTCGACGACACCAACCAGGACGGCCCGGACTTCGGGCCTACCAGCGACGCGGGCTTTCCCGTCACCGGAGGCATGGGAGGAGAGGGAGGCTTTGGCGGGTTCGGCGGCTTTGGGGCTTTTGGCGGCTTCGGGGGTGAGTTTCCGATCTCCGGAGGTGCCGGCGGGAGCCGCTGCGCCTTGCAAACCGGAGGCGCCGGCGGCAGCGCCTGCGGCTTCGATGCCTTTTGTGAAGCGCCCGAGGGCACGTGCGGGGCCACCCTGTCGCCCTTCATCCTGAGCTCGGGCGGTGCACCCGGAAGCCTCCCCGTCCCGCCCGAGCCCGACCCTGGGCTCGAGGGCCAGTGCACCGTCGTGCCCAAACAGTGCGACAGCGTTTTTGCGCCCGTCTGCGGCTGCGATGGGTTCACCTACGCCAACGACTGCGAACGACGGCTCGTGGGTGTATCGAAACTGGCGGACGGCGCGTGTGCGACAGACCTCCCCACGTTCGTGGGCGAAAACGAAATTTGCGGGAGCGTGTCGGGAGTCTTCCAGGTGTGCGCCGACAACCTCTTTTGCGAGTTTCCCAACGCCACTTGCCCAGGCCCCAAGGCCAACGGCCGGTGCCGCCGCGCCCCCTCGACATGCCTGCCCGTCGATGCTCCCGTGTGCGGCTGCGATGGCATGACATACGGAAACGATTGCGAGCGCCGCCGTGCCCGAACTTCACTGGCCACCCCCGGAGCTTGCGGCCCCGGGGGGGCTAACGTGGGCGAAGCTTGTGGCGGCGTGGTCGCCACGCTCTGCAAACCCGGGCTCGTCTGCGATCCCGCGCCGAACCAGTGCAACCTCGAGCGCACGGCGGGGACGTGCCGGCAGCAGACGAACGGCTGCACCAAGGAGTTCCTTCCCGTTTGCGGTTGCGATGGACGCACCTACGCGAACGACTGCATGCGCTTTGCCGCCGGAATCGCTCTGGCGCAAGAAGGAGCGTGTCAATCCACCCTCTGGTTGACGCCAGGCCTCTGGGGCGGCCCCCACGTGTCGCTCACGGTGAACGACCCGAAGCTCGGGGGTGACTTCAAGTTCGATTGCGGCCTCGCGGTGGTCACGTCCCCCCTCGAGATCGAAAAGGACGGGCGTTTCGCGTGGACCGGCCTTTACACGCTCCAGACCGCGAGCATGCCCCGCCAGGCAAGCTTCACGGGCCAAGTGAACAGCGGCGGCACCCAGATGAAGCTGACCGTGCACGTGGCAGGAGGGAGCCCCACGACGCTCGACCTCACGCTGGGAACCCCAGGGCAGTTCTCGTCCTGCCTGTGAACCCGCCCCGAGCGGCCCCGTGCGCTTTCCAACCGGGCGTTGACAGCCCCGGGGCCGCTTCGCATGCTTCGACCTGGCGATTTTAGCCCAGCAGGATGGCTTCCACCTTCGCGCGGACACATCGAACCCAAGGCATGAGGAGGCTCACGTGACGGCGTGGGTCTCCTCGGAAGCGCGCAAGAGCGGCACGGCTTTGGACCCGGACGAGCTTTGCGACCGCTACCGTGCCGTTCGGCATCGTACGGAGGCGCTGGCGGCCCCCTTGACCGCCGAGGACCAGCAGCTGCAGGCCATGCCGGAATCGAGCCCCGTCAAGTGGCACCGCGCGCACACCACCTGGTTTTTCGAGACCTTCGTACTGGTGCCCAGAGGATTCGCCCCTTACGACGAACGCTTTGGGCGGCTCTTCAACTCGTACTACGAAGCCATGGGACCTCGCCACGCCCGCCCCCACCGGGGCCTGCTCTCACGCCCGACCGTGAACGAGGTGGGTCTGTGGCGCCGTCAGGTCGATGACAAGATCCTCTCGTTGCTCGAAAAGCCCGAGGCCCGCGACGACACCGGCCTCGCCTCGTTGTTGCAGCTGGGGCTGGCACACGAAGAGCAACATCAAGAGTTGATGGTGACGGACGTGCTCGCAGCGTTTGCGTGCAACCCCCTCGCGCCCGTCTACTTGCCCTGGGCGGCGCGTCCCCAGCACGAACGACTGGCGCCCCTTGGCCCGACCCTCTGGCACGAACAGCCCGGCGGCCTCGCGGAGATCGGGGCAAACCCGGGCCCCTTCGCCTTCGACAACGAGGGACCCCGCCACAAAGTCTGGCTCGCTCCGTTTGCTCTCGCCGATCGGCTCGTCACCGTGGGCGCGTGGACCGCGTTTGCCCGTGACGGGGGCTATACCACGCCCTCGTTGTGGCTTGCGGAGGGACTTGATTGGGTGCGCGCCAACGGCATCGAGAGCCCTGCGTATACGCGCCGAGAGGGCGACGACGTCATCGTCTACGGCCTCGGAGGCGAACGCCGCACCCATCCGGACGAGCCCATCTTGCACCTGTCGTTCTACGAAGCCGACGCTCTTGCCACCTGGCTCGGGGCCCGGCTGCCCACCGAACAGGAATGGGAAAGCGTGGCCGTCAAGGCCTTTGCGCCCGACGAAGCGACGGGGTTCGACGAAGACACCCCCGAGGGGTGGCGGCCACTGCCTCCGGCCCTCGAAACACATCAGGGATTGACGGGCCTTTTTGGCCGCGCCTGGCAGTGGACACGCTCGGATTACGCACCCTATCCGGGTTACAAGCCAGCCGAAGGTGCGATCGGCGAATACAACGGCAAGTTCATGGTCAATCAGCGTGTGCTTCGCGGTAGCAGCGCCTTCACGCCGCCGGGACACAGCCGGCCCACGTACAGAAACTTTTGGCACCCGCAGACGCGCTTTCAGCTCACGGGGTTGCGTTTGGCCCGCGACCTCTGAGCGTCAGGGGCATCCAACTGCAACGTGCACTTTAGAACCGGAAACGAAAGTAGGGTGGAGGCATGAGCGTGGTGCAGGGGGGGCAAGGTGTGGTGACGGCGTTACGATTCGATCCGGCACTTCTGGACGCCGTGAAGGTGGGATTGGCAAAACGGCCACGGGCGCTCCCACCGTGGCTTTTTTACGACGACCGCGGCTCGGAGCTCTTCGAGGACATCACGGAGCTTCCCGAGTACTACCTGACCCGGGCCGAGCGCGCGATCCTGGAGCAGCATGCCGACGAGATCGTGGCGTTGGCGGCCGAGGGGACCACGCAACCCCTCAAGGTCATCGAGCTCGGGGCAGGTTCCGCCACGAAGACGCAGCTGCTGCTCGACGCCGTGGTCAGACGCCAGGGACATTGCCTTTACCTGCCGATCGACGTGTCGTCCGCCGCGCTCGACGGCGCCGTGTCGCGTCTGCGGCGCGAAGCGCCCGACGTGACCGTGCGCCCTTTCGCAGGCACACACCTTGCTGCGCTTCCCGCCATACGTGAAGCGGGTGCGAGGCGCTTGGTGCTGTTCGTGGGCAGCTCCGTGGGCAATTACGCCGACGAAGAGGCCATCGAACTGCTCGGGGCGGTGGCCCGTGAGCTGCATCCGGGCGCGGGCTTGTTGCTCGGCACCGACCGCGCGAAGGACGTACCCACGTTGCTACGCGCCTACGACGACGAGGCAGGCGTCACCGCGGCCTTCAACTTGAACCTTCTCACCCGCCTCAACCGCGAGCTGCGCGCGAACTTCGTAGCAGAGCGGTGGCGACACGAAGCGCGCTGGAACGAAGCCAGCTCTTCGGTCGAGATGCACCTCGTGAGCACCGAAGACCAAGCGGTGGAGTTCCCTCCACTCGGGCGCTTCACCTTCGCACGAGGCGAGAGCATTCACACCGAGTCCAGCAAGAAGTACACCCGCGCTCACGTCGACGCGTTACTCGCCGCCGCCGGCTTCACCCGGGTCCACACGTTCACGGATGCCGAGGACCGCTTCGATCTGCACCTGGCCCGCAGGATCTAGGCAGACGGGCGCCCCCTTCGTGGCGCCCGATTTTGGGGTTGTCCTTGGGTGCCGGGTCACGCGAGATCGAACACCAGCACCTCGGCGTTCGTGAGGGCCCGGAGCCGTAGCGCCGTCTCGCCCGTGACCGCCGCACCGTCGCCTTGCCCGAGTCTGTGCCCGTTGACCTCGACCGAGCCGGTGGCAACTTGGATCCAACCGTGTGCGTAGGCGCCGGGCTCGTGCACGACCTCCCTGCCCTCATCGAGCACCGTGGCCCACAGGCGAACGTCTTGCGCCACCGTTACGGAGCCCTGCTGACCGTCCGGTGAGGCCACCAACCGCAAGGCATTGCGGCGCTCTTCGCCAAAGGTCTTTTGTTCGTACCCCGGCTGTAAGCCACGGGCGCGCGGTACGATCCAGATCTGGAGGAAGCGAACACCTTCCCGCGGCGAGTGGTTGTACTCACTGTGGGTCACACCTGTCCCTGCGCTCATGCGCTGAACGTCTCCTGGACGAATCACCGAGCCGGTGCCGAGGCTGTCCTTGTGTTCCAGCGCGCCCTCGAGCACGTACGACACGATCTCCATGTCTCGGTGGGGGTGTGTCGGAAAGCCCGCGCCGGCTTCGACGCGATCCTCGTTGATGACCCGCAGCGCGCGAAAGCCCATGTGCGCAGGGTCGTAGTAGTCGGCGAAGGAGAAGGTGTGTTTGCTGTCGAGCCAACCATGGTTCGCCCCGCCGCGTTCGTTCGACTTCCTTACGTTCAACATGCTGCGTGTCCTCTCACCGTCGCCCCGCGGAAGGCCCGCAAGGCCACCCACGACGGGAACCGCTCCCGCCAGGGCCAAGAGCTGCCTTCGTTTTGGGTTCGTCATGAAGGGAGTTTGATGCGCCTGGGACCAAGTGACAATAAGCGACGCAGTTGACTTACTGTTTCCACTTGAGAAACAATAAGGACATGCCCGCCTCCGCCTCGACCCGCCCGCGGCTCGACGAGCTCGAAGCCTTTTTGGCCGTCGCCGAGCGGCAGAGCTTCTCGGTCGCCGCCCAGGATTTGCGCTTGACCAAAGCAACCGTCAGCAAGCGGGTGGGAGCGCTCGAACGGCGGGTGGGCGTGCGCCTCTTTCACCGCACCACACGCTCCGTGAGGCTCTCTGAGGCCGGGGAGAGCTTTCGGACCCGCTGTAGCCACGTTCTGGACGAACTCGAGGACGCGGAAAGTCAGCTGGGCGCTCTCGCCGGTCAGTTCCTGGGGCGCCTCCGGGTCTCGGCCCCCGTGTCGCTCGGCCAGGCTTATCTGGCCCGCGTGGTGGCCAGCTTCGTCAAGACACACCCGCGGGTCGAGGTCGACTTCTCGCTGGAGGATCGCATGGTGGATGTGGTGGCCGAGCGCTACGACCTGGCGATTCGGGTAGGCGCGCTGCGCGACTCGGCCCTGGGCGCCCGCAAGCTGAGAGAGAGCCGTTTTCTGGTGGTGGCTTCCCCCGCCTACCTGAAAGCGCACGGCACACCGCGCGAGCCTTCCGTTCTGGCGTCACACGATTGTCTGCTCTACAGCTACCAGAGCGCCCTGGACACCTGGACGTTCCACGGAGCAAAGCCGCTCGCCGTGCGCGTGAGGGGTCGCTTTCGATCGAATCACGGGGACGTGCTCGCCCAGGCGGCCGTGGAGGGGCTGGGCCTCGCGCTGCTGCCGGATTTCATCGCGAGGCCCTACCTGGATGCGGGGGAGCTGCGGGTCGTGCTGGACGCACACTGCCGCGCCACGGCGCCGATACACGCGGTTTTTCCCTCGCTGGGCGCCCGCCCGGCCAAGGTGGATGCCTTCGTGGACGCGGTGGCGGCCGCGTTGCGCGCGTAAGGATCACAAGGGTCCGCACCACAAATACAGAACAGGGCGATTGGGATAGAATGAATCCAATGTCTTATCGTGGCTTAATCCTTGGCGGCTGCGTGGCGGCGCTGGTGTGCGCGTCCCCCACACGCGCGCTGGCCCTGGGCGAGACGATCGTGGATGTGAAGATCCGCGACAACAACCGCACCAGCGAAGACACGATCCGGGCCATTGTCGGCGTGGACATCGGCGACGAGATCGAAACCGACACCCTCGAGCTGATTCGCGAGAGACTGAACAATTCGGGCCTCTTCTCTGACGTCGACGTCTTCTGGGAACCTCACAAAAGCGGCGCCCGGGTGGTCGTCACGGTGCGCGAAAAGTTCCCGTGGGCACCGGTGCCCACGTTCTCCCGCGCGGCCGGAAACGTATCGTTCGGCGCCGTCCTCGTGCACGGCAACCTCTGGGGGCGGGGAAAACAGGGCGTCATCGGGGGCCGCATCTCGAACGTCACCAGCGGGGCCGTGCTCGCCTACCGGGATCCGGCGCTGCTCGGCACCTGGATGTACTGGGAGGCCCAGGGCCTGTTTCGAGACCTTCAGCTGCCAGAATTCGCGAACACGGACGTCTTCGGCGACAACCCGCTGCGGGTGAACAAGCTGCGATCGTTCGGGCTCTCGACCCGCTTCGGTGTGTTTTGGTGGCGGCGCGTGCGCACAGAGGTGGGCTGGGAGTTCGCCCACTGGAATTATCGGGGGTACGACTGGTTCCAGGGTGACGCCAATCAGGGGATCCCCGCGCCGATACAGCCTGGCGAACCCGGCGCGCAAGACGCGACCGTGGGCGAGGCCCTGGTGGGCTTGAAGTTCGATTTTCGGGCGCGGGAACACGCAATCATGACGGGAAACGCCCTCAGCCTTGGGCTGCGTCTTGGGAATCCCACGTGGGGCTCGGACAAAAAAATCGATTACTGGAAGGCGGGCGCGGAGTACGTCCACGGGGTCCGCTTTTTTCGTCGCATCAACTGGGTGAACGAAGCCGGCGTCAACCTGGGCGATCGGCTACCGCTGTGGGCCGAGAACTGGGCCGGCGGCGAGAACCTCCGCGGCTTCCAGTTCATGCGCTTCCGCGGCGACACCCAGGTCCGCTTCACGAGCGAATTTCATTTTCCGCTCTTCACCATCTCGCAACTCGACTTCCGCGCGTTGGTCTTCTACGACATGCAAGCGCTCTGGTGGCGCAAGCTCGACAACCAGCGCCTGGATGGCAGGCGCTTCCTCCCGGGCGACTACGTCAAGACGGGCTTTAGCCCCGGCCGCGACATCCACAACGGCGTGGGCGGTGGTCTTCGCTTCTTCCTGCGCTCCGTGGCCGTCCCCCTGGTGGGCGTGGATTACGGCTACGGCATCGAAGACAGCGAATGGCGCGTGGTGCTGATCGTGGGAGCGTGACGGGGAGGGGTTGCCCCGAGGCATCAATCTTCCAGGACGTCTCTCACAGTTTGGGCCCAGGAAAATGACCGGGCCCACGTCACCCCGCGGGCCCCCATACGGGCCCTTAGGGCCGGTTCTCTTACGAGGCGTGAAATCGCCTCCGCCAGCCGCGTGCGATCGTCCGGATCCATGAGAAAACCAGTTTGTTCGTCGAGCACGGCGTCTTCCACGCCGCCCGTGCGATGAGCAATCACCGGCAAGCCAAAAAGCCCCGCTTCCAGGTACACCAAACCGAACCCTTCGATGCTCCCCCAGTATTCACGCGAGGTCAGCGCGAAGATGTCGGCGTCTTGGTACTGTTCCGGGAGTCGTTCGTCGGGCACTTTGCCCAGGATCTCGAGCGTTACGCCCAGTCGTCTCGCAACGCTCTCCACCTTGTCTCGATAACTCGGGCTATTCGTCTGCCCTGCGAGCCGATAAATGATCTTGTTGCGCATGTCTGACGGCAGTCGACCGATGGCCTCGATCATGGCCAACTGCCCCTTACGAGGACTGATGCGAGCCACCGTGAGAATCACGGTTTTGTCCCGCCAAGGCCGCTCCACGGGGCCCCTGGGGACCGCTAAGTCCGAGCGCGGGGCTGCGTGCGCTACCTTCACCTTTTCAGGCAAATCTGGGAAGCGATCGAGTGTGAGCTTCCGGTTATGCCGGGACACGACGGCCACGCGCTCAGCCTTTCGCAACAGTGACCAAAACTTCTTCTTTCGCCACGGCCAGCGGGCAAGGCGGATGATCTCCGTGCCGTGCAAGACCACGCGTATCGAGGCGGGCATGTCGAGGCCGAATAGCTTCGCGTCCATGAAGGTACGAATCGGGCCGGGATCGGGAAGAAGGAGATGGGCTTCGCGCCACGTTGCTACCCTCTGACGAAGAAACTTCGACAAAGCGATGCGACTTTTCCAGCCCTGTCCCCCTGGCACCGGCATGGGCACCACAGGGAAGGGGTACTTTTCGGGGTGAAGTTCCGGTGCAGCTGGACACCAGACCTCAATCGGCCATCCCTCAGCTTTTGCTGCAGACGCGAACTCTTGTACCCAGGTGGCGATGCCTCCTCGGTAGGGGAAGAATTCGTGAGTGATGAGCACGATCTTCGAACGTGCAAGGCCGAGCGGATGAGGCGTCATGGGCAATCGGTGACGGACTATACAGAGCGCCGACCGGTAGGGCGAATGGGGCACTTTCGTCCGATAAGGCCGCGACCTCCCTGGGACGCTCGCTGGTTTCGTTGTTCATCAGACCGTGATGCCGTGCTGTTACGGGTCTCCACCACCAACCCAAAACTCACGGGCGAGACGACTCATTGCGCTATTGCTAACCCTAGATCCCTCTCGTTTCCGAGTTCCCATGCGCCCGAACGCAAACACTTTGAGGTCGAACGGCGCTGGACAGGGGCTCAGGCGGGGCCTTACAGGAACACAAAACAGAACTAGCTTCTTTCGGGCAAAGACGCTAGAAGCGGTGCTCTCACCACATGCACCTGCGTGGCCTGCTGCTGCTCGGACTTCTCCTGAGGCTCGTCGTTGCCTCCGCTCCTATACGGTGGCTCGTTCAAAAGACCGTGCCCGACGACGCCTTCGTCTACTTCCAGGTTGCCCGGAACCTGATTGCCGGCGCGCCTCCCAGCCTCGACGGAGTCCACTTTACGTCGGCTTACCATCCGCTCTGGTTGGGCTTCGTGACCTGCGTGGCGAGCCTCATTCCCGGGGGCGGAGATCGGTTGATCACCGCTGGGATCGTCCTCGCCGGACTGATCGATATCCTCAACGCCTATCTCGTCTTCCTGGTGGCGAGAACACTCACCGCAAGCGAGCGATACGCAGTCGTGGCCTGCGTGCTTTACCTCTTCAATCCGTATTCGCTCGGACTCGTCCTTTCGGGGCTCGAGACACCGGTGTACGTCACAACGACATTGGCTTGTTTTGGCGTTTACCTGAACTTGGTCAGCAGGCCCTCCCGCCCGTGGCAACCCAATCTGGTATTGGGCGGATTGGCAGGCCTCGCCATGCTTGCTCGGACCGACGCTGTCTTCTTTCATCTCGCGATGCTCGGGCATCTCATCCTTCTGGGTCCAGGGACACGCCTCGAAAGGCTCAAAGCAACCTGTGCCTTGGCTTTCTCCTCGGCGGTCATAGTGCTGCCTTGGCTCATTTACATGCATCGAGAGACTGGCCACCTCATGCAATCGAGCGCCCATGCCATCCCGTTCGTAAACCATGCCCACGCGGCAGACCTCACAAGGATCGCTCGCGTCGCCACGTCGGCATGGAAAACACTGAAAGTACTCTGCTACGAGCTTCCGCGAAGCGCAGGCTTTGGAGTGCCGTTTGCGCTTCTGCTGCTCTGCTGGATTCGGAAACGACGTCTTCCTGCCGTGGATCGGCAAGCTTCGTCGCAGAGGCTACTCCTGTTGGCCCCTCCTCTTGCCGCTCTTGTGGCCCTTGGCTTCGTCCACGGTGGGATAAGGTGGGTCAGCAGAGAGTGGTATTACGTTCCCGTTGCCTGGCTCGGCCCCCTCGGGTTTGTGCTCTTGTACAAGGAAGCTGCACCCTATCTCCGGCAGCGGGGACGCGTGGCTCTGAGCACACTGGTGTTTCTCGGAACGGCGATATCGGCTGCAGACGTCTGGGTGAAGGGACTGTTTCCTTGGCAGGTTGACATGTACGACATGGCCCAGGAGCTCCAGCGGGTCGTTCCTCGCTCCGACCGGCCAAGGATCGCCGGGTTCAACATGCACATGCAGGCGTACTACAACTTCAACCAGGTTATGAACCTGGACGGGGTTGGGAACGACGAAGCCGCGGACTGGGTCAGGGAGCGTAGGGTGGGCGATTATCTCGAAGTCAACGGGATCGAATATCTGGTCGACAACGATCACTACATCAAGCAACGCTTTGCCCCGTTCCTCCCTCCAGACGTTCTGCAGCAACTTGGCACCGTCGTGATTGAGAAGGCGTCTTGGGCCACGGCGAAGAAGTGGCGAGCTCCCTGGAGAGTCTACCGGCTCGCGCGCCGGTGAAGACTCCCTTCACCCCAAGATTCGCTTTTTGATCCTCGATACGGATTCCTTCTCTTCAGGCCTAAAGACCGTAAGCCAGTAAAGGGCAAAGTACCCGATAAGTCCCAGCAGAGTTCCGCCCAGAATCCTGGGGATGCCCGGGGAAACAAGACGTGTCACTAGGGTTTGAATGCCAAGGACCAAAAGGCCCACCGCCAAGGGCGGAAGGAGAGCCCTGTTGAACGGGTGCACACCCTCCAGTCGGGCAGCCTCGATGAGGCTCAAGGAGATCGGAACGAGCATTCCAGCGAGGAACGCAAGCGCGGCTCCCATGATTCCGAGTCTGGGGATCAGCATCCACGACAGAAGGGAATGCACGACTAGTGTGAAGGCTTGGTTCAACACCAGGAGCCAGGCCCGTCCGCTCATCGTCAACAAGGCTGCGGAGAACGCGAGAGCACCATTCGCGAAATGTCCAAGAACGTGCACGACGACGATTGCTGACGCTGCAACGTAGGCTTCCCCGTAAAGGCCCAGGAGGTCGGCTCTGAGCGATATGAGGGTGGTGGCCAATGGGAGCGAGAGCAGCCAAACCCAGCGGGTAAGGCTCTGGAGGGTTTCTCGGCGGCGTTCCAGGTCCCTCGAGTGAAGGGCCTCGGCAAAGAGTGGGCTTGCGATTCCATCAAAGGCATAGCGAACGTTCGCCGCCACGCGGCCTATGTACTCACTGGCAGCGTAGAGAGCCATCTTTTCGGGAGGCAGGACGGCGAACACGAAGATCGTGTCCAGCCTCAGCCGGAGGGAGTTCATGACCTCGAGCGTGACCATCGGCCGAACGAACCTCGTCAGGTCGGGGTGTTTGGGGGCACGCAGAAGACCGGAAAACCAATTCTTCTCGAAGCTCCGCTTGCACAGCCACAGAGCGAAGGCCAGCAGCCCCACGTAAGACAATGCGTACGCCATGGCGAGGCCTCGCGTGCCAGCCCCCGACAGCCATGCCGCCAAGGTCAAGACTGTCAGGAGGGCCGGCTCCATGACCCCTCGGATGAGGGGCGGAAGATGCGCCTGCCTTTTGCTAAGCGCCGCAGCATTCAACACGAGCACGAGTGCCATCGGGGCCAGGCCGAAGCTCATGAGCCGAAGCGCTGGGGCGATCTGCGGTGTCTCCTTCCAGGCCGCGATGAGCGGGGCACCCACAAACATGGCCGCAGCCAGCAGGGAGGAAACAAGCGTGGAAAGCCTGAGTGCCGAGGCAAACGCCCGCTTGCCCTCGGCGGGGTCTTCTCCACCCCCCTTCCCCAGGTACTTGTACAGCCCCTTGTCGGTACCCGCGACGCCGAACCGCACCGCGACTTCCATGATCCCTAGGATGCCGCCGTAGATCCCATGAGTGGCCTGTCCGAACAGGCGGGGTATCAGCACTTGCTGTACGGCGACCAACCCTTGGCCCAATGTGCCTAGGATCTGGAGCAGGGCGCCTTTTAAAATGTAACGCGAATCGAGCGCGGGGCGAGGCTTCTCGGCGGGGGGCATGTTGAGGCGGTGTCGGAGGACGCGTGCCTAGCCTAGGCACGTCAGGCTCGACAAAGCATGCGACGTTAGCACACGAGCGCCGGACTCAGGCGCCAATGCGCAACGCGCCATAGCCCAAGGCAACGGACGCTTCCGCCGCCTCAGCGCCCCGGCGGGAGCAGCTCGGCGGGCAAGCGAGCTTGGGGGGGGCGCAAGAGGGGCGAGGGGCGGGGCAAAAGACTCGAGGACGGCGCGGCGCCCAGAGCGTCTCCGGCGGCGTCTGAACCACCGTCCACGTTGATGTTCGCAGGGCTCTCGTCGTCCGCGCAGGCCCCCAGGACGACAACCGCCAACAGTAATGCAACTCGCTTCATGGGCCTGCCTCAGTAGCGCACCCAGATCACGGCCCCCGGGTGGAGCTCCGTGAGGGCGGTGGTGTTGGGCTCGCTCGGAACGAGCGCTTGAATGTCGGGGTTGGGGCTCCACGCGGCGCTGCCCGACCACACGATCTGAGCGTCAGAGAAGAACACGGGAAGATCGTGTACGTGCTGGGTCAGCGTGTACTTGTTCCATCCCGGCATGCGCGCAGGCAGGACCTGAACGGCTGGCGCGGGCTCTGGCGCTGCGGGCGCAACGCCCGCATCCACGCCGTGCTGATGATCGCCCCCCCCGGTCCCCACCCAGCTGGCCGTAGACACCACACCAGCAGCCGACTTGCACGTCTGCACGGTGGGAAAATAGAGCGTGGTGAAGGGGGCATCGGGGATGCGCACACGCAAGGCCACCTCGTAGGCGTTGTCGTCGGATGCACCCAGATCGGTTTCGGGGCGGGACCACGTGACGGAGGTGACATTTCCCATGGCGTCCTTGACGACCGACGCCTTGCCGAAACCTCCGGGAATCGGGCGCACGCCTGTCACTCCCGCGGGGACCTGCATCGCGAGGGACAGCGTGTCAGCGCCTTCGCAGCCATGGCCCACAGTGAAAACCACCTTGACGGTTTTCCCTGCGAACACCGGACCGTTGGTGCCGATATGGGCGAAGGCCCCCGTGGACACGAGGCCAAGCGAAAGACCAGACAGAAGGGACACAAAGCGTTTGAGCAAGGGGCAATCTCCTTTCGATGCGGCGAACCCTAATGGCCCGCCCCCCCTTTGCCCATGCGGCATGTTGTCGCACTAAAGCCGCTGCCTGATCGCCTGGCTCACCCGGAGCGCGTTGGCCGTGATCGTCAGACTTGGGTTCACACCGCCCGAGGTGGGCATGACGCTGCCGTCGGTGACGAAGAGATTGGGCACACGAAAGAAGGCGCATTCACGGTCGAGCACCGCCGTGGCGGGGTCGGAGCCGAAGCGCACACTGCCCACCGCGTGGGAGAAGGAATCCACCAGGTTCACCTTGCCCACGAAACCTCCCGCTTTCCGTAGGATTTTCCGTGCCGCTCGGACCAGCAGCTCTCGCCGGTGCACGTCCGCCCGGGTGTAGCGGTGATCGACCGACGTGATCGGCAGGCCGTGCTCATCGGTGCGCGCCGAAAGCGTCACGCGGTTTTCAGCCTGGGGCTCGTCTTCCGCGATGCAAATGAGGGTTTGGATGTGCGCCGCGAACGTGTGGGCAGCGAAGCGAAAGCCCTTGGGCGCCAGCACGCGCACCACGTCGGGCGGGGGCATCATCATGTCTTGAATCACCCCCACCGCCCGCCCCGTTGCGGCGCGCTCTTGCTCATAAAGGTCGCTCACGCAGATCTGTTTGTGGTTGACCTGCTCGGGGTTGGTGGCGAAGGGAAACACGTAGCCCACCATGGCGTTGCAGTGCCGCATCAGGTTGCGGCCCAGCAGGCCCGAGGCATCCATCACCTCGAGTCCCGAGCGCAGGAGGAGCGCCGGGGTTTGTACGGCCCCGCCGGCCGCCACCACGACCCGCGCGCGCACCGTGTGACGTTGTCCCGTTCGCGGGTCCAAGACCTCGACGCCCACGGCCCGCTTGCCTTCGACCAAGACCCGGGTGGCGGTCACGCCCGAGACGATCATCAACCGCTCGGGATCGGACTTGGCGAGCAAGGTCATTGCCACGTCGTTCTTCGCACCCACCTTGCACGGAAACCCATCGCAGGTGGAACAGCGCAGGCACGCCGTGCCGCGGGCACCGCTAAAGTCAATCGCCGTGGGCACCGCGAAGGGATGAAAGCCCACGGCCGTGGCCGCCGCATGAATGCGCGCGGCGGGCGGTGTCAGCGCCGCGGCCGGCGCCGGATAAGGTCCCGAGCGCGGAGGCTCGTGCGGGTCGGCGCCGGCCTGCCCGTGCACCTCGAGCAAACGCTCGGCCTCGGCATAGAAGGGCTCGAGTCCGTCGTAAGACACCGCCCAGTCGGCGAAATCGGTAGGCCGCAGGCGCAACGCCGCCCCCCCGAAAAACACGGAGTTTCCGCCCACCACCGCGTTGGGCACGGTGTCCTTGGGCGGCTTGCCGTATTGAGCGATCGCCACGGGCGCGTTGGCCTTGTACCGGCCGTCGAGCAGGATCTGCCGCCCGTTCCAGTCGTCCGCGTCGCGCAGGGGCCATACCCCCCGCTCGAGCATCAACGTGTGCAAGCCCCGGCGGGAAAGGGCATACGCCGCCGCCCCGCCGCCAAAGCCAGAGCCCACCACGATCGCGTCGTAGTCTCGCGTCAGGGGTTTCATGACGATGCAGACTCCCTCGCCAAAGTGGTACGCACCCGATCGGGCCTGACCTCCGCGAGCAGCTCTTCGTAAACAGCCACCGTTTGGTCCACGACCGCAAGGGGTGTGGGCGCAAAGCGCGCGTGCACGTGCTCCCGTCCCATCCGCCCCATCTCTTCCCAGCGCGCGCGTGGCAAGCTCAGCAGCTCGTCGAGCGCACTGACGAGGGCCCCGTGGCGGAAGGTCGGAACCTCGAAGCCCGTCCGCCCCGGCTCCACGATCCGATCCACGTTGGCGGCATGGGAGAGCACCGCAGGCAGACCACACGCGCAGCCCTCGAGCGCCGCGTTGGCGAGGCCTTCGTAAAGCGAGGGCATCACGAGCGCGTCCGAGGCCCAGTAAAGCGAGCGCATGTCCTTCTGGGCACCCAGCCGCCGCACCACGGGTTTGAGTGCGGGCTGTTCGGCCAGACGGTGAACCCAGCGCGAAGCAATCGGATCCCGGTCACGTCCTGCAAGCAACACGACGGTGCCCGCAGGCAGCCTCCCTTGCTTCGCCAGAGCCGCCAGGGCCCGCAGAAAGCCAATCTGGTGTTTTTGCACCCCCACCCGGCCCGGCAGGATCAGGGCCCGCTCGTGCGGCTGCAGGTTCCAGGTCCTCCGAGCTGCGGCCCGCTCTTCTTCGGTGGGCGGCCGAAAGAACTCCAAATCGAGGATGTTGTAGATCACCCTTATCTTGTCCGGTGCCACACGGGCGTAGCGCGTGAGCTCGTGCTTCACACCTTCGGAGTTGGTGAGAATGAGGCGTGTGCCACGGGACATGAAGCGCTCGATGAGAAGGTAGCGAAGCTGCATCATGCGGTTGCGGCAAGAGGTGATGAGCACCGGCACGCCCGCCCGCCGGGCCGCCAAGCGCATCCAGAAGTTGGCCTTGTCGCGGTAGGAATGCACGATGTCGGGCTGCTCTTGTTCCAGGATCGCCGTGAGCCGCCGAAGCGCCCCCGGCCCCATTTTCGCCACCCCCAAACTATGGCGAGGCTGACCGGGGGGCAGCCGATCGTCGAAGAAGACGTTCTTGTCGTCGTAGACACACAGCACCGGCTCGAAGCGCGCCGGGAGACGCCGGATCATCTCCAGGATCTGTCGTTCCGGGCCTCCTTGCTGTAGGTTCGGAATGAAATAGAAGATCTTTATGCGGCGCATGAATCAGCCAAACGGGAACGCCAAGCGCATACCAGGGTCCCGGACGAAAGCAAAGCTTCGCGGATTTTGCGCGGGCGGAGCGCGCCCGTGAGCACGTTTTCGGCCTGCTTTCTCGGCTGTGGCCGCATCAACGAAAAACACCTCGCGCTGTTGCGAGCGCTACGCCCCGGCACCAGGCTGGCCGTGGCCAGCCGCGATCCGAAGACGGCCGAAACCTACGCCCGCAAGACCGGTGTTCCCCGGTGGTTTGGCAGCTACGACGAAGCGCTCGACGCGCGCTACGACCTCTATGTGGTGGGCACCCTCCCGAGCGCGCACCACGGGCTCGTCAAGCGCATCGTCGCTGCCGGGCATCACTGCCTGGTGGAAAAGCCCGTGTTTAGCAGCCTCGAAGAGTTTCAGGACCTGTGGCCGCTCCTTTTCAGCAGCCGGGGCCTTTTCATGGTGGCTGAGAACCTGCATTTCGCCCCTTTTCAGCGGCGGCTCAAGCAGGTGATGGCCGACCCCGCGCTGGGTCGCCCGTTGATGATGGACCTCACCCGGCTCGGGCGGTCCCGGCCGAAGGGCTGGCGCCTCGACCCCAGGGAGATGCCGCTCGGGGCGCTGCACGAAGGCGGTGTGCACTGGATCAGGCGTCTTTTGGATTTGGCGTCGGCGCTCGAGTCCGACGGGCAGTCACACGTGCTCGACGTGATGGCCTACAGCCCGCAGCCCCCCGTGACGGCCACGCCCCACGAGGACACGATGATGGTGGTGGCGCGACACCGCTCGGGGCTCACGACGCGGCTCTTGCACACGTGGGCCGTGCCCTGGCGTTTCCCGCTCTTCGACGCGTCGAAGCTCCTGTGCGAACACGGCGCCGTGTACTTCGACGCCCGGGGCCTTTATGGCCGTAGCTACGGCCCCAAAGGGCGCCGCCTCCTTGCACCCAACGTGAGAGACGCCGGCGGATACCGAGCCATGTGGCAGGCCTTCGTCGAAAGCCTCGAGACCCAAAGCCCCCCTCCCCTCCCGCTACGTACCATCTACGATGACTTCGCCTACATGGATGCGGCCTATCGTTCGCTGCGTTCGGGGCGACCGGAGGCACCGCGTCCGCCGCTCCCGGAGAGCGGCGTCACGACGGCTTCCGTTGGGCCTTCCCTTTAGCTTTGGCAGGGGCGGGCGGCGCAGGCGCGGGCTCGACGTCGGAGCCCGGTGGCAGAGACAACGAGCGATGGGCCTGTGGCCGCGGCGAAGGTTCAGTGTCGGCAGGCATGCCATCGTCGTCGTACGCGATCTCCTCGCCAGCGCTGGTGTTGACGAAGGGACCTCCGATCTCTTCCTCGACGTTTGACTCGAGGAAAAGCTCGTCGGCTGTGTCTTCGCCCGTGGTTGCCGCGTGAACGAAGGACTCGGCCAGGCTCTCGGCCAGATCGACGTTCGTGTGACGGGGCTGTTCGTCGGGGTCGCGGATGAAGGCGTCGGCATCGTCTTCCCGTGGCCGCTTCGACGCATGCGTCAGCTTCTGCTCGGACGGATCTCCGAAGCGGCTCGTCTTCTTGGTGTCCCGTTCCTTCATTCCATGATCGGTATGCATCGTGCACGCCAGAGCCTTGATGCAAGGGGACGACCGACGGCTTGTTCGAGACATCCAGCGGGGGCGGGCCCCGGAGGGCGCGGGCCCAGCCTGCCACCGCTGGCTCACCGCGGAAGGTCTGCGGCCTGAAACCCCTCGCGAAACGCTCGCTACCAGGAGGTGGCGGCCCGCTCGTGAAAGGAAAGCGCACATGACGAACGTAAGAAGCATCATGACCCCGGATCCCGTGATGGTGGATGTCAACGCCACGCTCATCGAAGCCGCGCGAAAGATGAAGGACAAGGACATAGGTGACGTGCTGGTCACAGACGAAAATGGGCAGCTGGTTGGCATCGTCACGGACCGCGACATCGTGGTGCGGGGCATCGCCGCGGGCGCCGACGTGGGCACGGCCCGGGTAGGCGACGTCTGCTCGAAAGATGTGGTCACCGTGCATCCCGAGTCCGCCGTGGAGCACGTGGTCCGGGTGATGCGAGACTACGCCGTACGGCGGGTGCCGGTGGTGGAAGACGGCAAGCCTTTGGGGGTGGTCTCCCTTGGGTTGTTGGCCACGCAATTCGACCCACAGTCCGTGCTGGGACACATCAGCGCCACGCACGCCAACCACTGACCGCAGGCGCTACCGGGCGCCGCAGGCGTCCGCCTCGGTCGCCGGCGGCGCCTCGATGAGACTCCCGACTCCGCAAGGCGACGTGATACGATACGACGTCGCTGACGTCATGACGTTTCCTGTTCCGTCACGCTGGGTTGGTGGTGCGGCGGGGTGTTCCCCCCCTCGGTGACGGCGTGCGTGCGCGCGGCGGTGGCACGGGGCAGGTGCTGGGGCTGGTCGTCGCCCTGGTCTTGGCGGGCGTTGGCCTGCACCAGCTGCGTCGCAACGTCATCGCCGCGTTCTTCCGCGACGCGCCGCCGGGACCGGCGCCTCTGCTACAGCAGGCGCCACCCGGAACGCGGGGCCTCTCGGTGGTCTCGCGCGTGCGCGTGCTGCTCATCGATGGCCTCTCCGCACCGCAGGCCGACAAGCTGCCCGGACTGCGCGCCTTGTGCAGCCAGGGTTTTCAGGGGCTCGTCGACACGGGCTTTCCGACCGTGTCCTTGCCCGTGCAACACGTGTTGTGGACGGGGCTCACCCAGACGCAAGCGGGGCGTCTTTACCGCCTGACCGCGCTGCCCGAGCCCCCCCCGACCAGCCTGCCGTTCCGCTCGGTAAACAGCCGGGCCGTGGCCGAATCGCATCCTCACATCGTGAAGTCGTTTGGCTTCGATCACGTGTGGCACGGTCCCAAAACGCACGATGACGCCGCCTGGGCCGCCTTCACCCAAGCTGCAGAGGCCGCCGTGGCCAGCGACGCCCCGCTTGCGTTCGTTCACGTCCTACGCGTGGATGTGGCGGGACACGAGGCCGGAGCGCGTGCGCCCGGCTACACGGAGGCGGCCGCGCGGGCTGATGCGCTCTTGACGCAGCTGACGACGCGGGCCCCCCCTTCGGAGCACACCCGATGGTTCGTGCTCTCCGATCACGGACACCGTCCGCAAGGCGGGCACGGCGGGGCCGAACCGATGATTCGCCAGGTCCGCGGGTGCGTGGTGGGCGCCCTGCCGAAGACCGAGGGGCCTCGTCCGCTCCATCTGGTGGATCTGCATCGGGCCCTGGCCGATTCGTTGGGTATGAACCCCGACCCGCGGGCCCCGGGGCGACCCTTTGCCTTTGCGCTGCACCACCCTGACGAGGGCGCCACCCTGCCTCACCCAGGCGCTGCCCGTTGGCTGGCGGCGGCGCTCTTCCTGCTGGCCGCGTTCGGCTTGACCCTGCGCCTGGCGCGCACCCGCGCGTGGCTTTGGCCTTCGTGGGCGCTGGTGGCGTACGTGTCCCTCACGGGGGGCTTTGGCGCGCTCACGCTGTCAAACCCCGTCGTTTACCCGCCCTTCGGGCGCGACCTGCTGCTCGGGGCTCTACCTGGCTTCGTGTGGCTCGCCTGGGTGAGCGCACGGCAGCGCGACCCGTTTTGGCGGACAGTCTTGGCGCAGTTGACCCTGCCCACGGCGTTTCTGCTGGCGTCAGGAGGGCTCTGCGGTGCTTTTTCGGCCCTGGCCTCCCGGCAAGGCGCGCCCCCGCTGATGCCGCTGTGGTCGGCCCACTTCAGCGCCGCCGCCGCGATGCTGAGCGGGGCGTGCTTCACGTTGGCGCTGGTCGGGCTCGTCACGTGGATACGCCGCACGTTCAATGAGGTGCGGCGAACCGATTGACCTCCCGTTCGGACAGGCGTTCGCGCGCACGGCGCCCCCGGCTCGTGCGATCTACGGTCACGTTCGGCAAAGCGGCATAGAGCGCACGGAGCTTCGCGACGAGTGCGGGTTCCCGATGCGAGAGGTCCACGCGCTCGTTGAAGTCGCGCGCGAGATCGAAGAGCTCCGTCAGCGACTCTTTGCGCCGCACCAGCAGCTTGTGGGGCCACGCCACCACGCCGAACTGATCGCTTTCGTTGAGGGGCAAAGGCCGCAGGTGGTCGCGGAGGGCCTCGGGGGCTTCGGGGACCAGCTGCGGCAACATCGTGCTGCCATCCACCCCGGCTGCGGGCAGTCCCAGAAGATCGATGACGGTGGGATACACATCCAGCAATGAGACGGGCGTTTCAACCTTTCGGCCGGCAACACCAGGAATACGCAGCGCCAGCGGCACGTGCGTGAGGGCGTTGTAGACGAAGCGACCATGGTTGTCGGGCAGCCGTCGATCTTCACCGAGCCCCTCGCCATGATCACTCAGCAGGACCACGATTGTGCTGTCGACCAGTCCCCGTGCGGCAAGCGCCGCCATCAGCTGACCCACTTCCCGATCCACGAGGCGCACCATCAAACGGTATTTGTCTCTCCGGTTCGTAGGTCGCGCCGCCTGGAGCGACCGCAGGTGCTTCTCAGAAAGCGAAACCTCACCGTGCTCGTGCACGTCGAAGTGATGCAACCACAAAAAGAAGGGGGACTCCTGCGCGGCCTGCCTCCACCTGTCGATGAAGGCCAACCCCAGCGCCGTGGAGCGTGCGCCCGTGGTGTGGCTGCCGATGTCCTTTTCATGCAGATCGTTCACCACGGTATCGAAGGTGTGCAGGCCCCGCGTCAGGATGGCCTTGCCCACGTAGCGCAACACCTCGCTTGGAACGACCCCGTGAGTCAGGCGCCCCACGCGGTCGAGCGCCTCGGCCAAGGTGGGTTCCGGGCTGGCGTAGGGATCGACCTTGCCGGTGAACACACCCGCCATCGACAGATCGGTCCCGGCGGAGGGAGCAAACGCCCGGGTGAAGTGCACGGACGCGTCGAGCAGCGCGAAAAGATGTGGATGGTCGGCGCGGTTGGTCGGCGTATCGGCCAAGGCATCGGCCCGGAGCGTATCGATGGACAACAAGATGACGTGCATCTTTCGGGTGCGTTCGATGAGGCTCTGCGCCGGCACGGACGCACGCCAGCGCGCGAGCTCGTCATGGTGGGCCGCCCGTGAACGGGCCAACGCAGCGACGGCAGGGTTGTCGATGATGCCGTCACAGTCTTCATCGAGGCCGTTGCCGGGCACCTCGGCAACGCCAGGGTGCACGCGGGCATCGAGGTCGTTGCAATCGCCTCCGGCCAGCAAAGGCGAGTACCCGTCGCGATCCAGGTCGAAGGCCCCACGAGCGACACGTGCGAGCAGGCGTGTGTGCTGGCCGCGAGTGGCTAAACGCCAGCGCGCCTGGTTGTCGCCAGGCCCCCACCAACACACGATGCCCACAGCCACGACGGTGGCGGCAGAGCCCCCCCCGAAAACGCGTGCAGCGACCGTGGTGTCCAACGTCCAACGCAGCCAAGGACCGAACGACACGAGCCGCGCCCCGAGCCCCAACAGAACGACCTCCGTGACGAGCAGCAAGGTGTGCACGTCGGGATAGCCCGAGGGCACGAAGCTACGGTTCAGCCCGTTCGTGAGCACAGCCAAGCCGAAGGCCACGAGCCCGGCAGAGAGCGGGTACGCACGGGCCCACGCACGCAGGAAGCGGATGGCCACCGCCAGCAAGCCCCACACCAGAAGGGGAAACCAGCCGGGTGCCAGCGTCGCGCCCGGTAAGGTGGCCGCGAAGGCTCCGTCGAAGAGGTGAAGACCGACGGGAATCGACACCCAAAGGCTTCCGGCGGCGAAGACGAACGCTGACCACCAAGGCCCCACGAACCGGGCAGCCCCACGCGCCGAGAGTGCCAAGGTGGCGCCGATGCACAGCCCCAACCCTGCGAACAAAGCCAGTACCGTGAGAATCAAGCCCGCCGAAGTGGCCCGCAGAGCCACCAGCTCCACGGGACATGCCAAGGCCGCACCGGCGTAGCCGACCGCCAGCCAGGGCGCACTTCGGACGGCGACCGAACGACTCAACGCGAACGCCCGGCGTTAGGAAAGGGAGCGAGGCCTGTGCGAACGCCTGCACGTCCGCGCTCGAGGAGGAACGCAGACCGAGAGGAGCGCAACGAATCATGAACGGCACATCGGCGCATCGACGAGACCCCCGGGGATACGAGGCGCCTCATGATGCCTGCTTCGTATCGGAAAACAAGCGGGTTTCGGTACACGCGCACGCGAGGGGCACGCCTGCGGGTGCAAGGCCCACGCGGTACACTTCGGCCCATCATGAAACCATCACAGCCGTACAAGCTCTATTACTGGCCGGGGATTCAGGGGCGCGGGGAGTTCGTTCGCTTGGCGCTGGAAGATGCAGGCGCCGCTTACGTGGACGTGACGCGCCGACCCTCCGAGGAGGGCGGGGGCGTGGACGCGCTTTTGGCCTTGCTGCGGGAGGGACACGCCGGCGTCGTACCGTTCGCGCCGCCCGCCCTCGTCGATGGCACTCTGTTGCTGTTTCAGACCGCGAACATCTTGCACCACTTGGGTCCCGCGCTCGGCCTTGCGCCCGCAGAAGCCGCGGGACAGGCCATGGCTCATCAGCTTCAGCTCACCATCATGGACCTGGTCACCGAAGCCCACGATGCCCATCACCCCATCGCGGTCAGCCTTTACTTCGAGGACCAGAAGAGTGAGGCGTCGCGCAGGGCGGGCTTTTTCGTCGCCGAGCGGATGCCCAAGTTCTTGCGCCACTTCGAGCGGGTCGTGCAGGCCAACCGCCGAGGCGCACACGCGTTCGCCGTGGGCCAGTCACCGAGCTACGTGGATCTTTCGCTTTACCAGGTTTTGGTGGGCCTCAGCTACGCCTTTCCCCGGGCCATGGCTCAGCTGGCGCCCACGATCCCCGGACTCATCGACCTCCGAGACCGGGTGGCCGAGCGCCCGGGTGTGGCGGCCTATCTTCGCTCCGACCGGCGCTTGCCGTTCGATGAACACGGCATCTTCCGTCACTATCCCGAGCTCGACATCGGGCCCGAGGCGTGAGCGGCGTCTCAACCGAAGTGTGCGGCCATGAGTTTGAGGTCGAGCAGCGTGCCGTTGTAGGGCACACAAGCCGGATCGTCGCCGGCCGCCCCCGCCACCACCATGAGCGGCAAGAGGTGCTCTTCGCGCGGGTGGGCTTTCCGGGCCTCTGGCGCCCTCGCCCAATCCACCAAGAGGGCGTTGCGCTCGCCCGAGGGCCTTTGTACTGCGTCGCAAAGCCACGCGTCGAAGCGAGCCGCGACGTCCTTGGCCTCGGGCCCGAACGCACGCAGGTTGTGATAGCTCATTCCGCTACCAACGATGAAAACGCCTTCGTCTCGCAAGGGTAAGAGGGCACGTCCCATGTTCAGGTGTTCTTGAGGATCGAGCCCCTTTTTGAGGGACAGCGCCACGGTGGGCACCTGGGCGGCCGGATAGGCGAGCTTGAGCGGCACGAAGACCCCGTGATCGAAGCCGCGCACGGGATCTTCGGCCGTCGAAAACCCGGCGTGCCCCAGCAAGCTCCGCACGTGCGCGGCCAGGGTTGGCTCTCCTGGTGCCGGCCATGCGAGGGCGTAGGACGCTGGAGGAAAGCCGTAGTAGTCGTAAAGAAGGGGCGGCTCGGCGGAGGTGCTCACCGTGGGCACCGCCGCTTCCCAATGGGCTGATACCACCAACAGCGCCCGCGGCGGCTGGGGAGGCAACGTCGCGAGGCCCTTCAAGTACGTGGCCAGCCCGGCGAGCTCTTCCTTCGAGCCCAATCCCACGTCGACGAAAGGCCAGGGGCCACCCCCATGCGGGATGAAGGCAACGGGCATGCGCGTCGTGGCGGTCACGGGCAAAGAGCGTAGCGCATTGGGGCGACGAAGGTCGCAGGCGACGCTGCACGGGCCCGTTGCGTCTGAATCGGGAGTGAAGCTTGGCCGACGATAAAGACACAACCTCGTTGGGCTAGGAGTGGAAACACCTTCCAAAGAGAGAGCCAGCGAGCCATCGCCAAGGTTGACGCAAACGATGAGAGGAATGGGCGCGTTTCTGCGAAATCGTGCCCCCACGCGGAGCAGAAGACGGCATGGCCGTTTTCGGAGACGCAACGGCAAACATGACTTGACGTGGCCATCGAGTTGACTACGATGGCCCCCGTGAGTGGCGTGGTGGTGTCTCAGACAGTGCGGCCTATCGAAGCAACTTGCGACGAAGGGGTGAGGGAAAACCAGGTACGGCCGGTACGGAGTGACGAGGAGACTCCGTTCCTCTGGGGATCTCCCCTGCGCGCCCTGAAGAATCGAGGAGGTCCTGTGAAAATTCAGCCAGCCGCGATGCGCGAATCACCGGCAGAGCCCTACGCGTGCAGGGATTTGGCAGCTGAGCGGCTGGATGGCGACTTCTTCACCCGTGCCGTGTCGTCATCGTCCCGGCGGATCATCGTGGTCGATGACCATCGCGATGGCGCCGATTCCCTTGCCTTGCTGTTGGAGGAGGCGGGACATCACGTCGCCGCTTTCTACAGCACGGATCGGGTGCTTGCGCTCGCGGAGGTCTTTCGCCCGCATGTGGTCTTTTTGGATCTCAGTCTGCGGGGCCTCACGGCCTTTTCCCTCGCCCGGCAGATCCGCGAAGCGGCCTGGGGTGCCACGACCCGTCTCGTGGCTACCACGGGTTGGGTCCATCCGACGCCTGCCGACCTCATCCGTACGGAAGCGTTCGACGAATGCCTGCTCAAGCCCTTCGACTTGCTCGAGCTCGAGCGAGTCGTTACGGCCCCGTAGCCCCGACGCACGTGAAAGGGGCGCTGGGCATGCGTTTTGCTGCCCGTATTCCCCCGGAGGGGCGCCCGTGGAAGGTGATGATGCGTGGAAAGGCAGAGGCAGGCGGAAGGCGGGCTTGCTTCTCGCTGCATGGTTCGGGTGCGGAAGCCCCGGCGAGCCGCCGCTTGCGCAGCTTGACCCTCCGCCTATGCACGTGGGTGACGCGCGGTCCTTAGCCGCGGAAGAGCCTACGGGCTTCGTTGCACGCGTTTGCGACGACGACGGCCGATGGAACCCTCTACCCGGCCTCCGCACGTCGTTTCCGGTCGACTACATCGGCTACGGCAGCACGCTCTTTTTCGGTGACTTTCCCGCCACCTTGGGCGTGCCCTGCGCGACCGCCCGCGAACCCGTGGGCTGCCTGGCCCGCTTCCACGCGGCTCGAAAAGCCACCAGGACCGCAAGCAGGTGCACGGCCTCGGGCTGCAATCCGACCCTGGTGAGCACCCGGGGCGACGAGGTACTCGCGGCCAATTCCCTGGCCGTCCTTCTCCCGCTGATTTTGCCCATAGACACCGAGGACGAGGCCGTGTTGGTGGCAGAGTTCGCGGGCTTCAACGTCGCCTGCGCGATGCCGCACCAAGGTGGAGTTCGCCCCCGCGCAGGTGGCTTCGAGGTGCGGGTGTCCCGAACCCGCTACGACTGTGAACGCGACCACCTCGTCCTTGCGATCGACGAAGAGGGCCACGTGAGGGAGGTGGCTTCGGCGATCCCCCCTCACAACCCCCACTGCTTGCTGCAGCCCCTCGGATTGGCTCGTTGAGGGCTCAGCCCCGCGCGCGGCGCCGGGCTTGACCCCGCATGCGCGAGGGTTGACACTCCGATACGTACCCGAGCAACTCCGCGGCGCGGGCTGCCGCCGTGTGCGAGGCCAAAACCTTCGCGCGCGCCGCCGCCCCCACGCAAAGACGGTCAGCGTCGGGCAGGTCGTGCAAAAGCTCGATGACATCGCGTGCGTTGCGCGCCAGGAAGATCTCTTTTCCGGGCTCGAAGATCACATCGAGGCCCCTCCACGTATCCGAAATGAGGGGTACCCCGCAGGCCGCGGCCTCGAAGAGGCGAACGCTGGGGGAAAACCCAAAGTCGCGCATCGCCTGACGGGTCAGGTTCAACGTAAAGCGAGACGCACAGTAAAACGCCGCGTGGGACGGGGGCGCGACGTGCTCCACACGGCTCACGTTGCGCGGCCAGCGTAGCATCTCGGGATACTGCGGGCCGGCCACCATGAACGCGCGATCGGCCAGCTGCGTTGCCGGCACGATCAACAGCTCATGCAGTCCAGGCTGTCGATCGGCGCTGAAGGTCCCCATGTAGCTGAGATCCCACGTGTCTTCGACGTCTACCGGGCGGCAGTGATCCGGATCCACGGCGCAGTAAAGAGCACGCGGGCGCTTGGCCCCATAGCGGGTCTCGAGCGTATCGAGCACGTCGCCCCCGGAGAAGGAGAGGTAAAGGTCGAACCAGGGAACCTGATCGGACCGAAGATAGGGGCACTGCCCACGCCCGATGGCTCTCAGCGTGACCGGCGTATCGATGTCGTAGAAGGCGAACACACCTTCGACGCATCCATTGAAGTGGTCGATCAGCGCCGCCCCATCGGGTACGTAAGAGCCCATCACGACGACGTCCGCGGTCGAAATCTCATCCCCCCAGCGCTGCACGAGTTCCTCGGGACGATCGTAGAGGCGCAGCTCGGCGCTAGTTCTCGCGCCGTCCACGTGCGCGTCGTACCAGGGCACATTACGTTCGTAGAAGACCACCCGATGCCCGCGCTCAGACAGGCCCTTCGCCAACGCCCGGTAGGTCGTGGCGTGGCCATTGCCCCACGAGGAGCGCAGGGAAAGTCCCAAGATCGCGAACGTCAGGGCGCGCGTCTTCTGGGGCGGCGAGGGAAGCGGCACGATGGTTCTCACGCTCAGGCGGCGGTGGCTGCGCACACCGAGGGCCTCCTCGACTTCGAGGGCTCTTTGGTCGTACGTGTGCTCGGACAAAGCTCGACGACGCGCTCTTCGTCCCATGGCCCTGGCCTCGGCGGGCGTGAGCCGGGCAAGGTGCTCCCCAACCTCGTCTCCATTCGCCGCCACCAGCACCTCACGGCCCGGTTCAAAGAAGCTCTCGATCCCCTCCCACGCGTCGGTCACGAGACAAGCGGCGGCCCCTGCGGCCTCGAAGAGACGCGTGGCCGGCGAGTATCCGAAACGGACCATGCTGTCTCGGTGAACGTTCAACACGGCGCGAGCGCTTGCGTTGAACACATTATGTTCGGAGCTATACACATGACCCATCGATGCCACGTTCTTGGGCATAGGCAGGTCGTGCCAGCCATTGCCCCCCAGGCGAAACGACTGATGCGGCAGACGTCGGGCCACGGAAAAGAAGAACTCTTCCACGCGGGCTTCTCGGTCGGGAAGTCGGTTCGCGAGCAGACAAAGGTCGCTCTTGAACTCGGGCAACGCGGCAACGGGAAAGTGGGTGCGCGGATCCACCGCGTTGTAAATCGGATGGCAGATGAGGGCGCCCAGCTGCGCGTACCCCGCCACTACCTTCGGCCCCCCCCCGTAGGTGAACACGATGTCGTAATGGGGAACCAGCGGCGCGAAGAGATCGCTGGGATGTGACTGAAGGCGCTCGAGCGTTGCCGGGGCGTCAACATCCCAGTATGCCAGAACGCACCCCGGTCGCCTCAGACTCAAAATGCCAGCTTCGAGGAACTCGTCGAGCACGCCCACGCCACTCGCCTTGACGATGAGATCTGCGCGGCTCGCATCCTTCAGCATCGCGGCCGCTGCCGCCTCGTTCGCCTCGTAGACATGCACAGCTGCCCAGGGAGGATCTTCGATGTCGCGGTGGTTTTGGCGATCGTACGCGTCGGGCTCGTAGAAGTGAACCTCGTGCCCCCGTCGCGCGAGGGCCTCCAGCAAGCCTCGATAATAGGTCGCGGCGCCGTTCCAATACGCCGAGACGAGACTCGAACCGAAAAATGCTATGTGCATCTAAATCTCCCCACATGGTGCGTAGCGGTCAGAGTTGCGCCACCGACCGCTCCAACGGCGGACCTAGTTTGTGGGACGCATCCAGCTTCTGGACCAGTTCGACGAGCTCCAACGCGCGGTGCCGGCACGTGTGTCGTGACAGAACCGTCTCCAGGCCCGCGACGGCCAACGCGACGCCCAACGCGGGGTCATTCAGCACCTCCCTCATGAGCTCGCACATCTGCCTCCCGTTGCGCGCCATGAGAAAGTCGGTGCCCACACGGAACAGATGTTCGGAGTCCTCCCACGGGCCCGTCACCAGCGGGATGCCACACGCGAGCGCCTCGAAGACGCGAATGGTTGGAATGCCTGGCAGCTGACTCGCGTAGGGCCGTCTCGGAACGTGCACGGTCATCCGGTACTGAGAGAAGATCTCGGGCACTCCATGATTCGGGAGCCAACCACCAAATCCGATCCCCCGCGCAACGAGCGTATCCAGGGCCCACGACGGGTATCGAACCCCGAAGAGCTTGGCCCTGAGTTGAAGGTGCCACACGGGATCGAGAAGAAATTCGCGCAGCTCGTCTGTCCGTTCGTCATCGCCCCAGTTCCCCACCCAGACCAAGTCGCCGCCTTCACCTCCGACGAGCAGGGGACGGAACCGCTCAGCGTCTGCGGCCTCGTGCCATGTCCAAGCCTGGCTCGTCCACCCTCGCTCGAGATACAGATCCCGAATCACGCTACCGAACGCCAAAACGCCATCATAGTCTCTGAGATCGTAGGCGGCCATCTCGTCCGGTGCCGTGGCGGCACGATGGTGCGTGTCGTGAAATAGGAGGCGGAAGTCCCTGCGGCGTGCGCGCAAGCTTCCGAGCGCGGCGACCAGCTCCGGGGCATTCCACTCGTGCACCAAGACCAGCTGCGCGTCGGCCGTGGCTTCATCGAGATCAAGCGTCTGCGCATCGTACGCCACGTTGGCGAGCGCGGGGTACCAGGTCCGGTAGGCCTCGAGCATGTCGGCGCCTTCCTCCCTTACGAGATTGTGCGCACTCCAGGAATCGACCGGCTCGTAAACCTTCACACGGTGCCCCAGTGCGACAAGCGCAGACACGACGCCGCGCAGGAAATGGGCGTTGCCGTTGTTCCAGCAAGAGCGAAGCGAATGGCAGAACATGACGACGTTCACGTGTTTGTCTCCTTTTGCATCTCGAAACTGTGCGCGGTGGCCGCGTAGATGTCGTGGTACCGCGTGGCCCATCGGCTACCCGCAAACGCGACAGCACGCCGATGGGCGGCCTCGCCGAGTGCCCTGCGAGCGCCCTCGTCGCGAATCAACGCCTCGACCACATCGCCCAGCGCTTCGGGATCCCGAGGGTCGAAGAAGGCCGCCGCCCCCCCCCACAGTTCCCGAAAACTACCGATGTCTGCCAAGGCGAGCGCACACCCCGAAAGAGCGGCTTCCAGGACGCCGAGGCCAAAGGGCTCGTAGAGCGAAGGCGAGCAGAAGATCGCCGCGCGTGCGAGCCTTTCGGCAACCCCGGCAGGTGGAAGCACGCCCACCGCGCGCGCGTGAACGAGCGGGCGGCTCCGTCCGAGGGGGTCCTGCAGGGGACCCATCACTTCTGTCCTCCAGGGAAACCGGCGGCAAGCCCGGTCGAGCGCACACAGGTTTTTGCCTTCGTCCCACACACGCCCCACGGCGACGATGAGTTCTTCCTTCGCGCGCGGCACCCACACGCTGCCGTCGAGACCGTTGTAGACGATCTGGGCGCCCGGCAGAGGTCCGTAGGCGCCCTGCAACGCTCCGAGCATGGTGGCGCTGGGCGCGGTCACAGTGTGGGCGGCACGCAAGCCCCGGGCCACTCGCCATCGGTAGGTATTCCATCGCGCTGGCGCCGCCTCGCCTTTGACGGCGCGCCACCAGGACAGCACGCAGGAGTGAGCCGTGATCACGACGGGCGCGCGGAAGCTCAAGTGCCCGTGGGCATACTGGTTGAGGTGGACGACGTCGGGGCGAAAGCGCTCGGCAAGCGCCAGAAGCCACGCGCCAGCGGCGTCTACGTCTAGCCAGGGTCGTTCCATCCATTCGAGAGCGAAAGGGCCGTCCTCCACGGTCACACCCGGGATGGTCTCGGCGTCTCGTCGTTGGCTCAACGTCGGGGTCGGCCCCATGATCGCAAGGAGCACCCGCACCCCACGCGCCGCCAAATGACGAGCCAGCGCGAGGCAGAAGTTCCAAACACCTCCCACGGCGTCGGTCGTCATGAGGACCCGGCGCACGTTGCCCCCCGAGGTCCGTAGGCCCTTCGGCTCCGAACGTGACGCCGCGAAGGCGGGGTTCATCGTTCAGACCGCCTTCATGCGGGCCCCGGCACGTTCGCGTGTCGGCCAGGTTTTGCGGGCCGTCGCGTAGATGTCGTCGACCGCGCGGCTCGCCTTGACGTATCCGGCCCCATCGCGAAACTGGCTCGCGCCGTGGGCCAAAGCCTCGATGAACTCGCAAAGGCCACGGCCTCCCCAGTCATCGGGCGGCTCGCAGAGACGGGTCGAGCGGGTCCCCTCGTGGTGGTCGGCAACGAAGTCGTAGAACGACCCGCCGACGTTGCGAAAGGACGCCGCGCCCCGGGTACCGAGGAACGTGCTCTCGATCTGGGCGTCGGCCCCCACCGAGGCGCGCCACGAGCACGACAGCTGGGCCACAGGCCCACGAGGTCCGAAACGCAGACTCGCGCTGGCATAGTCTTCCGTGTGGGCACGGCTCTGCAGCGGCTTTCCACCTGAAAACACGCAGGCGGCCTCCACCAACACCCCCTCGGCGGCGAGGGCCCATACGGCAAAATCGACGAGGTGAATGCCGAGATCCATCAGACAGCCGCCCCCCGAGAGGGAAGCGTCGCAAACCCACGGCTTGTCCGGCCCATACCCGTTGTGAAAGACAAGGCTCGCAGCGTAGATCGAGCCAAGCCGCCCCGATTGAACGAGCTCGGCAACCGCGCGCCCTGCGCGGGTATGGCGGTAGCAAAAGTCCACACTCAACAAAAGATTCCTGCGACGGGCCACGTCGACCACCGCTTTTGCTTCTGCCGCACTACGCGCCAGAGGCTTTTGACAGTAGACGGGTAGACCCGCTTCCAGGGCGCGGGTCGCCTGCGCGGCGTGAAGGGCACTCGGGGTGGCGATCACGACGGCATCGAGCCGCGCTTCGAGCATCTCGTCGAGTGACCGCGCCACGAGAGCCCCTGGCGCCAGAAGCTTCGCTTCCGAGATGGCATCGGCCGCGCTATCCGCGAGGCAAGCCACTTCGGCCACACCCGAATCTACGGCAGCGCGCAACCGCATTCTTCCAATCCACCCAAGGCCGATGAATCCCAAACGCGGGCGGGCGTGTTTCGTCGTCATGTCGAGACTCCAGTCGGGGCCCCCAGGGCCTCGTCAATCACACGGATGCAGCCATCACCACGTTGGCCTTCATGAACCCACGCGGACGTTCGACGAGCAGGTCGAGAGCGTCCGCCAGTCGCGCCATCGGCAACCTGTGGGTGTAAAGCTCATCAGGGACCAGGGTGCCTGCCTCGACCGCCCTGACCGCCTTGACGAGCCCCTCCACATAGGAGGCCGCCGCACGCGTGTGTGCGTTCACGATCTCGAGCGCCCGCCAGTTCCACGCACAAAGGTCCACTTGCCTGCCACCATCTTGATGAAAGCCCGCGATGACGAGCCGCCCGCCTACCCTGCAAAGACGGGTGGCCAGGTCGAGGGCGGCCTGGTGCCCTGCAGCCTCGATGACCACGTCAAATGCCTCGCCACCGACCTGGCAGACCGCCTCCTCGACCCTCTCGGCATCGCCCCCGAGAGTCGCCGAGTGGCGGGCGCCCATGGACTCGGCCACGCCCAACGCATGGACTCTTCGCGAGACAGCCACCACTTCGGCGCCCGCACGACGGGCCAGCTGTACGAGCAACGCGCCCAAGAATCCAACGCCCACCACGGCGACTTTGTCGCCCTCTCGAATCCCGCTGCGAGCGAAGATGTTCATCACGCAGGCAAGCGCCTCTCCCGGGACATCGCGGCCCCGCAGGCTCGGGGGCAGAACCACGACGTCCGCGGCGCGGGCCAGGTCAAACTCGCCGAAGGCGCGGTAGGAGAGCATTGCCACGCGATCCCCTTCCTTGACGGTGCGCACGGCCTGCCCCCGAGCCACCACATGCCCCCAGCCTTGGTGTCCCGGCGCGCCGGCTGCCATCGGGTACTGGAACCAAGGACGGCCTGTCCACGTGGGGACGCTCGAGCCACAGACCCCACACCCTTCGAGACAAACGAGCACCTCGTCGGGCTTCGGACTTGGCACCGCCGCCTCGCGCAGTTCGACGTGTCGGGGTCCTTCCACCGTGGCAGCCATCATCGACGTCTTCATGCGCAGGCCCTCCCGATCAATGAGCGCTTCGTCATCGGGCCCTGGCCAGACGGTGGCGCTGCTCTTCACCGCGCGCCTCGAAGTGGGGTTCGATGCCCACCTCGTTCTCCTTGAGCCAAGTGTAAAGAGCGCGTAGCCCCTGAAGCACTCCGACCGCGGGCTGCCACCCCGTGGCGCGCTCGCATCGGCTCGTATCCGAGATGTAGTAGCGCTGATCGGCGAATCGCCAAGGAGCCGTCAAGAGGGTGAGCCTGTGACCCACGATGGTACTGATCTCCAGAAGCACCTCCATGACGCTCGCCGCATTGGCAACCCCGCCGCCCATGTTGAAGGCACGTCCCGCGACGACGTGCTGCTCGCGTTCGGCCGCCAGGCAGGCCCGTACGAGGTCCGAAACATAAAGCAGGTCGCGGACTTGTTTCCCGTCGCCAAGGATCGTGACCGGCTGATTCTGCAAAGCCTGAATCAAGAAGTGCGCAACCCACCCCTGGTCTTCGGCACCGAACTGATGAGCCCCATAAATGCAGCAGGGGTTGGAGAGTGTCTGGCGTGGCCCGTACGCATTGAAGAACCGAAGCGCCGTCGTCGGGATCCGATAGGCCTCGCCCACGAGAAGGCACATCTTCTCTTGGTCGTACTTAAACTGTGCATAGATCGATTGAAAACTTACCGGCTTGTCTTCGGGTGTCGGGACCGGAACGAGCGCCTCACCGCTGGAGTCGATGGGATCCCACTGGCCTTCCTCGAGCCGTGCGGCCAAGCGGCTCACGAACTCCTGAGGTTCTCCAGCTCGCGTCTCGTACAGACCTTCCCCGTAAACACTCATGCTCGAGGCCACGATGAGACGCGACGTCCGCTTTTGCGTGAGCGTCTCCAAAAGGACCGCCGTCCCCAAGGCGTTCGTCCTTACGTAGTGCTGTATCCTGTACATGCTCTGCCCGACGCCCACGGCCGCAGCGAAGGGAACGACCACATCCACGCCCCGGAGGGCTCGATTCACCTGCTCGGGCACCGAAATGTCTCCGAAGCTTCTTTCGACTTTCCGTGAGAGATAGCCAGGCCAAGCGCCAGAGTCTCCGTGCACCTGGGGATCGAGACAATCGATCACCCGCACTTCGTATCCGTTCGCGATCAATTCGTCAGCCAGGTGCGAGCCGATGAATGCTGCCCCGCCGGTGATCAGAACCTTCGCCATGACTCCCGGCTGCACTGCAAACGCGAGACCACACGAGAGCTGCCGACCCGAACCGCATCCGTTTCCTGTAGGGATCGTGCGAAAGGCCAACGATGCAGGCCAACTCCTTGATAACCTTGAGGCATCAGCGGTCTGCACCTCCCGCTCCTCGAGCGTAACGTACAGTTTCCGCCCGGAAGCGAGGTAGCGACGATCGGCACCTCGCGTCCGCACGAGTCATCGAGCCTCACGGCCGAATCGCGAGCAGGGCCTGTCGGAGCGGCGCTTCAAGGCTTCATCGATCGTGTTCGCACGCCTCCGGTGATCTGAACCGGAGCACGAGTCGCCCTTAGCGACGCCACACGCCGGCTTCACGTCGAACAAAGCTGGCAAGCGGTGAGGGTGCGCGCCCCAGCAGGTTCGCCAAGGTGGGATCCACGTATTCGGCCTGGCCTCGTCGCAGACCCACGTGCAGGATAGTCTGCACCAGAATCTGCATCGCGGGCAGCTTGCGCCGCCGCCGTAAATGCCAGGCGTACCCGAGAATCGAAGCGGCATCGTAACGGACGGGGCGACCGAGCGCCTGGGTCAAGAGCGCAGCAACTTCGGAGAAGCTCACGGCTTCACCTCCGGTGAGCGTGTACCCGGCACCTCGATGTGCGTCTGGAGCGCCGAACACGATCGCGGCCACCTCCCCCAGATCGGCCGCGTCCACGAAGGCGACACGGCCCGCGCCCGCGGGGACGTAGAGGCGATCGTCCTCTGCGATGTCTCGGCGGTAGGCATCCGTGAGGTTCTGGCTGAAGAATCCTGGACGCAAGATCGTGTGAGGCACTGCCCCTTCGATGAGGTGCCGTTCCACGGCGTGATGGGGCACGATGCGGTTGTTTTCGGCGCCCGCCACCGAAAGGAAAACGATGTGCGCGAGGCCCTGGCGTCGGCTTTCGTCGATGAGCGGCAGCAAGGTCGTTCTGACGTTTGCGATCGCGGGCGGGCGCATCAAGAAAAGCGCCCCCGCGCCCGCAAGCGCCGGGCCGAAGGTAGCCGGGTTCTGGTAGTCGAGCGCCACCACGTCCAAGCCGGCGGGCAGCCGCTTGCGGGCCCGCAGCGGATCGCTGGCGGTCGCTCTCACGGGAAGGCCTCGCGCCACACAGGCGCGAACGACTTCGCCACCCACGTTGCCCGTAGCCCCGGTCACCACGATGGGACGTACCATCGCTTGAGCGTAGCAACCGCCCATCGCGGAGCCACAGCGCGTCTCAGTGCCTCGCCGGCCACGATGACGAGCTCCTCGGCGCCTGGGGCGCCCTCGACGCAAAACCTTGCCTTGTGCCTCTGCGTCCCTCGCTTCATGCTGGGCGATCTCCTCGCTTCATCCATGCCGCAGACCGACGCCCCGACGTTCCCCCGTCCCGAACTGCCCGCGCGCGGGGAAAACCGTCGACGTGCAGGGGCCCTCGCAGGGGTGGAATTCTTCGCATGGTTCGCCACCGTCATCGGTGTGATGGCGGCCACGGGACGGGTCGCTTCAGCCACGTACCGACGACCTCAGAGCGACGGGATCGGCGTTTGGTACGCGGCCGCGATCTGGCGGGACGTGGTGGAAGCTCTGCCCTACCTGGCCATCGTCAGTGCGCCCATGTGGCTGGGGCTGGGACTGGTCACGGCGGGGCGCAGGGGGGGACTGACCGGCGCGGGGCCGAGGCGGCTGTTGCAAGCTTTGCTCGGCATCGTCGCGCTCGTCACCTGGCTCGCCGCCGTGAGCTTCGCTGAGTTCCAGATCGAGCGCGGCTCGCTGCCGGTCTGGCACGACATGATGGGGGGCATGGATGCGGCCTTCGTCACCAGCTCGCTGGGAAACGTCGTGTATCTTCGCTATCTGCTTCCGGGCGTCGTGGCCTGGCTGCTGATAGGCGTGGCGCTCGTCGCCTTCGGACGTCGGTGTGCGGCGCGCCCCCCAGCGCCCTCCACTTGGAGCTTCGTGCTGGCCTTCGTTACCTCCTGCACGGTCTTTTCGCTCGCCACCCATCCGGTTCATGCCCCGCGGGTGCCGTTGCCGCGGATGCTGGTCAAAACGGAAGGCGTGACGAGCCCCTTCGGCCGTTTTTTCGGTAGCGCAGCCGTGGCGCTGACGGGAGGGGCCACAGAGCCACGGCAGATCCTCGCCGAGGCAAGCCTCCCTGCGGCGCTCGCACCCGAGGGCGCGCACCTTTTGGGTCTGCCCTTTCAAGACACCTCCCGCGCCTGCCAGCCACATCCTTGGGCCGCGCCTCTCGATGAACCATCGACAGGCGACCCGTCCTCGATCAAGGAGGGCATGCGACGCATCGGCGAGGCGCTGTGGGCCGAGGGACGGGGCGCTCCCAAAGAGTTGCTGCTGTTTCAGATCTCACTCGAGAGCTTCCGGGCTGCCGATCTGACGGCGCTCAACCCCGCCGCTCCGCGCGGGCTCGCGCCCTTCATGAACGGACTTTACGAGGCGGCACGGAAGGGAAGCCGCTCCGTGCTCGCCGCGGGGAATTTGTGGCAAGGCGGGGTTCGCACGAGCCAGGGTCTCTCCGCCTTCACGTGTGGACTTGGCGCCTTGCCTCATGGCATCAGCCTCGTGCGTGATCTGGGCGATGTGCCGCTACGTTGCCTCTCCGATGTCCTGGTCGATGCCGGCTTCGAGGCCACGTTCGCTTACGGCTCACACGCCCGCTTCGACAACATGGACACGTTTCTTGGGTTCCACGGGTTTCGCCACTGGCTCACCCAAGACACCCTGCCTCGAGGGCTGCCCCTTGGAGAATGGGACGCCGTGACGGATCGCGCGCTGATGGCGCACACCTTGACCTCGCTGGCGAAAGCGCCCCCCAGGCCTGGGCTCGTATTGCTGATGACGTTGTCGAATCATTCGCCCTTTCAGGCGCCTCAGGATCTGCCCCCCGACGTCGAAGCGCGTGTCGCGCACGCGCTCGCAGAGCGGCCCAATCTGGCGCGCAGGGAGGACCATCGTCGGCTCGTGACTTACGCCTACAGCGACGTCGCAGTCCAAGAGTTCTTCGCGCGGCTCGACGCCACGGGGCTTTCGTCCCGCTCGATCGTGGTCCTACACGCCGACCATGCCACGGGCGAGCGCTTCGTTTGGCCGCTGCCCAACGGCAAAGAGGGCAAAACGAACGAGGCCAAGGGGCGCATACCCTTTGTCGTCGTGTTTCCCGAAGCGCTGACCGCACAGGCGGCGGACCCCGAAAGCCTCCGCACCGCCTTGCGCACCACACAGCAGTCATTCGCCACCCAGCCCGTTTCACTCAACGATGTTCCTCGCTGGTTGTTGGCGTTGTTGGCGGCTCACCCCGACGTGCGCAGGTTGCCCTCCCCGTGGCGCTGGCACACCCTGGGAGGGATGACGGCAAGTCCGCACTTCTCCTTTCCCGGACGACAGGCGCCGCGCCTCTTCGGCATCAACGGACTCAATCAACTCTTCTTTCTCGGTGCTGAGGGCGCTCTCGTAGGTCAGCTGGAAGACGTGATGGCGCTCTCGCACCCCGAAGAGCTGCACACGGCCACGCAGCCCCTCTTCCCGGCAACGGTCCTGTGGTCCGGGTTTCTGACGGGCCATGCGCAGCGGTGCCCTGAGCCTCGTCACATCCGCATGCGCCCTTGAAGGCCTCGGTCGTGGCCCTCCCGGGCGCAAGTGCTAAAGTAGCGCCGTTTTCGTCAGCCCCGTCGGCTCCAGCGTATTCATGAACAATCTCGCGCAGCTTCGCCCCCGGTTTGCGGCACCGGCCGCTCACGTCTCTCAACCGGCGCTCGTTCTGGCGGGAGCCGCGTTGCTGCTGGCCATCCCCCTTCCCGCCCGCGCCCAGGGACCCAAGCCTGCCGAGGCCGCGCCGTCGTGCAACGCCGAACGCCGAGAGATCGCACGAAGGCAGGAGCAGCTCGAGTCCTGCACCCGACAGCGGGCCGTGTTGGAGCGCGACGTGACCGAGTGTGCGGAAGACCTGCGCAAGTCCGAGCGGGCCTACAAAAACACGAGCGCCTCACTCGAGGCCGCGCTCGACGAACGCACCGCCCTGTGCACGGCGAGCGGGTCGCTGGTCCTGAGCGTTCTCGACGGGCGCGTGCCTTTGCCGTCCATCGGCTCGTGCACCTCGGAGGCGGCATCGAAGCAGCTCGACGATCTCGTGCAAAGCTGGTCGGAGGCCCGCGCGGCGCTTGGCCAGTTCGCGGCCTGGTCCGCGGGGGAAACCGATGCCTGGCCTGCCCCGCCCTCGCCTGGCCCCGGCCCAGCCCCCACGCTGAGACGGCTCATGGGGAGCGGCCGCTCGGAAACGCTCCTGCCCTACCGGCGCTTGCTGATCGAAGCGGTTCGCCTGGTGGCGCCCAAGCATCTCAAGCAATTGCGCAGCGCGGGTGGCAGTGCGCTCGACGGGTGGTTCTCTTCGACGGCCGAGCTTGACGAGAGTTTCGTTTCGGAGGCCGAAACCGTCTTGGCCGCCCGGGGTGCGGGTCTTGGGCCTCGGCAATCGGCGGCGTTGCGCCTGGTGCAAAGCTTCGAGGACGTCGTTGATTGTGAGGGCCGCGCCTTCTTGCGGGAGTGTAGCCGTGCCCGCAAGCTGCGTGCCTTCCTCGAGAGCAGCGCGCCGCTCATCGTGCGCCAACGCGTGCAGGAGATCTGGCTCGACCCCTGCGCCGAGCTCGAGCGCAAGGTGGTCCACGGCTGGCTTCGAGATCTTCCGGCCTCACCCGCGTCGGTCGCGGACGCGGACTGGGACGACATCATGGGGACCGTCTACGACAAGCTCGTCTCCTGCTACCTGGCCGAGCCTGACTCCGAGGCGCAGCGCTTCGCCCAGTGGTTCGCCGAGCGGCTTCCCGAAGCCAAGGAGCTCACCACGCGAGGGCTCCGCGACGTGGACGGCCTGCGCGCCCGCTTGGCCCCTGGCAGTCCTCTGTCGGAGTGTCTGGAGACCGTGCACGCGCTGCGCACGCTGCCTGTGCCCACGTCGTGTGCCCTGCCGGAAACCGTGGCCCAGCGTCTGCGCGACTGGTTCACCCACGCTCAGACCGCGGAGGCCGGTGCCGAAGGGACCGTGGCGCAGGCCTGCGCACAGTTCGTCCGGGCGCTGTGGGCGGGCGACGACGCCCGTGCGCTCGGCTCGTACCCCGGCCCCCCCACGGCCCAAGCCCTCGTCCGCGTGAACCGAAACACGGCCTTCCGGCCCACGCGTACGCTGCGGGTCCTGTGTGACGCCCGGGTGGGACTGGCGCAGGACTTTCCGGCCGCCTTGCGCCACGTCGGCAGCGTGGCCCGCGCCGCCGGGGAGGACCTCGCGGAAAGCCCCTGGCGGCTCGATGGCGGCCAAAGCCTTCCGGCCGAAGCCGTTCGTCACGGAGAGGCCCTGGTGCCTGTGTCGTGGGCCACGCGCCGTCTGCGCGGCGAGGAGGCCTGCGACGCGCTCGGGCTTCCGGGGCAAACCTGCCGCGCCTGCCGGCAAGGCAGCCCGCAAGATGCGCTCCGCTACGACTGCGTGTTGCTGAGCTCGCTCGAGAGCCGGTGGCGCAACCTTCAGCGTGTGGTTTTGGCCATGGCCCTGGGGCTCGTGGGTCTCGTCGTGAGCCTGTTTTGGGGGCTACGGCTCCTGGGCGCCCTGCGCGCCTTTGGCCCGTGGCGCCGAGAGCTGCGCGGCCACCTCGTAAGCATGGGGCTGCCCGTGGCAGCCACCACGAGCCGCTTTTTGTTCCCTTCACGCATGAGTCACCTCAGCGTCAAGCTGCCTGCAGAGGCCGCGTGGGAGCGCTGGGGCACGACGGCTGTGATCACGCGCGCGGAGCCCGGTGCGCTCGTGAGCGCACGGGACGTGACCCGCGCCGCCCTGAGCGCCCGTGCCGAGGGCGCCGAGTTGGCCATCCTCTGCCATCAGGAAGGCGCGTCGCCCGACCTCGGGGCCGTGCGTGCCATCCTGGATTGGGCCGCCCGGGGCCCGCGCAAAGCGATGCAGATCCTGCCCCTGTCCGTGGAGCGCTTGCGTTGGATTCGTACCAGCGACGACCTGCTCGACCTCATCGAACAGACCTCACTGCGCGGCAATCCCTTCGAGGTGCGCGGACGGCTCGTGTCGTCGAGCCAGTTTTTCAACCGCGAACGCCTGGTCTCGGGACTCATCTCCGCCTGCGAGGCGGGGCATTGGACCATCGTCACGGGACTGCGCCGCTTTGGGAAATCCTCGCTCGCGCTCGAGGTGGCAAGGCGCCTGCAAGGCGCCTACGCCTACGTGGATCTGGCGGGCTTTCACCACGAAGTGTCCTCGACCGACGACCCGTCCCGCGTGGCCGATGGCATTCTCCGCTACGTCTGCGAGCAATTGCACGGCTCGGCGCTCAAGGTCCATGGCGCCGCCGTGGAGCGCGACGTGCCCGCACCTCCGTCTCCCGGCGACAAGCTCGACGCCGGGGCCCTGTCCCACTGGATGCGCAGATTGGTCTCGGCCTGCCGCAAGGCCGGCGGCGATCGCCCCGCGAACTTGCTCGTGATCCTGGACGAGGTGGAGCAAGCGATCGGCGTGGGTCCTCATCGCATCGCCCACGCCGTGGACGTGATCTCGGTGGTGGTGGGTCGCCTCCGCGCGGTCCTGAACGATACCCAGATGGTCCAGGGAGGCGATCGCGTGGGGGTGTTGTTCTGCAGCGCCCTGCATCCGCTGCTCTGGGCTCCGCTCACCACGTTGTCGAACCAATCGCTGCTCGGCGCTTTCCCCAGCGTCTTCGTGCCCAGGCTCCCGGTCGAGGCCGCCTTTGCGATGATGCGGGGCCTCGGCGCCCGCCAGGGGATCCGCTTTGCGGATTCGCGCGCTCGAACTCATCGTGCAAGAGGCGCAAGGGATCCCGATCCTCGTCCGCCGCATCGGCTCTGCGGTCCTCGAGCTTTACGATCCCGAGCGCGCGCGTCAGGGCAGCCTGGGCGCCGTGGAAATAGGCATCGAGGGCGCCACGGCCGCCATTCGGCGAGAAGAAGAAGATGGCGCGCCCTTGCGGGTCTGGGTGGAATCCGAGATCGCTGACGCTCACAACCCCGCCGGCGTTCTGCTGAGGGATCTGGCACGGGCAGGCCGCATGTCCGTCACCGATCTGAAACGCAAAGCTGCGCAGATCACGCTCTCACAGTTCGAAAGCTCCGGCATTGCGAACCTGCTCGGCCCCGAAGAGTCTCGACGGCGGGCGGCCGAGGCCGCGGGATACATCGTGCGCATGCTGGGAGAAATTGGCATCCTGGAAGCACAAGGCGGTCAACTGGATCCCGAGGCCTACGTGTTCCCCGAATCCGTGGTCCGTCGCATTCTGGCCACGACACGCCGCGACTCCCTGATGGGCTTTTGAGCTTCATGACCACGCCGCGCTCACCTTTCACCCAGGATCCTCTCGCCGCCGACGATCCTCGCTTCGTCGTGCGGCACCCAGGTGTCCTGGAAATCGAGCGCCTCTTTCCATCCCCGGTCACCGCTGACAAAGGCAGCGTGGCCATCGAAGGCGGGGTTTCGATCGTCGGGGGCCCTGGCATGGGCAAAACCAGCTTGCTTGCCCAGCTGGCGGCCAAGCTGGATCGGGATCGGCAGTTGACCACGGCCACCGTCACCTTTCCGCAGCTCCGCGACTACGCCAGCGAAGAAGGCTTTTACCCCTTCGTGGGCCAGCTGGTGACGAGGATCCGCGACGCCCTCTTGGCCTCGCCTCGCCTTCATGACCCGCTCCTCGCGCCTGTGGCGGGGGCGCTCCAAGCTGCGCCTTCGTGGGACGGTCCCGCGCCCGAGACCATGACGCCTCGCGGATTCGAGCGCTTCATTGGCCCGCTCGCACAGGCGGCGCAGCGCACGCCCGGCGTCTGTCTGCTCTTCGACGACGTCGATCCCGTGACCACCGCGCCTTGGAGGGGCCCCTTCATCTCGGCCCTGCGCTTCGTCTTTCAGGCGTCCACCGGGATCACCCCCATCTACGCGCTGTGGACCTTGTTCGGAGACGAGTCTCTTCCCGGCTCGAATTACTTTCGCAACGTCACACGTCCCGTCTTCCTGGAGCCTCTGGCCGAGGATCAGGAAGGCGCCCGGCAGGCGCTCATCGCCAGCCTCGACGTGCAGCGGGAGGACACACGCCGCGCGCTCGCCCATCTGTGGGGCGGTCATCCGCTGCTCCTGCAGCAGGGGCTGAGCGCCCTCGACGAAGCGCTTGTCACCCCCGAAAGCCGCGCGAACCTCACACCTGAAGGCATCGATGCCGCGCTCGGGCCCGCCCGTGTCGATGCGCAGCTCGCGCTCGTGCGGTCGCTCTTGGATAGATCCATGGGCCTTCCGGCGGCGCTGCGTGAACTCGCACAGAGCCCCGTTCCCTTCAACAAGCTGCCTCGAGGCCTCGTGGCGTCGGGCTTCGTCGACCGCACCGACGACGGGCTTTCCTGCCTGCCTCCCCGCGTGGGGGCGGCGCTCTAGAGTTGGGACGAAGCTAGCGCGTGCCCCAGCGCTCGTCGCGGACCGTGACAATGGCGTAGGGCAGGATCCACAAGAGGGCCGTGAAGGCATAGACCGCGTACACCGCGCCCCACAAAAAGCGCAATCCCGGGCGCGCCCGCAGGTAGTAGAGGGACGACAGCGCCGCCATGACGAACCCCGCCGCCAAGCCGGCCACGAGCACGTCCGGGCGGCGGATCAAGGCCGCCGGAAGGGCCACGAGCCCCACGAACACGTAAAACAGCCGGAAGGTACTCGCGAAGAAGCCCAAGATGGGAAACACGCGGTTACCGTCGCGGTACTTCGTGAACATGAACTTCGCGAAAGAAAATCCCTCCACGACATAGCTGCGATCCCAGCGCGTGAGCATGCGGGTGAGCTGCCGATAGGTCTGCGGCACCAACGTCCACACCACGGCGTTGCGCTGGTAGGCGGTATGGAAACCCGCCTTGAGTACGATGTTCGTGAGCGCCTGATCTTCACCGTGCCCCACGGGGCGCCCCAAAAAACTCTGGTTCACCCACTCGTCCATGAAGGGCAAGATCACGCTGCGACGAAACGCAGAGAGCGCTCCCGGACAGACGAACACGGCACCGAAGATCGACTGGGCCGCGCGGGTCAAATCGAAGCTCAACGTAAACTGCACGTCGAGCATGCGCCCGATGAGCGGCTTCGAGTTGAGCACCCTCACCCAACCGGCCACACCTCCCACACGAGGATCGGAGAAGGGTGCCGCCAAGGCTCGCAGCGTATCGGGCTCGATCTCGCTATCGGAGTCGATCGTGATCACGATGTCGCCCCGGGCGCTTTCGAACCCCGTGCGCAGCGCGGCCCGCTTGCCCTGATTGCCCCGAAAGCGAATGAGACGAACCACCTGGGGATGAAGCTTTCGAAGCTTTTCCATGTGGAAGAAGGTGTCGTCACGGGAGCCATCGTCCACGACGAGGATCTCCAGTTTGTCGTGGGGGTAATTCGCCCCTGCCACGGACCGAATGCTCTGCTCCACCATGGGCCCCTCGTTGTACGCGGGGATGATCACGGTGAGCACGGGCAGCGCCTCGTCGGGCGGCAACGCCACGGGGCGGTAACGGAGCCAAAGCGCGGTGAGGAACGCCAAATGCATCAGCTCGGCTACCACCAAAACGAGAATCGGTGAGCTCACGAGCGCGCGCCCCACAGCGGGCAGGCCCTGGCGCGCCAGGGGAAGAAACACGAGGGTGACACCCAGCGCCGCCCCCAGCAGGGGGCATAGACCCAGGAGGCGCTTGGGAACGGACTCGGGGGGCGCTTGCATCTCGGGCCGGAGACTATAGCCGCCCCACCTGCGGAGGGCACTTCCGATTTCGGAAGGTCATGAGCGCGGCATGCACGGGTATTGCCATGAAGGCGGATGCCAGCTCGGGGGTGTCGATGTTGGCGACCCGCTCTTGGAGGAGACGAATGGCCTTGTCTACCTGGGCGGCCGCCTCCTCCTCGCGCCCCGCAGCCGAAAGGCACGTCACGAGGGCCAAGCGCAGAAGCATCTCGCCTTCCTCCGGCATCACCCCTTCGTCCTCGATGAAAGCAAGCCCCGCCTGCGCATACGATAGGGCCTCGGCCTGTCGCCCCTTTGCCAGCGCCGCTTGCGAGGCCAAGGCCAGGGCGTAGGGCTGCAAAGTAGGCAGGAACGTCGGATCTGCGACAAAGGGCTCGAGCTCGGACCAGGCGGACTCCGGGTGCCCGCTTTCGATCCAAACATGGGCGTTGTAAAGACCCAACCCCCGTTCGACGAAGGTGGCGCCGAGCCCTTCGAGCAACGCGCGGGCGCGGACGATGTCTTCCTCGGCCCGCGCCACCTCACCTCGCCGGAGGTGGACAATCCCGATGTTTCCCCAACAGAGGGCTTCGAGCAGTTTGGAATGCACCCGCTGGGCAAACGCCAGGCTTTGTCTCAGGTGAAGCAGTGCCTCATCCCAGGCACCGCAATCGAGCAACGTCGAAGCCAGCGATGCCATCACTTCGGCTGCAAGCAGATCGTCCCCCGCCGCAGCGCAGGCCTCGAGTCCCGCCTGAAGCTGGGTCAATGCCAGCCCGAAAGCGCCCCGGCTCTGGGACCGCCGCGCGAGGATCCACAAGAGCCGCGCGCGTACGCTGGGGGTGCAGTCCTCCGACGCTGCGCCGCTCACGGTCTCGAGCAACACTTGTCCCTGCTCCGCGAACGGAGAATTGAGCAGCGGCGCCGCCATGGACGCCAGCGCCATCAGACGGGCCTGAGCCGCGGGGCGATCGTGGGGCAGGGTCTCTTCGCATTCGTAGGCCAGCATCGACAGCGGCTCGAGGCGACACGACTCGCCCAGAATCAAGGCGCCATATTCGAGCGCCTGAAACCAGTCGCGGCTCCCTGGAAAGAAGTGCTCGATCGCGGCCTCGGCTGGCCCCCAGCCCTCGTCGATGCGCCCGAGCCATCGCAAGGCCTTCGCTTCCAGAAGGTGTAAGGTGCCCACCTGCGTGCGATCGGCGCCGCTCGTCCGGCCTTGGGCGGCCAGGGCAATCGCCCCCTCGAGATCACCCGTAGCGTAAGCGCTCGTGGCCGCCTCGGCGGCAAATCCACACGCCCGCGCACCGTCACCGGTCCGGCGGGCGTGTTCGAAGAGCAACGCGGGCTCACAACCACCCCGGGCCTCCAACCAGCGCCCCGCCAGGCGGTGCGCAAGGACGCGATCGCCCTCGGTCAGGCTCTGGTAAGCGGCCTCGCGCACGAGCTCGTGTCGGAACACGTACGCCCCGCCTTCGTCGGGCTGCAAGATCTCTTCGGCCACGAGCAGATCCAGATGCGGCGCGAGGCAGGGAGCGTTGTCTTCGCCCACGAGCGGCACGAGGGCGGCGGGCTCGAAGCGCCGCCCGAACACGCTGGATGCACGCAAGAGCCGCCGCGCCGGCGCGGGCAGGGCATCGAGCCGCGCCTGCACGGTGCCCACGATGGCGTCGGGGATCTCGGTGCGCCGGCGCTGTCGCAAGGTGCGCGCGAGCTCTTCGATGAAAAACGGGTTCCCTTCGGCGCGGCTCGCGATCCAGGCAGTTGTGTCCGCTGAATGCTCCTGTGCCAGCGACCTCGTGAGCGCACCGGCCTCGTCGCGCGAAAGCGCCCCGAGGACGATCCGCTGGTTGGCCTCGTCCGGCAGCACCGACAGGGGCGGGCCGGGCTCACCGGGTCGGGTGAGCCCCACGAGCAAACACGGCAGCGTCAGTCCCTCCGCGAGCGCCCGGTGGAGGAGGCGGATCGAAGCTGCGTCTGCCCACTGCAAGTCATCTATGCAAATCACAAGCGGGGCTTCGGTGCAGGCCCGTGTCACGAGTCCCGCAAATGCGAGGGCCAGCTGCTCCGCCATGAGGCGTGGATCCAAGCGCGCCGGCCGCAGGAGGAGTTCGTCGGCGTCTTTGGCCTCTGCCCCGAGAAACTCGGCCAAAAACGCAATGTACGAGGGGCCCGCCTCATGCGCAGTCGGTGTCGCAAAGGACGCCTCGATGGCGTGCCGCCGCACCGCCGGGCTGGCGTCGTGAGGAAAAGCCAACAAGTCGGTCGCGAGCTGGCGCGCCACGCCGAAGGGCATCTTGGCTTTGAGCACGTCACCACGCGCGGTGCAGGTGCGGTGACGTTCGCCGGCCTCCTCGAGCTCGCGGAGGAACTGGCTGATGAGCCGCGTCTTCCCCAGACCCGCAGGACCTTCAACCACCACCGCCCGCGGCCCTTGACGCGCGAGCGCGAAGGCGCGCCGAAGCTGCGCACGCTCCGCGTCCCGGCCCACGAAAGGTAGGCCCACGCCGACGGCCGGCACCTCCCTCCCTTCGAGGTGGTGAGCTGCGCCGTCCACCCGCAGCGTGAAGCGACGGGCGAGCATCGTGGCGGTGTTTTCGTCGACACCGATGCACCCGCTGGGTACGGTCGCCAGCCTCTGGCTCGTCTCGTCGAGAAGTTGCCCCAGTGGGATCTGCTGCCGCACCACCGCCTTGCCGAGGGACAGCGCAACGGCTGCATCCGGCCAGCGTCGGCGGATCGACAGCGCACACTCTGCGGCTCGATCCGCAAGATCGAGGGTCGTATGGCCCTGGTCACACGTCACGAGCAGCGTCCCGTCCACCAAGGCCTGCGTTTGGGCTTCGAGCCCGGCCAGCACACTTTCGAGGCCCGCCCAGGGCTGCGCGTGCGCCTCGGGGTCGCAGCGCCGCGCCATCAACACCGCCACGAGACGACGTTCGTCGGACGAAAGCGCGTCGGACGAGGACGCCACCCTCACCCGCTCTCCGCGACGCCAAGGCGCGAGGTCCTCGGAAAGCTCCCGCGCCCCCCGCGGCCGCGCCGCCACCTCCTTGACCAGCATGCGCATCACCAGCGCCGCCACGGCTTCGGGCACACCGGGAACCAAGTCCGGCAGGGGGCGCGGCGCCTCCACGCAGACCTTGGCCAGGACGGCCCGTGGTGATTCACCCCAAAACGGGCTCGTGCCGCTCAGGCATTCGTAGATCACCGCCCCCAGCGAAAACAGGTCGGAGCGCCCATCCACGTCGGGAAGGCCCCGGGCCTGCTCGGGTGACATGTAAAGCGGCGTGCCCACGGCCAGGGCCGGGCCCGCCTCGGCCACCTCGAACAACCGCTTCGCCACCCCGAAGTCGAGCACCTTCACGGCGTCGAAGCGGCCCTCGCAGAGGAAAATGTTGGCGGGCTTGAGATCCCGATGCACCAGGCCCCGATCGTGGGCCGCGGCCAAGGCCGACAAAACCTGCTCGAGCACCGTCAGCGCCGCATCCATGGGTATGCGCCCCGCCCGCAGCGCGACCTCGAGGTCGTTTCCCTCGAGCCACTCCATCGCCAGATAGGGCTCACCCCGCGCCGTCAGCCCGTGATCGACGTAACTCACGACGTTCGGGTGACGCAGCTCGGAGAGCGCCTGCACCTCGCGGAAAAAGCGCGCTGTGGCCGCTTGCCCGGGCGCCTTCAGGCGCTTGACCGCAACCAACGCGCCGCTGCGTTCGTCGCGGGCTTGCCACACGTCGCCCACGGCCCCTTCGCCCACCGCGCGCAGGAGCACGAAACGGCTTGCCAACAGGGCCGTTTCTTCGTGAGGCACTGGTCACGCCTCGGCAGATGACGGCGTGCGCTTGAGCCGGTGGCCCGGCCACGAGCTGCCTCACGCCCCGTCATTTGGGACGCGGCGGCGGCGACGTGGGTTCTGTGCGCGCGCGCGCCCGCAACCTAGGTGGCAGGTCGGGGCCGGCCCAGGTGCCCGGCGCATCACTGGCCGGAAAGGACTCCCACGAGGCTTCGTCGACCCCGTCCCAGCGCCCCTCCTCTTTGGGGGGACGCTGCGAGGCCGTCACCGGCGTCTCTGCTTCCGGGCGGTCTTTTTTCCTGGGGCGTTTCATGCGACCCTCCTTGCTGCCCTGTCCGATTGCACGCCTCGTGCCGGTGGGCGCCTCTCGGCACACGCCTCTCGCCAGCGCCTCGCGGCGCACCAATGCGACGCACCAAGGGAACCCGTTTCCGCGCCCGCTTGCAATGTCTCGAATACTAGACTAGAGTCCGCGATATGGACTTCGTGGTCGCCCTCGGCGGTCTCATCGTCGGCTTCATCGTGGGCCTCACCGGGGTGGGCGGGGGTGCCCTCATGACCCCCATGCTGGTGCTGATCTTCGGGGTCCCGCCCCTGGCGGCGGTCTCGAGCGACGTGGTGGCGTCCGTGGTCATGAAGCCGATCGGCGGTGGAGTGCACCTGCGCAAAGGCACCGTGAACCTGAAGCTGGTGGGCTGGTTGATGACCGGCTCTTTGCCCTGTGCCTTCCTGGGGGTCTGGCTGCTCAAACGCGTGGCGGTGGGCGAAGGGCTACAAGAGTGGATCAAGACCGGGCTCGGCGTGGCCTTGCTGCTGGCCGCCACCGGCATCTTGCTCCGTCCGGTGCTCACACGCCGACGTCAGGCGAATCAGGCCGTCGATACCCGTGTGAAAGTGCTCCGCACGATCGCCATCGGCGCGTTCGGAGGCCTGGTGGTGGGGATGACCTCCGTGGGCTCCGGCTCCCTGATGATTGTGTTGCTGCTCCTGCTTTACCCCCATCTCAAGCTCTCGGACCTGGTGGGCACGGACCTGGTTCAGGCCGTCCCTCTGGTAGCCTCGGCGGCTTTGGGCCACCTGTGGCTGGGCGACTTCAAGCTGGCGCTGACGGGTTCGATCTTGCTGGGGGCGGTGCCCGGCGTGTTCATCGGGGCAAAACTTTCATCCCGCGCCCCCGACCACGTGCTCCGGCCGGCGCTCATCGTGGTGCTGGTGGCGTCCGCACTCAAGCTGCTCGGTGCTGGAAACGTGACCGTAGGCGTCACGGCCCTGGCCGTCACCGCCCTCGTCACCAGCCTCGGTGTGGCCAGCGCCCGGGCCGCCAAGGCGAGCAAGGCCGACCCCGCGCTGGTTCCCGTCGTCCGGCCCCAGTAGCGCGCGCGTTTGACCACCACCCGCGGTCCCGGGGCAGACACCGCATCCTTCTGTAAGCCGAATTAACATATATTCGACTAAAGAAACTACCGAGAAGGGTCGATGGCAAAGGCCGTGGGTGCTCACCTTCCCCTCTCGAGAAGTCTGGCGGCGATGGTAGTGGCCGCCCTTCTGGTCAGTCCGCCGTGGCCGGGGAGCGCCCTTGCCCGCGTCAACCCCCTCAACACGATCGCGCGGCAAATCCACAAGCCCAACATGCTCATCGTACTCGACACGTCGGGATCGATGAATGGAGTTCCGGGCAACCCCTTCACCTACGCGAGCGAAGTGGGTGTGGACTGCGACGACGGCAAGAACTGCCGCGGCTGGAGCGCCACCGCCGGCGTCTGCAGCGCATCCGGACGCTCCTGCGAATCCGATGCCGACTGCCAGACCCGTTACTGCAAGGTGGGCAAGGGGCAGTGCACCAGCAACGACGACTGTCCCACGCAGGGCACCTGCAGCCGGGGCAAGTACGTGTGCCGCAATGAAGCCGATTGTCAGCCTTACGGCGAGGGAAAGTGCAGTGCCTCGGGAGACAGCTGTTCGTCGACGACAATCTGCCCCGCCCGCGGCAACTGTGCGGAGACCGCGAACGGTTGCTCGAACCCCGGGCAGGCGTGCAAAGCCGGCTGGTGCCAGCACAGCAAGAGCCCGAAGATCTTCTGCACCGCGGACAAGAACTGCGGGGCCAAGGGCAAGGGCAGCTGCGCTTACGGCGGCACGCCCAAAGGGGGCTGCCTGCTCGACAACGAGTGCCCGAACACCAAGTCCTGCTCGACGGGGGAAGCGTGCACAAAAAACGCAGACTGTCCGAAGATCACGGTGGGCACCTGCAAGTTCTCCAAGGCGGCCTGCACGTCGGACGCAAACTGCAAGGTGGGCGACGTCGCCAACGACAGCTACGTGGACGTCTGCCAAATCCCCACCAACAAGTGCGGCGGCAACACGAACTACTGCGAGCTCGACTACAACAAGTGCATCTATTCGGCGGGCAACACCTGCCAAGAGGTCGAAAACGCCTGCAAGCCCGTCAAGAACACCTGCAACATCCCCGTGACCAACGCGTGCCTGAGCCCGGATCTCGGTGACGTTTGCCAAAAGGGTGCCGAGAAGCCGGGGGCGCTCAAGATGTGCCAGCTTGCGCAGTCCCTCTGCAACTCCCAATCCGACTGCCCTTCCGGGGACGTGTGTGGCAACCCCACGTCCCGCACGGTGATCGCCAAACGCACGCTTGGCCGGGTCTTCTCGCAAAACGCCAGCGTGGTGAACCTGGGACTCATGACCTTTTACCAGGCGGACTACTTTCCCTACTACGCGGTGAGCGATCCAAAACCGATCACGGAAACGGTCTTCTTGAACACCACCCAGCTCGGCAAGAGCTGCTACGACAAGACATCCGGACCCGCCACGACGTGTACGTACAACGGAACCGCCTACAAGCTCGCCAGCGGAAACAACAGCCAGTACACGGTGAATCAGAAGAAGGGCGTCAAGAGTTCGCACGACGTCGCCTGGTGCGGAGATCTCTGTGAGATCCCGAGCGTGGGCACCGGCATGTACTACGGCAGTTACTACACCTACACGTCGACCGGAGGCACCGTCAGCACGACCAAAAAGACGTTTTCCTCCTACCTCGGAAAAACAACCGTCTCGGCAGGTCAGGCCTATGCCTACTACGAGGCTCGCCCCGATTACTACAATGGCGGCACCTTGCCTCCCATCAAGGTGCCCGATTGCACGAAGAACGCCTGTAACGCGACCTGTGGCGGCCGTTGGGACCAAAACCTCTCTCCCTTCATCAACCCCACGGCCACCACAGCGCAAGCGACCGCCTCATCCTTGAAGGTGCTCGACTGGTTGAACAATGCCTCGTACGGCGGGCTCATCACCTACGGCGGCACGCCTTCCGGTTGCACCCTCGAAAACGACGGCACCAAGAGCGAGAAGAGCAGCGCGTACCACTACATGGACGATCTGAGGGCCGTTGATGAGCTCACGTGTAGACAAAACTACGTGCTGTTCATCACGGATGGCGAGGCGAACGGCCCCGGGGATACGGGCTGCACCGAGACGGCGTGTGCGGCCGATGATCCAGAGAAGGCGGGCTGCAGCTGCAAGGTGGTACTGGCCGCCCACCGCATGCGGAAGAACCTGGGGGTGCGCACCTTCGTCGTGGGTTTCTCGTCGGACGTTGCGGTGGGCGCCGCCCGGGTGATCAACGACAACGTCGCCAAGGCGGGGGGCACGGATCAAGGCAACGATGGGGCCGCGCCCTTTGCCTTCGTGGCCACCAACGAAGAGCAGCTGCTCGCCGCCGTGCAAAACGCCATCTACGACGCCGTGAGGGGCAGCTACTCCACCTCACCGGCCACCGCGTCGGCAGGCACCCAGGTGTCGAACGGAGTCAAGTCGGGCAAGTACGCGCTGGATTCTCGTGTCGACTTCCCTTCGTGGGAGGGCCACTTGCTCGCCTACGACGTCACGGTGAATCCGCCTGCGCTGGTGTGGGACGCGGGGGAGGAACTCAAGATGATGGATTGGCGGCAACGCAGGCTCTACGTGGGCACGAGAGACGGCAACGTCGTGAAGGTGCAGATCGACGACGCGGGCAGGATCGAAAACCGCGAGACCCTCCACGCGCTCGGGCTGGGAGCGGATCCCGAAGAGGCCGAGAGGATCGTCAAGTTCACGCTGAGCGCACCCGAATCCGGAAACCCCGCGGTATTGGGTGCGCTCATCAATTCGACCCCGATTGACGTGGGTCAACCTGGAGACAGCCCGCTACCGGGCGGTCGGGCCTTTTTCCTCAACAACAAAAACCGCCCGAACCTCACCTACGTGGGGGCAAGCGATGGCATGTTGCACGCGTTTTTCACCGACGATACGACGATCGCCGGCAACACGTACCCCGCGGGCTCCGAGGCCTTCGCGTTTTTGCCCTACAGCCAGTTCGAGGCGATCACCCGCATCTACGTGCAGGGGGGGCAGGTGCCCGATCCTCACCAGCACATCTTCGGGCTGGCCAACTCACCCAAGGTCAAAAACCTCTGTGTCCAAAACTGTTCCGACAAGGAGCAGGCGGTCTGGAAGACCTTGCTGGTCATGAACGAGGGCTACGGGGGCTCGGGGCTCTTCGTGCTCGACATCACCAATCCCCTGGGTGAGCTGGGCTTCGCGGAACCGCCCGTGATGCCCCTGTGGCACTCGCACGACGCCAATCTGAAGAGCAGCTATGACGCCGTCGTGGGACAAACCATCTCCGTCCCGGGGTTTTACTTGAACAAGACGGATGCGATGGATGATCACAGGCTGGTCTTTGCCTCGGGATACCGGGTTGATGGCTCGTCCACCACACAGGGGCGACGCATCATCTCCGCGTCCGCGCGTAGCGGAGAGATCCTGGATTCCCAGGCGGCGACGGCCGGGAGTTCGTGCCCCCAGGAGTACACGATCCTGGCCGACATCGCGACGGCCAAGAACTTCGGCACCGAAGAGAAGGGGCGGCTCCGGGCCGCCTATGTCGGAGACACCTGGGGCAGTCTGTGGCGCTACGATGCGCAGAAGCTCAGCAAGGTCACCTCGTTCGGCTGCGATCACCCCCTTCACTTTGCACCCACGGTGGTGCAGCTGGATCGGGACGACCCCAGCAACAACGAGGGTCAAGCCTATCTGGTTCAGGTGACCAACTCGACGCTCGACGACGACACGTTCACCTTCCCGCCCTCGCAGCTCGTCATCAGGAAAGAGGTGAAGGACGATCTGGGCCAAGCCACGGCCGACACCCAGTTCGGCGAGGGAGGCCAGCTGGTGATGACGGTGGGCGCGCCCGAGCTCTGCGCGGTCACCACCAGTGGCGGCGGCTGCGCGGCCCTCATGCCGGTGACGGCGCGCCCCACGGGCACGCCGCTGGCCATCCTCAAAAAGGACGGCAGCGGCTTTCAGATGATGTCGATGTGGTACGCGCCCGATGGCGAGGGATGTACCAAGGGCACGACCTGGCTCAACCTGCACGAGATCGTGGGCGAGAAGGTGTCGCAGATTCAGGGCCTGAAGGTGGCCGACGAGCCGGTGACGAGCCCCGTCGTGGCGGGAGGCCGGATCCTGATCGTGAGCTCGAATGGCACGGTGGACATCGCTGCCGACATCGAAGCGTCGTTTTCGGCGGGCACGGCCAGCCCCGTGGCGGCCGTGGGTGCCGGCATCTACCGCCTGCTCGGCTGGAGCGAGGTCCAGTAGATGCCGAGGCCCGGCTCAGTTGCAGGCGGGCAGGTTGAGAGGCTTGGCGGCGGCCAGCACGGCCTCACAGGCTTGAATCGCGGTGGTCTTGTTGTCGCCTGCCTCCGCGCAGGTCGTCGCCAGCGTGCACATCACGTTTTGCCCCTGAAGGTTCGCCAGAGCTCCGCAGCAGGCGTCTGCTTTCGCGCACACGCTACAGTCGGTGGCCATGCCCGCGCTGCCGCCCGTGCCCGGCAACCCGGTCCCAGGAACCCCGCCCGTGCCCGGCAACCCGGTCCCAGGAACCCCGCCCGTGCCCGGCAACCCGGTCCCAGGAACCCCGCCCGTGCCCGGCAACCCGGTCCCAGGAACCCCGCCCGTGCCCCCAGGGCTGCCCTGGCAAGCTGGGATCGCCGCCACGCAGGACTCCCATGCGGCACACGTTGCGTTCAGGCATTCCTTCGCTTTGGCCGCGATGGCCGAGGCGTTCGTGCAGGTCATCGTGCCTCCAGGCGTCGGCGCGAGGCATTGGTTTTTACACGCTTGCAGGAAACTTTCGGCGCCCGGGTTACACGCAGCCACCTTGTCACAGGTTTTCAGGCACAACGCCTCGCCATCGTCGTCCCCGTCGTCCGAACAGGCCAGGACGCCGGCGAGACCTAGCGCTCCCACCACGAAAGCCACCTTGAACACGTAAGCCCTAGAGCAAAAAGAGTTGGTCATGTCGTTCCTCACCCGCATCCTGAGGAAAGCCGCCGCTCCCGTCAACCTCCCCCCCCGGCATCCAGGGAGCCCGCGAAGCCCCACGCCGCGGCCAGCGTTTTTTGAGCCCCCACCTGCCATGACCGCCACTAACTTCCTGATGAACGCGTTCGGCCGTTTTTTCCGGCCTACGTCCTTGCTCCTGCTGGCCCTCCTCGGGGCGAGCGCTTGCCAGGGCCAGGCCACCGATGAGTCCGATCCGGGCGCAGGCCCTGGCGGGACGGGAGGCACCTCGCTGCCCGCCGTGCCGGTGGTCGATGACCCGCCTGCGGCAGGGGCCTGCAGCGACCCCGTCAGAGACCCCGGCCCCGCGATCACGCGGCGCCTCACACGTTGGGAATACGTCGAGTCGGTCCGCGTGGCGCTGGGCCTCGACATGTCGGCCGAAGCCGCCCTGCTTCCGCCCGAGCTTCGCACGGAGAGCTTCTACAACACCGCGAAGGACCTTCGCCCCACCTACGAGCGCGTCGAGCTCTACGGCAAGCTGGCCTCGCAGGCGGCCGCCAAGTTGAGCACCGGCAACAGCCTGACCACCTTCGTACGCAAGCACACGACCTGCACGGACAAAACGGAAGCTTGCGAAACGGCCTTCGTGAAAAGCGTGGGTCTCCGCCTGGCCCGCCGTCCCCTGACACCCACCGAGATCACCGCCTTTCGAGGTCTCTTCGCCACCGCCGCCTCCTGTGGGGAGGACTTCGCTTCGGGAGCCAAGATGGTGGTCGAAGCGCTGCTGCAGTCGCCTCAGTTCCTCTACCGCTCGGAGCGCCAGCGGAGCGAGGGCACGGGCCCCTTCCGAGGCCTCGACGACTACGAAATCGCCACGCGGCTTTCGTTCCTGGCGGTGGGCGCCGGCCCCGACGACGCTCTTTTGGACGCCGCGGCGGCCGGCAAATTGAGCAACGCGGACGAGCGCGAAAAGCAGCTCAAGCGGCTGGTCGCCACGGCTGCAGGTACGAAGGCAGGGCTTCGGTTCGCCAACGATTGGCTCACCCTCGACGACCTCGACGGTGTGCAGCGTGACACGGCCCGCTTCCCGGAGTGGAAAGAGGGCTTGCAGACCGAAGCCAAAGAGGAAGTGCTGCGGATGATCGAGAAGATTGCCTGGAAAGACGGGCGCCCTCTCGTCGACCTCCTCACGGCGTCCACCACAGAGGCCACCCCGGGTCTCGCGAAGCTTTACGGGCTCACCTCGCGCGGCGATGGTTGGCAAACCTACGACCTCAAAAACGAACCCCAACGTCAAGGTGTGCTCACCACGGCGGGCGTTCTGATGCGCAGCGGGAGCAACGCCGATGCGCAAATGGTCTCGCGGGCGCTCTTCGTGTTCCGCAACTTCATGTGCGGCACAGTCGGCAAACCGCCTCCGGGCACGAACGTCGAACCCCCAAGCGATCTCGAGAACGCCAGCAAGCGTGCCTTCGCCGAGTACCGGGTAAACAGCGACAAGTGTAGCGGGTGTCATGCGCAGTTCGATCCCCTGTCGTTCGTCTTCGAGCCCTACGATGGCATCGGGGCGTTTCGGACGAAAGACGACAAGGGCCACACCACCCGCACGGACGGCAACATCCCGAATCCCGAGAATCTCGACGCCTCGGAACCCTACGCGAACCTCGACGAGTTCCTGGCGCTCCTGGCGAAGCGCGACGACGTCAAGCAGTGTTTGGTGCGCAAGCCCTTCCAGTTCGCCATCGGCAGAGCCCTCGAGGGTCTCGATGATTGCACCATCGCCGACCTCGAACGGGCCATGGCCAAAACGGATGGGCGCTACGCGGACCTGTTGACCGCCGTCGTCAAGCACCCCACGTTCCTCTTCGTACGCAGGGAAAACCCATGAAACGCGCGCTCAGCTACCGTAAGGCCCTCAGCCGTCGCACCGTTTTACGGGGCGCGGGCAGCATCGCCATCGGGCTGCCTTTTCTGGACGCCATGCACACGAGGAGCGTGTGGGGCGCCGGGGAAACGCCACCCATGAGGGTGATCACCTTCTTCTTCGGCCTGGGCGTGCGCCCCGAACATGCCGCTCTCGGGCTGCAGGGCGCGCTGGCGCCGCTCGCCCCCTTCGCAAGCAAAATAGGGTTCTCCCGCAACTTGAACCTCGGCACGTCCACCAACGCCGCGAACCACGACACGGGGAGCCACTATGTGTTCCGCGGCGTGGACAACAACGGCGCCACGATCGACCAGTTCGTGCTGGACAAACTCCACGGGACCGTTTCGCCCACGGCCATCAAAACGCTGGTCGCGGGAACGTACCACCGCAACAATGGCCAGCGCGAGAACCACACCTACCGGCCCAATGGCGGTGTGACCGAGCCCCCGTACCGGGTGCCTCAGCTGCTTTTCGATCGCGTGTTCGGGAACTTCACACCCGGGGTCGACCCACTCCCGACGCCCAATCCGAACCCAAATCCCAACCCCAATCCAAACCCCAACCCGACCCCCGACCCAAAGCCTGATCCGACCCCCAATCCGACGCCGACGCCGACGCCGCCCCCCATGCCCGACCCCGCGGCCTGTGCGGCAAACCGGGAGCGGCACATCAAGCGTTCGATCCTGGACACCGTCAAATCGCAGTTCGACTTCTTCAAGAGCGAAGCGGGCAACCTCGGGGCGGATTCACGCACGCAGCTGGCGGATCACCTCGACAAGATTCGCGAGCTCGAGCTCTCCGTCTTCGGCGATGCGATGCAAAACGCGACCTACCAGGTGGAAAATGCGCTGACGTACGCCACCTGCGTGAAGCCGGCAGCGCCCGGCACATTCACCGGCACGAATTTCGACGCCATTCAGCAGCGCAAATCGGACGGTGACGTCGAGTCTTTCCCGCTGGCCTGGGCCGACTGGGATCGCCTGTGGAAGAGCATGGCCGACATCTACTCCATGGCGGTGATCTGCGATCGCACCCGCTTCGGAAACATCCAGTTCACGTCGGGAGGCGAGCGCATCAACGTGAAGGGCGATTACAGCTGGGGTGGCCGCAACATCACCTTCAACGACCCGGTCACCGCACACGAGTACTGGCACGGCTGGGGGGGAGATGTCTCCTACGGAAGCGGCTACAAGTCACGCGACTGGGTGGAAAAGCACACGCATCTCGTCATGTCGCGTGCGGCGTACTTCATGGAGCGCCTGGATGCAGCCAAGGATGGCAACGGCAAGTCGGTGCTAGAGAATATGCTTTTTCTCATGGGTACCGAGCTCGGCGACGGGGGTGATAGCCATTCGCTCAAGGACATCTTCCACCTCTGGTCGAGCGCCGGTGGCAAGCTGAAGATCGGGGCGGGCGTCAACTTCAACGAGATGGACGCCACCAAGTTCTACAACACCATCGCCGAGGCGGTCGTGGGTCAGCAGATGACCAATCAGCACCCCGCCGACGGCACGAGCCGCGGGCTCATCGTGGCGTAACGGGCGCCGTCAGCTTCGTCTTTGGGAGGCCAGCCGGCGGGCCTGAGCGTCAGCCTCGAGGACTGCCGCCAGGGCCTGCTTCGGCTCGGCCCTGGGGCTGAGCTCGAGGCCCACGGGCTTGCCGAGGCCACTGCGCTCGATTTCGGCCAGGATGAATGGATAGTTGATCTCGCCCGTGAAGGGCTCGTGGCGCCCTGGATGGTCGGCGATCTGGAAGTAGCCGATCTCGTCTTTGTACGCGGCGATGTTGCCGCTGAGATTCCCTTCACTGATCTGTTGGTGATAGACGTCGAAGAGCAGTTTGACGGACGGTGACGCCACGGCCCGCACGATCGCGGCGCCATCGGCAGAGGTCACCACCAGCTGCCCCGGGTGATCCCGCAGCACGTTCAGCGGCTCCAGAATGAGGGTGAGTCCTTCCGGCTCCACCAGGCGCGCCGCTTGCTCGAGCGTGGTCACCACCTCGGCAAGCTGCTCCTCACGGGACACGTCGGGCAGTTGATTTCCCGCGACCACGGTCATCATCGTGGCGCCCAGGCGTTTGGCGGCCGCCACCGCCCGCGGCAATGAGTCAAGCAGCTTGGCGCGCGCCGCCTCGGAGGCCAGCCCCCAGCCCGCCACGAACTGCACGGGACGTAGCCCGCGCTCTTCACACAGAGCCGCCACGGCTTCGATGTCCTTTTTGTCGTAGCCCCAAAACTCGAAGTGCGTGAACCCGGCGTCGGCGATGCGGTTCAGGCGCTCGAGGAAAGGCAAGTCCTTCCAGAACATCTCGGCGTTGATCGCGTAGGTCAGCCACGTCGTGCGGGGCCGCACCTTGCGGGGCCGCGCGTGGGCGCCCGGCGCAGAGGCGAGCCCTACCGCTGCCGCGAGCCCCACACCGAGCACGTGACGGCGATGCGGGTGGGAGGTGGTAAACGCGGCAGCGGGCGGGGTCTTCATGCCGGCATCATTTCGATCTCGGGCCGCGAAGGCAAGGTCCGCCCCGTCCCGGATGTGACCCGGGGTGGCTGCCGTCGTCACTCCCCTCGCGGCGCCGGCCGTGGAAAGACAACTTTCCGTCATGTAAGGTCTGCTTTCCATGCCTCCTCCGCCGCACCTGCGCGCGCGCCGCGTAGCCCTGGGCCTCTCCCAGGCCAAGCTGGCGGCGCAGGTCCAGCTGAGCCGCCAAGCCCTGGGGGCCATCGAGGCAGGCCGCGCCGTGCCGGGTGTCGACGTGGCGTTGCGGCTGGCCCGAGCCCTCGAGGCGCAGGTCGAAGCGCTGTTCGGCGCAGGCCCGGTCACGGGGCCTCCCGCGCTGGGGGTCGAGCTGGCGGAAGGCCCCCGCACGGAGCGGCTGCAGCTCACGCGCCTGCGCGGGCGATGGATAGGCCACGCGATGGTGCCCGAAGCCGGGCCCGCGGCCGCCGACGCCCTGCTCGCGCGGCGCAGGGATACGCAGGCCGAGGTCGAGACCTTGCGCCCGCTCCGCGAACTCGAGGACCACGTGCTGCTCCTCGGCTGCGCCAGCGCGCTCGGCGTTTTGGCCGATCGGCTCAACCGGGCGAAGGGTCCCGGGACCTTCTCCTGGGTGCCTCGCACGAGCACCGCCGCCCTGGCGGCGCTCGGCCGCGGGCACACCCTGCTCGCCGGTCTTCACCTCGTAGACGCCCGCACGGGCGAGGCCAACGTGGCCCACGTGCGCCGCCTGGAAGCGTCCGAGCCCATTCGTCTCGTGACCCTGGCTACCTGGCAGGTGGGTCTCGTGGTGCGCCCGAGCGATCGAGGCAAGATCCAGGGGATCCCCGATCTCGCCCGGCGTGGGGTGCGCCTGGCGGTACGAGAGCCGGGGGCAGGCGCGCAGCACCTGCTCGAACGTCACCTGCGCCAGGAGGGCTTGGCCCTGGCGGTGGCCCGGAGGGCGCACTACGCAGCGGCGGGGCATCTCGACCTGGCGCGTGCCGTGGCGCGGGGAGCGGCGGATGCGGGCGTTACCACCCGCGATGCGGCCCTCACCTTCGGACTGCACTTCCTCCCGCTCGCCGAGGAGCGCTACGACGTGGCCTTTTTTGCGACCGAGGCGGGCGACGTGCGCCTCGAGAGGCTCTTCGACACCTTGGTCTCGGCCCCGTTTCGGCGCGAGCTCGATCGCCTCGGCTATGACGCCCGACCTGCGGGAGGGCTCGCGGCCGAGGTGAGGGGGGGCGGAGGGTCGCCGTGAGCCGAGCCTCGCAGTCGACGAGGATGGTCGTGGGTGCCCTCCTTGGCACCTGGCTGGCCCTTGCCCCGTGTCACGGCGGGCTGGCCGCGGAAGAACCGCTGCGGATCGGGCCGGCGCTGGGTGTGCCTCCCGGGGTGCGTCTCGGCCTCGAGCAGCGTAGCCGCTTCGAGCACCTGGAAAACGAGTTTCATGCCAGCGCCGGTCCCAACGCCACGGCCCTGGTGCTGCGTACCCTCGTGTTCGCGGAGTTCAGCGCCGGGCCTTGGGCGCTGGGCCTCGAGCTTCAAGACGCCCGGGCCTTTGCCCGCGAGGGCACGCCCTTGTCCCCCACGCTGGTGAACGCCGCCGAGCCCCTGCGCGCGTACCTGGCCTACCGCACGCACGACGTATGGGCGGCCCACGATACGTTGGCCGTCTCGGCGGGGCGGCTCACGCTGGACCTCGGCAGCCGCCGATTGGCCGCGAGAAACGCCTATCGCAACACCATCAACGGCTTCACGGGCCTTCACGTCGACTGGCGCGCGGCCACGCAGCAGGTGACCTGCTTTGCGGTGCTGCCGGTCGAAAGATCCCCCACGGGCCTCGACGCCCTCGCGAACAACGCCTTCGCGCTTGACCGCGAGGCCACGGGGGCCCTGTTCTGGGGCGCCCTTGCGTCCTCGGCGGTCGGGGCTGGGATCGCGCTCGAACTTTACGTCTTCGCTCTGCACGAAGCGGATCGGGCCGGGCAGCCCTCGCAGAACCGCCGCGTGTTCACCCCCGGCGTGCGCTTGTTTCGTCAGCCCATCGCCGGGGCCTTCGACTTTCAGCTGGAGCTGATGCTGCAGCGAGGACGATCACGTGCAAGCCTCACCGGGAGCGATGTCACGGATCTTCGTCACGAAGCGAGCTTCGTGCATGCGGCCTTTGGCTACGAGGCAAGGCTCGCCCCCAGGCCGCGGCTGATCCTGGTCTACGATCGGGCCAGCGGAGATGGTGACCCCAGCGACCGGGTGAACGGACGCTTCGATACGCTCTTTGGGGCGCGCCGCTTCGATCTCGGGCCTACCAGCCTTTGGGGTGCGCTTGCCCGTAGCAATCTCGAAAGCCCTGGTCTGGCCTTCAACCTGACACCCCACGAGCGCCTCGACGCGTTTGGCACGTTCCGTCTGGCGTATCTCGCATCGGCACGTGATGCGTGGGGTCCGGCGGGCCTCCGCGATCCCACGGGCGCCGCCGGACGCTTCATTGGCCAACAGTTCGAGGCCGGCATCCGTTGGCAGGTGGTGCCCGGCAACCTCAGCCTCGAGCTCGGCGCCGCGATCCTGTGGCGAGGTCGTTTTGCAAAAACGGCCCCGGGCACGCGCCCCGGCGATCCGCTTTACGTCTACAGCCAGGTGACGGGGACGATTTAGCCATGCACCCTCGGACGTTCCCATCTGCCCCTTGTCATGCCCCACGGTTTGCGCGGTGCACGCTCATTCTCGGGGCGGTCTGCCTCTCGTTCGTGGGGCTGGCCTGCCGCGACCGCGCCCCGCCCGCCCCGGCGCAGCGGGAGCTCGTGGTGTTCGCGGCCGCCTCGTTACGTGACGTCTTCGGTGCCCTGGCGCGCCCGTTCACGCAGGCCCATCCTGGCGCTCACGTCACGTTCAACTTCGCGGGGACCCAGGAGCTTCGTGCTCAGATCGAACACGGCGCCGCCTTCGATGTGCTCGCGGCGGCCGATGAGCGCCACGTCGAGGCCCTGGTGCGCGCACGCCTCATCAGAGAGCCCATCGTCTTCGCCCGCAATGAACCCGTGCTCGTGGTGAGCCTGGAGGCCGCAAGCCGCTTGCATCGCTTCGAGGACCTTCCTTTCGCAGGCAGCCTCGTCGTCGGCGCCCCCGAGGTGCCGATCGGAAGGTACACACGGCAGGTCCTCGACAGGGCCTCGTCCGTGCTGGGGCCCGCGTTCCGGGCGCAGGTCTTGGATAGGATTGTCTCGCACGAGCTCAACGTGCGACACGTTCTCAACAAAGTCCGGCTCGGCGAAGCGGAGGCAGGGATCGTCTACCGCACGGACGCCCGGATGGCGGCGGCGACCGTGATCGAGCGGCCGATCCCCTCCGCCTACAGCGTCGGGGCCGTTTACCCCATCGCCGTGGCCGAAGAGGCCGCGCAGCGCGAGCTGGCCCGGATGTGGGTGGCGTTCGTGCGCTCGGCGCCCGGCAGGGGCATCCTGCGCAGTGCGGGCTTCGAGCCCGCGGAGGCGCCATGAACCTGCCGCGGCGGTGGCCCTCGCAGATCGAGGGGCAGCGCCTGCTGCTGGGCGCGCTCGGGGCGTTGCTGGTGGTGTTTTTACTCGTTCCCCTGCTGGCGCTTTTCGTGACCGCCTCGCCGGGCCAGCTGGCCGAAGGACTACGGCACCCTCTCGTTTGGCCGGCGTTGGGCTTGAGCCTGTCCACCACGTCCTTGTCCTTGCTGCTCGTGCTGGGCTTCGGCACGCCCCTTTCGTGGGTGCTGGCACACAGCCGCACCTCCGGGGCCCGGGCGCTCGAGACCTGCTTGCAGCTGCCGATGGTGGTTCCGCCCGCAGTGGCCGGCGTGGCGCTCCTGCTGGCCTTCGGTCGGCGCGGCCTGCTTGCAAGCTGGGCCTACCCCGAAGGCTGGTCGGTGGCGTTCACCACGGCCGCCGTGGTCATGGCGCAGACGTTCGTTTCCGCCCCCTTCTTTCTTCAAGCCGCCACGGCCGCGTTTCGCCGCCTGGATCCGAACCTCTTGGTGGTCGCACGCACCTTCGGGGCCTCTCCTTTGCGTGTGTTCATACGTGTGGGCTTGCCGCTCGCGGGCCCTGGCCTTGTGACAGGCGCGGCGATGAGCTGGGCGCGGGCGCTGGGCGAGTTCGGCGCCACCTTGATGTTCGCGGGCAACCTCGAAGGCCACACCCAGACCTTGCCGCTCGCCATCTACACGGCGCTCGCCTCCGATCTGCGCGCGGCCCAGGCGCTCTCGGTGATTCTGGTGGTGGTGGCGTTCGCCTTGCTCTTGGGCGTGCGCGGCGTGTTCCACCGAACCGCCGCCAAGGAGCCGCGCACATGAGCGACGACGCCTTGGTTGCGCACCTGCATGCGCGGGTGGGCACGCTGGAGCTGGACGTCAGCTTGGCGCTCGCACCGGGCCCGCTCGTGCTCGTGGGGCCGAACGGCGCCGGCAAGAGCACGTTGCTCGCGCTCCTCCTGGGCATTGTGCCCGTGCGCACGGGGCGCATCACGGTGGGAGCCACCACGCTGCTCGACACGGACCAGAAGCTCAACGTGCCGGTGGAGCTCCGGCGCTTGGCCTACGTGCCCCAAAGCTACGCTCTCTTTCCTCATCTCGACGTAAGGGCCAACGTGGCCTTCGCCCTCGCGAGCGCCAGCCCCGAGCTGTCGCGCCGCGAGGCCCGCGCGCGGGTGAACACGACGCTCGCGGGGCTCGAGCTTTTGGCTCTGGCACACCGCAGTCCACAGACCTTGTCGGGCGGAGAACAACAGCGTGTCGCGCTCGCACGCGCCTTGTGCGTACACCCCCGCGCCCTGCTCCTCGACGAGCCTTTGGCCGCGCTCGACGTGTCGTCCCGCCAGGCGGTTCGCAACCACCTGAGGGACCACCTGCAGGCGTTGGCCCTGCCGAGCCTTCTCGTCACGCACGACGCCCGGGATGCGCACGCGCTGGGCGCGCGCATCGCCGTGATGGAGGCGGGCCGCATCAGCCAAATCGGAGAGTGGGACGAGCTTTGCGAGCGCCCCGCCACCGCGTTCGTGCGTGCGTTCACCGCCAGCGGGCGAGACTGAGTGGGGCCGCGCTCAGGCGGGGTGGCAAGGCGCCCGGGCCAGCGTGGCCTCGATCTCATCGAGCGAGACCGGCTTTGTCAGGTGCACGTTGAAGCCCACCGCCTCGCAGCGCCCCCTGTCTTCGTCGCGCCCGTAGCCGGTCAACGCCACGATATAGAGATCGCGGGTGAGCGGGTCCGAGCGGAGGGCCTTCGCCACATCGTAGCCGGTGAAGCCATCGGGCAAGCCGATGTCACAAAAGATGGCATCCGGCGCCTGGGAGCGTGCCGCTTCGAGCCCTTGGCGGCCGTCGGGCGCCAAAACCACGGTGTGTCCCTCGGCCTCGAGCGCGTCCCGCAGCGCCTCGGCCGCATCGAGGTTGTCTTCGATGACCAGCACCTTGCGGGGCCCGGGCGTCGGGCGCCCGTGCAGAGCGATGGGCAGGCGCTTGGCGGTGAGGGGCAACCGCACCACGAACGAAGCCCCACGCCCCGCACCCCCGCCCTGCGCGTGCACCTGCCCCCCGTGCATGTCGGCCAGCACCTTCACGAGCGCCAGCCCCAACCCCAGGCCCCCTTGCTTCCGGTCGAGGCTCTGATGTCCTTGCTGAAACGGCTTGAACAAATTCGGCAGCAGCTGGGGATCGATGCCTTCGCCGCTGTCCTTCACCTGCAAGACCGCCTCGCTGCCTTCCCCCGTGAGCGTGACGGAGATACAGCCATCGGCGGGCGTGTACTTGATTGCGTTCGAGATCAAGTTGTCCACGATCTGCGTGAGCCGCACCGGATCGCCCTCCACCACCAAGGCAGGTTCGGCCACCTCGCTTCGCAGGTTTTGGCCGGGCCCGAGGCGTGGCTGCGCGTCCGCAATCACCTGCCGCACCAGCGCCGAGAGATCCACGATCTGCGTCTCGAGCACGATCTTGCCGTGGATGATGCGCGAGATGTCGAGGAGCCCGTCGAGCAAGCGCGCCATGTGGTTCGTCTGTCGATCCAGCACACCGAACACGCGCTGGAGGCGTGCGTCCTCGACCCCCGTCCGCTTGAGCAGCTCCGTGGCGCTTCGCACGGCTGCCAAGGGGTTGCGCAGCTCGTGGCCCAGCATCGCGATGAACTCGTCCTTTTGGCGGCTGGCCTCGAGCAGCTGCCGCTCGAACCGACGCCGCTCCTCGATATCGAGGGCGGCCACCACACGCAGCTGACGTCCCTCCCAGGTGCTCCCCAACGATCCCGCCCGCACCAGCAACGTCGTGGAGGAGCCATCCTTGCGCCACGCCTCTACCTCGCGCTCACGCTCGCTCGCCGGTTGCGACCAGGTGGCGACAATGGCTTGTTCGATCTCCGGGTCCTTCATGCGGAACACCCGGCGCATCCAATCCTCCACGCGGGGCAACTCGTCCACGGAATACCCCGTGACACGCTCCCACGAGCGGCTCAGCGCCACCACCCGCCCCGCGTCGTCGTAGACCATCATGGGCGCAGGAGACCGCAGCAACATGAGGCGGAACCGCTCCTCAGACTCCCTCAAGGCCTGTTCCGTCGCCTTGCGCTGGGAGATGTCATCTACCACCAAGATGACGTGGTCGGGAAGGCCAGAGGCCGTGCTCACGCGGGCGGCGCTCAGGCTCACCCAGACGACCCCGCCGTCCTTGCGTACATAACGCATCTCCGTGTCGTAACTGGGATTGCCCTCATCCCGGAGCTTGCTGAACAGCTGGTCCTCTTGCGCCACGTCGTCCGCGTAGACCAGCCGCTGAAACCCTTGATGCGTGAGCTCATCGGCCGGGTAACCAACGATCTCGCAGAAGCGTTCGTTGACCCGCAGGAGGTGTCCATCGAGGGAGCGCTCCGCAATGCCACTCGGCGCGGCTTCCACCGTGGTCTGGTAGCGCCGCTCGACCTCCTTGCGGCGCACGAAATCTCCGAGCGAGCGGCCGATGCCATCGAGGCTGCGCAAGAACGAAGAGTCCGCGTGTAAGCGGGCGGTCGAAAAGACGGTGAACACACCCAAAAGATCGCCTCCGCTGACGACGGGAACGGCCAAACCCGAACGTAGCCCCAGCTCCCGCGCGGCGTCGACCCTGGCGAACTGGGCCGGGTTCTGGAGCGACGAGAGCCACTCCGAGGCCCGGTTGGTGGCCACCCGACCCACGAACCCCTGCCCTGGCGAAAACCGCGCGGGGGCGAGCGCGGCCTCGAACCGCAGCTCGTCGGATGGAGAAGGCGAAAGCAACTCCGTGCGAACGAAATCGCCTCCCGCCTCGGGCGCCCAGAACTCGCCGACCGTCACGTCAAGCTCGCGCACCAACGCGGCATGGATGCGCGCAAGAGCCTCGCTCAGGGTTTCGGCGTCCACGAGGGCCCCCGCCACGGCACGCTCGAGCAACATGCGTGTGCGGCTTTCGTGCCTTGTAATGGCGGCGGCCAGGACGGCGGCGCACGCCAAGAGGAAATCGGCGTCTTCCGGCGTGAACACCCGAGGAGACCGCGCGTGCACGCCAATGACCCCGTAAGGTTCATCCGCCCCTCCGATCACACATGACATGCCACTGCGCACACCGTGCTCCAGGAGCAAGTGTGGCCCCGTAAAGCGCCGTTCCTCCCGTAAGTCCTCGACCAACACGGGCGCCTTCGCGTTCAGCGTGTAGCCCGCCTGTGACCCAATGCCCGCAGGCACGCTGGCGTTCCCCACGAGCCCCGTTTTCCACCCGACGCCGGCGCGGATCAGCATCACCTCGTGATCGGGCTGTAGCTCCAGGAGCTTGCACAACTCGACGTCCAGCGTCTGCTGGATCTCGACCACACACTGATCGAAAAAACGCTGAAGGTTCGTCTCTTCCAACGCATGCAAACCCATGCGCGCCACCACGGCCTGCTGGCGCTCCCTGACGGTGAGCCGCTCCGTGAGGAGCTTTAGCTCCGTCACGTCGGTCCACGTCACCACGGCCCCCTCGATACGGCGCTTGTCGGTGCGGTAAGGCAGGATGCGCCGGGTGATCCAGCGCCCGTCCCGGGTGTGTTGGTCGCGTACACGAGGGGTGAGGTTCTCGAGCACGTCCTTGACCTCGTCGACCAAACCATCCTGCAGCAGCTCTCGCGCAATGGCTCCCACGAAGCGCCCCTCGTCCGCCCGATCGATCTGCAGGAGCTCCTGCGCTGCCGGCGTGAACTTCTTGATCGAAAGCCGCTCGTCCAGGAAGATCGTGGCGATCTTGGTGCTGGTGAGAAAGTTGGATAGATCGTCGTGCGCCCGTTCGACCTGATCTACTTTTTCGCGAAGCTGGGCGTTGACGGTGGTCAGCTCCTCGTTGAGAGAGCGCAGCTCCTCCGTGGTCGCCTCGAGCTCTTCGTTCGCCGATTGCAGCTCTTCGTTCATCGATATCGCTTCCTCGTGAGCCGAGCGAAGCTCCTGGGTCGATGACTCGAGCTCTTCCACCGTATCGCGCAGATCCTCGCGGGTGGCGCGCAGCTCCGTCTCGAGCTGCTCGATGACGGACTCCTCAGCCGGGCTGTCGGGCGGCATGGCGAGGGCGGCGCTGTCCTTGACGAGCTCGAAGCTCAAGATGACGGTGCCTTCGCCCAGGTCCGGAGCCGGGGTGGCGGTGATCTTCACCCGATCGCTCTTCGAGCCCTCGAGGCTCGAATACGCCATGACAGATTGGCCTTCCCGACGACACTTGTGCAGAGCCGCCCGCGTACGCGTGGCGAGTTCGGGCGATACCAGCGACGCCAGCTCGAAGCGAGGCTCGCCCTCGGGAAAGCGCAGAAAGGGACGAAGCTCGCCGTGCATGTACAACACCTGTCCGCCCTCGGCGATGACGAGGCTCGGCGCGATGCGGGCGTGCATCAGCGCCCGCCGGGCAAGCTCCGCAGCCCCGGGCACACGACGCGGCAGGCGTGGGGGGCCGTCCCCTGCAGCCCGACCCGAAAACGCCTCGGCGACGTTGGGCGCGTACGGCCGGTAGGCGCCCGTGGGAAGGCGTACGCTTCGTGAGGGGCCCACCTTCCTGAAAAGGCGCCACGCCTTCGACTGCGTGGAGAAGAGGTCCCGTTGAGGGCCCGTGGTCTCGGACGAGCCCAGGAACAGTGTGCCTTGCGGCAAAAGCGAGAAATGCAACGCACCCAGCACGTGCTCCTGGGCATGCGGGAGCAAGTAGATGAGCACGTTGCGACAGCTCACGAGGTTCATCCGTGAGAACGGGGGATCCTTCGTCACGTCGTGGACCGCGAAGGAAACCACGTCCCGCAAGACCGGCCGCACCTGGTACCCGCGTCCCTCAACGGGCGCAAAGTAGGTTTCGAGCCAGGCGCGAGGCACGCTCTCCACGAGACCGGGGGCGTAGATGCCAAGGCGAGCGATCGACAGCGCTTCTTCATCCACGTCAGTGGCGAAGACCTGCACCTTCACTTGCTTGCCTTTTCGCTCGGACATCGCCAGAAGCTCGATCGCGAGCGAATAGGCTTCCTCTCCCGTGGCACAGCCCGCAACCCACACCCGCACGCTCTCGCCGCTCTGCGCGTCGTCGATCAGCCGCTCGATCACGCTTCTGCGAAGCACCTCGAACGCGCCGGCGTCCCGAAAGAAGTCGGTGACGCTGATGAGCAGGTCGCGCACTACCGCCTTTTGTTCAGCCGGAGCGGCTGAGAGACCTTCGAGGTAGGCCTCGACACTCGCGTGCCCCCCCAGCACGGACCGGCGCAACAGCCGCCGGCCGACGGTTCCCCGCTTGTAGGCGCGCAGATTGAAGCCTGCCGTGGCCTCGAGAAGCGTCGCAAGCCGCTCGAGGGCTGGCTCACTCACCGCCGGCGGAGAGGGAGGCTCGGATTCCGACAGCTCGGGAGCGCCTTTGCGCACGAGCTCGGGAAGCTCATCGAAGCGTTGCAGAGCCACCGGCATGCCCTCGATGGGCGACACGAGGTCGACCGCGCCGGTCGCAATGGCACTTTGGGGCATTCCCGGCTGTGCGGCGGTGACCGGATCCTGAACGAGCACCATGCCCCCCGCGGCCTTGAGATCACGAAGCCCGGCGCTGCCGTCGCTGCCCGCGCCCGAGAGCACGATGCCCACGGCGCGCGGCCCGTACTCGCGGGCCAAAGACCGAAACAGGTGATCCACCGCCAAGCGCGCGCCTCTGTGAATCACGGGCGGGCTGAGCTCGATCTTTCCGTCGCGCACGGCCATCGAAGCATCAGGCGGGATCACGTACACCGTATTCGCCTCGAGCGCCTCGTCGGCCTCGGCCTGCTTGACCCTCATCGCCGTGCAGGGGGTCAGCAGCTCGGCGAGCAGGCTTTCGCGGCGCGGGTCCAGGTGCTGAACCAGCAGGAAGGTCATGCCAGCGTCAGACGGCACGCCAAAGAGCAGGCGCTTGAACGCCTCCAGCCCTCCGGCCGAGGCCCCCACGCCTACCACCAAGCGGACCTCTTTCGCCGCCGCCTCAGTCATCGAGCCGCGGGCGCAAGTGACCGCCCCGCCGCACGCGGCGGCGACGGACGGGGCGAGAAGAGGGGCCACCAGGCGTGCTCATGGCGGATCGACGAATGAAAGCGAATCCTCGTATCTTGGAGGGCTCGTCTGACAAGTCAAGCATGCCCCCGGACTCGTGTTTTGGGCTCCAGCCCCGAGGTGGAGGTGGGGATTACGAGATCGTAACGGGGCCCTTTCGACAGCGAAACGGGGGTGGGGCGGTCCCGCACTTCGGCAACCTCCCCTCCACGCCTGTTCGTGATTCTGCGTACGTGGCGTTGTGTCGCCGAAGGGAATCACGTATATCGTCGATTAACGATGAAACGTGTGAGCACGAGCCGCTGTGAGCCTGTCGACGACGACGGCCCGGATCTGCGCCCCGTCGAGGGGGACGAGGCGGACGGACAGTTGGCGGCGCTCGCATGGGCGCTGGCCCACCCCGCGCGGGTACGCATCTTGCGCCTCCTGGCACGCCGAAACACGTGCATCTGTGGGGAGATCGTCGACGAGCTCGACCTCGCACAGTCCACCGTGTCGCAGCACCTCAAGATCATGAAAGAGGTGGGCCTGATAGAGGGCGAGGTCGACGGCCCCCGGGTGTGTTACTGCCTGAGCCCGCGCGTTCTGCGTCGGTTCAAGGCGCTCGTGGGCAGCTTGTGAACATCGAGGCAACCAAGGACGAGGCGAACATCATGGGCATCTTCGAACGGTATCTTTCGCTGTGGGTCGGCCTGGCGCTCTTGGCGGGCGTGGGCCTCGGGCTCGTGGCCCCTGCGCTGTTTCAAAGCGTGGCCGGCCTCGAGTGGGCGCGCGTGAACCTGGTGGTGGCGGTCCTCATCTGGCTGATGATCTACCCGATGATGTTGAAGGTGGAGCCCTCGTGCCTCAAGGACGTGGGCCGCAAGCCCAAGGGGCTCGCCTTGACCTTGCTCGTGAACTGGGCCATCAAACCCTTCACCATGGCGGGGTTGGGCGTGCTGTTCTTCGAGCACGTCTTTGCCGGCCTGCTGCCGGTGGAAGACGCCAAGCAATACATCGCCGGCATGATCTTGCTGGGGGTTGCGCCCTGCACGGCGATGGTGTTCGTGTGGAGCCACCTCACCAAAGGCGACGCGAACTACACGCTCGTGCAGGTCTCCGTCAACGACCTCGTTTTGGTGTTCGCTTTCGCCCCCATCGCGGGCCTGCTCTTGGGCGTGACGGACCTCGAGGTACCCTGGGAAACCCTTTTCGCTTCCGTGGCGATCTTCGTGGTGGTGCCGCTGGCGGCGGGGATCCTCACCAACAGGCGTCTCCGCGCGCGGGGCGGCCCTGCGGCGATCGAGCGTCTGGCGGCCAGGCTCAAGCCCACGTCGATCCTGGGGCTTCTGCTGACGGTGGTGTTGCTCTTCGGCTTTCAGGCCGAGACCCTGGTCGCGCAGCCCGGGCGGGTGGTGCTGATCGCGATTCCCTTGCTGATTCAAAGCTACGGCATCTTTGCCATCGCCTACGGGCTGGCACGCTTGATGAGGCTGCCCTTCGACGTCGCCGCGCCGGCCGCCATGATCGGCACGTCGAACTTCTTCGAGCTGGCCGTGGCGGTGGCCATCAGCCTCTTTGGCTTGTCCTCGGGGGCCGCGCTGGCCACGGTGGTGGGGGTGCTCATCGAGGTGCCGGTCATGCTCTCGCTCGTCGCCTTCGCGAACCGAACCCAGGGCTGGTTTCAGCCTGCCCACGCCCCCAAACTGGAGACCTCCGCATGAGCCCCACAGCCAATAGCCTGCTCTTCCTTTGCGTGGCCAACTCGGCCCGTAGCCAGATGGCCGAGGGACTGGCCCGCATGATCTTCGGGGGCGCCCTGCCTGTGCAAAGCGCCGGCAGCGAGCCCAGCGTCGTGAATCCTTACGCCATCGAGGTCATGCGCGAGCTGGGCGTGGATCTCAGCCAGCATCACTCGAAGTCCGTCAAGACCATCGACCCCGCCACGGTGGGCACCGTGATCACCCTTTGCGCCGAGGAGGTCTGCCCCGTGTACCTCGGCCAGGCCCGGCGTCTGCACTGGCCCATCCCCGATCCTGCGACCCGGGATCCCTCGGTCCCGCGGGACGAGATGCTGGCGCGCTTTCGCGCGGCACGGGACACGATCCGCGGCAAGCTCGAGGGGCTGAAGCAGGAGCTTGGCCTCGGATAGGGTGTGCCCCGCGCGAGGCCGACCCGCTCGAGAGAAAGCGGTGACGTCTCTTGCTTCCTGGACCTCGCAGGTCCATCTTCTCCCTCGGTCTTTCCCAATCCGGTATCGACCAGATTGGGTGGCGAAACAGTGACGGTCGACGAACGCTCAAGTGGGGAAGGCGCTGCGCAGGGTGAGGCCTCGAGCCCCACCGTGACTTCCATGACACCGTTTCCCATCGTGGCGATCGGCGCCTCGGCGGGTGGGCTCGAACCCCTCAAAAGCCTGCTTGCGGCCATTCCGGAGCGCTCGGGCATGGCCTTCGTCGTCATCCAGCATCTGGACCCGGATCAACCGAGCATGCTGACAACCCTGCTCGACCGGGCCACACCGCTGGCGGTGGTAGAAGCCACGAGCGGGATGGCGCTCGAAGCCGATCGGGTGCACGTGATTCCCCCGGGCGCAGACCTGACCATGAGCGAGGGAATCCTCACGCTGGTGCCCCGCAAAAGCACGGGGCGGCTTCATCTTCCCATCGACGCCTTTTTCCGCGCTCTCGCCGCTGACACGCATGAGCGCGCCATCGCGGTGATCCTTTCGGGATCGGGCGCCGACGGGACCGAGGGGCTTCGCGCCATCAAGGCCGAAGGGGGAATCGGGGTGGCCCAGGAGCCCTCGTCGGCGCAGTTCCCGAGCATGCCGGAGGCCGCGCTGGCCTCGGGGGCCGTGGACTTTCGCGGCACTCCCCAAGACATCGCCAGAGAGCTCGTCCGCTTGAGCGGGCATCCCTACGTGTGCACCCCGCACGCCGAGACGCCCGCTGCGGACCTGCCCGGCGTGCAGGACAAGGCGCTCACGCTGCTTCTCGCATCCCTGCGTCGGCACGCGGGCGTCGACTTCAGTGGGTATAAGCGCACGACCGTGCTTCGCCGCATCGAGCGGCGCATGGCCCTCCGGCACACGGAGTCCATGGTGGACTACGCGCGGCTGCTCGAGACCGACGTCGACGAAGGTCGCGCGCTCGGCCGCGACATGCTCATTCGGGTCACATCTTTCTTCCGCGATCCGGGGGCGTTCGACGCCGTGAAACGGCAGGTGCTCGAGCCGCTCGCCCAGCGCAAGGGCGCTGGCGACTCCATTCGGATCTGGGTCCCGGGGTGCGCCACCGGCGAGGAAACCTATTCCCTCACGATGAGCCTGCTCGAGGCGCTCGATGGAACTCAAGTTCAACCCATACTCAAGATCTTCGGCACCGACCTGAGCGATGACGCGATTGATACCGCGCGCCTCGGGGTCTATTCGCAATCGGCGGTGGCAGACCTGCCTGCCGAACGCCTTGGGCGCTTCTTCGAGTCCGCCGAGGGTGGCTATCGCATCGTCCGTTCGGTCCGTGACCTTTGTGTGTTCGTCAAGCATGACCTCACCTGGGATCCCCCCTTCGCCAAGCTCGATCTCATCAGCTGTCGCAACCTTCTCATCTATTTCGATGCGGAGCTTCAGCGCAGGGTGATCCCGATGCTGCACTATTGCCTGAATCCCGCAGGATTCCTGTTTCTCGGGCAGAGCGAGACGATCACGGGCTACCGCGATCTCTTCGAGAACGTGGACAAGGAGCACCGCATCTTCGTGAAGGTGGGTGACAGCCTGGGTCTCTTGCACCCCCTGCGTGCGGGCCGCGATCCCGAGCTCCCGCTCGCCGAACGGAGGGCGCCCGAGCGAAGGCAGGCCGCGCGCGAGGCCGAACGTCAAGCCGATCATCTCATGCTCACGCGCTACGCCCCGCCGGGGGTGATCGTGAACAGCCAGCTCGAGATCCTCCAGTTTCGGGGACGGACAGGGGCCTACCTGGAGCCGCCACCGGGGCAGCCTCAGGCCAACATCTTGCGGATGGCCCGAGGAGGGCTCGCGGCCCACTTGCACGAGGCCCTCGATCGAGCGAAGACCGAAGGCGTGGCCGTTCGCAAGGAGAAGCTCCGCTTTCATTCCGGTGCCGAGGTGCAAGTGGTCAACCTGGAAGTCGTGCCTTTGGCCTCTGTGGGAGAGTCCACGGAGAGGTGCTTCCTCGTTCTCTTCGAGCCAACGGACAAGGATGTCGAAGACGAAGAGAGCACCCGACAGCCGCAAAGAGCGGCCGAGCCTCTTTCCGAGACGCCTCGGGAAATGGAGAGGGTCAAGTCAGAGCTCACCGCGACCCGGGACTATCTGCAGTCCCTCATCTCCGAGCACCAGGCGACCACCGATGAGCTCGCCACGGCCAACGAGGAGATGGTCGCATCCAACGAAGAGTTGCAGAGCATCAACGAAGAGCTTCAAAGTGCCAAGGAGGAGCTCCAGTCGACGAACGAGGAGCTGAGCACCGTCAACGACCAACTCCGCCACCGCAACCTCGAGCTGGACCAGGTCGCCAATGACCTCATCAACGTCCTGGCAAGCGTCGAAATCCCGGTGATCATCGTCGATCTGAACCTGCGGGTGCGTCGCTTCACCCCCACGGTCCGCAACATCGCACGGTTCATCCCGGAAGACGTGGGACGGCCCATCGAAGATCTCAAGCTCGACGTCGATGTCCACAATCTCGCCGAGCGCATCGGCGGGGTCCTGGGGACTTTGGTGCCCCGGGAGTGGGAGGTTCAAGGACGAGGGGGGCGTTGGTTTCGCATGCAGATTCGTCCCTACCGCACCTCCGACAACCGGCTTGACGGGGCGGTCCTCTCTTTCGTGGACGTGGACGTTCTGCGGCGGGCCGTGGAAGAAGCGGAGGCCGCCCGCGACTACGCCCGCAGCATCGTGGAAACCGTGCAATCGGCCCTCGTGGTCCTGGACGCCGAGCTGCGGGTGGTCTCGGCCAACACGGCGTTCTACGACGCGTTTTCGCTCGTACCCACGAAGATCGCGGGAAAACGCTTGCTGGAGTTGGGAGACGGGTTCTGGAGCTTGCCGACCCTTCGGGACGCCTTGCAGCAGACGGTCGAGCGGCGCCAGGCCTTCCTCTCGCTCGAGCTCGACGCCGACCTGCCTCGTGTGGGCCCCAAGACGTTCTCGTTCAGTGCGCGCCCCATCGAGTGGGGCCAGGGCGCGCAGATGATTTTGCTGGCGATCGACGACGTGACCTCGCTGCGGTCTCTCGAGAGCGAGCGCAGCCAGCTTCTGGCCTCCGAAAAACAAGCACGCCTCGAGGCCGAGCGCGCGACCCGGGCCAAGGATCTGTTCCTTGCAACCTTGTCTCACGAGCTGCGGACACCGCTCAGCACGATGCTGATGTCTGCGCAGCTGCTTCGAAAGCTCGCAGGGGACAACCCGCGCCTCGACCGTCCCAGCGCCTCCATCGAGCGGGCCGCACACGCCCAGGCGAAGCTCATCGACGACCTGCTCGACGTGTCCCGTATCGTATCGGGAAAGCTAATCCTCGACCTTGGCCCTGTGGACTTCGCAAACATCGTGCGCGAAGCGGTCGACGTGGCGCGCCCTTCGGCGTTGGCCAAGGGGCTCACGATGGACCTCGTCGTGGAGGGCGACATGGGGGCTGTGTATGGAGACGAGTCGCGCCTCCTTCAGGTGGTGAACAATTTGCTCACGAACGCCATAAAGTTCACCCCGCGCGGCGGCCACATTTGGGTGCGCCTCGAAACCACGAACGCCCGCGCCGAGCTCAGCATTCGCGACAACGGCATGGGCATCCGCGCCGAAGTGTTGCCACGCCTCTTCAACCGTTTCGTGCAAGCGGACAGCGCGATGACGCGCACCCACGGCGGCCTGGGGCTGGGCCTGTCCATCGTGCGCCATCTGGTCGATGTTCACGGTGGCGAGGTCAGGGTCGAAAGCCCGGGCGAGGGACGAGGCTCTACCTTTCGCGTCAGCCTCCCCACAGGTACGGCAGCGACACCCCTGGCGCCCCCGGCGCAAAGCCAGGTCGCACACGGCGTTGAAGGGATCAAGACATTGCTCGTGGAGGATGACGACGACACCCGCGAAGCCTACGCGGCGATGCTGGCTGAACTGGGCGCCCACGTACGCGCCGAGTCCTCGGCGGCACGCGCCTTCGCAGCGCTCGGAGACTTCCAGCCCGACGTGATCCTTTCTGACATCGCGATGCCGGGAGACGACGGAGTAGGCTTCATCAAAAAGGTCCGAGAGCTCACGCCCGAAAGGGGGGGGCGCATCCCCGCCGCAGCGCTGTCCGCGCTGGCCAGTGACGAGGATCGACGGCGGGCGCTCGAGGCGGGGTTTCAGCTGCACGTTGCCAAGCCCGTCGATGCGGCGCGCTTGGCCGCCGTGGTGGTCGCCCTGCGCGAATGGCGCATGGTCTCGGGCGGCCCCAGCCCACGTGAAGCGCCGGCCCGCTGACACCCGCCTCCCGAAATTCTCGCGTGGCCCTGCGTCTTTTCGTCGAGGTGACCGTCTTTAAAGAGTGGAGGACATGACAATGACCAAAGACACGAACGACGACGTCCGCACCGCTGTCCGCGAGCAATACGGTCGTATCGCCCGGAGCACCAGCGGAGGCTGCTGTACACCCGGATCCTGTGGCCCGGGCGCCGAAGCCAGCCTGGCGCTGGGCTATTCGGCCGACGATCTGGCCTCGGTTCCCGAGGGGGCCAACATGGGGCTCGGCTGCGGGAATCCCCAGGCCCTCGCGGCCTTGCAAACGGGAGAAACGGTGGTGGATCTCGGCGCGGGCGGTGGCTTCGATTGCTTTCTCGCGGCCAAACAGGTGGGTCCCAAGGGGCGCGTCATTGGCATCGACATGACGCCGGACATGGTCTCGAAGGCACGCGCCAACGCGGTCAAGCTGGGCGCCGCGAACGTCGAATTTCGCCTGGGTGAAATCGAACACCTGCCGGTGGCCGACGGCAGCGTCGACGTCATCCTCTCGAACTGCGTGATCAACTTGAGCCCCGACAAACAGGCCGTGTTTTCCGATGCCTTTCGCGTGCTCAAGCCCGGCGGCCGCCTGGCGATCTCGGACGTGGTGGCCCTGCGGCCGCTGCCCGAGTCCTTGCGCAACGATGTGGCGGCCCTCACGGGCTGCATCTCCGGCGCCGCCGCCGTGACCACCGTGGAGTCCCTTTTGCGTGAAGCGGGCTTCGCGAACGTGCGGGTCACGGTGAAACCCGAGAGCCGGCAGTACATCCGCAACTGGATGCCCGACGCCGGCCTCGAGGAGTTCGTGGCCTCGGCCCTCATCGAGGCGACGAAGCCCGATGGCACGTGCTGCGCGCCCTCCTGCTGCGAACCGGACGGCGTCGCATGATCACGAACGTCGACCCCACCACCCTCGCGGATGAGCCTGCGTGGCGTGACCTCGAGGCCAAGCTGCGTCCGTTTCTCGCCAAGCGGGTGGCGGGGGCCGACGTGGACGATGTCCTCCAGGACGTCTTCCTCCGCATCCAGCGCGGGCTACCCACCCTGCGCGACGAGCAGCGCCTGGGCCCCTGGATCTACCAGACGGCTCGCCACGCCCTCGTCGATCATCTGCGAAGCGCGGCGCGGCACCCGCACACCCAGGCCGAGCCGCCCGAGCCGGCGCACGATCCCCAAGACAACGACGATGACGTCGCAACCCAGGTCGCCAGCTACGCGGCGCTCTTCGTGTCACGGCTGCCCTCACCCGACCGCGACGCGCTCACGCTCACCGAGCTCGAGGGGCTGTCACAAAAAGACGCGGCCGACCAGCTCGGGCTCTCGCTGACGGCCTTGAAGTCGCGCGTGGCGCGGGGCCGGGACAAGGTGCGAAAGGCGCTCGAAGCGTGCTGCCACATCATCCTCGACAGCCGCCGTCACGTCGTGGGCTGCGAGCCCCGCGCCCACGGCGACCCGCCCGACGGCTGCTGCACGTAGGCCAGCGACGGCGCCTGCCCCCAGGGCGCACGGAGCATGGCCTTCCCGAAATGGGGGGTTCCGTGGCATGTAGGGGGCGCCCATGCCGCTCGTGTACCTGCCAGACCTCGAGTCCCTGTTTCTCTGGGGCCCCGAATCCGCACCGCGCGGGCTGCCGGCCCTTGGACAGGGCGGCAAGCCTGGGTCGGCAGCCCTCGTTGCGCCCGAAGGCCTGTGCGACACCGTAGGCCTCATGCTGCCGCTCTTCGACACCATGGCAAGGCTCACGGCCGTACCCGCCGGGGACCTCGAGAGCCTGCCCGGCTCCGTGGCAACGTGGGTCTTGGCCAGCAAGCTCGCCATGGACCTGGTGGCCCGTGAGCGCGTCGTGCCCACGATCTCACGGCGTGGCGGCCGCATCGAGGCGCGCTGGGCCGCGGCCCTCGCGGCCAGCGAGGATGCAGCGAAGGTGGCGGCGATCGCAAAGAGCATGCCTCCTTCCGCGCACGCCGTGCCGGTGGCGGGCGATCGCTCGGGCGCCGTGTGGGCCCCCGATGCGCTGGTGCGCGCCTACCTCGACGCCCTCGTCGACACGCTGGTGCGCACCGCGCGCGGAGCGCCGGCGCTCCGCGGCGCGCGCGCGGGAGGGCGAGCTTCACGGGCGCGGACCGCGACCGGGGGCTGGTCCGATCGCTGGCGTGCGGCGCTTGGTGGCGCCCAGAGTGACTTCGAGACCGACAGCTTCGCCGAGCGTTCCCTCGTGGACGAGCTCGGGCGCTGGAGCGAGCCCGCCCTCGGCGCCCGCGACCGGCTTCGGGCCTGCTTTCGTCTCGAGCTGCCGGCGCACGACGGCGCGCCCTTCGTGCTCCGCTTCTTGCTCCAGGCGCCTGACGATCCCAGCCTGCTCGTTCCGGCCGCGGACGTGTGGAAAACGAAGGGGCGCAGGCTCGAGACGCTCGGGCGCGCGTTTCGCGATCCTCAGGAATCTTTGCTCGAGGCGCTTGGTCGGGCCGCGCGGCTCTTTGCTCCGCTCGCAACCTCGCTCGAGGACGCGCGCCCCGAGGCCGTCGCGCTGGATCCGGGCACCGCATGGACCTTCCTCGATGAGGGCGCCGCTGTGCTCGCAGAGGCCGGCTTCGGCGTCATCGTGCCCGGCGAGCTCACGGCCGCCGGCCAGCGCCGGCTCCGTTTGCGCATGCGCGTGGGCGGGCGCAGCAAAAAGGTCGCCGGGGTCGTCGCCGGCGCGGCGGGGCTCGCCCTCGACGAGCTCCTCGCCGTGGACTGGGAAGCCGTCATCGGTGACGAGCCCCTCACGGCCCGGGAGCTCAACGCGCTCGCGAAGCAAAAAGCGCCGCTCGTGCAGTTTCGCGGGGCGTGGGTCGCGATCGATCCCCGCGAGCTCGGCGATATCCAAAAGCGCCTGGCCGGTGGCCCCTCGCAGCTGACGGTGCGCGAGGCCCTAAAGGCCGTGCTCGCGGGCGAAGCGCGACAGGGCGGGCTTTCGATGGCCGTGACCGCTTCAGGCGTGGTGGCCGAGCTGGTGGAACGCCTGAAAAACGGCGGCACCCAGGAGCTTGGCGCCCCTTCCTCGCTCAAGGCCACGCTCCGTCCCTATCAAGAACGCGGGCTCAACTGGCTGGTCACGATGGGCTCGCTCGGGCTCGGCGCCTGCCTTGCCGACGACATGGGCCTCGGCAAGACGATGCAGCTCCTCGCATTCCTTCTGCGCCGCAAGCAGGAGGCCCGCCGCGACAACCGTCCCGCATTGCTCATTGCGCCCACCTCCGTGGTCGGAAATTGGGAACGTGAAGTGGAGCGCTTCGCACCGTCACTCGACCTGGTCCGTCACTACGGCGCCTCGCGCGCGAAATCGGCGCGCGACATCCCCAAGAAGCCGGGAACGCTGGTCGTGACCACCTACGGCCTGTTACGCCGCGACGCCGAGCTCTTGTCAGAGCTCGATTGGTCCGTGGCTGCACTCGACGAGGCGCAGAACATCAAGAACGCGTCCTCGGCCACGGCCCGTGCCGCTCGCGCCTTGCGCGCGAGCCACCGCTTCGCCTTGACAGGTACGCCCGTCGAGAACCGGCTCGCCGAGCTCTGGTCGATCCTCGAGTTCGCCAACCCTGGCTTGCTCGGCCCGCTCGACACGTTTCGCAAAGACTTTGCGCTCCCCATCGAGCGCTACGGCAACGACGACGCCGCCGCGCGCCTGCGCCGCATGGTCGGGCCCTTCATCCTGCGCCGCCTCAAGAGTGACCCCACCATCATCCAAGACCTGCCTCCGAAGCACGAGATGAAGGTCGTCTGCACACTCACGCGCGAGCAGGCCACACTCTACAAGGCGGTGGTGGACGAGGAGCTGCGGCGGATTGCGTCCGCGCAGGGCATCGAGCGGCGTGGGCGCGTGCTCGCGCTTCTCATGTTCACCAAGCAGATCTGCAACCACCCGGCGCAATACCTCGGCGAAAGCGGACCCCTCCCGAAGCGTTCGGGAAAGCTGGCGCGCACGACCGAGATGCTCGAAGAGGCCGTGGCCGCGGGGGACAAGGCGCTGGTCTTCACGCAGTTTCGCGAGATGGGCGACAAGCTGGCCCTGCACTTCGGCGCACACCTCGGCTGCGAGGTCGTGTTCCTGCACGGCGGCACACCAAAGAAGGTGCGCGATGAGATGGTCCGCCGTTTTCAAGAGGAGCCTCACGGCCCGCGCATCTTCGTGCTCTCCGTGAAGGCAGGCGGCACCGGCCTCAATCTGACCGCGGCCAGCCACGTCTTTCACTTCGACCGCTGGTGGAACCCCGCCGTGGAGGATCAGGCCACCGACCGCGCCTATCGTATCGGCCAGACGCGCGCGGTCCAGGTCCACAAGTTGGTCTGTGCAGGGACCGTCGAGGAGAAGATTGACCGCTTGCTCGATCAGAAGCGCGACCTCGCGTCGAAGGTGGTCGGCGCCGGCGAGCAGTGGATCACCGAGCTCGACGGCCGTGAGCTGCGCGACCTCTTCGCGCTGTCCGAGGGGGCCGTGGCGGACGGCGATGAGGACGACGGAGGTTCGTCCACGCCGGCAAAACCGCGCACGAAGGCGCGCGCGGCCCGCGTTCGCAGCGAGGTGCGCTCATGAGCCGCTGGAACCGCTTTGGGTGGTACGAGCCCGCGCCGAAGAAGCCGCCACCCGCACGCGGCATACGAATGAAAAAGGCCGGCACCACCTGGTGGGGCCAGCGTTGGATCGAAGCGCTCGAAAAGGTGCTAAGCGGCGACGCCAATCGGCTTGCCCGCGGCCGCACCTACGCCCGCGCGGGGCGCACGCACGACCTCGTCATCAAGGGTGGCAAGGTCACGGCCAAGGTCACCGGCTCGCGGGCCACGCCCTACAAGATCACGATCGAGCTTGCCCAGCTTGGCGCGCCCGCTTGGAAGAAGGCCATCGACGGGCTGGCGAAAAAGGCGCAGTTTGCCGCCGAACTTCTCGCGGGCCAGATGCCCCAGGCAATCGATGAGGTCTTCGTGGAAGCGGGCATGAGCTTATTTCCCAAGCGACGTGACGACCTCGAGACGAGCTGCTCGTGCCCGGATTGGGGCGACCCCTGCAAGCACGTGGCGGCCACACACTACGTGCTGGGTGAGGCGCTCGACCGCGATCCATTTTTGCTCTTCGAGCTGCGAGGAAGAAGCAAGGACCAAGTGCTCGACGCGCTCCGCGCCGCGCGGGGGGGCAACAGCGAAGCGGCGACAAAGACGCGGGGCAAGTCCAAGGCCGCCCCCGAGACCGCGACGGCGGAAGTCCCCACGGTCAAGCTTGGCAAGCTGAAGGCGGGTGAGTACGACAAGCCGCGCGCGCCGTTGCCCACGCTGCACTTTCGCTTCGACGAGCCCGTCGCCCACGGCGCCGTGCTGCGCCAGCTTGGCGCACCGACGGCGTGGGAGGCAGACGCGAGCCCGGCCGACCTGCTCGCGCCCTTCGTGCGTGCGGCCGCTGAGGCCGCACGTCGCATCGCCTTGGCCGAGCCGGTCGAGCCTTCGCCAAGCCCCGCCAAACGCAAGTCGCAGCAAGGGGCACGCAAAAAAACGCGATGACCCCCGACCGACGTTTAGAGGTCGGTGCGAGCGTCGTGCTCCGACGCTATGTCGTGAGCAGCTCTTCGAGTTGATCCAGCGTCTCGGGCAGGGCAGAGGTTCCGCCCGAGGCGATCTCGTCGTCGAGCGCCTGCTTCGAGGCAAAGAGGTTATGGACGGTCAATAGAGTGTTGCCGTCGTCCCTTTCGTCGAACGTCACTGTCGTGATCTGTTCCTGGCCGCCTTCTTCGTTGGTCCACGCGAGGCGCGCGTGAGGCTGCACGTCCGTGTACGTCCCGAAGAACTCCATGGGGGAACCGTTCGCGCTGAACACCAGCTTGTACTTGCCACCCACGCGCACGCCGAGCTCGCAGGACAGCAACGTGATCGGAACCGACTTCGGCACCCACCAGCGCTTGAACAGCTCGGGCTTGGTCCACGCCTCGAAGACGATGCGCGCGGGCGCGTTCACGACGCGCGTCACCACGAGCTCGCGATCGGACGTTCGTTCTGCAGTTGTTTGGTTCTTCATCGGGCAGCGATCACTTTCGTTTCTGGCCTGGGTCATTTCGATTCGGTGCACATCAGCTCATCGGCGACACGCTCGGCGACCACGCGATCGAGCTCGTCAAATCGTTCATCCCACTGCACGCGATACCTCTCGATCCACGCCAGCTCTTCCTCGAGCCGACGCGCGCCGAGCTTGCAGGTTCGCACGCGCCCGACCTTCTCGGTCACGACCAAACCGGCTCGTTCCAGAACAAGGACGTGCTTCTTCATGCCCGTGAGGGTCATGCCGAATATGTCAGCGAGGTCGGTGATCGACGCGTCTCGGTGGCCGAGCTGTTCGAGCACGCCGCGGCGGGTCACGTCGGACAGCGCGGAGAACGAGGCATCGAGGCGGTCGCGCGAAAACTGAACCACGCGGTTCACTATTGTCCAAAGCGCAGCCGCGCGCAAGTGTCTCGTCGGCGCACGCGGCGAGCGTTCGGGCGCTCAGGCAGTGTGTGCTCCCATGACGAACACCGTTTTCGCCTGCGCAATCCCCGAGCCGGGCGGCCGGCTCCTGCCCTTCGAGTGCGAGCTCGGCCCGCTCGGCCCCCTCTGACCGGCCAATTGACGTATCGAGTCCTGAACGCAAATAGGGCCCGAAGCGGAAGCTCCTTGGTCCGAGCGCATGACCATGGTATGACCATGGACATGGCCACAGTTGCGGCGGGCGTGTTCAAGACCAAATGCCTCGAACTCATGGACGAAGTCGAACGCACGAAGGAAGAGGTCATCGTCACCAAGTACGGTCGCCCGGTGGCGAAGCTGGTGCCGGTGACCGGTGCGAAGCCGAGCCCGCTATTCGGCCGGGCGACGGGCAGCGTCGTCCGAGTGGCAGACGACGCGTTCGTGCCCGACACGGAGCTCTGGAGCGCCCTTGGCGAGTAGATATCTCCTCGACACGCACGCCTGGTTCTGGCTCTTGACGGGTGAGGCGCGAATCCCGCCACCCACCGTGGCCAGCCTGGAGGCTGCGCTGGGCGAAGGGCGGGTGTTTTTGAGTCAAATCTCGACGTGGGAGATCGCCCACAAAGTTTCCATCGGCAAGATCGAACTCGCCCGCCCTGTGGATCTGTGGCTTCGCGAAAACACAGAGGGGATAGTGATGCTGGATTTGCCTCTCGAGGTCGTGGTCGAGTCTACCCGCTTGCCGGGGACGTTCCACAAAGATCCCGCCGATCGTTTCATCGTCGCCACCGCGCGTGTGCACGATCTCGTGCTCGTGACCCGGGACAAGCTTATCCTCGACTACGCGACCGCGGGGCACGTAAAGGTCGCACCGATTTGATCCGGATACGGCGGTGCAGGGCCATACTAATCGAGCTCTCCCCACGGGACCGAGATGAGAGCGCGAACGCCGTCGCACTGAGACCACCGGGCGATACGAGCGGACCACCGTGGGTGGGGAGGAGGCCGTGCTCTCGTCGCAGATCGAGGAAACACAGGCGACCCTCGCCGACCTGCTCACGTTCGAGGCCCAAGACGGTGGCGAGCATAGCGCCGCGCCCAACGCCGAGCTCGTCCGCGCGCTGGCCCGCCGCGCCCGCGACGCGGGTGAGGTTGAGCACGAGTCTCGGCGTGAGGGTGTAGCGCCAGGGCTGCGGAGGAAGGTTCTCCGCGCGAAACAGCTCCCGGAACTGCTCGTCGGTAAGCGTGGGGTAGCGACGCCTGTCGCGAGCGCGGGTCACAGCCCCAGCTCCCGGCCGAGCACCTTCGTGACGAAGCCGCCGGCCTGCTCGGCAGCGACCAGCTTGCGAACGCGCTCCTTCACCTCGGCGCTGCTGCCGTGACGCTCGGCCGCGGCCAGCGTCCCGCGGTAGGCGTCCCATACGTCAGCGCCCGTGATCTCGTAGCCGTACCCCTGGACGAGCCAGTGGAGCGAGAGCAGGCCCGCGCCGATCGCGAACGCGGGCTCCTTCTCGCCAAAGTCGCGCGCCGCGCGTGCGAGCGTCTTCGGATCACACGGCGTGCGGCTCGCCAGCGCGAGCGCCTCGTCGTAGAGGCCCGCGTCCTTCGCTGCGGCGAACCACTTGCCCTCATCGCCGGGCGTGGTCTTCACGAGGTCCGCGAGAATCTCGCTGACTGGCTTGTGCGGGTACTTCTTCGCGACAGCGCGGAAGGTCGCGAGGTAGGTTCCTGCCTGGTTCGCCTCGAGCCCGTAGCGCTTGTACGCCTCGTCGATGAGCCCCGAGGAGAGCAGCACCTCTTCACAAGCACGCGCGATGGCGACGGGACTGTCGTTCAGACCGCGTCCTTCTTCGGCATACCGGATGGCCTCGGCCTTCTTCCCTTTGGCCGCGAGCGCCTTCACGCCGTACTGGCGGTAGTGCCACATCTTGTACGGGGCGAGCTCGAGCAGCGCGAGCAGGTCGTCGTAGCGCTCGGCCGCGACCAGGGCGCTCAGGCAGTTGGTCGTGCCCTTGAAGAATCCACGTAGGCTCGGGTCGGGGCTCCACGCGAGCTTCACCATCTCGATGAGACGGTCGGCCCACGCCGAGGCGATCCCCTTCGACGCGCAGAGCGTGCCCCAATGGTCGCCGAGCCACTCGATGTAGGGGATGCCGTCGTCCTTGTACGCCTCGAACAGCCGCTCGAGCCACGTCTCGCGCGTCTTTGTATCGACCGGCGCGTCCGCGATGATCGGCACCAGCTCCGCGATGGCGCTGTTCACGGCGGTGCCAATCGAGCCCGACGAGCTGTCCACGTGTTCGAGCGCGGGCGACACCCGCTCGAGGAACGCGATGGCCCCCTCGGCGGCGAGCACGGGCTCCTTCTTCGCGACCTTCTTGATCTCGGCGACGGCCTGCTTGATGCGCGTGATCGCCGGCTGCGACTTCCAACCGAAGGCGTGACGACGAAAGCGCGCCTTGAACTCCCACTTGTACGTCTCGGCCGCCGGCTCCTTGCGCTTCGTCGTCATGGAGCCCTCAGCGCTCGCTCGAACGCGTCGCGAAGCGCAGGGAAGCGCTTGTACTCGGCCTGGAGCGCCGCCGCCCAACGCTTCGTCTCGTCCGTCTTGTCGCACGCGACGCAGGTAGCGACGAGCTCGGCGGCGTGGCCGTAGTGCCTACGCCGCTTCTGCTCGGTTACGCCGGCGACTCGACGCTCCGCGGCCCTCTTCATCGCGGCGAACACGGCCCTACGCGAGGTCGCCTCGGAGATGCCCGCAACGCCGGCGAGCACAACGAGCGTGTCGACCTCGGGAGTCGTGAGGCGCGGTTCCTCGGGATCGGCCGTCATCGCCTCGAGCTCGTCGAGGTCCGCCCGGCGGTGGGTCGCGCCGCTTCGATCTCGTAGAACGCCCGCGCCTCGGGGCGCGTGACGCGCGAGCGCGCCTCGTCGAGAATCGCGGCGATCCGCTCGTAGAGGTGTTCTTCCGGTGCTGGCTGGAGCTCGCTCATGCTGGGTGACCCGATGGAGATCGCCGTGCGCAAGCCCCGACAGATCAGGGGATTGGCGTCGCGGCGCTCTCTGTTTCCCTCCGTCGGCTGCGTCTATACGCCACGAGGGTGGCGCACACCAGACGGAAACAGCGCGACGCGTCTTACTCGGGACAGTGCCCCGATGATCAACAGTCCCACCCGCACGGGACAGGCGAGGTTCCGGGCGCGCCGTCGAGCCGAGAAGCCACGAAAGCGCGGAAGCCCGCGGAGGAACGCGGCGTGCGGAGTCGAACGCGGGCCTCGGCGGGATGTTCGCCGCATAGGTCGGCGGCATTCTCGCGGCTCGGCGTTCGGCGAGGGACCCGAGAACCGGAGGGCCACCCCGCGTGGTCAACAGGTGTCGACCGGCCTCCGGCTGGATCCCAAGAGGCCCCAGCGAAGCCCTCACGGCGCGGCTCCAGCCCCGACCGCTCGGTATGCCTGCTGCGGGTGCGCGGGATTGTCAGGGTGGCGCCGCTCGAGCTTGCCGTCGGTAACCAGCGGCCAGAGGTGCTTGCGCGACAGGTTGGCGGCGTCCTTCAGACCGAGGACCGCTACCAGCTCCCGCGGTGTCCACCAGCGCAGCGCGCAGAGGTCGAGGAGCACCTTGCGGAGCCGAGGCGCCGCAGGCTTCGGGCCGAGCTTCGTGAGCTCGAGCCGGAGGTCGTCGGGCAGCGCAGCGATCAGCGAGGTGACGTCCGGCACCGACCCCTGCGTACCTTGGTCGAGCCCCTGTGCATCCGGCTCGAACCCCTGCGTACCCGGGCTCAACCCCTGCGTATCCTCGGCCGGGAGCCCCTGTGTACCTGGCTCCAGCCCCTGCGCATCGACCGGGAGCTGCGCCTTCGGCCCCAGCTCGTAGTAGCTGTTCGGCCCGGCCGCGTGCAGGGCGAGCAGCTCTCGGTCTCGCAGCCTGCTCAGGAGCGCGCTCGCCCCGAGCGTGTCGAGCCCCGAGATGGCGCGCAGGCGGGCGTTGTCGAGGCGGCCTGCACGGTGCGCTTCGAGCAGCGCGCGGAACTCGACGTCGGTCAGCTCTGCGTCGCCGAGGCGCGCGACGAAGGATTTGTCGTCAGCAGTCAGCGTCGCCGTGTTGCGGAGCGTGACGCGGAACAGGTGGCCCAGCGGGTCGAGCACCGGCGCCGGGAGGAAGAAGCCCTCCATCTCGGCGAACATGCGCGGGATGCCCTCACCCTGGTCGCGCACGATGCCGAGGTCGACGAGCACGCGAACGGTGCGCGGGTTGCGGCTGACGTGGATGCGGTGGAGCGCGAGCAGCTCCTCGAGGTTCACGTCGGGTAGCAGGCCGCCGGGGCTCACGACCTCGAGCCCTGGTCCTGCAGGCGTCGAAGCAGGTCGTACTGCGCTTCTTCGCGCGACGTGTACAGGCCGACCTTTGCGGCCACCAGCTGCGCGAGGAGCTCGGCGAGCTGCCGCAGCTTCAGGAGCGCGGTGTTCGGATCGTCGGCGAAGTAGCGCTCCGCGAGCATGCCGAGGCGCACGAGCTGTTCGTCGTGCTGCTCGAGGTGCGCGAAGTTGGTGCGCGGGCTCTCACGCGTCGCCATCCCCGCCTCCCCTCGGCTGCTCGTCCATCCAGCGCTCGAGCTCCGTGCGCCTGATCCGCCACTGCCCGCGGATCTTGAACGCCGGCAGCTCGCCCGCGTTCGCCATCGCGTAGACCGTCTTCTCCGCGAGCTTCAGCAGCGTGGCGACCTCCCTGATCGTGAGGACCTCGTCGGGCATCCGCTCCTTGCGCTGCGGTCGAGTGGGTCGGGACGGCATCAGATTCCAAAGCGTACCATTGGGTTCCCTGGGCGTACAGAGCCGCGGCGGCGCCTTGCGAGCTCGCAGACAGCGGGCGAGTCCACGTCGAGCGGCCTTCGTCCGGGCCCACTCCCGCGGGCCGTGCCTAAGTCGCGATGACCACCGGCACGCCAACCTGCTGCGCGACCGGCGTCCAGATGTCCGTCTCGACGCCCGGCGTCTCGATGGACACGACGAGGGCGTACCGGGCGCCCAGGTCGCTGCGATCGCGCTTCGGCTGATCCTTCCACCAGCCGCTCACGGGGTAAACGGCGATGACCCCGCGTTCGGCGAGGTCGGCAGCGTTGCAGGAGAGGATGTCCGAGTGAAGGGAGCCTCGGTTACGGGCCTGCTCGCCGAGGTACCACTCCGACGAGTCGCCTCCGGTGGCGGGCTTGGCATCGTCCTCGTCGAGCGCCTTCTTGTTGAGGCGCTTGCGGAACTCCTCGAGCGACTCCGTCGGCCCCTTCACGTCGAAGCGCAGGCCGTGGGAAGCATAGCGGTGCCGCTTCTTCCAGCCGCGCCGGCCGGGGTTCGGCTCGATGAAGTACGAGAGCGTGATGCGCAGGCGCACCGGCGTCGCGCCGAGCTCCGCGAGAACGTCGCGCGGCCAGGGCAGGTCGAAGAAGTGCAGCTCGCGCATCTTGCCCTCAGCGAACGGGCGGATGCTGCTCTGCGCGACCAGGGTGAGCGCGTCGTTGGCGCTCCGAAGGGCACGCTCGGCGCTGGGGACGCCAAAGCCGTAGCGCTGGACGAGCTTCGCCCGGGCGCGCTTACCGCTGGCGCCGCGCAGGTGGGTCTGCATTTGCGCGGACCATTCCGCCGAGTGCACCACGAGCGCGCGCAGGGTCTCGGGCCAGTAGCTCGGGTAGTCGGCCGAGATGAGGGCAGCGAGGCGCGCGGCCTGCGCGCTCGCTGCGCTGGTCGCCCAGCTCAGCACGAAGGACTTGTCGGCGGGCTTGAAGTACGTCGAGAGCAAGGAGAGATCGGGGCACGGAAAGTCGACCTCACCCTTGGCGTTCTTCACGACGTTGCCGCCCTCGAAGACGACGTCGGGCTTGATCGGCCACGCGTCCGCGAAGGTCACGCCCGTAGTGCTCCACGGCGACAGCTCCCCCGGTCGCGCGACGGGCTGCCAGCTCGCCCACTTCGGGTCGTTGATCACGGCCTTCTCGGTCAAGGCCCCGACCGTGAGCGCGTTCCACGCCTGGCCGGGGTCATGGATGGGGTCGGTGTCGCTGCGATCGAGGTGATTGACGGAGAGCGTGGTCTCGTCGATGTTGCCGGCGCAGAGGACGAAGAGGCGTCGCGCGGAGTCGTCGCCCTCGTCGAGGTAGTCGAGCCCCTGCGTGCTCGGATCGAACGAGCGGCCAGCCGCGAGCGCGTCGACCGCCGCCGACCAAGAGGTGGGTTGACCGCGATCGCGTTCGTCGGTCGCTGCGATAGACATCGAGAAGGTGCGACGTCGCTCCGGGGCCTGGATCTCTGCGCGGCTCGCCGCTTCGGCCGTGACGGCACCGTAGAGGTCAGGCGGGTTCACGGGATGGCCATCGGGCGGCAGGATCTTCACCGACTCGAGCCGGTGCCGGAGCGCGACGTTCTGTGTGCCGGCGAGAACGGGCGTGAGGTCACCGTAGAGCGCGAGGCCGGCCATCTCGGTGCCGTGACCGGGGTGGTCGTGTGTGCCCCATGCGGGGTCGCAGCTGTGACAGTCGGCGGCGTCGAGTGAGGCTTCGAGCAGCGGGTGCCCGCGCGTGATCCCGGTGTCGAGCACGCAGACCGCTGGCGCGTCGGCCGATGGCGGTGTGACGCGATCCCGCAGCTCCTTCGCCCACGCGCCCTGGTCCTCGGGGCCCATGTCGACGAAGACCGTGGCGGTCTCCTTAGCCTTGCGGACCTCGGCCAGGTCGTTGAGCACGTCGACTGACGCGGCGAGCTGGGCAGGCGTGCTGCGCACGAGGGTGACGAGGCGATCGTCAAACATGAGTCGACGCGGCGCAACTTCGATGTCCTGCGCAGCAGCGAACCCCATCAAGCGCTCGAGCTCGTTGCCGTCCTGGCGACGGAGCCAGACCTCCCACCAGGCCGTCTCGTCCTCCTCGGAGTAGGCCTCGGAGGTGTCGGTCCAGAGGCTGCGAAGCGTCGCGAGCCGGAGGGTCGCGACCGGATCGATCATGTCCTCGTAGCGGCGCTCGCGCTCCTTCTTCGGCGTCGTCTTCGAGTAGCTCTCGAAGCGCTTGAGGAAGTGCTTCACCTTGCCGTCGGGCACGAACACCGTCGCGCGCTCGATGCGGCGTGGCTCGGGCTCCTCGGTCTTCGAGTGGCTGACGGCGACGACCTCGATGCCCTGCCGCGAGTCCTCGAGCGACGACACCTGGAGCGGCACGCCGGGCTGGCTCTCGAACTGCACATACAGCCCAGGCACCGCGCCGTGGACCTCGATGCCCGCTTCGACGCGGCGCTTGTTGGCCTCGACGACGGCCGCCTTGAGCGCGCGTTCGAGCGCCTTGCCGTGCTTCGCACGGCTCCCCGGCGGCGCCGGCTTGGTGACGTCGATTTTCCGCCCGTGCGGCTTGTACTCCTCGGCCGTCGGTGGGCCGGGAACGAGGATGTGCTTGCGGTTGCGAGGAGCGGCCACGCGTCAGTCCCCCTGGCGCCCGCTATGCGTGCGTACTGCGTCGTTCCGCGAGCGCGGCCACGAGTTCGCTGTCCCGCACGGCCGTGGTGTGATCGAGGATTGCGTTCTTGGCAGCCTGCTCGCAGGCCATCGCGATCTCGGCGTGGCTAAGGCCCTCTGCCGCCTTCGCCGCCGCGTGCCACTCGATGTTGCTCGTGTCGAGGATCGCCAGCCGCGCGCGCATCACGCGGGTCGCGATCTGCTCCGTAGGCAGCGAGTACTCGAGCACCGCATCGAAGCGCCGGAAGAGGGCGCGGTCGAGCAGTCCGACGTGGTTCGTCGCGCCGAGGACGATGCTGTCCGAGTCGTCTTGCTCGAGGAACTGCAGGAACGAGTTGAGCACGCGGCGGATCTCGCCGACGTCGTTCTTGGAGCCGCGCTCGCCGCCGAGCGCGTCGAACTCGTCGAAGAGGTAGACGCCGCGGGTGGACTGGATCGCGTCGAAGACCAGCCGGAGCTTGGCCGCGGTCTCGCCCATGTACTTCGTGATGAGCCCGTCGAGCTGGATGCTGAAGAGGGGCAGACCCAGCTCCCCGGCGAGCGCCGCAGAGGTCATCGTCTTGCCGGTGCCGGGCGGACCGACGAGGAGGAGCTTCCGCATCGGTGAGAACCCGTGCTCGCGGAGACGGTCGCGTTCACGTTGCTCGGTGAGCACGCGCTCGAGGCGGACGCCGAGCACCTCAGGGATCGCCATGTCGGCGACGCGCGTCTTCGGGTAGCCCACCGTGAGCAGGCCTGCAAGCTCGCCTCGGGGCTGGGCCAACGGGACCAGCTTGGGCCCCCGGGCCGGCTCCGTGGCCTTCGCGCGCGCCTTCACCTGGTCGACCAGCTCGCGCAGCTCCTGGGCGAACTTGCCGTGACCGCTCCGCGCCGCCTGCGCCGCCACCTGCATGGCGATCGCATAGAAGCGCGTGTCGTCGCCATCAGCGTGGCTTCGAATGAGCGCTTTGACTTGGTCCGCGGTGGCCATGACGTCCTTCTTGTACCCCGAGCCCCCGACCCAAAGCCATCGGAAGCGCGCAGCCCTTCAAGATTCTGCCTCGGAAGTCAAGGCGCCGGACCCGGGGACAAAACCACTTCACTGTTCATAAGTTTGAAGGTAATATGTCCCCATGGCTGCCCGGGTCTTCGAGCGAGAGGTCGAGCTGTTCCGCCAGCATGGCGGCGGCCTCCGCATGGCCGAAGCTCTGCGCCTCGGCCTCAACCGGAAGACGCTCTACGCGATGCGTGGCGCCCGGGTCGTAGTGCCCGTCTCCCGAGGGGTGTATCGCCTCGCCTCGCTCGATCCGCTCGCGCACCCGGACCTCGTCACGGTGGCCAAGCGCGTCCCGCAGGGCGTCCTCTGCCTCATCTCCGCGCTCTCGTTCCACGAGCTGACGACGCAGGTGCCGCATGTGATCGACATCGCGCTCGAGCGAGGCAAGACGAAGCCGCGCCTCGACTACCCGCCAACGCGCTTCTACTGGTTCTCGGGGCCGGCTTTCCACGAGGGCATCGAGACGCACGAGCTCGACGGCGTACAGGTACGCATCTACGCCCCGGAGAAGACCCTCGTCGATTGCTTCCGGTACCGGAACCAGATCGGCATGGACGTGGCCCTGGAGGCGCTGCGGCTCTGGCGTGAACGCCGCAAGAAGAAGCTCGACGTCCTCCTGAAGTACGCCCGTATGCGCCATGTCGAGCGCGCGATGCGCCCCTACCTGGAGGCGATGCAGTGACCGTCAAGAACGTCTCGAACCTGGCGGCCTCGGTGCAGGCTCGTCTCCAGAAACACGCGCGTGCGACGAAGCGGCCGTTCCAGGAGCTGCTCCAGTACTACGCGATGGAGCGCTTCCTCTACCGGCTGTCGACCAGCCCACACCGCGCGCGCTTCGTCCTCAAGGGCGCGCTGATGCTGCACGTGTGGGAGGCACCGCTCGCGCGCGCGACGAAGGACCTCGACTTCCTCGGCCGGATCGACAACTCGCTCGAGCACCTCGAGCTCGTGGTCTGCGAGGTCTGCACCGTCGACGTGGAGCCCGACGGCATGGTGTTCGACCCGGCCACGGTGAAGACCGAGCGCATCAAGGAGGACGCGGACTACGAGGGCGTGCGTGTCCGCTTCGTCGGCCTGCTCGGCAAGGCGCGCGTCACGATGCAGATCGATGTCGGGTTCGGCGACGTCATCACGCCCGACGCGGTGGACATCACCTACCCAGTGCTGCTCGACTTCCCCGCGCCCGCGCTCTCGGGCTACCCGCGCGAGACCGTGATCGCCGAGAAGTTCCAGGCGATGGTCTACCTGCGCAGCCTGAACAGCCGCATGAAGGACTTCTACGACGTGTGGCTGCTCGCGAGGCAGTTCGCCTTCGACGGATCGCTGCTCGCGAAGGCGATCGCCGCCACCTTCGCCAACCGCGAGACCGCCATGGACGCCGAGCCGATCGCCTTCACACCAGAGTTCACCGAGCAGGCGTCGACCTTGGCGCAGTGGACCGCGTTCCGAAAGAAGCTCCCGAAGACCGAGTGCCCGGAGACGCTCGCCGACGTCGTGCCGTTCCTCGCCGAGTTCCTCGTGCCGATCGCGCGCGCCTGCGCAGCCGGCGTGACCTTCAAGCAGCGCTGGCCACCGGGCGGGCCGTGGACGAGCGGCGTGTGAGGGAGACGCGCTCTCAGCCCACCACCTTCGTGATGAGCGCCATCCCGCGCGCGGCCTCGGCGGGCCTCGCGTCGGCGAGCTCGAGGTACCCCCGCCCGACGCCTACGCGCCGACGAGAAGAAGGCGCTTCAGCTCTTCAACCCGGTCTTGCTCCGCGGGCTCATCACATGCGGAACCTGCAAGAAGACGACGTCACCCTCCAAAGGCGAGGCCTTGACGCTAAAGCTCGTGAAGCATCTGAGGAGGAAGCCCGGTTTTGTTTCGACTACTTTATCGCTTGGTCGAATGAAAGTCTGCCGCCAGCCCTTGATCGCCATGTCGATGAATTCACATGCGCGCTGCAGGTCCGTCACATCTTCCGATGTGCGCCAGGGCCCAAGGCAACAAGCACAGGATTGCGCCCGGCAGCCTGAGTGTTTCCGGCCTGACGAGCTCGCGGACCACGTCTCGTCCAATTGGATCATAGGAGAAGGCTTCTGCGCTGCCGCGAAAGCAGGAGCGGGACAAGTGACCTGCGAGCAGCACCTTGGCCACTTTGCCCTCCAGGATGTCCCATTCTTCCCCAATCAAACTCGGTGGCTCAGCCCTCAGTTCACGGACTACTGCGGCAAAAGGCTGACAGAACTCATCCAGGGCTTTTCCGCTCGCAAACCACAGAGATATCAGAGGTGATGCCCACCACGGTGCGCGTGGGCCGCTTGCCAGCGGGCATGTCCACGAGGGCGACGTAGGCATCCACCACCAGCTGCGGCTTGGGCGCTTCTTCACTTTGCAGGAACGCAGCGAAGTGCGCGCCCATCGCCGCAGGGACACCGGCCAGCTCGCCGTAGCTGGCCGTCACGTCACCATGCGCGGGTGTCTGCCCGGAGGCTCGAAGCCCGGTGCCAAAGGGGCCTGGCTCGACGATCGCGACGTCGATACCGAAGGGCGAGACCTCGTAGCACAGGCCCTTATGACCACCGCCTTGAGGTTTGACCACCGCCTTGAGGTTCTCGTTCATCGGCTCATTCCCTTTGGTGAGGTTCAGCTTCGTTAGAAGCCGAACATCGTGTTGTTGTTTGCTAATCTTAGGTCCTTGACCGGCACCGGCTGGATGACATCCCAGTGCTCCACGGCCTTGCCGTTCTCGAAACGGAGCAGGTCGTAGAAGGCGTTGCTGGTGTCGTTCCACTATCCCTCGCTCACCACGAGGACGAAGTCACCCTCACCGAGCACCTTGTGGATCTTGGTGTACTTGAACATGTTGTTCTGCGAGGTGAGGTACGCCACCGCCTCGCCGAGGCCGGCGAGCCCGTCTTTGATCTGCGGGTTGTGCTGGTGGTACTTGTCCGCGCTGATGTACTCGCCGATCTTTCCGGGATTCTTCCCCATCAGGATGTCTTCCACCATGGACCTCGCGAGCGCCTTGTTGGCTTCGGTCTTGTCCAGGTCCTTCGGCTTCACGGGGCCATCCGTCTGCGTCCTGCCGCTCGCGGTCTGCTTGACCAGCGCGGTCATGGCGTCCCAGTGCTCAGCGACCTTGCCGTTGTCATCCACGCGGATGATGTCGAAGGCCACCATCTCGTCCGCACCGAACGGCTTCGCGTTGTGCCAGAGGTTGTGCATGAAGACGTAGTTGCCGTCTTGGAACATCCGGACGTTCTCGGCCGTGGTGCCGGCCCCCTGTAGCACCGGCAACATCCCGATGAACGGCTCGAGCCCAGTAGGGACGTAGGGGTTGTGCTGGATGTAGTCGGCGTTGGCTAACTGACGCATGGTCGCGGAATCGTTCTTCGCCACTGCGCTTAGAAAAGCGCCTACGGTTTCCTTCGTGCTCATCGTCGTGCTCCTTTGGGTTTGAGGTTGACCGGCCTTCTGGGTCGACTGGGTTGAGGCGCAAGCGGCCAGCAGACCTGCCAGCGCCATCATCGCGAGCAGCCCCTTCGTGGGCGTGGAGATGCTCAAGCTCGTGTGTTTCCTGTTCATCTTCAGGCTCCCTTCGATGGACAACTGGTTGGAAGTTGGCTGATGAGATCGGGGCTCATGCCGACACCCCGCCCAAGGTGCCTTCGAGCTGCATCTCCTTGAGGACGCGATCCTGAATAGGCTGTTTGGCAGCGTTCATCTCATCCACGCCCCACGTGATGCCCACCACGGTGCGCGTGGGCCGCTTGCCAGCGGGCATGTCCACGAGGGCGACGTACGCATCCACCACCAGCTGCGGCTTGGGCGCTTCTTCACTTTGCAGGAACGCGGCGAAGTGCGCGCCCATCGCCGCAGGGACACCGGCCAGCTCGCCGTAGCTGGCCGTCACGTCACCATGCGCGGGTGTCTGCCCGGAGGCTCGAAGCCCGGTGCCAAAGGGGCCTGGCTCGACGATCGCGACGTCGATCCCGAAGGGCGAGACCTCGTAGCGCAGGCCTTGGCTGTAGCCTTCCAGCGCGTGCTTCGTGGCGCTGTAGGTTGCGAAGAACGGCGGGGAGATCTGGCCGACCAGCGACGAGGTGTTGATGATGAGGCCTGACTTCGCTGCGCGCATGCCGGGGAGCACCGCCTGCATGGTGCGGATGGCACCGTAGTAGTTGGCCTCCATCTGCTCCTTGGCCTGCGCGACACTGAAGGCCTCGGTGATGCCGAGGTACATGATGCCGGCGTTGTTGATCAGCACGTCGACCGGACCCTGCGCGAGGATCCGCGCGAACCCGTCGGCGACGGACGCATCGCTCGCCACGTCCATGTCGATGATCGACACGTTCTTCGAGTGGGCTTCGAGCGCTGCCTTCTTGCCGGCATTGCGCCCGGCGGCGTCCCGCATCGTGCCCCACCCCGCTGTCGGACTCCTTGGCGCTCTCGAAGTGCTCGCGCGCGCCGACGATCATCTCGTGTCGCGACGGCCGCTTGCGTCGCCGACGGCGCGACGGGGGCTCGTTCTTGGAAGGCGCCTGCGGTGGTGCGCGGGGGACGCGGCGCGGCTCACCCTCGCGCGACCACTCCATCTCGTCGCCCGGGCGTGCCTCCGGGAGCTCGGGCTTCGCGCTGGTCTTCCCGACCTCGAGTTGTGCCCAGTAGCCGCGAGCCAGCCGCGGGTTACGAAGACTTCTCGCGCACCGACGACATCTCGGACCGGGACCTCAGGAGCGGTTCGATGGCCTCCGTGCGCCAGGTGATTTGGTCGGCCTTGCGGACCGGACAATCTGCGTAGGGGACCGGGAGCACCTCCTGCACGAGTAGGACGTCGTGTTCGGTGGCGTGGTGACGACCGCAGAGCGCGAACGCCACGGCTTCCTTGCCGTCACCGGGGAACAGGTGACGATGAAGTTCCTCGACGTGAATGCCCGCGAGGCGGAGATGAGCTGGACGGTTCTTCATCGGATCTTGAACTCTCGTTCGAGCCAGTCGTCGACGAGCACGAGGTGGCTCGAGATGTCGTCCTCGCCCGCCCGCCACGGGGAAGCAGGAGTGCGGTGCCGAGACCAACGCTGGAACGACTTCCCGTCGAGAACCTGCGCGCTTTGGGTCGCGCCGATGGCCTGATTGTCCTTCCTCGCGAGTGCGGGGAAGAAGTACACCATGTCGATCTGCGCGTCGGGATACCCGGGCGGGATCTGCAGCGCGACGATGGCGCGCTCGACGTTGTATCCGTTGGGTACAGGACGATCGTGGAGAAGCAGCCACCGTCCCGCGCCCTCGACGATGGTCTCCCACTCGAGGCCGGTCGTCTCCAGGTACTGCGTGTCGAACGACGGGAGCTCGAACTGCCGGCGCATGTCAGCCCTCGGTTTGGTCACGCTTCAGCGTCATGAAGCGCTCGACGCCGGGCTCCGTGAAGTCGACCGGGTCGTCGAGGTTGATCCGCCGTGCATCTTCTGGGTCAGCTTGTACTGCTCGACCGGTGTCTTGCCGGCGAGGGTGAGGATCTCGCGCCCAGTCATCGACGAGACCTCGACGGTGAACTTCGTCTTGTCGACTCGGATGACGTACTTCTTCGCCTTCGGCGCCTTCTCCTTCCCGCTGACCTGCTGGGTGTGGAGTTCGATCTCGATCTCGTCGACTTCAGCTTCCATTTCCGTTGCCATGTGGACTGCTCCTTCCCCTGGTGGGGTTACTTCACGAGTTCCCGAAACGATGCGAATGACACCTTGAATCGCCTGCCTTCGAGCGTGACCTTGTCGGCGTCTGCCTCCTCGACGGTGAGGAGCCCCGCGTTGATCGCGAGGACGAAGACGTCGACCGTGGTGATGACGTGGCCGACTCCGACGCGGGCCTCGGCCTCGCGGAGGAACCGCTTCTTCTCATCGGAGGCGATGAGCCAGCCCTTCTGCGCGGCGATCGCGATGCACGCCGCTTCGCCACGACCGATGTGAGTGATCAGCTCCGTGAAAACGGTGATGGCGGCGAGGTCATCGATGACCTCGAGCTTCAGCCAGCCCGCAGTGACCGCGGCATCGAGCGTCGTCCGCTGCTCGGGGAGCGTGATTTCCTCGCGCACGTGATCTGGAACCACGAACTCGTAGTTCGGGATCTGGGCCAGGAGCCCAAGCCGCGACACGTGCATCAGGTTGATGAGCACGTTGGCGTCGGTCACGACGATGCGAAGGAGAGGTGTGCTCACGGCGTCGGGTCGTCTTCGCCGTCGAGACCGGCGTCATCGAGGAGTTGGTCCAGGTCGTCGACGCTGAGGCCGACCATCGCCACGAGTTCGCGGAGCTTGCCGAGTGAGATCTCGTCACGACGGTAGGCTTCGAGCGCCAGCCCGAGGAAGCGATGCTTGAACTCGCTGCGCGTCTCCGCGTGATCGGGCTCGGAGAGACCGAGCGCCGTCGCAAGTGGCTTACCCTTGCCCTCGTCATCGAGCGCTTTGAGGTGGTCGAACTCGGCCTCGGAGAGCAGGCGAAGGTTGCGCAGGCGGTACAGCGCGGAGATCCGGCTCACGCCGAAGTGGTGCGCGAGCAGCACGACGTCGTAGAGCTGGATCGTCTGGGTGCCTGGCGCCGAGCGCCCTTCGACGTTGAGCGCGGCCTCCCCATCGAACACCTCGGCGAAGAGGCGGCTCGGCTTGCCCTTGCCAAGGCCAGCGACGAACTGCCGAACGCCGTCCTCCGGCATGAGGAAGTTCGCGGCGAACGCGTTGGCGCGGACCTCGATGAGATCGTCGCGCGCCGAGGCCTGGCTGATGAGCCCAGAGCGATCACGATCGGCAACGACGTGGGCGTACTCGTGTGCAAACGAGAAGCGGCGACGCAGGTGGTGATGCACGTCGTTCGCGACGACGAAGAGACCCACCTTGCGGTCGCTGAGCGTCAGGCCCGAGACATCGTTCGGCAGCTCGACCATCGCCGTGCGGACGCCCTGCGACTCCAGTAGCTCGGTCATGTCGGGGAGCGGCGCGAAGCCCAAGCCGAGACGACGACGCTCCTCCTCGGCGAGGCGTTGTCCCTGCTGCACCGCCTCCCAGCGCGCCTTCGGCGCCGGGAACGGGTACGAGGCGACCGCCGACAGATCGCGGTCGATGCCGACGAGTCGCTCGAGGTTCGTCAGCTCGCGCCCGAGCGCCATGCACTCGCGAAGCTTGTCGATCACCTCGGGCTCGCCGACGACCGAGGCCTGCACGCGGAAGAGTGCGGTGAGCGAGTCTTCCTGCTGGAACTCGTTGGCCACGAACTCGCGGATGTCGCGCCCGAACAAGTACGCGAGCTTGTCGAGTTCGAGGCTCGAGACCGAGCGCTTTCCAGCCTCGATCTGGACGAAAGTCGGTCGGGAGACGCCGATGTGCTTCGCGGCGTCATCTTGGGTCATGCGACACGCTTCACGTGCTTCGCGGATTCGACGTCCGAGTTCTTCCTGGGTGACGGTCATCGGTGGCCTCACGCGAGCAGGGGTAGGCCGGCGGGAGCGATCCCGTGCGCAAGGCTCCGGTGCCCCGGGTGCGTCGGCGGATCGAACACGTCGGGCAGACGGGCCCCCAGGTTGCCGGCGACCAGCCCGCCGAGCAGCTCCAGAAGGAGATGCTCGGGGCGCTGCTGCTGGGCCTTGGCAAGGGCGAAGCCCCCTCCGGCGAGGGTACCGATGGCTCGATGGGTTCTTCCGTCTGACATTGAGTCCTCCGTTTGCCATCTGAAGTTAGCAAAGAAGACCCTGTCAGTCAAGATCCAGATCTGATGTTAGGAAATCGAACTATGTTCTACCCTGGATGGGACACGGCGACGGTCGCTCGACTTCTCGAGCGCCTGCTCCATGTGCCGCTCATCCACTTCGGCGACCTCGACCCCAACGGCGTGCGCATCCTTCGGCATCTCCGTGCGCTCCGTTCCGACCTACGGTGGTTCGTGCCGGAGTTCTGGACCGAGCTTGTCGAGACGAGGGGTCTACCGGGCGTGTGGCCCGATGACCTTGACCTTGCCGAAGCTCCTGCTCTGGTGCGAGAGCTTGCGAGCCGCGGTCTGTGGCTCGAGCAGGAACCTGTCGCGGTCGACGCGAAAACGCCGTCGGCGCTGGAGGCGCTGCTTGAACGCTGACGCGCAGCTCGCGCAGGACAGCGCCCCGATGGTCAACTGTCCCACCCTGCGCGGGACAGTTGATCGCCGGGTCACGGTCCCGGAAACCGAGGGTCGGCTGTTAACCGCGTCTCGGCTTCTCTCTCCCCACGGGACGGAGATGAGAGCGCGAACGCCGTCCCGCGCGCCCTCGACGCGCAGCCCTCCACGCGCGCGGCGCTCTCTGCGCGATCGCCGTCCCGGCGCGCGCGACGCCCGCCGACGCGCAAACCCGCGGGGATCAGGGGACAAACGGCTAAGCCCCCTCGGATCGCTCCTTGGGGGCTTACCAACCCTCGCCCTGGTTGGCGGCGAGAGACACGTGTGCTCCGGAGGTAGGGTTCGAACCTACGACCAGCCGGTTAACAGCCGGCTGCTCTGCCACTGAGCTACTCCGGAATAATGTTTAGGGAGCAGGATTATGTGTGTTTTCGGCAGCCAGTCAAGCCTTGGGATGGCAAATGTGCACAGCGGCGGCACGCCGGCCGAACCTCCATGATGTCGCGGGCTTGAGAGCGCCCCCTCACGGGCCTGCCGCCACGGGCGGCCGCCACCTGAGCACCCGGGCGGCGTTTTCGAAGTAGAGCTTGCGCAGCACGTCCGCCGGCAGCCCCAGCCCATCGATTTTCCAGCGCCCCTGAATGGCCGTGGGGTGCTCGAACTGCTTGTCCCTCGACTCGAAGTAACGGTACGTCGACGTGAAAAAGCGCACCTCGTCGGCCGCGGTGGCGGGCTCGGCGCCCGTCGAACCGTACATCATCTCGGCCTGCGTCTCCCCCACCCCCGTGTCTGTCGCGAACAGAATCCGGTCCTGGTACTTGATGAAAAACGCCCGCATCGTCTCCGCGTCGTGGCGGCCGAGCTCGGGCACCCGTGCCGCCGTGTCCACCACGTAGTTCGGGTACTTGTCGAGCATCGCGGCCACCCGCTGCGGCTCCTCGGGCGCGTTGCCAAAGTGCACGCCGATGAACGTCGTTTTCGGGTGCCGCGCCACCCGCCGCTCGAACGCCGCGAACAGCGCCTCCCACGACGCCACGGGCTCGCCGTAGAGCGACCACTGGGGGTGCGCCATCAACTCGTCGAGCCGCTCGTTGTCCTGGTCTGGCTTTCTCCAGAACGCCTGCGGATCGCCCGTGTGGATCGCCACGGGCATGCCCAGCTCCCCCGCCTTATCGAAAAGCGGGTCCAGCCCCGGATCGTCCACCGCCAGCAGCCCCTTGCCGTCGGGCGTGGGATAGCCCAGCCCCAGCCCCTTCGTGATCTTGAGCCCCATCGCCCCGAGCCGCTTCGCCTCCGCCAGCTGCTCCGCCATCACCGTGCCATAAGCTTCGGGAAACTGGCGCAAGATGGCCGTGATCGCCGGTGTGGCGAACACCGCGATGCGCCCCTTCGCCTGCGCCGCCGCTTCGAGCTGCGTCTCCAGCGCAAAACGCGGCGGCCCTGGCGACATGCCCGAAAGGTTCACCGCCCCGTCGATGCCCCAGCGGTCCATCAGGGCCAACGTGCGTTCGATCGCACGCGGATCGATGTGCATGTGCGTGTCGATGCGGGCCAGCCGCGTGGGCGCCTGGGCCTGCTCTCGCGTGGCCGAGGCCTGGGGCTTTTTGCAGCCCCCACACAAAAGGAGAAGGCCCAGCATGCCGAGCCCCCACGGCCCCCGCCCTTTCGCCCCCCTGCCCCTGTGCACCCCGTATCCCAAGACCCACACAGCCTAGAGCGCAGGGGCCGGTGGGGCAGAGGGAGCGGGCTCGCCCTCGACCGGCGCCGGCGTTCCCTCGGCCGGAACCGGGGCCACACGGCGCAGTTTGACGGTGACGGTCAAGATGAACTCACCCCGGGCTTTCACCCAAGGATCCGAGCTGCTGAGCAGCCGCTCGTAGGGTTCGTAGCCTTCCTTGCGCACGGACAGGGCGTAGGGGCGGGTGGCGTCGAAGATGCGGCGCTGAAACGGCGTTTGCCCCTCGGACTCCCCGTCGATGAACACTTCGGCGCCCGCCGGCACCGAGCGCACGCGCAGCCAGCGGATCGCAGTGGCTTCGTCGCCCGCGGTTTCTCCCGCCGGCTCGTCCAGTGTGTCATCGATGATGGGGGCCGACGAGACCACGGTGCCTGCGGCGCGGGGGGCCTCCCGCACGGGCTTCGCGGGCGCCCGCGGGGCCGGCTTTTCCACCTGGGGCTTGGGGGCGGGGTCTTCCGCCACCGCCAGCTTGGGCGAAGGCTTCGGGTCCGCCGGCGCGGGCGTCTCCTCGGGCGTTGGGGGCGCCTCGGCCACAGGGGCCTCGGAGGGCGCCTCGACCACGGGCTCAGGCGTCGGCACGGCCACGGGGGTCACTTCGCGCGTGCCCCCGGGCCCGCTCAGTTCCACGAACGTGAACACCGCAGCTCCCACGGCCACCGCACCCAGCACCATCCACAATACCCCGCGGCGCCGGCGCGTTCCTGGTTCCGTCAGCTCGGCCCTTCGGGCCACCATGCTGGTCCCGGGTGCGGGTCCTGCCGGTGACGCCCCTCGGCCCCGACCCGTCGACTCGACCACGCCAAACGCGGTCCCCGCATCGGGACCGCTCACCAAGGGCGCTGCATCGCCAAGACCTGGCAGCATTTCGTCCTCGAAGAGGTTCGTGAGCGCGGGCATCCCCGTCTCGCTCGTCTGCGGCGAGGCGCCTGCCGGCTCGCCCGAGACCGAACCCGCGCCCGGGGGCTCGTGAGCCCGGGCGCTCTTGTCGTCGAGGTCATCGAAGTTCGGCACGTCTTCGACGATCTCCGTCTGGTCGGACGACCACGCACCCGCACCGCCAACCTTCGGCAGCGCGGACGTGCCAGGTTCCGCGGGCCGCGTGCCGGTGGGGCGGTTGACCACCGGACCACTGCGGCCCGTGGTGATCGGACCCGAGGGGACGGGAGTGGGACGGGAAAACACGGAAGAAGGGCTGGCCACGGCCACCGGGGGCGGCGTGGCGCGGAGCAGCAGGTCGGGTCCGGGCGTGACGCCGCCGCGCGTGGGTTCGCCGGGCAGGGCCGGCGTGCCCGGGCGCGCGCGGGTGGCTTCGGCGCCAAAGGCCACCGTGGAAGCAAAGCCGCCGCCCCCCGCGGGGCGGGGACGAGGTGCACCGAAGACCGGTGTGGGCGAGCGCTTCACCTCCCGCGCCTGGGCCGGCGGGGGACGAATCGCCTCTCCGCCTTGGGTGGACGGAGTTCCAGGACCCGCCAGGGTCGCCGAGGGGCCAAAGCCCTTGTCGACGGGCGCGCCCGAAGGGGGCGTGGACCTGCGCAAAGCTTCGACCGGCGGCGCGGTGAGACGGGTGGGCTCGGCATCGCCGAAACCTGGAGAGATCGAGCGCGGTCGCGAAGCCGGCGCCTCGGCAGGGGCCGGAAGATCCCTGACGATGCGTCCGTCGGTGGTCAAACGCACCTTGGCCGTGGCTTCGCTCGCCGCCGCCGTCAAGGCCGCGGCCGAAACGGGCACACCGGGGTCTTCGGGAATCGGCGTGGGGCCCCTCACCGAGGGTTTGCCCGCCTTGTCGTGGGCGGTTTTGGCCTCGAGGATGCGGTTCAGCTTCATCCGACTTTCGTCGTTGAGCAGGTCGAAGCGAATGCCCATGCCCGGGTTGCCCCCCGGCCGATCGCCTTCGGGCTGACGGGACCACGCCACGGTGCCCTCACCCACCAGGACCGGAATGCCATTGAGGAGCGAAAGCGTGAATGACACCTTGGTGCCCACGGTCAAGGGCTGGCGCGAGCGGATGAAAATGCCACCCGGGCTCACATCGGCGCCGTAGCGCTCGACGAAGCTCTCGAGGTTTTCACTGCGAAACTTGATCCGCAGCGCCAACCGCGAGCCATCACCAGGTGAGCTACTAGAACCAGAAGGGGGTTGAGCCATGAATCGTTTTGCCGAGCGGTTTTCCCTGACCCGCGCGCCCGGCCCCTGGTATACGCCCAAGGGCATGGCGGTTCAACAATACTACGCCGCGCCTCGCACGACGGAAACCGCGCAGCCGCTCGGGCGTCGTGAAAACGGTGAGGGCAACCGCACACGACGGGATCGAACGCACATGAGGCATGTACGCGAAGCGAAGCGGGGCACTGGCCTTGGCGCACGCCTCTTCGGGCTGCTGGTCATCGTAGGTGCAGGCACGCGGGCGTGGGGTGCCACACCCGCACCTTTGCGGGCCAAGCAGGGCGCCGTCGCCTCGGATCACCCCGCTGCCTCGCAGGCGGGCACAGCCCTCCTGCGCGGGGGCGGCAACGCGATCGACGCCGCGTGCGCCACGGCCTTGGCCCTCGGCGTGGTGAACCCTCACGGCTCGGGCATCGGTGGCGGTGGCTTCGCGCTGGTTTATCTCGCCAAGCCGAAGCAAGTTCACGTGTTGGATTTCCGCGAGCGCGCCCCCGCCCGCGTCTCGCCGCAGCTCTTCTACCGCGACGGCAAGCCGGATCCCGCGCTCTCGCGACAACACGGCCTGGCCGTGGCCGTGCCGGGCGAGGTGAAGGGCTTGGCCGACATGGTCGCACGCTGGGGCAAACTGCCCTTCTCCCGCTGCGTGGCACCCGCCGAGCGTCTGGCCCGCGGCGTCCCTGCAACACCGCAGGTCGCATGGATGGTGAGCCAGGTCATGAAGGACGATCCGATGATCACGAAGGTCTTCGCCTTCAAGGGCAAGGCCGCGGACGTCAAACCCGGCGACGTCCTTCGCCGTCCCACGCTGGGCCGTACGCTTGGGGTGCTTGCCCAGCAGGGCCCCCGCGCCTTTTACGAGGGTCCCATTGCCGAAGACATCGTGAACGCCGTTCAGCAGGCGCAGGGGGTGATGACCCTCGAGGATCTGAAGACCTACGACGTCACGGCGCGCGAGCCCCTCGAGGTGAACTACCGCGGCCACCGCGTGGTCACCATGCCGCCGCCCTCGTCTGGTGGCATCGTCATTGCCACGGCGCTGGGCATCCTCGCGCACGTTTTGCCCGACCCGAAACGACTCGAGGCCGGCTCGTCGGCGTACTTGCACGCCGTGGCCGAGGCGCTCAAACACGGCTTCGCCGATCGGGCCCGGCACCTGGGTGATACCGACTTCGTCGAGGTGCCCCTCGACAAGCTGCTCTCACCTGCCTACCACCTGCAGCTGGCCAAGCGGTTCAAACCCGACGGCGTGCTTGCCGCAGACGCCTACGGGATGCCAGGCGATGATCCGCGCGCAGCCGACGATGGCGGCACGGCGCACCTTTCGGTCATCGACGACGAGGGGAACGCCGTGGCGTTGACCACCACGATTAACCTGTGGTTCGGTTCGCACATCGTCACCGACCGCTTCGGCGTGGTGCTCAACAACGAGATGGACGACTTCGCGATCAAGCCCGGTGTGGAGAATGCCTTCCGGCTTCTCGGGACGGAGAAGAACGCCGTGGCCCCGCGCAAACGGCCCCTGTCGTCCATGTCACCCACCCTGGTGTTCGACGACCGCGGTGTGCGGATGGCCGTGGGCGGCGCCGGTGGGCCCACGATCATCAGCGGCACGCTCCAGGTGCTGCTGAACGTGCTCGACTTCGGGATGGACGCCCAGGCAGCGTCGGCCTCACCTCGGATTCACCATCAGTGGATGCCTGGCACCTTGGTCTACGAGCCGCAGGTTCCAAGCGACGTGGTACGCAATCTGGAGCGGCGCGGGCACACGACCCAAAGCCGAGACCACCTCACGAAGGTGAACGTGGTCGTCAGGACGGACGCAGGACTCGAGGCCGCCGCCGAGTTCCGGGGCGACGGGCAGCCTTCCGGGTTGTAAACCGGCGGCATCCGCCGGGAGGCGGAGGTCCCCCCCGCCAGGCGCCTACCTGCCCCGCGCGGGCTTGGGCGCTTTCTTCGCCGCCGGCTTGCGGGCTTTTTTCGCCCCCCGCTTGGAGGCCTTTTTTGCCGCCTTATTGGGTCCGGTGGGTCGCGCGGGGCGCGCCCGAGCCGCCATACGCAGGATGTAGGGCTCGGCGTCGGGGGTCGCACAGCCGGTGTGCCCGTGGTCCACACGCACCGGCGAAACGTCCCGCGCCACCTTGAGGGCCTCGTCTCGCAGCCCGTCCATGGTCCCCCCGATGGCGATGAGGGCCATGTTCATGGCGTGACGGGTGCGGTTGGGCGCTCCCCCGATGCCCTTGCGCACCCGCGCGAGCAGGGACGACGCTTCGGGAGCGCGCAGGCGCCCCTCGAACGCCAGCAAACTCAACACCCCCCAGCCCACCGACGACACCCACTCACCCGGATCATCGATCCAGGCCAAAGCCAGCGGTTTGGCGGCCAGCATGCGGGCCGCAAGTCCCGCCAGCGCGTCCGTGATGAGGGAGTTGCCCGCGGCCAACACCCAGGTTTCGAGCTCACCGGCATCCATCTCTCCCGGATCGGCCAGCTTGGTGGCCAGCACGCGCGCATCGTGGTTGCCCGAGGCCCACAGCTGCCGCGCGAGGGCGTGGTCGACGCCCAGGGTTTTCACGAGCGCCGCAAGGTCGGCGTAGCTCACGCCGAAGCAGGGCTCGAACACGCCATGGCGCCGGTAGGTCTTCGCGACGCTTGGTTTGGCTTTCGCTTGGAGACGCTCGAGAACTTGAGTTGCATCCATCACGCCGAACTCCCGCCGGCCCCCGAGACAAGGGGACCGTCCCCACCATTTGAGCACAGGTCTCTGGATCTCGGCCATCTAAACAAAAGGCGCGGCGTCGCTCATCCGGTCCTCCCCTCGCCGCGCCTGCGATCTGGCGATAAGCTTTAGGAGCCACCATGTCCTCACACAAGACGATCAAAAAGGTGCTCATCGCCAACCGCGGCGAAATTGCTTGCCGGGTGATCCGCGGGTGCCGCGACATGGGTATCGCCACGGTGGCCGTGTACTCGGAGGCCGACGCGCAAGCCGTGTTCGTGGGCCAGGCGGACGAGGCGGTACCCATTGGCCCCGCCCCGGCGCGGGAAAGCTACCTGCGGGCCGACAAGATCATCGCCGCCGCTCGGCAGACGGGGGCGGATGCCATTCATCCTGGCTACGGCTTCCTCTCCGAAAACGCCGACTTCGCCGAGGCCTGCGCCGAGGCCGGCATCATCTTCATCGGTCCCTCGCCGGCTGCCATTCGTTCGATGGGCGGCAAAACCTCGGCGCGGGCGGTCATGCAAGCGGCCGGAGTGCCTGTCGTGCCCGGCGACAACGGCCCGCACGGCCGGGGCTTCGAGACACCGGCACAGGCGCTCGAGGCCGCCGCCCGCATCGGCTATCCCGTGATGTTGAAGGCCGCCGCGGGTGGGGGTGGACGGGGCATGCGGCTCGTGCCGAGCGAAGACAAGCTCGAGGCCGCGCTGGCAGCGGCCCAGCGCGAATCCAAGGCGGCGTTTGGTGACGATGCAGTTTACCTGGAGAAGGCGATCCTGCGCGCCCGTCACATCGAGATCCAGGTCTTCGGTGACCACCAGGGCCACGTGGTGCACCTCTATGAACGAGATTGCTCGGTCCAGCGCCGCAACCAAAAGGTCATCGAAGAATCGCCCTCCCCTGCGCTCGACGAAGAGACGCGGCAGAAGATGGGCGCCGTCGCGGTTGCCGCGGCGAAGTCCGTGGCCTACGTCGGCGCCGGCACGGTCGAGATGCTCTTCGATGCAGACACCCGGCACTTTTATTTTCTGGAGATGAACACACGCCTTCAAGTCGAGCACCCGGTCACCGAGCTGGTGACGGGCCTCGACTTGGTGAGGTGGCAGCTCGAGGTCGCGATGGGCAAGCCGCTCCCCCTCACCCAAGATCAGATCCCCCGCCGGGGTGCTGCCATCGAGTGCCGGGTGTATGCGGAGGATCCCGTGAAGTTTCTGCCCTCCCCCGGCACCATTACGGACTTGTCGGTGCCCTCCGGGCCGGGCGTCCGCGACGACTCGGGCGTGACCTCCGGCAGCACCATCTCCGTTTACTACGATCCCATGATCTCGAAGCTCTGCACCTGGGGCACGGATCGAGCCGAGGCCATCGCCCGCATGCGGCGGGCGCTCGACGAGTACCACGTGGGGGGCATCAAAACGAACCTGGCATTCCACCGCCTGGTGATGGTGAACGATGACTTCATCGCGGGCGCTTACGACACCGGCTTCATCGAGAAAAACAAGGCCGCGCTCACGCCACCTCCCCCGGCGGACGCGCAGCGGCTCCAGGCGGCGATCGCGGCAGCGGCGCACGTCGCGAGCCAATCCGTCGCAGCCGAGCCCGCCGAGACCGCGAGCATCTCGCCCTGGCGCCAAGAAACACTGAAGTCCTGAGCGCGAAAGTTCTGCAGGCCGTTGCGTGGCCGAAACGAAGCGCAGCCGTAGACCTCGGCACACGACGGGATCGCGCGACGCGTTTCACCCACCGAGCTCAGCACCAGGTCAGGCCTGGGGCCGCGCGGGAAGAGGGTGATGCCGAATCGTCACGCGCGCGCCGAATGGGCTGGCGATGCCAGGCCGGTTGTGCGACCTTACGCGCGCTCGGACTACCCAGGTCTCGACCGGCTCTGCTTGACGCTCACAGCGGGATTTGGTACGCGAGGCCCCGGGCTTTACCGCCATGAATTCCGCCCTACTTTCCGGAGTGTCTTACCTTTCGTCGAGTCTATCAGGCCTCACCACGGGCCTGAGCTCGAGTGTGTTGTCTGCGCTGGCCGCGGCCCCTCACGCCGAGGAGTCACAGCTGCTCGACATCGACGGCACAGCGTTCGTGATGCTGGGGCTGTTCCTGGTCCTGCTGGCTGTGCTGACGCCCGTCCTCTGGCGGCCCTATATAAGGATCAGGGCAGAGCGCAGCACGCGGGTGGACGGTTACCGCGCCCAAGCCGAGCGGATGACCGCGGACGCCGAAGCCCGGCTCGCCAAGGTGGATCAAGAGTTGATCGCGGCCCGCCGTGAAGGCGCGGGCGCACTGGCCGTGGCCCGCGCTGAAGCCCAGGCACGCGAGCAAACGCTGCTCGCCGAAGCGCACGGAAAAGCCCAAAGGGCGCTCGCCGAGGCCAAGGTCAAGCTGGAAGAAGCCCTGGCCGCCCAGCGCGCAAACCTGCAAGAACGAGCCGAGGCGCTGGGCAAGGATGCCGCCGCCCGCATCTTGGGACGGAGCGTATCATGAGCCGAATCCGAAACGGAGCGACGCGGGCGGCGCTTTTGGTGCTGCCCGTCCTGGTGGTCACGTTCCCGGCCCTCGCCTTCGGCGTCGAGTCCGAGGGGGCCGAACACCACGGTGGAGGCCACGCCATCGACGGCAAGACCCTGGCCTTGCAGCTCTTCAACTTCGGCGTGCTGCTCTTCATCCTCGTCAAGTACGCGGGCGGAGCGCTGAACAAAGCGCTCGGGTCCCGGCACGAAAAGATGAAGGTCGACCTGGAAGAGGCCGAGCGCCTGCGCAACGACGCCGAGGCCAAGCTGAAGGCCCAGGAGGTCCGGCTGTCGAACCTCGAGGCCGAGATCACCCAGCTGCGGCAGTCGATGAAAGACTCCGCCGAGGCCGAGAGGCAACGTCTGGTCGCGGCCGCAGAAGAGCGGGCCAAGCGCATCGAGGAAGAAACACGCTTCCTCCTCGATCAACAGGTCAAGCAAGCCGAGCTGGGCTTCAGGGCGGAAGTGGCACGCGCTGCCGCGCGGATCGCCGAAGACGTGTTGCGCCGTTCGATCAACGGCGCTGACCAACAGCGCCTCGTCAGCGCCTTCGTGAGCGACGTTCAGGCGGGCTCTGAAAAGAGGAGCGCCTGATGGCCGCCCTGGCTGGATCGGTTTCGCGGCGCTACGCACGCGCCCTGTTCTCACTCGGATGTGACAACGGGCAGTTCGAGGCCTACGGCCGCGAGCTCGGCCTCTTGGCCGAGGTGTTCGCCGGCTCCGAGGAGCTCCGCAACGCCATGGCCAACCCCGTGGTGAAGGACTCCGAGAAACGCGCCATTTTGGACGGCATTTTGGGCGCCCTCTTGCCGCCCGTGGGGGCGAGCTCCGAGGTGCGGCGCTTCGTGCGGCTCTTGCTCGAGCGCAGGCGCATCATCGAGCTGCCTCGCGTGGCTTCGGCCTATCAGCGTCTTACCGACGAGCGTCTTGGTCGCGTCCGCGGACGCGTCGTTTCGGCGACCCCACTCGACAGTGCGGCCCTCGACGAAATCCGCGCCGCGCTCGAGGCGCGCACGGGCAAGCAGGTGCTGCTCGAGACCTCGGTGGATCCCGAAATCCTCGGGGGCGTGGTGGCGCACGTGGGTGATCTGGTGTTGGACGGGAGTCTGCGAAGCCGCCTCGAAACCCTCTCCCGCAAAATTTTGAACTAGCCACACGAACAGGAACGCTCCGATGCAAATTCGCGCCGAAGAGATAAGCCAGATCATCCGCAAAGAGATCGAGAACTTCGACCAAAAGGTCGAGGTGACCGAAACCGGCACGGTGCTGGAAACCGGTGACGGCATTGCCCGTGTCTACGGCCTGGAAAACGCCATGGCGGGCGAGCTGCTCGACTTCGGACACGGCGTGGTGGGCTTGGTTTTGAACCTCGAAGAGGACAACGTGGGCTGCGCCCTCCTCGGCGAGTTCCAGAAGATTCGAGAAGGCGCCACGGTCAAGCGCACGGGCAAGATCGCCCAGGTGCCCGTGGGTGACGCACTCATCGGCCGCGTGGTCAATGCGCTCGGCGAGCCGATCGACGGAAAGGGCCCGCTCGACACCAAAGAATTCCGCAAGATCGAGCTGAAGGCGCCGGGCGTGATCGCCCGTAAGCCGGTGCACGAGCCGATGCAAACGGGCCTGAAGGCCATCGACGCCATGATCCCGATCGGCCGCGGGCAGCGCGAGCTCATCATCGGTGACCGCCAGACCGGCAAGACCGCCGTGGCGATCGACACGATCATCAATCAAAAAGGCCAGGACGTTCACTGCTTCTACGTGGCCATCGGACAGAAGCAATCCACGGTAGCCTCGGTGGTGGAGAAGCTCCGCGAGCACGGCGCGATGGCCTACACCACCATCATCGCCGCCACGGCCTCCGAGTCCGCCCCGTTGCAGTTCCTCGCGCCCTATACGGGCGTAGCCATGGCGGAGTACTACCGCGACAGCGGCCGCCACGGCCTCATCGTTTATGACGATTTGTCGAAGCAGGCTGTTGCCTATCGTCAGCTCTCCCTGCTGCTGCGCCGCCCGCCCGGCCGCGAAGCTTATCCGGGCGACGTGTTTTACCTGCACAGCCGCCTCCTCGAGCGCGCCTGCAAGGTGTCGGACGAGCTTGGCGCTGGGTCACTCACCGCGTTGCCCATCATCGAGACGCAGGCGGGCGACGTTTCGGCGTACATCCCCACGAACGTCATCTCGATCACCGACGGTCAGATCTACCTCGAAAGCGATCTGTTCTACTCGGGCCAGCGTCCCGCGCTGAACGTGGGCATCTCGGTGTCTCGCGTCGGCGGCGCCGCCCAGATCGCCGCCATGAAGAAGGTGGCCGGCAAGCTCCGTCTCGAGCTGGCCCAGTACCGCGAACTCGCGGCCTTCGCTCAGTTCGGTTCGGACCTCGACAAGGCCACGCAGCAGCAGCTCAACCGCGGCGCCCGCCTCACCGAGTTGCTCAAGCAGGGTCAGTACGAGCCGCTGCCCGTCGAACGGCAGGTGCTCATCATTTTCGCCGCCACGAACGGCTACGTCGACGCCTTGCCGGTGTCGGTGGTGCGCCGCTACGAATCGGAGCTTTACGCCTTCGTCGACAGCAGCCACCCCCAGCTGTGGACCGACCTTCGTGAGAAGGGCAAAAACGGCAAACAATACGACGAGCTCGTGCAGGCCATGCGCAAGGTGCTCGGCGAGTTCGGCAAGCAGTTCGCCCCCGACCTCAAGGCCTAAAGCGCCATGCCTTCCCTCAAAGCCGTCCGCCGCCGGATCGCCTCGGTCAAGTCGACCCAGAAGATCACGCGCGCCATGAAGCTGGTGGCGGCGGCCAAACTCCGCCGCGCGCAGGACGACATCGTCGCCGCGCGCCCCTACGCCCACGCCTTGGCCGAGGCCGTGGCGCAGGTGGCCCTGCGGGCCGGAAGCGCCTCTCACCCCATGCTCCAGCGTCGCGAGCAGCGCCGCTTGGCGCTCATCGTGCTCACGTCCGACCGCGGTCTATGCGGCGGCTTCAATGCCACGGTCTGCCGAGCGGCCGTACGCTTCATGGAAGAGCAAAAGGCTTCGGGCCAAGTGGACGAGTTCAAGCTCTTCGTCGTGGGCCGCAAGGGTCGTGACTTCTTTCGGAGACGCGGCTACACGCCGGCGGCCCAGCTTCCTGCGGCCGCGGGTGAAGCAGCCCTTGCGCGCGCCAAGGAGCTTGGCCTCAGTGTCACGGACGACTTCCTCAACGACCGCATCGACGGCGTCCGGATCGTCTACAACGAGTTCAAATCGGCGGTGTCGCAGAAAGTGGCCATCGAAACCCTGCTTCCCGTCGACCTGAGCGAGTTCCCCGAAGAGAGCCTCATCGACTTTACCTACGAGCCGTCGAAGGACGAGCTGCTCTCGACCATGATGCCGCTTTACCTCGAGTCGCGCATTCACCGTGCGTTGCTCGAGTCTGTGGCATCGGAGTTTGGGGCCCGCATGACCGCGATGGAGAGCGCCACCAACAACGCCAAGGCGGCCATCGAACGCCTGACGCTCGAATACAACCGCGCACGCCAGGCGGCCATCACCAAAGAGCTGATGGAAATCGTAGGTGGCGCAGAAGCTTTGAACGGATAACCGACCTCGCGACAAGAGGAAACCAGCGATGCAGACGAACCAGAGTGGAAAGATTGTTCAGGTCATCGGACCGGTGGTCGACGTGGCCTTCGAGTCCATCGACCTGCCCGAGATCAACACGGCGCTCACGATCACGAACCCGTCGATCGACGCAACGGCAGACAACCTCGTGGTCGAGGTCGCCCAGCACCTGGGTGAGCGCACGGTTCGCTGCATCGCCATGGACACCACCGACGGATTGGTCCGCGGCATGGACGTCCGCAACACAGGTGGCCCCATCGCGATGCCCGTGGGCCGCGAAATCCTGGGGCGTATTCTGAATGTCGTCGGTCGCCCCGTGGACGAAGCAGGCCCCGTCAAGGCCACGAAGACGCTGCCCATCCACCGCCCCGCGCCCGCCTTCGTGAACCAATCGGTCAAGGTAGAGATGTTCGAGACGGGCATCAAGGTCATCGACCTTCTCGCTCCTTACCGTCGCGGCGGCAAGATCGGCCTGTTCGGTGGCGCCGGCGTCGGCAAGACCGTCACCATGCTCGAGCTCATCAACAACGTGGCCAAAAAGCACGGTGGCTTCTCTGTCTTCGGCGGCGTGGGCGAGCGCACCCGCGAAGGCCGCGACCTCTACAACGAGATGTCCGAATCCAAGCTCTCTGACGGCAGCTCCGTGCTCTCGAAGACGGCGCTGGTCTACGGGCAGATGAACGAGCCCCCGGGCGCACGCGCGCGCGTCGCCCTCTCGGCGCTCACCGCGGCCGAGTACTTCCGCGACGAAGAGGGCCAGGACGTTCTTCTCTTCATCGACAACATCTTTCGCTTCACCCAGGCCGGCTCCGAGGTGTCCGCGCTCCTCGGCCGCATCCCCTCCGCGGTGGGTTACCAGCCCACCCTCGCCACCGAAATGGGTGGCCTGCAGGAGCGCATCACCTCGACCGACAAGGGCTCGATCACCTCGGTGCAAGCCATCTACGTGCCCGCCGACGACTTGACCGATCCCGCGCCCGCCACGGCCTTCGCCCACCTCGACGCGACCACGGTGCTTTCGCGCCAGATCTCCGAGCTCGGGATCTACCCTGCCGTGGATCCGCTCGACTCGACCAGCACCATCTTGACCCAGGCCGTCGTGGGGGAAGAGCACTACCGGGTGGCGCGCCAGGTGCAGCAGATCTTGCAGCGATACAAGGAGCTTCAGGACATCATCGCGATCTTGGGTATGGACGAGCTGTCGGAAGATGATCGGCTGACGGTGTCCCGCGCGCGCAAGATCCAAAAGTTCCTGTCGCAGCCCTTCTTCGTGGCCGAAGCGTTCACCGGAGCCCCCGGAAAGTACGTGGAGGTCAAGGACACCGTGCGGAGCTTCAAGGAGATCGTCGACGGCAAGTGCGACGACCTGCCCGAGCAGGCGTTCTACATGCAGGGCGCTATCGAGGACGTCCGCGAGCGCGCCGCCCAGATGGCCAAAGAAAGCTGAGCCGGGCCTTCACCCAAAGAGGAACGCCGAGCATGCGCCTTTCCATCACCACACCCCGCGGCTCCCTCATCGACACGGAGGTCGATGAGGTGATCGCGCCGGGTTCCCTCGGCGAGTTCGGCATCTTGCCGGGTCACATTCCCTTCCTCTCCGCCCTGCGTCCGGGCGTGCTGACCTACCGGACGCGGGAGGGTGAACGAGTGTTCGCCGTGAGCGACGGGCTGCTCGAGGTGGCTCAAACGCCCAAGGGCGAGCAGGTCCTGGTTCTCGTGGCCCAGGCCACGCGGTCGAGCGGAATCAACCGCGAGGCGGCCGCGGGAGAGCTCGCGGAGACTGAAAAACAGCTGACTGACTGGAAGGGCGACTTTGGTGGTGATCACCAAGCTCTGCAGCTGCGCCGCGCGTGGGCCGAGGCCCGCGTGAACGCTGCGGCCCGCTCTGCCTCACAGGCCTGACGGGCCCCGCCCCGCTCTGCGCTCCCCGGTGGGACTCGTGCCGCCCACGCTCCATCCCTTTTTCGTCACCTGCGAGCCCGGCGCCGAGGGTGCCCTGCGGCGTGAGCTCGTCAACCTCCGCATCCGCGGGCCCAAGGGCGCACGCGCAGGTGTGTTCTTTCGCGGGACCTTCGAGGAGGGCATGCGCATTTGTTTGCATGCCCGTACGGCCATGCGGGTGCTGCTCGAGCTCGCGGCCTTCGACGCCTCGTCGGCCGAGTCCCTCTACGAAGCGGTGTACGAGCTTCCCTGGCAGGACCACCTGGGAGCGGACCACACCTTCGCGGTGCGTGCGCAGGTCAGCGGCTCGGCCGCCTTCACGAACTCACAGTTTGCGGCGCTCAAGGCCAAGGATGCGATCGTCGATAGGCTGCGGGTGCAGCTCGGCCGGCGCCCGAACGTCGATCCCCGCGACCCGGACCTTCAAGTGGCCTTGCACGTCAATGGCACGCAGGGCCGCCTGTTTTTGGATCTCGCGGGCGCACCCCTGCATCGGCGCGGCTACCGCGTGTCCATGACCGAAGCGCCCCTGAAAGAGACCCTCGCGGCCTCGGTGCTGGCCCTCGGCAACGTGAGCCCCGAGGCGCCCTTCCTGGATCCCATGGCGGGCTCCGGCACCCTGGCGATCGAACACGCGCTGAGGGCACGCCACAAGGCCCCAGGACTGGATCGCAGCTTCGGCTTCGAGCGCTGGCCCTCGCTCACGATGCGCAGTGAGTGGACGAGCATGAAAGAGGCAGCCCGCGCCGCCGTGTTGCCTCGTGCGCCCGCGCCCATCTGGGTGCGTGACCACGACCCCGCAGCCCTCGAGGCGTTACGCGAGAACGCGGCCGCTGCCGGCGTGCTGGGCGATCTACAAGTCGAAACGGCTGCTCTGTCGCGCCTCACCGCCCCAGCCCCGCAGGGGACCCTCTGCACCAACCCACCTTACGGCGAGCGGCTGGACCGAGGGACGAGCGGGCACGATGACGTAGCCCGCGACCTTGCTCTTGCGCTGCACCGGGTCTGGGGGTGGGCCGCCGTGGTGCTCGTTCCCGACCCGCTCTTCGCCCGCACGCTCACGGTGCGCCCCGCGTTCTCGCACCGCCTTTGGAACGGAGGGCTCGAGGTCCGCTTGATGCGCTTCGAGCTTGGTACGGCCGCCGCTACTGACGATCGAAAAGCACGGGATAGCTGAACGCCTGGGTCTCCCGCTGAAACCGCGGGAAACGCGCCTTGCGAACCGCGTCCTTGAGGCACTGACCTACCAAAGTGCCCTCGAGACTTCCCCGCAGCACCACCCCGAGGGGAACCCCCGTGCTGCCGCTCACGGTCACGTCGATGTCGGCACGCCCGCGGAGGGAAAATTGCTTGTGGCAAGCGTCGATGTCAGGCCGTACCGCCAACATCGCCCGCGAGATCTCCGCAGCGTCGAGCTTGTCCGGCAGCGTGGAAGCGGCCCCCGACGCAGCGGAGACGTCTTCCCCACACTCATTGCCCTCGCTGTACTTGTCTGCCGGAGCCTCGGAGGGTGGCTGTGAATACAGCACTTCGCCCGTGCAGTGATTGAAGATGCGCGCCCCCAGCAGATTGAACGCCAGCCCGCGGCTTGGACCGAAGGTCCACTCTTGGTCGCTCGGCTCGAAGACAAACTGGGCCCGTAGGTGTGGACGAACCTGAGCCAGCCACGTGCGCGATTCCACGATGTCGTTGAAAGTCAGCGACGCCTGGGCCACCTCGAGCGCGGCCGCAAGCGAACGGGCCGACTTGTCCGGCTTGCTCAGGGTCACGAGCCGCTTGGTTTGCCCTTTGCCGGGCGCGACCGGCTGCTTGCACGCCAAACACCCCACGGCGCCGATCCGAAAGCCCTTCACGCGGGCGTCATAGTCGGACACGGTGACCGCATCCGGGTCGGTGACGATCTGGGCGTAGGTGTGCGCGGGCATGGTTTGGCGCAAAAACGCCACGCTCCCCCGGCACCGCGCTTTGTCGAGTTCGCGGCGCGCTTCGCTGCAGGTCTCGAGAAACGGCGCAATCAGCGTCTCGAGATCGACGGACGGCAGAGCCTCGGCCAGCAGCGCCTCGAAGGTGCCGGCCGGCGAGCGCCGGGCGCTGGTGGTGGCGGTCCAATCGGTTCCGGCGCGCGGGGGCTGCGCCGCTTCGGCCGCCGCGGATGGGCCTGCGGGCGCGGCGGGGCTCTGCGCGCGGGCCCTCGCGCCCAAGTCGACCCAGAAGATCCCCAAAAGAGCTGCCAGAACCGCGCGCTTCATGAGCGATTCCTACCCCAGATTGGTCCCGAAGGGAAAGTCTCGGCCACGGGCCCGGGCGGATCAGAACGACGCAGGCCCCGTCGCGGGCGCGGGATGGGGGGCTCCCAGGCTCATGCTGTCGAGCAGGTTTTGCAGCTGAACCTGCAGGTTCCGCAGGTTGTGGCAATAGCGCGCCATGTCCGGCTCGAACTCGACACGCGCCACGACGCCCAGAAGCAGGTCGTGAAACTGCCCGCCCAGAAGCACGGTCCGAAAACCAGGGCGCTTGACCCGGTCGAAAGGCTCGAGCGTCTGCCCTGCCAGGCGGTAGCTCCGTGGGTACCGGTCACACTCGAGGGGCTGTTCGGGAAGCACGAGATGTTCCGTCAGTGCAAAGAGCGGCAACGGCGCAAGCTTCTCGAACACCTGCTCGCGCGGGGCCCCGCGGCTCGGCCCCGCCGGCCACGTGTAGATCCACACGTGCACGTCCGCCGTGCGCGCCTCGTAGTTGCGTGCCACGGGCGTCTGGGCCCCAGCGCCTTGATCGATCACCGCATCCCCAAACTGCCCGATCCGCACCTTGGTGGGCACGTCCGCACCGGTGCTCGCCTGCTCGACCTCCCAAAAACCAGGCACCTCGAGAACGTAGCTGGGCGTGACCACCTGCTTTTGCCCTGCACAGCCCGCTCCCCAAAACGACAACGACGCGGCCAGCAGCAAAGCGCGGCTGTGACGAAAGGCCCCCGCGCCCCGCGTCCCCCCCACGGCGCTTACATCCCGCTCAGGAACTTCCATTTGCCTTGGTCGCTCTTCTCGAGCACGAAGCGATGGAAGTCCGTAACCCGGCGGTACTGATCGCCCACCTCCGCCGCCAGTTCGAAGGAGCCGTCGATGAGGACCTCCACATCGGCCCGGTTCCCCTGACGCTTCACCGTCTTGTAACGGACCTGGTAGCGAAGGCTTTTGAGACGCCCGAGCCGTTTCTGGAGAATCTGCCGCAGGCCTTCGTACCCGTAGTCGTCGTCCGCCTGGGGCGTGCCCGAGTCCTCGAAGTAGGTCTTCGAGGCCAACAGCAGCAGCCCGTCCAGATTGCGCTCGAGAAGCCGGGTCCGGTACTCCTCCACGGTCTCGAGGATCGCGCGGTTCTCGGGCGTGTCAGGCACCGTCGTGCCCGGCAGCGTGGCGGCGTGGCCGCAGCCCGCCGCGAGAAACAGACACAGAAGGCCGAGCGGCGAGCGGCCCAAGCGCAGGACGCCGAGACGCAGCAAGCCCAGGCACCGGAGAGCGTTGAGGGATCCAAGGCGACGCATGGTGTGGCCTGCGACTTAGCATCATCCGTTCCAAGCGTCGATGCGCCGGGCCAGGCACGAAAACACCGCCAATTTGGGGGAGAGCCCCGGCGGGGGCCAGCGACGAGCGACAATCCGTCCGCCGGCTCCTCGCGGAACCTGCCAATTTGGCAACGGCGCCCGGGGCGCCTTCAGGCCCTCAGCCGGCGAGCAGCGATTGAATGTTCGACTTTTCCCAGGCGTGAGCTTTTTCGTACTCCGGAAAGGAGCGCTCCTCCGCCATGAAGGCAGGCGTGTGGTAACAGCGGCGGCCGCCTTTTTCCACGGCCCCATGCTTGTCGTGCAACATCTCGTGGAACACGATCCAGGCCACGAAGTATGCAGGCACGGCCTCGTTGTCCAAGGCCGGATGGATGCGGATCACCCGATCCTCCACCGCGTAGCTGCCCATCTTGATCGAACGTCGGCGCCCCTCCCGGCGTGGGGCCGTTCCCCAGGTGATGCGCGCACGTATTTTGCCTCGAAAGTGGGCCTCGTTGAGCTCGTCGAAGATCTTCTGCAGGTCGTGCACCTTGCCCTGGGTCCGCACCTTGAGGGGCCGCCGCCGGCGGGGCTGGTCCTTGATGACGCTGTCGTTGTCACGAATGAAGTCCCCCAGGGCCAAAGAGGCGCGGGGATCGTTGTGCACGATGTACCGGGCCAGATGCCGCGTGACGCGCACGTCGGCTGCCGCGAACATCCTGTGCACCCTCACACCGTACCCATCGGTCCGGCGCCGCACCGTGATCATCGTGTAGCGGTTGTCCGTGAGCCGCAGCTCGAGCGCTTTCCCCGGCGGCATGTGGCCTCCCACGAGCTGCTCGAGGCGGGTCTCCTCGGGAGAGCGCGCCGGTTCGATGCGCACCTCGCGCGCCGGTGCACGGCGGGCCGGACGGCGCCGCAGCTGGCTGGGCGACGCGCCGGCGCTGTCGTCCGCCGCGCTCGCCTGGCGGCGGGCCGCGGCGCGGGCGGCCGTGCCCGCAGAGCGTTCGGGTCCGCGTTGGCTCACCAATCGATTATTCACCATGGGGGGCGGCTCGTCAGGGCGTCGGATGTTGGGGCTCACCGGATCTGCCTCGCGTCGGTCGGATGGGGGTTTCTGTGGTTTTATGTGCGCGATGTAGGTGACGCAGCGACGAAAATGAATCTAGTCACCTCGGTCCGTCAATGCAAAATTTCTATCGCACTAGGATTCCTTGGTTTTTCCTGTGGACACTTTGTGGACACGCGTGCCGTTTGGAGCGTGGGTCTGCTAAGACCCGCCCTCGTGAAGGTCCAGGTCTTGTATTTCGCGGTGTTGCGCGAGCGCGTGCGGCTCGATGAAGAGCAGCTCGACGTCGCCGAAGGGCTGTCGGTCGAAGACCTTCTGGCCGCACTCGCGCACCGGCATCCGGCCCTCGTCGGGCTTCTGCCCCACCTTTCGGTGGCCGTGAACCGTAAGGTCGTGCCGCGCGCCACCCGCCTGCGGGCCGACGACGAAGTGGCGCTGCTGCCGCCGGTCGCCGGAGGCGCCGATCCCCGCCGGGTGGCGATCGAGACGCACCCCCTGTCACTTGACGAGGTGGTCGCAGCCGTTCAAAGCCCCGGGCAGGGGGGGCTGGTCACCTTCACGGGCACGGTGCGCGACCACGGCCACCACGCGCAGGTGGTGAGACTCGAGTACGAGGCCTTCGTGCCCATGGCGATCCAGGTGATGACGGCACTGGCCGACGAGGTCCAGGCCGAGTGGCCGGGGACACGCGTGGCCGTTCACCACCGCCTCGGCGCCCTGGGCGTGGGAGAGTTGGCCGTGGTGATCGCCGTGTCGGCCCCTCATCGCGCCGAGGCCTTCGACGCCTGCCGGGCCGTCATCGACCGCCTCAAAGAGCGCGTGCCGATCTGGAAAAAAGAGATCGGCGCCGACGGCGCAACGTGGGTGGGCTTAGGGCCTTGAGGCGGCCGACGAGCTGCCGTGGACGGGCCCGTCGAAGAACTCCACCTCACCCGTCGCCAGATCGTACTCGGCGCCCACCACCGTGAGGCCGTCCTGCGCGAGCTGCTCGAGCAGGGCCGAACCGTGGCGCAATTGGTTGGCCGCCATGCGCACGTTGGCGCGGACGGCGAGGTGAAGCAGGGCCTCACGGTCGGCAGCGAGTTCCGATTCCACGAGTGGCTCCAAGGCGGGTCTGACCCGGTCCACGATGGACCGCAGGTTCCGCGAAGCCGAGGGCTCCGCGCCTTCCAGCTCTTCCAGGGTGGCGCTGATGGCCCCGCACTGCGTGTGGCCCAGCACCACCACGAGACGACTGCCAAAGCGGCTCGCCGCGAACTCCACGCTGCCCACCTGGGAGGGGGCCACGATGTTGCCCGCCACGCGAATCACGAACAGGTCACCCAGGCCCTGATCGAACACCATCTCCAACGGCACGCGAGAGTCCGAGCAGCCGAGCACGATGGCGAAAGGCTCCTGGCGCGAGGCCATCTCGGCGCGCCGGGTGTAGCTCAGCATCGATTCGAGACTCCTCAGATTCGAAACGAACCTCTTGTTGCCTTCGCGTAGCCGCTCGAGGGCCTCCTGGGCGTCAATCAAAGCGGGCGCACTCTAGCACGGGGCTTGGCCTCAGCCAGGCGCCCGGGGTCGACGGGGCGTCCCCCGGGACACCAGCCGGGCAATGAGAGCCCGTGAAGCCGGGGTGAGGTCCATGAAAACCACGCCCATGCCCGGTGGGGCCTCTGACACGCGCACCACGGTGGCGGCCCCTTCGAGGATCTCGGGATCCTCCGCAAGCACCGTGAAGCGCAACCGCAACCGGGTGCCCACGGGCCAGGCGTCGCGCGTGTGAATGAAGGCGCCCGAGCGAGACACGTTGGTCACGTACTCCGACAGGAGCTTACCCAGCGCGTCGAACTCGATGTTGATGTCGACCCGCCGATCGCGCACCCCGGGCCCCTTCTCCATGAGGAGATCCTAACGTCGGTCGGCGGGCGAGGGAAGCGCCCCGGGCACGGGCACGCGAACATCAACAACGCTCCCCTCTTTTTTGCTGCCAATACGACAGCGGCCGGAGATGATTCGCTCCCTCCCTTGCAGGGCTACCAGGAAAGACCCGCCATGCGCATTCGGTTTCAGCTGTCAGTCATGATGTTCCTTCAGTTCTTCATCTGGGGGGCCTGGTACGTCACCCTGGGCACCTACCTGATGCAGCACGGTTTTTCGGCCGTGCAGACCAGCAGCGCCTACAGCACCGTGGCCTGGGGCGCGCTGGTGGCCCCGCTCTTCGTGGGCATGGTCGCAGATCGGTTCTTCCAGGCGCAGAAGGTACTGGGATGCTTGCACCTCGCCGGCGCCGGTTTGCTGGTGATCGCCTCACGCGTGCTTGCGCCTTCCACTTTGTTCTGGGTGCTCCTGGCCTACGCCTTGGCCTACGCCCCCACGCTCGCGCTGGTCAACACGGTGGCCTTCGGCCACATGAAGGATCCCACCGAGGAGTTTCCGCGCGTCCGTGTTCTTGGGACCGTGGGCTGGATCGTGGCGGGATGGGTGGTGGGGCTGCTCGAATGGGAAGCGACGGCCACTCCCATGAGGGTGGCCGCCGGGGCCTCCGCCTTGCTGGGCGTTTATGCCTTTACCTTGCCTGTTACACCCCCGCGGGCCGCCGGCCAAAAGGTTTCGCTCGCCGCCGCGCTCGGGCTCGATGCGCTGGCCTTGATGAAGGATCGCTCCTTCGCGGTGCTGGTGTCGAGCTCGTTGCTCATCTCGATTCCCCTCTCCTTCTACTACAACTTCACCAATGCCTTTTTGAACGAGCTCAGCATCGAAAACGCCGCGGGAAAAATGGCCTTCGGCCAGATGTCGGAGGTGGCCTTCATGCTGCTGCTCCCGCTCTGCCTCCGTCACCTGGGCATCAAGTGGGTGATGCTGGTGGGTATGCTGGCCTGGGCCGCGCGCTACGTGCTCTTTGCGCTCGGCGGACAGGCGGTGCCGCCCCTCATGACCGCGCTTTATCTCGGCATCCTTCTGCACGGTGTCTGCTACGACTTCTTCTTCGTCAGTGGTCAGATCTACGTGGATCGCAAGGCGCCAAAGGCCCTTCAAGCCAGCGCGCAGGGCTTCATCACCCTCGTCACGTACGGCGTGGGCATGTTGATCGGCGCCAAGATCTCGGGTTTGGTGGTGGACGCCCACGCCCGCACCGATGCGGGGGGGCGCATCACTCATGACTGGACCCTCTGGTACCTCCCTGCCCTTGCTGCCGTTGTGGTGGCGGTCCTCTTCGGGCTGGCATTCAAGGCAGAGCCACGCTCGGCACACAGCTCCAAGGTGCCATCGCCTTCGATCTGAAGGGGAAGGCCGCTCGGCGCACCGGTGTAGACAAGCAACGCACAACCCCCACTACAATGCACGTGGAACTTGAGCTTTCGGGCGAAGTCCGCCGATGCTAGGGCCACTGTGGCAACCCTGATCGACAAGGAAGAAGCCGCGCGGCGTTTGGCCCGGGTGATCGTCTCTGACATCAAGCTCTACAACGCGAACGCCATCGCCAGGGGAGAGGACCTCACACCTCGGATACTCGAAGGCTTCACGATGTTCAAGGGTCGGGTGACTGCCGAGCTCCATGGGGTCTTCGAGACGGTGCTCCGTGAGAGCGGCCTCGAATGGAAGAGCGGCGTGCACGCGATGAACAGAACGTCGAGCCCGCCTGCACCCCGGGAGGCGCGGCCGCCAGCCTCTCCGCTCCCTGCCCCCGAAGTGACCCCCGCGCCTGCATCCCCTCCACCCGCGCCCCTCGCTATGCCCGCAGGGGCCTCCGTTGAGACGCCCCTGCCCGCGTCCCTGAGGCCAACCCCCGTGTCCCTCGTCAGTGCCCAGGTGGCCGAGAAAGACCACGATCGGGAAACGCCCCGGACGATGCCCGTGGCCGCCGAGGCCCCCCCCGCAGAGCCACAGCCAACGCCGGCCCTCCTCCCTGCCCCGACCCAGAAGGTCGCCGCACCGCGGGGCCAGCCCGCTGCGAACGAAACCGCGCCTCTCGAGCGCACACCGCCGCCTCTCGAGCGCACACCGCCGCCTCTCGAGCGCACACCGCCGCCTCTCGAGCGCACACCGCCGCCTCTCGAGCGCACACCGCCGCCCCTCCCCGCTCAAGCACTCAAGCGCCCCGAGACGGCCCCATTGCCGCTGGTGAAGCCTCAAGCCCGCCCGGAGGCGCACGCCCCACCGCCGGCTCCGCTCTCAGTCGAGACCGCGCCTCCGACCCATTCGCTCACGCTCCCCCCGGCCGCACTCGTCTCCGCCGCGCTGCTGCCTGAACAGGAACCCACGGCCGCGGTTCCGAACCTCAAGCCGCCTTTTCCGTGGGTGAAGCTGCTCCTCGCGCTGGCCATTGCCGCAGCGGCCGTTGCAGGCCTCGTCCACCTGACCACGAGTTAGGCCACGCTAAAGCGCCTCCGGCTCGGCCAGGAGGCCATCCAGCCGCCCGCTGCGGTCGAGGGCGTTGAGCTCTGTGAAGCCCCCCACGGGCTTACCGTTGATGAAGATCTGCGGCACCGTACGCTGCCCGGTGGTCTCGACCAGCCAATGGCGAGTTGCATCGTCCTGGCTGACGTCGATCTCGTCGAACGGCACGCCTTTGCTGCGCAAGAGGGACACCGCGCGCACGCAGAATCCACAGTAAGGGGTTTTGTAGACTTCGACCTTGGCGGACATCGTCCATAGGATGCCCGGCGCCGGCCTCGGTTGCGCCGAGGCCAGCGACTCAGCCTTCGTGCGGTTCGTCGTGTGCCGGCGGGGCAGCGGCTCCTCCGCTGCCGGCCACGTCGGCGCCCGTCTCGTCGGCGGTGGCGACGCCCGGTGCCGACACCACGCCTGAGGACACGGGCACGGCCCCGTGCTGCGAAGCCAAGTCCTCTGCCTCCGAAGGGTCGGCCAGGTCTGCACTGCCTTCGGCTGCGCCGAGTTCGAGCTCCTCCATGTCGGTGTCAGAGTCCTCGCCCAGGCCGCCGTAGGAATGGGCGTCATCGTTTTCGTCTGCAAGGAACTCGGCATTCACGACGTCATCGCCGTTCTCGAGCGACTCGAGCTCGTCCGGCGACAGCACGCGCCGGAAGCGGCGGCGCTTGCGCTCTTCGAGCTTGTCGGAGCTGGTGGCCACCTCGGACCGTTCGATCTTCTGCTTGTCCTTTGGCGAACGAATCTCGAACTCCTCCATGTGGAAGGAGCCCCTCGGCTTGACCAGGATCTGCTTCTGCAGGCGCTTTTCGATGTCCTCGAGGAAGTCACGGTCCACGGTGGTCAGCTGTTTGGCCACGTCGGGATGGACCTCGACGAGGATCGTGTGCCCATCCACCAGGTTGCCCTGGCGCCGCAACTCTCGCAGAACCTCGAACGAGACGGTGCGACGCGAGCGGGTGTAGCCCTTGCCGTCGCAATGCACGCACGGCTCGGTCAGCGTGTGGAGCAAAGACTCGCGCGTACGTTTCCGCGACATCTCGACCAGCCCCAGCTCGGAGATGCGCGTCACCTGGGCGCGGTTGCGGTCCCGCTTGAGCGCCTCGTTGAACACACGCATCACCTTTTCGCGGTTCGAGGCGCGATCCATGTCGATGAAGTCGACCACGATCATGCCGCCCAAAGACCGGATGCGCAGCTGGTCGGCCACCTCGCGCGCGGCCTCGAGGTTGGTCTGAGTGATGGTGTCCTCGAGGCTCTTTTTGCCCACGAAGCGCCCCGTGTTCACGTCTACGGCCGTGAGCGCTTCGGTCTCGTCGATGATGAGATAGCCGCCTGACTTCAGCCAGACCTTCCTCTCGAGCGCCCGATCGATCTCCATCTCGATGCCGAGGCCGTCAAAGATGGGGTCATTGCCGTCGTGCAGCTCGATCTGCCCAGGAAAATCGGGCATGAAGGCTGCGATGAACTTCTTGATGCGATCGTATTCGGCGCGCGAATCGATGAGCATCTTTTCAACGTTCGGCGTGAAGAGGTCCCGCACGGACCGAAGTAAGAGATCCAAGTCGCTGTAGATGAGCGAGGGGCAGCGGCTGGTCTCTGTTTTCTTGACCACTTCGTTCCACATCTTGATGAGGAACGCCATGTCTGCCCGCAGATCCTTGTCGGCAACGCCAGACGCGACCGTCCGCACGATGAAGCCGGACCCCTGGGGCCGCATCTCGTTCACGAGCCGGCGCAAACGCCGCCGCTCGCGGTCCGAGCTGATTCTCCGTGAGATCCCGACGTGGTCCACGGTGGGCATGAACACCAGGTGCCGGCCCGGCAGCGAGATGTACCGCGTGACGCGCGCGCCTTTCGTGCTGATGGGCTCTTTCGTGACCTGCACGATGATCTCTTGGCCCGGCTTCAGCAGATCTTCTATGCGGCGCCCTTGTTGTCCGCCGTTCTTCTGACCGCCCTCTTCGCCCTCGTCCCCCTCGTCCTTGTCGCGCCCTCCTTCCCCACCCGAAAGCAATCGCCTCAGATCGTCAGGCGTGCCCCGCACGTCGGAGACGTGCAGATAAGCCGACTTTTCCAGGCCGATGTTGACGAAGGCGGCCTGCATTCCGGGCAGGATCCGCTCGACTTTTCCCTTATAGATGTTCCCGGCAATGCCACGGTCCCGTTTCCGTTCGACGAAAAGTTCGCCGAGGAGACCATCCTCGATAAGGGCTACGCGGATTTCTGGGCCGTCCGCGTTGACGACCAAAACGCTATTCGACATTCACTGCGGTGTGAAAAGAGTCGGGACCAGCGCCAGGCGACAGCACGTAAACCGAACGGTGTGACATGAAAGTCAGGGTTTCTGGGCCGGTGGGCGGTCCGTTAGGGTGTGTGGAGATCCCTCCTAACACGGAAGTGCTTAGATTTCCAAGCGCTTACACCCGAAACCCCGCCCACCGAGCATCCGGCACGCTGTTTGCTTTACCGGAAAGCGTGGGCGCGTTTGGTTCCTATGGCCTCCATGCGCGACCGCTCCTCCCACACACCGGGCTCGTCCCGGTGTGGTCTGAACCTCGGCTCTTACGAGCCGTCTATACGTTCTGATAGTTGGCTTAATCCTACCGCTTCGCTTCGCCTGCTTTCGCTTCGCTTATGGGCTCGAGGGCCCGGTGGCTCAACGCCACCCCCCGCGGGCCACACAATAAGGAAATCAGGAGCTTACCTGCGCATTCCCCCGGCAAGGCCCCTTAACGTTTAGGCTTCGCTGGCTGGGTATCGGCCGCAGGGATACGTCACTTGAGCATCGTTGGCTTGGCTTTTCCAAGAGTTGGCTTCACACAGAAACCGGCAGCCCCCGCGGTCCCACCGTCGGGGGTTTTGTCGTTGTCCCACCCGGTGACAGCTGCCGGCCACGTCGGACTCCACAGGTTTTCACCTCACCTCGTCCTACCCCCCTGACACGCATGTCAGGGGGGCCGCAGCGCGCCCTAGGGCGCCCCGCGAAAGAAAGCGGCATAGGCAAACACCCAGGCCGACACGAAAACCAGAGCGTCAACCCGGTCGAGCACGCCCCCGTGGCCGGGGATGAGGTTGCCCGAGTCCTTCACGCCCGCCGAGCGCTTGAGCAGGGACTCGACCAGATCTCCTGCGGGCGCCAGCAGGGCTGCGCCGATCCCCACCATGGCAACGTCGACGAGCGTCAGGGCAGGGAAAAACGTCAATTTCGCCACGAAGACGAAGGACACGGCCGCCAGGACCCCGCCCCAAAACCCCGCCCAGGTTTTGCCGGGCGAGATCGCCGGGGCGAGCTTCCGCTTGCCCAGGGCGCGCCCGGCGAAGTAGGCCCCCGTGTCGCAGCTGAAGGTCACCCCCATCGCCGCAAAAACCCAGGACTCGCCGTCAACGACGTCGCGTTGGAGCAGAGGCAGGGAAGTCATCAACAACCCAAGGTACATCACACCGGCAAGCGAGCCCCCGAAGCGCGCCCCCGCCGTTCCCATGTCAGACGCGAAGAAGAGCTGCGCCGAAGCCACGGCCAGAACCGCCAACATGGTGGCAGGCAGTGCCAGGTCAGGGCGGCTGTAGACCGCCACCGCCAGCGTGACGCCGCCGCCGACCAGGACGAAGCGCTCTTTGGCGCCGCGGCCTTGGAGGGTCATCCTGGCGAACTCGTCGAGTGCGATGCCGGTCATCAGGAAGGCGAACGCGGCGAAGGCCCAGCGCTCATCCCACACCACCAAAAGGCCCACGGCGGGCAAAGCCACGACCGCCGAGAGCACCCTGAGCAAAAGATTCCTGTCGAACACGGGCGGGTTTCTACCCGAAAACCCGCCGTGACTCACAGCCCAAACGCTTCGGCTGAGCTCAGCCCACGCTGCGGATGGCCGGGCGCAGCTGGTCACCCGTGAGGCCGAAGCGGCGCTCTCGGTGGCCGTACAGCTCGAGACACGCGATCAGATCCTCGCGGCCGAAGTCCGGCCAGAGCGTCTCGGAGAAGAGCAGTTCGGCGTACGAAGCTTCCCAGAGCATGAAGTTCGACAGCCGCTGCTCCCCCGACGTGCGAATCAGCAGGTCGAGCTGAGGCAAATGGGCGGACTGAAGCGCTCCGGACAGAGCCTCCTCGGTGACCTGATCGGGCGTCAGTGCGCCCTCGCCCACGGCCACGGCCAGCTTGCGGGCTGCCGCCACGATGGACTCTCGCCCTCCGTAGGAGAGAGCAAGGCACAAGTCCATGTCGGCATTCTTCGACGAGTCCTCGATCAAGGCGTCGAGCGGATCTCGCACAAAGCCCGGCAAGCGGTCGACGTCGCCGATGGTGGTGAGCCGAATGCCGTTTTCCATGATCTCGCCGCGCTCCTCGAGCACGTAGTCTCTGAGGAGTTGCATGAGCAACGCCACCTCTTCCGTGGGGCGGCGCCAGTTTTGCGCCGAGAAGGCATAGAGCGTGATGGCCCGCAGGCCCACCTCGCGCGCCGCGCGAACGACGGTCCGCACCGACTTCGCCCCCTGCCGGTGGCCCTCCGTGCGCGGCAGGTTTCTGCACTGCGCCCAGCGACCGTTGCCGTCCATGATGATCGCCACGTGTTGCGGCAGGGCTTTGGGGTCGAGTGACATTGATGAAGGGGCCTTTCGGGTACCACATCCAGACGGGGGGAGCAAGGACACGGCCCGCGGGCCAGCACGGAACGTGCCAGGACACCCGCGTCAGGCCGGCCGGGGTGCGAGAACCCGCGCGCGGTCGTTTGTGGACGCGTCAAAAATGGTCTACGCTCTCCCAGCGCCTGCGGGGGTGCAAAAGCCATGGGGTGCTCGCGCCGCGGGATTGTGGGCTCCGCCCTCCGAGCAGGTCAGCAACGAACCCGACACAAGGAAACAGAGGGCGACATGAAGGGACCAGAGGACATCGAATCCTATTTGCTGCGCCTGGACGTGCCTTACGAGGCGCTGGGCCCCGAGATGTGGAACGTCCACGTGGTGGAGAACCAAAACCTCGTGCTTTCGTTGGCCGGGCCGGTGATCGTGTTTCGCCTCAAGGTCATGGACGCGCCCGAGACCGACAAGGAAGCGTTTTACGAGACGCTGCTCAACCTCAACACCACGGAGATGGTGCACGGCGCGTTCGGTCTGGAAAACGGCGCCGTGGTCATCGTGGCGGCTCTCGCACTCGAGAACCTGGACTTCAGCGAGTTCCAGGCGACCATCGACGACCTGTCCCTCTGCATCGGCAAGCTTTACCCCCTGCTGTCGAAGTTCCGCAGCGCGGCTTGAGTTCCCCCTTTCACTTTCACACCATCCACTAAACTCCAAAACCGAAAGTCCAGGGTCCAAAAATGGGTTTCTTTTCTCGGCTAGGAACACTCATCAAGTCGAACCTGAACGACCTGATCTCCCGCGCGGAAGATCCGAAAAAGATGTTGGATCAGCTGGTTTTGGACATGCAAAGCCAGCTGGTCGAGGCCAAAAAGCAGGTGGCCGTCTCGATCGCTGACGAAAAGCGCCTGAAAAAGCAGCTCGAAGAGCAAACGGAGCTCAGCGCCGAGTGGGAGCGCAAGGCGATGCTGGCCGTCCGTGCGGGGGACGATGTTCTCGCCCGCGAGGCACTCAAGCGCAAAGGCGAACACGAGGCCCAGGCGACCGAATTCGGTAAGCAGTGGGAGCTGCAAAAAGCAGCCGTCGAGAAGCTGAAAGAGCAGCTGCGTACCCTCAACGATCGCATCGAAGAAGCGAAGCGGAAAAAGAACGTGCTCGTCGCCCGCCAAAAGCGTGCCGAGGCACAAAAAGCCATCCAAGACACGATGCAAGGCTTGTCCGACAACAATGCCTTCGACGCTTTCGAGCGGATGGCGAGCAAGGTCGACCAAATCGAAGCCGAAGCCGAAGCCTCGACCGAACTCGGCGGCGAGCTGACGGGAGATACGCTCGCGCACAAGTTCAAGGCCCTCGAATCGGGAGGCGCAGGCGCCGACGACGCACTGGCCGCCTTGAAGGCCAAGATGGGCCTTGCCCCCGCCCCGAGTCAGGGGGCCCTGCCGGCCGCCGCGCCCTCGCGGGTGGCCCTGGAAGAGGACGTCACGGAGGGCGTCGAAAGGGATGCCAAGAAATCGTAGGCGAACGGAGTCGCCGGCCGAAAGCCTGGACCCAGCTGCATGAACGACGGCGTTCCGCCCCGCCTCAACGTCCTCTTGGTCGATGACGACCCCGTCGCACGACAGGTTCTCGAACGTGGGCTTCTCAACGACTCACGCCTACAGAACCGAGGACTCAAGACCGCACGGGCAGGCGACGGCAAGCGCGCCCTGGCGCAGATCCGCAAGGAGTTGCCCGATGCCGTCGTGGTGGACCTTTTCATGCCCCGCATGGACGGGTTCGAGTTCGCCCGCGCCCTGCGCAGCGATCCGGAGACGGAGCACGTGCCGCTCGTGTTCGTCTCGGGGCTGGCGAAGGACCGGTCTCAGGTGGACGCGCTGCTGGCCGAAGTGGGAGGCCAGTTCTTCGCGAAGCCCGCAGACCCGGGTGCGGTAGCGCTTGCGCTCTTGCAACAGCTCGACGCCCCTTCCGAGGTCGTCAACCGCGGCGCGGGCATGCCCGCGCCCGCCCGCGCGGGCGTCGCCGCCGCGCCCGGAAACACCGTGGCGTTCGGGTCAGCGTTGCACGTGGCGGTCGTGCCCGAGGCGGTCAGCGCCCCCCCCCAGGAGGATCGCCGCCGCCCCCCGACGATGATGGGCGTCCCTTTGGTGCCCCCCCACGGAGTGCAGAGCTCACCGGCCGCTTCGGCGGACGCACGTGGGGTACCCTTGCCCATCCCCCTCGCCGTCTCGACCCCCATCGACGTGGGCTTGGTGAACGCGGGCTCCCTCGCCGAACGAGCCGTGCCGCGGCTGCTCATCGAGCACCTCGAGGCCGCGTCCACGGGAACGCTGGTGTTACGGCGGGGCCAGGTGCGCAAGGAGATCTTCATCCGTGAGGGCAAGCCCGTCGGGTCGGAGTCGAACCTGCGGCAAGAAGCGCTGGGCTCTTTGCTGCAGGCGCGCGGCATCCTCGACGAAGAGCAACTCACCTTCCTGCTCTCCGAGATGAAGCGGCGAGGCCAGAAGATGGGGGCCGTGCTGGTGGAGCTGGGCTGGTTGTCTCCCGAGGACGTGTTGAAGTACCTCGCGGCGCAGGCGCGCAAGCGCGTGGTCGACTGTCTGCGCTGGCTGGATGGGGCGTTCGAGTTTTCCCCGGGCGGAGAGTTCGTCGAGCGGGTGATCGAACACGAGCTGGAGATCCCGCGCTTGCTCTTCGTGGGCCTACAAAAAACCGCGGCGCCCGATATGTTGCTCACGCGCCTCGTGGAACAACACGGCCCAAGCCCCGTCCGCTTGTCGAGCCGCTTCGAGCGCTACCGGGCCGAGTTCGAGGAGACCTTCGGCAGCGACCTGCCCAAGGCCCTCGCGAGCCGCCCCACGGTGGGCACCCTGGCCCTTCGTCCCGACGCATCCAGCTCGATCCTGGGGCTGGAGGCGTTGACCTTGTGCGGGCTCGCGGATTTCGAGCCCGCGCCCGCTCAGGCACAGGCGTCCATCAACGCGGAGGACGCCGAAAAATCGTCGTTTTCGCTCGAGCGCCTCGGCAGCGAGACCCTGCCGGCGCAGTCCTCGGCGAATGGGCTCCCGGAGCTGGATCTCGGACAGGGCGGCGACGGAACCGCCGTACCCGATCTCGACGCGCCCTCGCCGCGTGAGCCCGCGCCAATGGCCGAGCTCGACGCCCCGGACTCGGGCGTGATCACCATCGAGCCCCTCGCCCGCTTGGCGCTGGCCGAAGCGGCGCAGTCGCAAGTCATCCAGGCACTCGCGCAGGAGCGCCAGGAAGATCCGCGCCAGGTGGTCTTGCGAGAGTATCTCGAGATTCACGGCAAGAACCTCTACGAGCTTCTCGGCGTGGACCGGCAGGCCACCCTCGACGTGATCGTCGCCACCTATGAACGCAAGACGCGAAGGTTTGCGCCCGACGTGTTCGCGGGGGTCGACTTGGGCCCCGACGCCGCCAAGCTGGAGAACATCCGCTCCGCGTACAACCGGGCGTTCAAGGTGCTCTGTGATGGCACTCTGCGCGCCGGATACGACAAAACGCTCGGTCACGCCGATCGAGAGGCCGACCTGCTTGGGGCCGAGCTCATTTTCTCGCAGGCCCGCGCCTTGCTCGACGAAGGCCACCTCGCGGAGGCCGTGGCCAAGCTGGAGAGCGCCGTGCGCGCCGGCCCGGACCAGGCGGCTTACCACGCGTTTTTGGGCTGGGCCCAGTTTCTGTCCGAAGGCGAAGCCAAAGCGGTGGATGCCCGCGACCGGCTGGAACACGCCTTGACGCTCGATCCCGATCACGTGGACGCCCTCGAATTTTTGGGCCGACTTTCGGCCGTCACCGGCGACGAAGAGACCGCGCGAACCACGCTGGAAAAAGCTCTGGAGGCAGATCCCACCCGCACCCAAGCGCTCGAGGTGTTGACCCGCATCTACGAGACCTACAGCGAGTTTCACGCAACGGAGCGCATCTACAGGCGCCTCATCCGGGCGCTCGGGGAAAGAGCCCTTCCCCAGCGGCGCAAGCTGTGGAAGGACTTGGCCGCGCTCTACGAAAACGAGTTCGAGGACTTCGCCTCGGCCCGCATCGCCTACGAAATGGCGGCACGCTTGGCACCGGACGATCTCGATCTGCAACGGAAGGTCGTCGCACTCAACCAGCAGGACCTGGCGAGATGGAAGGAGCTGGCCCGCGCCATGGCGGCAGAGTGGCGGCTGCGCCCCTACGACGGCGCGGTGGGGGCGGCCCTGTTGGACCTCTTTTTGCGCGTGGGGCGTACGGACGCAGCCACGGTGGCGGCCGCCGCTCTCACGCTTCGCGGACTGGCGGCGCCCGAGCAGCAAAGCGTCGCCGAGCGGCACCGGCCGCGGGTGCTTGGCCGCCTCATGCAACCCATCGAGGGTGCGATCCTGGGCAGAGCCCGCCATCCCGCCGAAGATCCCGATCTCGAGGCCTTGTTCGCGACATTGGCCTCGGGGGGCCTGCTTGCGCCCTTCTCCGATGAGGACATGGGCCTCTTCGGAGAGGCGCCGCTGGCGAGCCACCAAGTGCCCGAGGCCTTCCGGCGGGTGTTGCACTACGTCTGCGGTGTGTTGAAGGTCGCGCCGCCCGAGCGGGTGTTTTCCTACGAAGCCCTCGACGGCGACGTTCGCCTGGCCGATACGAGGCCCTACGCGCTCTTCGCGGGGCCCCGGCTCCTTGCCTCGACCGACACCGTGGAGCTTGGGTTTCGCCTGACCCGCGCCATGTCCTTCGGCACCCCAGGGCGCATCGCAGGGTCCTCGCGCTCGGGGCGCCAGCTACGCCCCTTCCTGATGGCCTGCATGGCTCTCGGGCGCAAGACCCTCTCGCCGAGCGAAGTCGACCCCGAGCTTCTGGCGCAGATCGAGGTGAGTCCGCCCGCCGTGAAGAGCCGCCTGGCGGAGTTGGGCGCGCGCCTCGTGCGGGATCGCTCCGCCATCAACCTGTCGGCCTGGGCGCGCAGCCTCGGGCGCACGGCCACTCGGCTTGGCCTCTTGGTGAGCGGGGATGTTCTGCGCGCAGGCCGGATCGTGGCCGAGGAAGAGGGGCCGGAGGCACTCGAGGACTACCTCGAGTTCGTGCTTTCGATCGAACACCTGGAGCTACGTGAAGAACTGGGCGTTTCGCCCGTGGTTTGACGCCTGCCTGGTTCGGGCCTATAAGGGAAGAGTCCGTCTCGTTACCGGTGAAACAGGGGGTGTAGCGTGCGTGGAGGGGATTCCGCTCGGGACTGTGTGGTGCTGTCCGCGAAGAGAACGCCGTTCGGCGCTTTCGGTGGCAGCTTCCGCGACCTGAAGGCCACCGACCTTGGCGTCGTTGCTGCGCAAGCGGCGGTGGCCGAAGCGGGGGTCGCCCCGGAGCAGGTGGACGAGATCGTGTTCGGCAACGTGGTGCAAACGACCCCCGAGGACGTCTACTGCGCGCGGCATGTGGGGCTTCGTGCAGCGGTTCCCGTGCCCCGCCCGGCGCTCACGGTCAACCGGCTCTGCGGCTCCGGCTTCCAGGCCGTGGTAACGGGCGCCCAGCAGATCGCGCTGGGGGAGGCCGAGCTGTGTTTGGTGGGCGGAACGGAATCCATGAGCCAAGCGCCCCACGTCATTCGCGGCGCCCGGTGGGGGATTCCCTTCGCCAAAGCGCCGCCGCTCGAGGACAGCTTGTGGGCCGCGCTCACCGATTCGTACGCGGGATGCACCATGGGCCTCACCGCCGAAAACGTGGCCGCGTTGCACGGCATCGACCGGCAGGCCTGTGACGCCTACGCCCTGCGTTCGCAGCAGGCCTGGTCAGCCGCCCAGGAACACGGTCGATTCGCGACCGAGCTCGTGCCCATCGAGGTGCAGCTCGGGAAAAAGACGCTGACGGTGAGCCGCGACGAACACCCGCGACCCGACACGTCTTTGGAGACGCTCGCCACGCTGAGACCCTCGTTCAAGACCGAGGGGGTCGTGACCGCGGGAAACGCTTCGGGCATAGGCGACGGAGCGGCGGCGTTGATCCTGGCCTCGCGCGCCCGCGCGGAGGCGTTGGGGCAACAGCCCCTGGCCCGCATCGTGGCCTGGGCCAGCGTGGGCGTAGATCCGGCGCTGATGGGGCTGGGGCCGGTGCCCGCGATCGAGCTGGCGCTCGCCAAGGCCGGGCTCACGGTCGCGCACATGGACCTCATCGAGGTCAACGAAGCGTTCGCAGCCCAGGTGTTGGCGGTCGTGAAACTGTCTGCCCTGCCCCTCGAAAAAACCAATGTGGACGGCGGGGCTATCGCGCTCGGTCACCCCCTGGGGGCGTCGGGTGCCCGCATTTTGGCCCACCTGATTCACGAGCTCCGGCGCCGGCGCGCGCGCTGGGGCGTGGGGGCCGCGTGCATTGGTGGCGGACAAGGGATTGCCGTCGTGGTCGAAACGCTGCTATAGGGAATGGCACTTTGGTCACAGGAATCCGAAAGGCTCGCAACGGCCGCGCATCCCGGACACCTTCCGGCGCGCGCACACCGCGGCTTGCAGGCTTTTGGCCCCGTCCCGAGGTGAGCTGACGGGGGCGTCAGCCTCGCGCAGTCGAGACCGAACAAGACCGAAAAGAAACGATTTTAGAAAGGAACGTTATGTCGCAGAATCAGAATTCCACCACCGCTCGCTTCAACGGCGTGAAGGTCTTCTCGGCGACGATGGCGCAGGAGCGTGAGAACCTGGGCGAGAAGGTCACGGCCTGGATTCGCGACCACGCCGAATGCAAGATCGTCGACACCATCGTCACGCAGTCCTCGGACGAAGCCTTCCACTGCCTGGCCATCACCGTCTTCTATCTCGACGAGCGCTGAGTCGATACCCGACCGTTGGTGAGAGCCGCCCTTTTGGGCGGCTTTTTTTTGAGCCGCCCCTGCCACCCGCGAAGCGCTGGGGAGGAAGCCGGCCCGGTCACGTTCCGGGCCGGCTTTTTTCGTGGAGGCGCGGGGAATTGCACCCCGGTCCGAGAGGGCTCCACGCCTGTCGCTACGTGCGTATTCAGTGCTTGGGTTTTCGTCCTCAGACACGCCCACTGACAGGCACCCTGAAGCTTAGCCTTCCGTTCATGTCACGACGGTGCCGGTAGGCACCCACCGTCATCAAGCCCACTAAGTAGCCGCTCCTTCGGGCCGCAGGCAGCTCCCGAAGTCACGGTCTGGCGAGTTTTTTAGGCTGCCAGAGCGAACGCGTTGTCGTTCGCGATTCTTTTTGCCCGTTTTAACGAGGCCACGGGCGCCTCGACACGCAACAAACGCTTTGCTTCCCCCCGTCGAGCCTAGTTCGCCCCCGATGAGCGTACGTCAGTTGGGATGACTATAACCGATGAATGGTTTCGCGAAAGAGGCACGCGCGAACCCGCACCAGACCGCGCGGGCGCCAGGGACGCCAGCGGTGACAAGAGGGCCTCGACTGGTATGCTCCGCCACCGCGTCAAAACGCACACGGAAAACCCTCAGACGGAGAGGACAAGCACCATGGCATTCGAGCTACCTGCACTGCCCTGGGCGAAAGACGCCCTGGCGCCCCACATCAGCGCCGAAACCATCGAGTTTCACTACGGCAAGCATCACCAGGCCTACGTTACGAACCTGAACAAGCTGCTCGAGGGCAAGCCCGAATCCTCGAAGTCCCTCGAGGAGATCGTCAAGACCAGTGAGGGTGGCGTCTTCAACAACGCCGCTCAGGTGTGGAACCACACGTTTTACTGGAACAGCATGAAACCCAACGGCGGCGGGCAACCTACCGGCAAGCTGGCCGATGCCCTGGTCCGTGACTTCGGCTCGGTCGACGCGTTCCTCCAGCAGTTCAGTGAGGCCGCAAAGACGCAGTTCGGCTCGGGCTGGGCTTGGCTCGTCGAGGCCGACGGAAAGCTCAAGGTCATGAAGACGGCCAACGCCGAGACGCCGCTCCGCACGGGAGAAAAGGCGCTCTTGACGTGCGACGTCTGGGAGCATGCCTACTATGTCGACTACCGCAACGCGCGGCCGAACTACGTCGACACGTTCTGCAAGCACCTCATCAACTGGGACTTCGCCGCTTCAAACCTCGGCTGAGCCAAGTCCCCGGCGTGATTGACGACCCCGGTGCGTTCGGCACCGGGGTTTCGTCGTTTCAGGAGGCGGCTGCCGGAGGTGCCGGGACATCGGGCGCGGGCGCGACACGACTGCGGCGCACGAGCGTGCCCACGACGATCACGACGACAGCGCCCACGCCTGCAGCGATGGCCTGGTAGCGCGCGAAGTCTTGCAGGGCCTGGCGCACCGTGGGAGCGCAGGACATGGCCTCTCCCGCGGGCGGCGTGTACCACCAGCCGAGCAGCGAGGCGCCGAGCAGGGTCCAGCCCAAGAGGCCGAGCACGGCGCCGATCTGGATTTGCAGCAGGGTGCGACGAAACCAGCCCCGCCCTTTCTTCGTGAGTGCCCCTTGCATGTCGCGCGAAGCATAACGGACGCGCTCCCCGCCGCCCGCGTAAAACGGCATGAGCGCGACACCCGGCCCACAGGCGTGGGGACGCGGTTCTCCCGGGCGCGCCAGGTTGACGGCCTGCGGGCTTGCCGTCAGGGTGTAGAGCCCCGTTCTTTCCCATGGCCATCGCCCCGCATCCCCCCGATGACTACGCCGATCGACTCGCCCGGCTCGAGACGATGTGGTGGAAGCGGCTGCTCGACGTGCAGCGGCCCTATCGGTGGTACCTGCGCCGACTGGAGCTGGGGTTCGTTCTGGACGTGGGGTGTGGCGTCGGTCGTAGTCTCGCGAATGCGGGGGGCCACGGTGTGGGCGTCGACCTCAGCCCCCGCGCCGTGGAACTTTGTCGCCTCCGCGGGCTCGAGGCTTACGTTCCTCGGGACTTTCTGGCCTCGCGCCACGCCCGGCCCCACCTGTTCGACAGCCTGCTCCTGGCGCACGTGGTGGAGCACATGACCTTCTCGCAAGCGCGCGAGCTGCTCGCGGCCTATCTGCCTTTCGTGAAGCCCGCGGGGCGTGTGGTGTTGATTGCGCCGCAGGTAGCCGGGTTCGCGTCGGACGCCACCCACGTGGAGTACTTCGACATTCCGAAGCTGCTGCGCCTCTGTGCCGCAGCCGGTGTGCCCGTGGAAGGACACCGCTCGTTTCCCTTTCCGAGCGCGGTGGGCCGCATCTTTCCTCACAACGAGTTCGTGGTCATCGGGCGGGCACCGCATCCCTCCAGATGACGCCCGAAGCTCAGGGGCGAGCTTTGCCAGCGTCGATCACGCGAACGCCTGCCGGCGCTTTCCACTGAAACGTGGCATCGGAGAGCTTCGGGTTGCGAACCATGTCCTTGAAGGTCACGTCGTTGATGTTGCCCTGGGAGTCTACCAAGACCGTCTGCCGCACGTGGAAGCTCTGCGGATCCACGATGAAGAAGATGGCCTTGTAGGACGACTGCGCCTGCTTGGGTTTGAGTGACAGACGGTAATCGCCGGGACGCCCATACGTGAGCTGGGGTGCGAACTCGACATCGAATTGATCCGACAACTTGCCCTTGCCCATCAGAAACGCGAGCGCCGCGGGCAGCTGCGAGCTCTTGAGATCCTGCTTGAAGGCTTGCTTGTCTTCTGGCTCGTAAAGCCACAGCACGTCACCGTTCGATACGAAAGTCTTTTTTTCGGGTGACGTGTAGTCCCAGCGCATGCGCCCTGGCTTCTTGAAGGTGACCTCACCCGAGGAGCGGGTGGTGCGGCCGAACGTGGCGTTCAGCTGCGCTTGTTCGAAGGACGCCCGGTAGCTCTGCGTGCCGTCGTAGTGTCTTTGCACGCGTGCGATCACGTCGGCAAGTGGCAGGCCGTCGTCCCTGGGCGTGGCTTCGGAGGGCGCGTTCGCAGCGACCGCTTTGCCCTGCGCCCGGGACGCCGCCGCCCCGCGAGGCGCATCTTGGGCGGAGCGCACGGCCGCCGCCGACCCGCCCGAAGGCCCCGGGCCAAAAGCGCTGACGGGACTTGCGGCCGCCAGTGACAGCCACGCGCAGAGTGACGACGTGTAGATTGCAGACGAAACCATGTGAACCCATCCTAGCGAAAGCTGCCCTTCCCCGCCGCCCTCTCGAGAGTTTGGACGGGCGGCCGCGCGGATTCGTTCACGGAGGCCCGTTCAGGGCGCTGCCAGGTAGTCGCCCCCCGGCGCCAGGATGTCGCGAGGTTTCATCCCATTGGCCGGACCCACGATTCCGTCCCGCTCCATCTGTTCCACCATCCGCGCGGCGCGGTTGTACCCAATCTGCAGCCGGCGCTGGATGAAGCTGACCGAGGCCTGGCGTGTGTCGCACACAATCGCGACGGCTTGATCGTAGAGGGGATCGGAAAAGTCGTTCTCTCGCGGCGCGCCGCCGTCCTCGGCCCCCTCTTCATCACGCGGCTTGAGGATGTCCATGTCGTACACCGGCTTGGCCTGCTTGGTCAGGAAGTGCACAACGTCGTGCACCTCCTGGTCCGACAGGAAGGCACCGTGCACGCGGCGCAACTTCGTGCCGCGGTCCGAGAACAACATGTCGCCGTTGCCCAGTAGCGTTTCGGCGCCGGGCTGGTCGAGGATGGTGCGAGAATCGATCCGCGAGGCCACCTGCAGAGCGATGCGACTTGGGAAGTTTGCCTTGATGAGGCCCGTGATCACGTCCACAGAGGGGCGCTGGGTGGCGAGGATGAGGTGCAGACCGGCCGCGCGCGCCTTCTGCGCGATGCGCGCCACCGAGGTCTCGACGTCTTTCGGCGCGACCATCATGAGGTCAGCGAACTCGTCGATGACGATGACGATGTAGGGCAGCTTCGCCTTCAGGTCGTCTTCGGTCGTGGCCGCCTGCCGGGCCGACTCGTCTTCTGCCAAGGCGAGGTCGATGACACCGGCCGTGTCGAACACCTGAGCGGCATCTCCTGCAGCCTCGGCCGCGGCCTTGGCTTCGGCCATCTGACGGCTCTTGTCGGACAGGTGCTTTTCGACCTTGACGTTGAAGCCGGCGATGTCGCGCACGCCGGTCTTGGCGAGCAGCTCGTAGCGGCGCTCCATCTCCTCCACCGCCCAGCGCAGGGCCAGGTTCGCCTTGGTGGGATCGGTCACGACGGGCAGCAGCAGGTGCGGGATGCCCTCGTAGATCGAGAGCTCGAGCATCTTGGGATCCACCATGATGAAGCGCACCTCCTCGGGAGAGGCGTTGTAAAGCATACTCGTGATCATGGAGTTGACCGCCACCGACTTGCCCGAGCCGGTGGTGCCCGCCACGAGGAGGTGCGGCATCTTCGCCAGGTTCACGCTGACAGGGCTGCCCTTGATGTCCTTGCCGAGGCAGACCTGCAGCTTGCTGCCCGCGTCCGTGAAGCAGCGATCCTCGAGAATCTCCTTGAGGTAGACCGTCTCGCGCAGCTTGTTCGGCACCTCGACGCCCACCACGGCTTTGCCGGGGATGGGGGCCACGATGCGCACCGCCTGAGCTTCGAGCGCCATGGCCAGGTCGTCCTCGAGACGTGCGATCTTGCCGGTGCGCGTGCCAGGAGCGGGCGCAAACTCGTACATGGTGACCACGGGCCCCATGTGGATCTCCTTGACTTTGCCCTTGACCCCGTAGTTCGAGAAAGCCTGCTCGAGCCGCTCCGCCATCTCGTAAAGCGCCTGACGATCGAGCACCTCTCCCTTGGGAGGCTCATAGGCGAGGAGCTCCGTGGACGGCAGACGAAAATCTCCCTCCGAGAGCTTGATGAAGCTTGGCCCTTCGTGCTTCTTCGGGGGTTCGGGCGGGCGTACCGCGGGCGCAACGATGATGGGAATGTCGGAGGGCTTGAGGGCGTCGTCGTCCCGGGCGGCGAGGTCTTCGCCTCCCTCTTCTTCCGCCGCACTGCGGATGAGCGGCGACTGGGCTTCGATGTCCTCGTCGTCGACGTCGAGGTCGGCCGCTGGGGCACGCGCGGCCAGGGGCGGGCGCACATCGCCCGCATCCCGCTCGGCCGCCTGGGGAAGGCCCGCTCCCGGGCTCGCCTCGGGGCCTCGGCCCCGCGGCTTGCGCCCCTTGGCGGTCTCTTTGGGCTCGCGGGGCGCTTTGAGTCTCGGCCCTGCGCCCACACGCACGGCTTCGCTTTCGTCGTCTTCGAGGGGCTTGCCGGGAAAGCTCACGAGAGTCTTCTCGAAGGCGTCGGTGCGGTCGACGGCAGCCAAGCGCTTGTGCTTGCGGCCTTTTCCTTGTGGCTCGGCAGGGGCCACGGCGGCGAGGGCCGGCGGCTCACTCTCCGGCTCGTCCTCGTCCTCGTCCTCGTCCTCGTCCAGGTCTTCAGACGGATCGCGGCGCGGGAACATCTCGACGACCAACCGACCGAGAGCGCCCACGGCCTCGCGGGCCAAAGCGAAGCTCTTGAGCGAAACGGCGCCCACGAAGCCGAGCGCGTGTTCCGCGCGCAGGCGGGACACGAACGTAAGCGATACGAAAAGCACGGTCGCAGCGGCCAGGGCCGCGCCCACGGTGCCGATGAAGCTTGCGAGGATCTCGCCGAGCCACTGGCCCAGCAGGCCCCCGGGCCCGCTGGCTGCCGTATGTCGCGTGGCGAAGGGCAGGTGAAGCAACACGGCCAGGCCCGCTACCAGCCCAAGGGCTCCGACTGTCTCGGCGATGCCGGCCCACAGGGATCGGCCGCGAAAGCTGCGCACGGCCAGCACCAGCAGAGCACCGACGAGCAGGTACGAGGCGAACCCCGCCAGGGCGTAGAGCATGCGGGCCGTGGCGGCTCCTCCGGGGCCCATCAAGCCCCGAGCGCCGGCCTGTTCGGAAACCATTGAAATCAAGGAGAAAATACCGAACCCAAGCAGGCCGATGCCGGCCAGCTCTTTGGCACGGCCCCGCGACGGGGCGTTGGATGTCTTTCCCTTGGCAGCCATTACGGTCCTCTATTTACGCTGATTGGTAGGAACTAGACCTACATTCACACACTAAATCAGATCCCAGAGCCGTCAAATTTCCCGCTCGAAGGATCGCCAACGGCCCCGGAATTCCTGCGCTAAGGGCGCGGATAGGTTGCGGGCAGGTTAATCCCAGCCCTGGTCGAGGGACAGATTTCGACCACGCGGAGTCCACCCTTGGCCGAGCGGGCGGTCTTTTCCCGGCCGCTTACGGAGCTGCGGGAACACGTATACAATCGGCGAACGTGGACAATGCCTCCGACGCTCTCGTCGCCGAGTTGAGCCGAGTGGTCCTCAAGCGGGTCAGCGACGACGACCTGACCCTGCCCGGCTTGCCCTGGGTGCTTCGCAGGGCCGCATCCGCGTTGGGCGAGAGCCCCTTCGATCCGGACGCCGTGGGCCGGGCGATCGAGTCCGATCCGCTCGCGGTGGCGCGGCTGCTTCGCGTGGCCAATAGCCCGTCGTACTCCGACGGGACCGCGGTGCTCACGATCGCGGGTGCCCTCAAACGGCTGGGCGCGCGCATCGTTCGCATCGTGATTGACGACGCGGGTTGCGAACGGCTCGTCGTTTCGCGAAACGACGGGATCAACCGCGCGCGCCGACGCATCTGGGAACACGCCGTGGCCGTCGCGCTGGTGGCGCGGGACCTTGCCGGGTTCGCGGGCGGCCTCCACGGCGAACTGGCCGAGAGCGCGTTCGTGGGCGGGCTCCTGCACGACCTGGGTAAACCCGTGATGGCGTGCTTGCTGCTCGACTCGGAACGACGCCTCTTGCGCACGGGCCTGCACCGGTGGCTTCCCGAGGACGACTGGGTTCGGGTGATTCGGGGAGGGCAGACCACCGTGGGTCGACTCATGGCCGTGAAGTGGGGATTCCCCTCACCCATTCGCCACTGCATCGCCGAGCCCTATGCCTACGACCCCTGGAAGCCCCACGCCATCAGCAACTTCGTGTGTTTGGCCAACGCGCTCGTGGAGCGTTCGGGGCTCGACATGGGGCCGATCGACGACGCCGAGCTGGGGCCGGTGTTGCAGGAAGGCACCCGGCTTTTGGGGGTTCCTGAATCGAGCCTGGCCTGGGCGGGTCGCGATCTGGAGCAGAGGGTCCTGGCGTTCATGGGCGAATGGGGTCTTGGCTCCGTGGTCGTGGCGTAGGGTCAGCCAGCGGCGCTCGAAGGGTCCCGGGCCCGCAGAGGCAGACTGAGCACGAACGTGGTGCCTTCGTCGCCGCTGTCCACCCGTACGGTTCCCCCGTGCCGCTCGATGATGCCGTGAACGATCGAGAGGCCAAGCCCCGCGCCCTCACCCACGTTCTTCGTGGTGAAGAAGGGATCAAAGATCTTGGGCAGCACATCCTTCGGGATCCCCGGGCCATCATCCGCGATGAAAAGGTCCCAGGTATCGTCCGTGGGCACGACCCGAATGGAGATATGTCCCTTTCTTCCCGTGAGCGCCTGCGCGGCGTTCACCACCACGTTCATGACGACCTGATCGATTTGCCCCGGGACGGCCCAGACCTCACAGGGTGAAGGCACGTCCACGTGCACGTCGACCTCGCGGAGCTGGTGGCGCAGCAGATCGAGCGTGTCGTTGACGACCCGGCCCAGATCCACGCTGCGGAACTGTTGGTCGTCACCGCGCGAGTAGTTGTGGAGCGCGCGGACGATGGCGCGCGTGCGCGCAGCTCCGCGCCGGATGACCCCCAACATGTCCTTGGCGTCGCGAGACAAAGCCAGCACGTCGCCCGCGCCCGCGGCCCGCTCGATCTCGTCCAGCTGCTCAGTGAGCGGCTCGAGTGTGTTGATGACCGCGTTGACGGGGTTGTTGATCTCGTGGGCGATGCCAGCCACGAGCCGACCCATGGAGGCCAGCTTCTCGGAGCGCACGAGATCGTCCTGTGCGCGGTGTAGCTTCTCGAGCGCCTCCGCCAGCTCGGTGTTCCGCTTTTCGAGAGCTTCGGTCCGGCGCCGCACTTCCCTTTCGAGGTCGACGTTGATCGACTCGGTGGAGCGCAGGCGATCGCGCAGCGCCCGCCGCATCTCCTCGAAGGCCACGGTGAGGCGTCCGATCTCGTCGGCTTCGCCCGCGGGCGACACGGGCCGCGCCAGCTCGCCGCGGGCCATCTCTTCGGAGCGCAGCTCGAGCGCGATGAGCGGCGCCACGGTGTCGCGTACGAAGAGCAGGGCCAGGCCCGTTGCCAAAAGCAGCCCCACGAGCCCGGGCAAGAGGCTCGCGGGCCCGGGCGCCACGTGAACCAAGACCCAGGGACCCGCCAGACAGGCACCAAACGACGCCAGCACGACGGCAAGCCGCCCCCCCAGCCCCACGGGGGCGCGAATCGTGCCAAGCGGCAAGTGGTGTCGCGAGCCCAAATGGCGCAGGTAGGGGTTCATCACTCGCCGCAGCAGCATCAGCGTGAAGCCGCCGGCGGCAAGCACCACCACCACGCCCACGATGAGCAAACGGGCTGCCACCTGCGCGTCGAAGCGCAACCACCACCGCCCGAGCGCCACCGCCGCCAAAAAAGTGAGGGCGAGACTCATCACCAGGTAGGACGAAAGGCGGTAGGGCAGCCCCTGAGCAGCCTTGAATGCCGGCACCGCGGCCGGTTCGTCTCGCGAAGGACCTCTCGTGGACGGGCGGCGGTAGACGAGGTCGAAATACGCCTCGATGGCCCTGGTGCGGCGACGCAACGAACGGGCCCAGAACACGAGAGCCACCGCCAGGGCCGGCCAACCCCACGCGCCCAGATCGGCGCCCCCCACGCCCACCGTGGCCTCGGTGAGCCACAGCCAGACCCCGTGCCCGACCGCAAGCACCAGGACGGCAGCCCGCGCCAGCCGGCGCCGGTAGACGACCATGTAGACGCGCATGCCGTCCACGTTGGGGAGCAACCACGGTCGCCGCCGGCGCAGCCAGCCCTCGAAGAGCCGCGCCCGCAGCGCCGCCACGCCCGCCGCGTGAATCACGCTCATGCCTGCGATGCGTAAGGCCGCGCCCGGCCCCAAGGCCTTGAACGCCACCGCCCATCCAAGGGTGACGAGCACGACGAAGACCCAGGCGCAGAAGCGTATGACCCCTGTTTCCCCCGGCAAATGTGTGAGCGCGCGCTGGGCGGAGTCACCGAGCGCAGGAGGGACCACGTCCCCCCGCACACGGCGGGCATGCACGGCCAGAAGGGGACGCGCCACGTCCAAGAGCCGCAGGAGGGAGGCCAGGCACAGCGTGGCGGACAGCACCGCCCCCAAACGAAGGGGCGTGCTCATCGGCAAACGTGCCAAGACCCACCACAGAGGCGCCCCCACCCCGAGCAACTCGGCAACCGTGGACACCACCTCGCACGAAGCAAGGCCCCCACCGAGACTGATGTGCGTGCGGGGCAAAGCGGCGACGGGATTCACGGCAGCGCGGGCCATCGGCGCAGCATTGTACAGCGTGCATGCCCCGCCCGCAGTTTGGAGCTATGCTTGCGGCGATCAATGACCTGGGAAACTCTACGCGATCTCATTCGCGACGAATGGCTGATCCTCGGACTGCTGCTGCTTTGGTCCCTGGCCGGCTTGACCGTCATCTGCGAGCGCTTCTACAGCCTGTGGAACGTTCTGCCCAAATCCGAGGCCTTCAAGGACCGGGTGATCGCGGCCATCGAGGCCCAGGATTTGCCCAAGGCCGTCGCGCTCTCCGAGACCTCGAACGAGCCGTTGGCCGAGGTCTTCGACAAAGGGCTCAAGACGTACAAGAAGTACCCCGACAAAACGGCCGCGGTCGTGACGTCGCAAAGGCTCGCCGTGACCTCGCAGTTCAAGAGGTATTTGTGGGCCCTTGGAACCGTGGGCTCGTCAGCACCCTTCGTGGGGCTGTTCGGAACCGTGGTGGGTATCCTCAAGGCCTTCCAATCGATGGCGGCTGCGGGCACGGGCGGCTTCAAGGTGGTTGCGGGCGGCATCGCGGCCGCGCTGGTGGCCACGGCGGCGGGCCTCATGGTGGCGATCTATGCTGTCATTGCTTACAACTACTTCGTGGCGCGCGTGGGCGCCATTGGGGTGCAGTACAAGCTCTTCTGTGAAGAGTTCCTCATGGCTCTCGGGGAGATGAAGACGAGCCCCGCGCCTGCCGAGGCCATCAAGCCGACCAAGACTGAAGCCGCCGCCGACAGCGCGGCCTGAAAGGCGCCATCATGGGCATGGGCGTAAACATGAACGATGCCGCCGTCGACGATGACGGCGGCGGGAGCGAGTCCATCGTCGCCGAGATCAACATCACGCCACTCACTGACGTGTTCTTGGTGTTGCTCATCATCTTCATGGTGACCTCCACCGCGATGGTCGAGACGGAGAAAGCCTCCCGCTCGGGCGTCAAGGTCTCGTTGCCGAAATCCCAATCGGCAGGGCCCGTGACCAAACGGCGCACCGATCCCGTCTTGACCATCACGAAGGCGAACGAGATCTACCTCTTCAACAAGAAGATCGCTCCCGAGAATCTCGAGGCCGAATTGCGCCAGGCCTTTGCCAGCGTGGAGTCCGATGTCTTGCTCATCCGGGGCGACAAGAACGTGGCGCTGGGCTCGGCGGTGGATCTGATGTCGATTGCGAAGCGCGCGGGCGCCGCTCACATCAACATCCTCACGGAGACGGCGGAGAAGTAGACCGGCGGCGGCGCGCGAGCCAGGCCAGCAGGCACCCGAACGTCAGAAGCCTGGGCTCCTTCGTGCGTCCCCCGAGGTGGCATCCGCAACCGCCTTCGTCATCGAGTGCCGGGCCCTCACCCGCATCGACCGTGTTCGGCGTTTCGCACCCCGGCAGGACGGAGGTCATCGAGACGTCGTCGATGGCGGCCTCGACGCCTCCCAGGCCATCCCCATGGTCGTCGGCGGCCACGAAGCGCAGCTGCAAGGCGGAGGCCCCGGCGAGCGCAGGCGGCATGGCCACCACACGTTCCTGCCACTCGACGAAGATGGCGTCGCTCAGCCGGTCGATCTCGGTCCACGAAGAGTCTGCGCCGGCGTCGGGCGCGTCACCCACCGCTCGGACATACACGGAGAGGGAGGCCTGCGGGCTGCTCTCGATCTGGCCGCTGCCCACCGACCGCATGCCGGCAAAGGTCACGAAGTACCGCAGGGCTGGCTGGCGCAAGCCCGCCAAGGGCAACACGGGGGATTGCAGCGTCACCCGCCCCCGCTTGGCGAATCCTCCCGTGCTGCCCGCTTCCGGAGGCACGCGACCTGTGCTGAAGGCCCCAGCGCCACTGTGAGCCGCGTCCGGTTGCGTCTGTCGGTTGACGACGAAACTGAGCTCGGGCTTTCCGCGCTCCCACGTGGCCCCTTGCCCGGTGTCGGTGCCCTCCGGGTTTACGCTCCAGCCCCCCTCGCTCTCGAAATCCTCGGTCCACACGGTCTTCACCCCGACGGGGCGCGAGACCCGGCGGCGGTCGTAGTGGAACGCGCTCTGGGTGCGACCCACCACGCTCATTTCGGCGCCGCAGGGAATGTCAGGCAGATCGACCATGAAGGTCTCGGAGCGGGTCGCGCCCGCCGGCAGCGGTTCGAGGTCACGGGGAAGTCCGGACGAATACAGGCGGTCTCCCGCCCGCACCTCGATCCAGCCCCGCAACCCGGTGGCGGGCTGGGCGCCGGTGTTGGCGAGGTCCATGCGGAACGCCACCGGGCCCAGGCGCGGAACGGCCGGCTCGACGACCTCCACGCCCACCACATCCGAACGGGCGTCGCCGCAATCCTGCGTGGACTGGCTACACACCACGAGGCGGTTGCCGCTGGCCACGCGCACCCAGTCCTCCCACCACAGGCGGGCCCTGTCGATCCGCTGCGCAAGGCCTACGGCGGTCACGCTCGTCACGCTTTCGTTCGGCCGCGTGAGCACGACCTGGAGCTCTCGTACGTACCCGCTCGAGGCTGCGGGTTCACGAGGGCCGTTCGCGGCGATGAGATCGTCGCTCGTGAGATCGAGGCGGGTGCCCGAGACCGTGTTCTGTGTGGGAATGCGCCCTGGCTGGTAGGCTTCACAACTCGGCCGCGTGTAATTGGGCACGTCGACGATCGCAAAAAATGGGGGCAGCTCGTCGGCGGGCATGAGGCCCATGCCGTAGAGGTCAAGAGGGCCGAAGCGCTTGGCCCGCTCGTTCCAGGTGAACGTGCCGTTGGCGTTGTCGACCCAGGCAAGCCCGTCTTGCACGGAGGCCCGGGTGTCCACGAACCAATCGAAGTGGGCGCAGTCCCGGCCGAGAAGGAGGTCGCTGGCCCTGCCAGTGCGCGGATCACGTACCTCCAAAAAGGCCATGAAGCGATGGCCCGTCTCCTGCCCCCAGGTCTCGAGGGTCTTGTCCCAGTTGATCCGATCATCGGTGGAGCCCAGGCCGAGGTCCTTCATGTTGACCACGGTCCGCAGCACGCCTTGCGAGCCATACATGCGGGACAGGTCCTGCACGCGCAGTCGTTCGCCCAGCCCCGCAACCTCGTTCTTCACGTTCAGGGCGTACGCCAAGGCGTCCGTGCCCCGATCCACGAAGGTCTGCCAGACGGTGACGATTTCGTAGTGATCGCCGGCAAAGGCCAGCGCCTTTTGCGTGACGTTCCCCAGCGCCGCCGGGTCCACGCCGAGCTGGCCATTGTTCGAGGTGATGGTCTCGGGATCCCCAGCGACCACCACCACTTCCCCCACCCGCATGACGTCTTCGGCACCGAGCACCCGCGGGCTGTGCGGGGCGGGAGCGGCCCGGGTCCGAAAGCGCGGGTTCACTCGCAGAACGCGCCCCTCGCCGTCGGGGCCCTTGCCGAGCGGAGGCGAAACGACATAGCGCGGGTCGAACGCGGGCTCCCAAAGATCGTCCGCCCGGGCCGCAGGGCCATAGGCCCCAAAACCAGCCAGGGCCACGGCGAGGGCCACGGCGCAAAGGCGGCGCATACGAGTCGGCGAGCGGAGAGCTTGAGAGGGCACGGGGAAGTCGCGACGCGGAGGTCACATCCGCATTCGGCGTAACCCACCCGCAGCTTGACACCGAGAGTCGGGATCAGGCCAATACCGGGGGCCGGGACGCCGCCACGACCACTCAGAGCAACGCCAGGAACGCCTTGGCCGCATGGCTGAGAGAGCGGCGGGCCGGGAACACCAGGTGAATCTTTCGGGCAATCCGAAGCTCGTTGACCTGGACCTCCTTGAGGACGCCCTGCTCGACCTCGGGCCCCACACACATGCGGGGCAGGAAGGCCACGCCCTCGTTCAGCTGCACAAGCTTCTTGATCGTCTCGACCGTGGGCATTTCGATGTCCCGGTTGAGCGGCACGTTGCGGCGCTCGAACTCCTTGACCACCATCTCGCGGTACGGGGACAGGACGTTGTGGGCGATGAAGGTCTCCATGCCCAGCTCGCCGATCGACACGGTCTTGCGCCGGGCCAGCCGGTGCTCGGGAGACACCACGAAGGCCAGGTGGTCCGTATAGATGACCCGCGTCGAGAGGCGCTCGTCCCGGGGCTCGTAGGACACCACGCCCAGCTCCAGATCGCCCCCCAGGATCTCCTCGGGGATCTTGCTCGAAAGGCTGCGACGCACCAGCACCCGCACCCGGGGGTACTTGCGCCGGTACTGCACGATGTGTCCCAGCAGGTACAAGGTGGTGGACTCGTTGGCGCCGATCAGCAGCTGGCCGGCAGACTTGTCCCGCAGCTCGGCCAGGGCGCCCGCCAGCTCCCCGCCGAGATTCTCGAAGCGACGCGCGAATTCGTAGACCAGCTGGCCCGCATCGGTCAAACGCATGGCCTTGCTGCCGCGATCGATGAGCGCCTCACCCAGCTCATTCTCGAGGCGCTGCACCGCGAGAGACACCGCTGGCTGCGTACGCCCCAACTTCGCGGCAGCCCGCGAAAAGCTCGCCTCCGCAGCCACCATGCGGAACACTTGAAGTTCGTGTAGCTCCAACGCTTATGGCCCCCCTGTCATGAATAAGCGCTGATTATAAGATTAAGAAAACTTATTCCAATCGTGAAAACAATAAATTCGCCAAATCCAGAGACGCTCGCTACAGTTGAGAGCTTCAGGGCGACCGCGGGCGCGTGCCGCGCGCGGCGCGACCATTCTTCACCCCCAGCGAGACGAACCCGAACAGAGGCACCATGAACGACCGCGTATTCATCTTCGACACCACGTTGCGCGATGGCGAGCAGTCCTGCGGATGCAGCATGACGGTGGCCGAAAAGCTTCAGATGGCGCGCAAGCTCGTGGAGCTCGGGGTCGACGTGATGGAGGCGGGTTTCCCCATGGCGTCCGAGGGTGACACCGAGGCGGTCGACCAGATCAGCCGCACCTTCTCGGGCGTCAGCGTGGCCGCCCTGGCGCGCTGCAATGTCAAGGACATCGAGCAGGCAGCCCGGGCGCTGGACAAGGCGAAACGCCCCCGGATCCATACCTTTATCGCGACGAGCCCCATCCACCTGGAATACAAGCTCCGCAAAACGGAGGACCAGGCGCTCGAGAGCGCGGTCAAGGCGATTCAATTGGCCCGCAAGTACGTAGGTGAAGTGGAGTTTTCAGCGGAGGACGCCACCCGGACCTCCCCCGAAAGCTTGGCCCGCTTCGCGCGCGCCGCGGTCGACGCCGGCGCGTCGGTCGTGAACATCCCCGACACCGTGGGCTACGCGATTCCCCAGGAGTTCGGCGCCTTGATCGCCAAAGTGGTGCAAGCCGTCGGCGACCGGGCGGTGGTGTCGGTGCACTGCCACAACGACCTCGGCCTGGCGGTGGCCAACAGCCTGGCCGGCGTTCAGGCGGGCGCCCGCCAGGTGGAATGCACCATCAACGGCATCGGTGAACGTGCAGGCAACTGCTCGCTCGAAGAAGTGGTCATGGCGATGAAGGTCCGCAACGACCTGCTGCCCTTCGCCACCGGCATCAACACCCCCGAACTCTTTCCTGCGAGCCAATTGCTTTCTTCGATCATCGGGGTGAGCCCGCAGCCCAACAAGGCCATCGTGGGGAAAAACGCCTTCGCCCACGAAGCGGGTATTCACCAGGACGGCTTCCTCAAGGAACGCACCACCTACGAGATCATGGATCCCACCACGGTGGGTGTGCCCGAGAGCCGGCTGGTGCTGGGCAAACACAGCGGCCGCCATGCCCTGGCCGACCGTTGCTCGCACCTGGGCTTCCAGCTCACGCCCGGGCAGATCGATATGGTCTACAAGACCTTCATTGCGCTGGCCGACAACAAAAAGGGCCTGACTGACGACGAGATCGCCGAGCTGGCGCGGCAAGCGCAAGCGGCGGCCTGACTCACGCACGTCACGCGCCCCCCTCGCTGACCGCGAGGCTCGCCCCGGACAGGCTTTCGGCCAGTCCGGGGCGTTTCATTTGAGCCCAATCGCGGGCAAGCGCCACGTTCAAGCCGGCTGGGCAGCCGCCGATGACAAATCCGATAAGTCCCATCGAAAGACACCGCGATGTCGCCCCCTTCCGCCAAAGTGCTGTTCATCGACGACGATCCCGGGATTCGGCGGGCCTTTTCACGCGTTCTGGCGAGCCGGGGGTTCGAGACCGAGGCGGCGGGTAGCGGCGCCGAGGCGCTGAGGTTGGCGGAGCTCGGGCAGTACCCGGTGGTGGTAACGGACCTCCGCATGCCGGCCATGGATGGGCTCACCCTGATAGAGAAGATGCGCCCTCTTCAGCCTCACGCCGCTTTCGTGGTGGTCACGGGCATGCCCGATCTGGACCTCAATCGAACCAGCGCCAGCACCAGCCAGATCGACGGCGTGCTGTCGAAACCCTGGAATGCCGACGAGCTCGAGGAGGTGATGCGGCGGGGATGCGCACTTTACGAGCAGCGATGCGGCGCCCACGCCCAGGTGGTGAATGATGCTTACTCGGTGCTGGTGATCGAGGACAACGCCCAAGACGCCGAGACCATTCGCGCCATGCTGGCCCCTGCGGTGGCGGAGATTGTCCTGGCGGAGCGTCTGGCTGAGGGCCTTCAGATCCTACGCGCCCGTGACTTCGACGCCGTTTTGGCCGACCTTTCACTGCCGGACGCCCGCGGGCTCGACGTGGTGGTGCGGGTCCGTACGCTTTCGCCCGAGTCGGCCGTGGTCATCCTGGGCGGCCTCGACGACGAAGAGATCGCCCTGCGCGGTGTGCAGATGGGCGTTCAGGACTACCTGTCGAAGCGGGGCATGGACCAGCGGACCTTGCGACGCACGCTTCGCTACGCCGTCGAGCGCAAGCGCGCCGAGCAAAGCCTTGCCTTCCTGGCTCGCCACGATCAACTGACGGGCCTGGCCAACCGGACGACCTTTCAAGAAAAATTGAACGCAGCCCTGGCCCGCGCCCGACGCCAGAACCAACCCCTGGCGGTCTTGTTCGTGGATGTGGATCGGTTCAAGGCGATTAACGACAGCCTGGGGCACGAGGCGGGGGACCTCCTGCTCAAGACCATGAGCCAGCGGCTGCTCGCCACCGTCCGTGAGTACGACACCGTGGCGCGCATCGGCGGCGACGAGTTCGCCGTGTTGCTGGAGGACCTGAACGGTGACTGCACGCCCCGTCGACGTCTCTCAGCGCATTCTGGCGGCGCTCACGGCGCCCCTCATGGTTGACGACATCGAATTGGTGGTGACCGGGAGCGTGGGGGTGGCCATTCACCCGCAGGCAGGCGAGACCGGCGAGCGACTGATGAAGGCGGCTGATATCGCGCTACACGCAGCCAAGCAGAGAGGCAGGAACAACTTGCAAATCGCCGAGGGAGGGCGCGATGTGGAGTCTTCCCTGCAGCTGCGGCTGGCCGCGGACCTGAGGCACGCTTTGCGCGACAAACAGTTTCTTCTGTTTTATCAGCCTCAGATCGACATCCGGGAGGGCCGCGTGGTGGGCCTCGAGGCGCTCCTCCGCTGGCGCAAGCCCGATGGGCGCTTGGTGTCTCCCGCCGAATTCATCCCGGTCTTGGAAGAGACGGGGCTCATCGTGGACGTGGGCGCCTGGGTGCTGGGCGAAGCGTGCCTTCAGCTCGCGCGCTGGCGCGCCGAGGGCCTGCCTGACCTGCGGGTGGCCGTGAACCTCTCGGCCAAGCAGTTCGAGACCGATGGGCTCGTGGACGCAGTGAAGAAGGCGCTGGCGGCCTCGGGGATCGAGCCAGGCGGGCTGGAGCTGGAGATCACCGAGAGCTTGCTCATGCAGGACACGTCGCACACGAACCGGACGCTCGAGGCCTTGAAGCGCTCGGGCGTGCGGATCGCGGTGGATGACTTCGGCACGGGCTATTCGTCGCTTGCCTACCTCGAGCGCTTCCGCGTGGACGTACTCAAGATCGATCGTTCCTTCATCAACGCCATCAACGTCACCGGCCGCAAAGGATCCGTGGCGGGCGCGATCGTGGGGCTCGGACACCGCCTGGGACTCGAGGTCGTGGCCGAGGGCGTGGAGACGGAGGAGCAGTTTCGCCACCTGCACGGAAGCGATTGCGACGTCGTGCAGGGCTTTTACTTTGGCAGACCCTCCGGCGACTGGACGCGGCTTCTGCTCGAGGACATCATCACGCGCCTTTGTCCTCAGACGACGCCGCGCGCAGTGGCGAAGGGCTGAGCCCACGCTCCCGGTTCAGGCGACGCTCACCAGCGCGCGCCGTGCCTCGGCCGTGGCAAGGGAGTCCGCCACGTGGTCGGCGCCGGCCTGCTTCAGCTCCGCAACGCCAAAGCGCCCCGTGGCCACGCCCAAACAGCGCGCGCCAATTGCATGCGCCGCCGCAACGTCCTTCGGGGTGTCACCAATCACCAAGACCCTGCAATCGGAGACGTCCCGCCCGAGCAACGCTGCGCCCCGGGCCGCGCCCACCGCCAAGAGCTGCGCCCTGTCCTCGTGGTCGCACCCGAAACCACCGAACGCAAAGCGCTCGTAGAGCCCCACCGCCTCGAGCTTCAGGGCCGCGCCCTTTCGAATGTTTCCCGTGCCGAGGCCCACGACCCCTTCGGCGCGCTCCCGCACCAGATCGACCGCGTGGCTGACACCCTCGTAGACCACGAACCGGTGAGCTTCCGCTTCCACCTCCCGCCGCAGGGCCTCCACGTAACCTTCGAGCAAAGCGTCGATCTCCGCTTGCTTGGCCTCCCGTGAGGCCCACGCGTCAACCAGTCCGTGAGGTTGCAAGGCCGCAAGCCCGATGGCCACAATCGCGCGATCGGTCATGCCATCGAAGCTGAAATCCAGACCATCCGCCCGTCCGTAGCGGCGCTCGAAGGCAAGCGCCAACGCGCGTCGCCCCGCACCGGCCGTATCCACCAGAGTGCCGTCGATATCGAAGAGGTAGATCGTGGGGCGGGCGGGCCTTTGCATGCGCCAGCCGTGAACCATAGCGGCAGCAGCGCAGAGGATCACGTCGCGCGATGTGAAATTTCGAGCACGGGGGCACGAAAGCCGGGCGCAGCGTACGGCCTCCCAGGTTTCTCGCGCCCGAAATTGACCGCGCGCACCGGGGCCTGAAACAATACCGGTATGAAGAAACGCCCCCGCGCACGTGGCCCTGCGGCCGCACTCGCCTGCCTCGTGGCAGGCCTGTCGACCCCGGTGCGCGCGCAGCCGGCGCCGCTCGTGGTGCCGCCCACGACGCATCCGATCTACGTGAGCGCCGAGGGTGCGGCCCTCGACGACCAAGCGCTTGCGTCCTTTCGCCAGGCCACGGCCAAGCTGGGTCTGCCTCCCGTGGAGACCGTGGATCTGCCCGCGTTGCCGAAGCCCTCGGCGCCGGGCGCCGTGATCGCCGGGGTGGCGCAGGTCAGGGACTTGGCGTTCGAGCAGGGCGCAAAGTTGCTCGAGACCGCCCGGGCCGAAGTCGCCGAGACGGGAGCAGAGGGGCTCTCCCACGACGAGCTTTGTGACCTTTTCCTCTACCTCGGGATGGCGCTCGACCAGGCCGACTGGCACGACCTTCCCGAAGAGGGGCCGCCTGCGCCCAGCCCCACCGCGGGCCAAGCCTACCTGCAAGCCGCCGCGCTCTGCCCCGAGCGAGAGCTCTATCACCGCACCTACCCGCCCCTTGCGCTGCACCGTTTTCAGACCGCCGTGGCGGAGGTGCGCACACGCGGCCAAGGCACCCTGGTCGTGCGTGCGCCGGCTGACGCCCTCGTGTCCGTGGATGCGTTGCCGGCGCAGCCCGCCCCCGTGACCCTGGCCTTGCCTTTTGGTGAACACTTCATCCGCGTCGAGCGCCCAGGACGGCACCCTTGGGCGACCCGCGTACCTCTGGCCCTCCCCCGCCTCGAGGTGGAGGCGCCGGCCCAGGCGTTCCGGACCTTTCCGGATCTCGAGGCCGCCGCGCACGCCCGTCGCATGGGGGCGGCCTACGCGCTGGTGGCCGAGCTCAAGCCCGGGCCTGACCCTCTGCTCGAAGCGCGTCTCGTGGAGGTGGCGTCTGGCCGGCGCATCGATTCGACGCGCGTGCCCCTGACAGGCGAACCGGGTGGCGTGCATGCCGCCGTCATGCGGCTCGACGAGCAAGCCCGCCGCCGCGACATGCTGGCGCAGACCGGGGACGACATCGAAGCCCGCGGCCCCACGCTTGCGGTCGGAAGCGCGTTACCGAAGGCACGAGACCCGCAAACGCCAGGCCCTCACGAGGACTTCGATGCCTGGGCCCGGGCCCGCTGGCCGCTTCTCGCCGCCGTGGGGGTCGTGGTGGCAACGTCACTGGTTCTCGGTCTGGCAGTGGCGCTCGACGACTGAAACGATGTACAATGACGCTCTGATTTGGTGTCGTAAATGGCCGTCGTCGGGATCGATTTAGGAACCACGAACTCGGTCATCGCCACCGTATCGAACGGGCAGGTGATGGTCGTGCCCGACGGTCAGGGACGGCACCTGCATCCGTCGGTCGTTTCGTTTTCGACCGACGGCCTCAAGCTGTTTTCGCACGAAGCGGTGGCCCGCCGGATCGTGGCCGCCGAGTACACCGTTTACTCTTCGAAGCGGCTGATGGGCCTGCCCTACCGTTCAGACGAGGTCCGCTTCGCCCAATCACGCTTGCCCTACAGGCTCACCGAGGGCAACAACGAGCAAGCGGTGGTGGTTGGACCCGATCGCACCTACACGATCCCCGAGATCGGCGGGCTGTTTCTGTCCTACCTCAAGCAGTGCGCCGAGTTCTATCTGGGCGACACGGTATCGGGCGCCGTGATCACCGTACCTGCCAACTTCAACGATGCGCAGAGGCGCGCCACGATGGACGCGGGTCGGATCGCCGGGCTCGAGGTCATGCGCATCCTCAACGAGCCGACGGCAGCAGCGCTTGCTTATGGGCTTGGCCGCAACATGAGCCGCCGCATCGCCGTTTACGACTTCGGAGGCGGCACGTTCGACGTGACGATTCTGCAGGTCGAAGGCGACGTGTTCGAGGTTCTGGCTACGGGCGGCGACAGCTTTCTCGGGGGCGACGACGCCGACGCGGTGCTGATGAACCTGCTGGCAGATCAATGCATGCAACAAACCGGGGTCGACCCCCGGGCGGGCCACGGCTCACGCGCTCGGTTGATGCTGGCAGCCGAGCAGGTCAAACGTCACCTCTCGGAGCGGCCCGAAGCGAAAGGAGATCTCAAGCAGCTCGTGGTCAACGACCGCGGTCAAACCTTGAATCTGCGCTTTCACATTCGACGCGATGACTTCGACAGAGGCATTTACCCGCTGGTCCAGCGCAGCCTTGCGACGTGCCAGGCGGTGATGCAAGCAGCGCAGCTGACGGTGTCGCAGATCGACGAGGTGATCATGGTGGGCGGGTCTACCCGCATTCCCCTGGTACGTACGGAGACACAGCGCTTCTTCGGGCGGCCGCCCCGGGTCGACTTGAACCCCGACGAGGTGGTGGCCTGGGGCGCCGCCATTCAGGCCGACAACCTCGCGTATGGCAGCGGCGACGTGGCGAACCGAGCCGTCTTGCTGGACGTCACCCCGCGCGCGCTTGGCATCGCGGTCTCGGGGGGCTTCTCGGAGACGATCATCGAAAGAAACGTGCCCCTGCCGGTGGAGCAAACGCGGGTGTTTACGACTTCGGCGGACCGGCAGGCGCTCGTGCGCATCCAGGTCTGTCAGGGGGAGGCCCGGCGCTTCGACGAGAACTACCCGCTCGGGGACCTCGAGCTTTCGGGTATACGCCTGGCACGCCGAGGGGAGGTCTCGATCGAGGTCACGTTCAGGGTCGATACCAACGGCATCTTGCGTGTGCGCGCGCGCGACCAGGAAACAGGCCACTTCCAGGAGGCCCAGGTGAACGTCCGCGGCGCCATGAGCGCGCAGGAGGTCGACGACGCTGCCAACCGCGCCGCCGCCGATCAGCTGCCGGCGGCTCTTCCTTAGGGCGTAGGTCATGAGCGCTGCCGATCGCCTCGCCCAACTGATCTCATTCGCGCGCCTGGTCGAACCCACCTTGAGCGAACGGTCGTACTACGAGCTCCTCAACGTGGACAAACAGGCCAACATCCCTACCATTCGACGAGCGTTCTACGACGTGGCCGCGAAGCTTCATCCCGACCGCTGCGCGGCGCTCGACGACGCCGAGGCCCGCAGCAAGCTGGAGACCATCTACGCGCGCATCGCCGAGGGGTATCGTGTGCTCTCGGAGCCACAGAAGCGCGCCGCCTATGACGAAGCGCTCGGGCGCGGTCACAAGCGCTTGGTGATCACGGCGCGAGACAAAAAGGGACCTCAGAACCCCGAGGAGCTCTTGAAGCATCCCGAGGCGAAAAAGTTCTTCCGCTTGGGGATGATCGCGCTTGCCAACCGCGACTTCAAGGGCGCCGCCTTGAACTTCAACTTTGCCCGTAGCTTCGAGCCTTCGGCCGCCGTGATCGCCGAAAAGCTCGCCGAGGCCAAGGCAGGCGCAGAGCCGCCAGCGGGCTGAAGACCTTCAAGCCATGACGGGCGAAGACGCAACACGAGGTGAGCACGAAGCGCCTGCGCGGCCGCGGTCCCTCATTCAACCCCCCCGCGCAGGCGACGTGCTGGGGCGCTTCGTGCTGGAGCAGCCGCTGGGCCACGGCGCCATGGCGACCGTGTTCCGCGCACGCGACACCACGCTGAACCGCCAGGTGGCGCTCAAGGTCCTCAACCCTGCCATCGCCAGCCAAGAAAGCGGCGCCGAACGCTTCCGGCGCGAGGCGCTGGCCGTAGCGGCGCTTCGCCACCCGCACATCGTCGAGGTTTACGACTTCGTTCCCGCGGCCCACGGGCACAGCGCCTATTTGGTGGAAGAGCTGGTGGAAGGCGAAACCCTCCAGGAGGTGCTCGAAGCCCGTGGTGGCAAACTCATCCCCGAGGTGGGCGCTTTGCTGGTGGCCGACGTGGCCGACGCGCTCGGCGCGGCGCACGTGCGCGGCGTGGTTCACCGCGACGTCAAACCCGCCAACATCATGCTCGAGCGCCGCGAGCGCGGCGCGCGCTTGGTGTTGATGGACTTCGGGGTCGCGCACGTCGGCGACATGAGCACGATGACCGCCACGGGCGCCATGGTGGGCTCACCTGCGTACATGGCGCCCGAACAAGCGCGAGGACGCGAGGTGGGCCCATCGGTCGATATCTGGGCACTTGGGGTTTTGCTGTACCAGGTTTGCACGGGCGCCCTACCCTTTGCCGGGCGCGATCCCCTGGTCGTGATCACGGCGATATGCAAAGGCGAGTACAAGCGCGCGGCACAGATCGACGCCCGCGTGAGTTACGACCTCGACCGCATCATCGGCAAGTGCCTCAAGGCCGCGCCAGCGGAGCGATTCTCGACCGCGGAAGCGCTCGCCCTGGCGCTGCGGGCGTGCGCCGGGCGCGTGGGCCTCGCCGACAGCTCCGAGGTGATCCGGCAGGTGCTGACGGAGCCAGCGGCCCTTCACGACACCCTCGGGCCCCGTCTGGCCGAGGCCGCGGTGGCGAACGCCAAGCAGCTCTTGCGCAAGCGCCAGCTGGCCCGCGCCCTCGGCGAGCTGGGGAGAGCCACGGCCTACGTGCCCAAACACACCGAGGCGTTGCGGCTCATCGATTCGTTGTCCACTCAACGCCGCTGGGGGCGGGTGTTGCTCGGGGCCGCGGGCGTGTTCCTGGTCACCGCGACAGCCACGGCCTTCTTGCGGACGGTGAAAACCACGAAGCCCACGGCACGGCTTGCCTCCTCCGCGGCCGCGCCTCTGACCCGCCCGGAAAAGCTGACGTCGCCGGCCCCACGCCCGGCGGACGACGAGCCACAGCCGCCCCCACCCGGCCCGGAGGTGCCCGGGGCGGCGCACGCCCCCCCCAATCGCGCCGTGCCCCGGCCGCGCGTGCGCCCCCGGCCTCAAACGCACGAGCACGCGCCCGCCGCACCAACCGCGGCTTTGCCGCCCCTGCAAGCCCCGCCAAGCCCAGACCCATCTCCCCTCACCCCCACCCCCTTACCGTCGCCGGCGCGCGTGCGGCTCTTCGCACGGTTTGCTTTTTGTTTCCCTTCACTCGATGGCGACGACGTGCGCAAAGCGCCCCCGCGCGCTTACGATGCCGTTGCGCCGGGTCGCCACGAGGTCTACTGCGCCCTGACACGCAGCAGTCCCCGCCTGCGGGTGGGTGAGCTGAACGTCTTGCCCGGTGCGCGCCTCGACGTGAACATCATTCCCGACGATCAAGGCCGTCCCGTGTTGTCGAGTGCAACGGCATCTCGCTGAGCTCGCCGTGCACGCGACGTGAACAGGACATTCGGATCCGGGCGGGGCGGGTTTGGCGGGCCCAAGGGCGTGCGCCCCTGGCAAAGCACGGGGAAAGAGCAGGGGTTCGGGTGGTCCGGTGCTTGCAAACGAGAGGCTGTGCTACCGTCGGGACGTGGTTCGGATGCGCGTTTTTTGGGCCCTTGGCGCCTTTGCGCCTGTCTTGACGGGTTGCCTTTTGACGGAGCCCATCAACGTGCCACCCACCGTTCAGATCGCCGAGACCTCGCCCCCCGCGCTCTTCCGGGGCGACGCTTACCTCTTCGAGGCGAGCGTGACCGACGATGACGACGTCGTGACCCTCACCTGGGGCCACGTGATAGGGCCCTGCCCGCTCGAGCCCGCTTCCGGCCCCGTGGAGCATACGGGAGGACCTTCAGAGGGCTTTGCGTTCACACCCGCCAGCCACGAGCTCGGTCCCGTGTGCATCTGGGTGGAAGCGCGCGACGGCCGGGGCGCCCGCACGCGCACGCACGTGGGGCGCGAAATCGAAAACCGGGCGCCCGTCGTGGCCCTGGCGGTGGAAGGCGACCCCATGGTCACGACGCAACTCGCGACGATGGCGGTGGGGGTCCCGCTCGGCGCCGAGGTCCGCCTGGTCCTCAACGCCTCCGATCCCGACCCCAACGACACCGTCACCACGCAACTTCGGTTGCAGGGCCCCGATCAGAAGGACGTCCCGCTGTCGGCTTGTTCCGCGGGAACGCCGGACCTCTCGTGTTTTCGACCCACGCGCTCCGGCACCTGGCGCGCCCGTGCCGAGGTTCAAGACGCGTTGGGCGCCCGGGGCACCGGGACGGATCTCCTCGTCGAGGTAGGGCCGGATCTGCCGCCCTGCCTCGCGACCACCCCCGAAAGCCCCATCGTGCTCCACGACACGCGCTTGCCTTTGCTGCTCGAAGCGCGCTCCAACGACGACCTGGATCCGGCGCCCCCCCGAGACGGAATGCCCACGCAAGCGTCGTTCCGCTGGAGCCTGTCCGCGCGGGACGACGAGCCGCTCTTGGTCCTGGTCGACAACACGGGTCGCTCCCTGCGGGTGCCCGCAGACCGCTTTCGTCCTGCCGACGTGCTGCGCGTCCGCGTGGAGGCTTTCGACCGCGTGACCCGCCCCCCGACCTGCGCCCCCGATGACGACACCTGTGGCGCGGGAAGCGCCTGCCGCCAGCGCTTCACGTGGAGAATCGAGTTCCGATGAAGGCGCCTGCGGCCCCCGTACTTTGGCTGAGCCTGCTGGTCGCTTGCCACGGGGGAACCAGCTCGACCGGCAACGATGGCGACGACGAGTCGCCCATTGATCCAGGGGGGTCGAGCGGCACCGGGGGCGGGAACGGCAATCAAGGCGGGGGCGGCGGCTCCAGCGCTCAAGGCGGGCACTCCGCCGGACTGGGCGGGAGCTCCGGCGGCGGGAGCTCCGGCGAGGTTCGCTCCCCCTGCGGCATCCGGCTCTCGGCGCTCTCGGACACCTCGCTCACCCGCATCGTGGCCGGGCCGGGACGAACCGCCACGGTGCAGGCGCAGGTGGAGAGCGGCCGCGTCCCACCGGAGGAGTCTTTCGTGTGGCAGGTGAGCTTCGAGGGGGCTCTTCTCGTCGCGGAGACGGGCGGAGAGCGCCTGACCTTTCCTGTGGAACGACGGGGGCCGTACCCAATTTTCGTGCAGGCCGGAAACTGCTCGGGAAGCACGGTGTTGCAGGCTTTGGAGGCCAATGAACGCACCACGGATCTGTGGGTGCGCGTGTTGCCACCCGCAGGCGCCAACTTGGTGCCTTACGAGCGCACCCTCGCGCTGTCCCGGGACGGGGTCGCAGAGCAAGTGCTCCGTCTGGCTCCGGGCGTTCAGGTGTCCATCGCGCCCAAGCGCGCCTCGGCCCTCGAAACCGACGTGCAGATCCCCGCCTTCGTGCGCGTGGTGCCCAAAGAATCCACGTTTCGGTGGGAGGGCCACACGGCGGCAACCGGACGGTTCGAGGCCCGGGTCGATCCGTTTTTGGTCTACGACGTTCTGCTGGTGCCCGAAAGCGACTTTGCGCCGGTGCTGCTGGGCGCCCAAACCACCCAGATGCTGGGGTCTCAGAGCTTTCGATTGGACTCCGGCACGCTCGTGCAGGGCACGGCTCTCGCGGCCAGTGGCAACGTGGCGGGCGTCCGTGTGCTCTTGCGAGCCGGCGCCTTGCCCTCCACGTTGGCCACGAGCGATGCCCAGGGCCGCTTTACCCTGCGCGCCTCGGCGGCTCGGTACGGGGTGACCGTGCGGGCCCCCGAAAACGCCGCGCTTCCGGATCTCGAGCTGCCCGAAGCCGAGGGTGTGACGGTCACGCCTCAAAGGGCGCTCTTGCCGCTGTCGGTGACCTGGCAACCTTACGAGGCCACGCAGGTGGTTCTGCGGGTGCGCCTGCCCGACGGGCTTGCGCCCTTGCCCGACGCCGAGGTGGAGCTGGCCACGCGCACACCTTTGCCAAACGCGGGCGTCCTGCGCGTCGACCAAGGTCCCGCGCAAGCGCTGTTGGGAAAGGTCGTGCGCCGCGGGACCACCGATGCCGAAGGGCAGGTGGTGTTCCTGAACGTGCCCCGGGGTAGCTACCGGGTGCGCGTCACGCCCCCCCGGAGGCCAGGCCTCGTGCAGAGGGACCACGACATCCAGCTGGACGCCACCAGCGCCGAGCTCACACTGGACCTGCCCCGTCCCGTCACGCTCACGGGCCAGCTTGCCCCGGCGCCACAAGCGGCGGGCGCGCTCATTCAGGCATACGACACGGACGCCCCGGCGGCAGCGCCTTTCGTGGCGACCGTTGATTCACAGGGGGGCTACGCCCTGCAAGTGGCCCCGCAGCGCACGTACCGGCTGCGGGCCGTACCCGCGGCGCCTGCGCCCGCCTTTCCGATGGCCAGCGTCAGCGTGCAAACAGCCGATCTGCCCCTGCCCCCGCGTACATTGCCCTTGGCCATGCCCTTCGCCGGACGGGTCACGAGCGAGGCCGGCCTGCCGCTGGCAGGCGCCGTGGTGCAGCTTTTTTGCTGGGGTGAGGGAAGCGATTGCGTCTCACGCTCGCCCGACGGCACGTTGCTCTCGGTGGCCACGGCCATCCCGCTCGGCGAGATCACGACCGACGAGACGGGGCAGTTCGCGCTATCGGCCATAGACCCGGCCAGCCCCTGACGACCTCGCCTCGTGGTAGGGGTTTAGCGACGATGACTCGGGAGACGTTCATGGCCCTTCTACTCGCACTGGGTCCCGCGGGGTGTCTGCTCGCCGAGCCCATCAACGCCCCCCCCTCCGCACCCGTGATTTCGGGTCCCGACGTCATGGCGCGCGCGCAGCCTGGCGCCTTTTCAGCCAACGCGGAGGACGCCGACAGCGACGCGCTCGAGCTGTTCTGGGGACAGGTATCCGGCGCCTGCCCTGCTCCCGCCGTCTTGGCAGATGAGGCTTATCGGGGCCCCCCTGCGCACTTTGGACAAACCCCTTACCTGGCGACAGGCAACGATCTCGGCCCCCTGTGTGTCTGGGTGCTGGCCCGCGACGAAAATGGTGCCGTCGCCGTCGCCGGAAAAACGGTACAGGTGGCGAACCAAGCGCCCACGGCGGTCTTGGCGCGTCTTGACTCTTTGGGTGAAGGCACCGCGATGTCTCTTTACGAAACGGTGCGCATCTCGGGCGCAGGCTCACGCGATCCGGACACGGCCGATGCCGTTTCCCTCTACACCTGGTCGTTGACGGCCCCCTCCGGAGCGCCGCTGCCCCTCACGCTCTGCCCGGACGTTGCCGATGGCAGCGCACTCTGCTTTTCGCCTGCCGGCCCCGGGGCCCACACGGTGACCCTCACCGTCACCGACGGCCTCGGCGCCCCCAGCGCCCCCGCAACGCTCGTGGTGAACGTGGCCGAGGATCAGCCGCCCTGCCTGCTCGACAACGATCTACAAAGCGCCTTTCTTCTGCGTCGGTGGGACGAAGACGTGGCCCTGGCCGTGGCAGTGGAAGACGACGGAGACCCTTTTCCTCCCCGTGAGGGCCGCGCCTCACAGGTGAGGTTTCTGTGGTGGTTTCGTGAGCTCGGGCGCCCGCAAGAGACCAGCTTTTCCCCTTTGCTGGACGCCGTGGGTCCAATCCTGCGCGTACCCGCACGAACCTTTCGCCAGGGCGATGAAATTCAGCTGCGGGTCGAGGTCACAGATCGGGTTCACACCCAGATCGGTTGCCCACCGAGCGCCGACCGATGCGAGGCGGTCCCGATGTGTTTTCAACGGCTCACCTTCACCGTGAGGTACTGGTTGTGAAGCGCTGGCATACGACTTGTCTGCTGCTCGTGCTGGGGGCGCAGGGGTGCGCCTCCAACGAAGACACCGCCGCCGTCGAGACCGATGCAGCGGCTCTTCCCGATGCGGGGGGCGGCGCACAGGACGCGGGAATGGCCTTCGACAGCGGTGTCCCCCTCGAGGACGCCTTGGGGAGCCCCGACGCTCCCCCTGGGGCCGACGCCGCAGCCCCGCCCTGCGCGGTGCTCGTTCGCGGCGTTTCTGTTCCCGCGCTGAGCGACGTGGCCGCCGGCCCCGGAGCCTTCGTGCACATCCGCGGACAGATCACGGGGCGCCCCCCGGATCTCGTGCCTGTATGGACCTGGGCTGTGCGCACCCTGGCAGGCGAGCCGGTGGCCGCCGAGACGCCGGCCGGACAGGATCCCTCGCTGGTCCGGATCCCCGTGGAGAGGCCGGGCACGTACGCCGTGGACGTCATGGTGTCGCCCACGTGCACGGGCATGGCCACGTTCACGGCCGTCGAGCGCAGCCAACGGCGCAGCCCGTTTTATCTGCGGGTGCTCCCTCAGCGCGAAAGCCAGCTGCCCCCGCAGAACTTTCCACAGATCATCGAGGCCGGTACGCCCGCTTACACGCAGCTCACCGTGCTCACCGGGTTCAAGGCGGGCATCTCGGCCTACCACGCAGAGGGACCGCTCGGCCGGCAACAAGTGCCTGCCTTCATGCGCGTATCGAGCGTGACCAGTTCCTTCACACGCGAAGGAGAAACCACCACCGGAACTTTGGCGTTCACCCCTACGCTCAGCCCCGGTGCCTACGACGTGTTGGTGATGCCCACCGCCCTGGATCGGGCGCCGCGGCTCGTGCGGGGGCTCTCGGCGCCGCAGCTTGCCCGGCTGGAAGTCGAGGTGTCGACCGGCGTCAACGTGAGGGGGCTCGTCACGCAGGGTGGAGTGCCCCTCGGGGGCGTGCGGGTGATGTTGCGACAGGATGCGCTTCCCTCAACGCTCGGCGTGTCCGCCGCCAACGGGCAGTTTTCCTTGTGGGCGCGCCCGGGTGTTCACAGCTTGCGCGTGGTGGGCCCCCGCGATGTGCCCCTGCCTGTGCTCGATCTTCCGCTGGATGCGGGGGTCACCGTTCCTCCGGAGACACAGGCCGGCCCCCTGCCGATTTCCCTCATCTACGAAGACCCAGCACGCGCCACCCTCACCCTCGTGCTCACGCAGCCCGGGGGCGGGGGGCCCGAGGCGGGGGCCGAGGTGAGGCTGCAGTCGCTCGATCTTGGCACGGTGGCCACGTTGTCGGTTGCGGGGGGCCCGGCGCAGCCGCTCTCGGGCAAGGTCGAACTGTCCCTCGTCACGGATGCCGGTGGCCAAGTCCGCGTACCCGACCTTCCCCGCGGCAGGTACCGGGCGATCCTGCGGCCGGCCGCACACGCGGGCGCCACGGCCGCGCAGCGTACGGTGCTCGAGCTCGACCTCACGAGCGGCGATCTCGAGCACACGGTGGCGGTTGCCGCGGCAGTCGAGGTCACCGGGCAGCTTCGGGCCGACGAATCCCCCGAGGGGCTTTCTGTGGTGGCGTTGCTCGAGGAGTCTGCGGAGCCCGCTGCGTCCGCGCTCGTGGCGGCCGACGGCAGCTTCAGGATGAGGCTCTCTCCCGAAACGAACTACCGCCTGCGCGTGGACGCCCCGCTGGGGCGGCTGGTGCCGCGCGTGGTCTTTGGCTCCATTCGCACGGAGGCGGGGCCCCAAACACTGCCGCCCTTGTCGTTGCCCAGATCGCTGCGCCTGAGCGGAAAAGTGCTCGAGGCCAACGGCAAAGGGCTTTCGGGCGCTGTGGTGCAGGCGTTCTGCGCCGCCACCACCACGGATTCGCTCTCCTACTGCGTGGACTTCTCACAGCCCGCGGTGGGTGGGGCCTTGCCTATAGCGGAAGCTGTGGCAGGCCCCGATGGCTCGTTCGTTTTGGTGCTCCCCGATCCGTTTTCCGGGTAAGAATCGCTCCCATTCGGATGTGTGTGTCCCGCTTGGTTCTTGCCGCCGTGCTCCTGTGCTCACCCACGCTCGGCAGGGGTGGGCGCTTGGCCTGGGCTGAAGAGCCCTCGCCTGGGGGGACCGAGCGCGCGGAAGCGTCTTCGGAGGGCGAACGGCCGCTCCCCCGGTCGACCGCAGCGGCGCTCGCCCAAGCTGCCGCCGCGTACGAATATGGCGACATGCCGCTGCTCGTGGAATCGGCGCGCTGGGTGACGGATGGCTCGCTGCCGGCCACGCCCGCTGAGCGGGCGCAAGCGCTCGAGTACTTGGGCATCGGCCTCTACGTCACGGGGCGTATCGAAGGCGCGCGCGACGCGTTCTCACAGCTCCTGGCGCTCGCGCCCGAGGCCGAGCTGGATCCTGCCACCACCCGTCCCGAGATCGTGGCGGCCTTCTATGAGGTGCGCCGGGCGCGGGTGAATGAACTGCGCGCGACCTACATGGCCCAAAGGCCAAGCCCCGCCTGGAACTTCCTTCCCCCGTTCGGGCAATTCAACAACGGCGACCGCGCGAAAGGCTGGATCTTGCTGGGCGCCGAGGCCGTCACCTTCGTGGCGGCCACCGTGAGTTTCGCGGTCGTCACCGCCTGGAAGCAAGGTGACGGCTCGGTTTGCGAGCGTCCGGGGCCCTGCGGGCGCACGGATACAGCCAACACGCTTCGTGACATCAACCTCGGCAGCAGCCTGGCCTTCGCGGCGCTCTACGTCTACGGCGTGCTCGATGGGCTCCTGGGCCACCGCCACATCCCCGGAGACGACGAACTGCTCCGTAAGGCCCCGCCGCCGGTGTCGTTGAGCTTGCTGCCGAACGGGGCCGCCCTCTCCCTGCGCTTTTGAGGCTTCAGTTGAACGTGGCCGAGAGGCCCACCGCACTTGCCTGCGTTTTCCAGCGGCCGCTGGTTTCCCGCGCCGCGCCCGCCACCTCGAAGCTCACGAAGACACCCACGCCCCAGTTGTCGGAGAGCCACCACTCGCGGCCAAGCCGCAGGTCCAGGGCAACCCCGCGCTTCGAGTCGGTGAACACGCGCTGCCCGTCTTGGGCGTAGACCCGGCAGAGCATGAAGCCCAGCCCCATGAAGTAGTTTTCGGCAAAGTAGTACGTGAGCCCCGGGCCGAGGCCCGCCACGATCAAGCGACGGTCGTTGCTCAACCGCTCGGTAACCGTCCCGCCCTGAGACACGGTGGGCCCGGGCAGTGTCAGGTACGTGAGCTGGCCGAACACGATCAGGTTCGGGCGCACCGCCCCGCCCACGGCCAGCGACAGCGCGGCCGCTTCCCCGGCGTGAACGGAGGACGGAGCGCCTTCCCCGAGCAGAGTCATCTTCGCGCGGCCCGCACCGAGGGTCATGCGCACGAAAACACCATCGTGCTGATGGCGCCCCACGGGCGCGCTTTCGGAGGGAACCTGGGCCCGCACGCCCACAGGGCCACCAAGCAGGGCCCATAGTCCCACCAGCACCTTCGTCTTCATGACCCAGCGAGGTGGCAGCGCCGTTTAGTTGTAGGTGGCCGACAGGCCCAGGGTGAAGGCCGAGTTCGTCCACGTGGGCGTTTCGCTCGCGCCTCCCTCGTTGCGGTCCTTAATGCGCGACACTTGAAGCCCCAGGTAGGCGCCGAGGCCCCAGTCGTGAGACAGCCACCACTCCTTGCCGACCCGCAGATCGGCACCCGGGCCCCCGTCTGTCTCACCGACGACATCGTCGTCTTGCCTGGCAGAAAGCTGTGTCCACAAAAGCGCACCGCTCACGAAGGCGTTGAGCGGCATGATGTAATACGCGACACCCGCGCCCAAGCCAAAGGTGTCCAAGCTATCGTCTTCGGAGGCCGTCGCGACCTCGCTGCCGTCGACCTCGATCGTGGGCCCCGGCATGGCGGTGGACGCGATCTGCCCGAAGAGCACCAGGTTTTCTGCGATGGCCCCCCCCAGCGCCAGCGAAAAGGCCCCGGCCACGCCGCGGAACACGATGTCGCTGCCGGCCAGGGAGGTCGAGCTGCGGCCGATGCCCAGGCCCAAAGTCATGCGCAGGAAAAAGCCATCGTGTTCGTGGTACCCCGCGGGCGCGTGATAGTAGACCGGCGGGGCGAACTGGTACGGGGGGGGTGGGTAGCCGGCAGGCGGCGCCGCGGGCCCCGGAGGCGCGGCCGGGGGGGGCGTCGCCTCCGCAGGCTGCGAGGGAGGAGAGGTGTCAGGGCCCTGGGCCTGCGCCTCGGGGGCCACGATCCAGGCGAGAAGGGTCGCCAGGCAAAGCTGCGAAAGGGTTCCCGTAAGGGGTTTTCGGCGAAAGAGCGGCAAATGCACGCCGCCACGATAACGGCAACCGAAAGAGGCATCAAGCCAGGGGCGGGGCTGGCGCCTGCTGGCCCAAACACGCGTGTCTGCCTTTGAGGCTTTACGACGGGGCGAAGTCGGGTAAATTACGCAGCCTCCAAAGGCGGGTAGCTCAGCGGCAGAGCGGGTGCCTTACAAGCACCGGGTCGCAGGTTCAATCCCTGTCCCGCCTACGACATCGGCAAGGGCGCGCGCGCCTCTCAAACACGGCGGCGCGCCGTGAAGCGCCGCAAAACGCCGTGCGCCTCCCGGTCGACCGGATCGATCTGAAACCCGGCACGCTCGACGGCGGATTCGGTCTCACGGTTCGGATGACAGCCGCCCGTGGCCCAAGTCCACAGGGGCGCGACCACGTCCTGGAGCCTGGCGCCCCAGACGCTGTGCGCGCGTACGTGTTCCAGCATCCGAAGCTCGCCGCTGGGCGCCAGCACCCGCGCCACTTCCGCGAGTCCGAGCGCCGGTTCGGGAACGCTGCAGAACGTGAGCGAGCTGACAACGCCATCGAACACACCCGGGGCGAAAGGAAGTGCGTGAGCGCTGGCGCGCACGAGCGGCACACCCGGCGCGCGACGTCGGGCGCGGTTCAAGACATGGACCGACGGATCGATGCCCACCACGAAAGCGGCGGAGCGGGCCAGCCCCAGGTTTCGCCCCGTGCCGCACCCGATCTCGAGCAGGCGGCCCCTGGCACCGGCGAGCAGGCGCCTGCGCTGCGACGCGAGGCCCAAGCGCTCGGCCACCCATGACCAGGAGTCATAGAGCCAGGGGATCTGTTCGAGGCCACGCATGCGTACCGTCACGCGATCTTGAGAACGACGTTTCCGATCTTCTGTCCACTTGCGACATACCGAAAAGCTTCGGCGATCTGCTCGAGAGGATAAACGCGATCGATGAGAGGCTTCCACTTTCCCAGCGCCAGCAGGGACTGCATGTGAACCACGCTGCCTGGAATGTCGAGCGGCAGAGGAAACACGACGCGCTTGCCCCGCGATAAAGGCGAAAGCAACGCGAAGGCAAGGTTCTGGCCACCGGGCCCCAACTCGGACGAGATGTAGACGCCACGGGCAACGAGGATGCGCTTGCACGCCCCAAACGTGCTCTTCCCCACGGCGTCGAACACGAAGTCATAGAGGTCGTCTTGTTGTGTAAAGTCTTCCTGGGTACGGTCGATGACCCGGTCGGCGCCCAACGATGCCACGAGCGCAACGTGGGGGCTCGCACAGACCGCCGTCACATGCGCTCCCCTCAGCTTCAGCAGCTGCACGGCGGCCGAGCCGATCGCGCCGGTCGCGCCGTTGACGAGCACCCGGCAGCCCGAACCCAGCGTCACCTTTCGCATGAAGTTCAGAGCGTAGTGCGCGCCCTCGAGGCTGGCCGCCGCCTGTTCGTAAGGCACACCGTCAGGGATCTTCGCCACTCCCTTGCGCGTCGAAAAGCACACGAACTCAGCGTGTGTGCCTGCAACGTTGTCGTCGAAGCCGAACACCCGGTCACCGCGCGCAAAGCCGCTTACTCCCTCTCCGAGTTCGACGACGTCTCCCGCGAAGTCGGTACCCGTAGCGGTATGACGCGGACGAGGGAGACCCGTAAAGAAGCGGAACACGAACGGCTTGCCCCACAGCGATCCGCAGTCGGTCCGGTTGACGGTGGTGGCCCGAACCTTCACCAGCAACTCCCCGGGTCGGGGCGTAGGGGGAGTCCTCTCCTCGATGCGCAGCACCTCTGGAGGCCCATACTGTGTGCGGTACACCGCCCTCATGCCGCGCAGGTTACCAGGCGGGCGAGGCTCACGGGATGCCGACTACTGACCCGCGTGTCCATACCGCGGATGTAGCCCGAGGAAAGAAGCGCACAGCCACCCAGACCCGCACACCCGTTTCGCAAGAGTTCCCGCAGATTTTCGCGCGCCGTCCGAACGAGAATGCGCTCGGAGCGTTGACGAGCTCTGCTTCGTGCCAGATCCTTTCTGGCATGGAAAGTCCCTCCGCGGCGTCGGCTTTCGACCAGGTCACGAAGGTCCTGGGGCGTTTGCGGGGCGTGAAGCTCTTGTGCGTGGATCTGTTCGATACCGTGATCACGCGTGCCGTGGCCGAGCCCTCTTCGGTCTACTTGCTCTTGGGACAGCAGTTGGCATCCGAGGGGCTCATCTCGAAGTCCCCCGAGCTCTTCGCCAGGGCCCGCGCGATGGCAGAAAAACGCGCCCGCGCGCATGCGCCCCCGCCTTCGGACATCACCCTCGAGCGGATCTACCGAGAGCTCACACACGCCCATCCCCGACTCGAGCCCAGGAGAGCCGTTCTCATGGAGCGAGAGCTGCGCATGGAGGCCCAGCTGATTCGCCCCGTCTTCGGGGCCGCCACGTGGCTTGCGGCGCGAAGGGCAGAGCGCCTCCGCATCGCATTCGTCTCTGACATGTACTTGCCAGAGACCTTCCTCAAAGAGCAACTCGAGGCGTTGGGGCTCTGGTCGCCCAAGGATAGGCTCTACGTCTCCTCGGCTCGTGGGTGCATGAAGGCACGTGACGGTGCCTTGTTTCGAGACGTTCTCGAACAAGAGCGCACGGCGCCCCAGGAGGCCGTCCACGTGGGAAACAACTGGACGGACGATTACCTCGAGGCAAGACGGGTGGGCCTCCATGCGGTTCACTTTCCGAAGGCCAACCCGAACCGCTACGAGGAAGCCTTGGAGGCACACCGCTGGGGAAGCACGGCAGGCAGCAGCTTACTGGCCGGGGCTTCGCGCCTGGCACGACTTGCCCAACCGACCAACACCCCGCACGAACGCGCGCTCGTCGACGTCGCAGCAGGCGTGGGGGCTCCGTTGCTCGTTGGCTTCCTGTTGTGGACCCTGCAACGCGCCCGAGAAGAGGGGATCACGCGACTTTACTACCTGTCGCGTGAAGGTCAGATCATGCACCGCCTCGCCGAGCGGCTGTGTCAGCGCCTGGGCTTCGACATCGACAACCGATACTTGTACGTGAGCCGCCGCGCGCTGAACCTGGCCCTCCTCGACAAATTCACACGCGACGACTTGCAGTGGGCGCTCACCCACGCTCACGAACAGGACATAGGCAGGATCCTGACCCGGCTCTCCCTGTCGCTCGACGACATCGTGCCCCTACTCCCTCAATTAAAACTGAGCCCCGAGACCTGGCATCGGCCCCTCGACGAGACAAGCCGCAGGCTGCTCTTGGATCAGCTTGCCGGAGAGCCTTGCCGCTCTGTCATCCAGCAACGCAGCGCCGCTGTGCGCGTTTTGGCCGAGGGCTACCTGCAGCAAGCAGGCGTGTTCGACGATGTCACGTGCGGGCTGGTCGACTCGGGAGGGCTCGGCAGTCAGATGCGCACGCTGTCTTTGCTTCGCACCACCCGTGGTCTGGCACCGGTGACCGGCTTTGCCGTGTACCGTGACGGCGATCCACAGCTGCCACTTCAGGGCTTTCCTGATCTGCACGTGTATATCCGTGACATTACGAACGGCGTAGGCCACGCCCGCGTCAAGGGCATGTGGGAAATGCTCGAAATGTTCTGCTCCGCGGACCATGGCACCGTATCGGGGTACGAGCACACCCACGAAGGCATCGTGCCCCGCTTCGAGGGGGGACGAACCGCGCGGGTGGCGGCGTGGGGACTGCCCCTGGTCCAAAAAACGTTCTGCGTGTTCGCTGATGTTTTGGCCTGCGAAACACCCGTGCTGCTGGAGGCTTTGCTCGAAGATGCCCGGGAGGCGTTTGGCGATACCCTGACCCGCTTTTGGAACAACCCTCATCGCGACGAAGCCGCAGCCTGGGGCTGCTTTCCCTGGGAGCTGGACGCAGGCCCCGAAGAGACAGAGTTGGCGTGGCCCCTCAGCACCCGCGAGGCCCTCTCTCAGCAGACCCATGCGCGCGTCTGGCCCGCCGGCTCCGAGCGGCGCAGCGCCACCCACGTGCGCGTGGCCCTGCGCCTGGGGCGCGCCGTGCCGCGTCCCCTGAGAAGCCTCGTACGGGCAGGGGTCCGCTCCCTGCGACGCCCCTCCTCCTGACGCCTTACTTTTTGTCTCAGTTGCCGAAGATGGTCTCGTACAGCGCGCGGTGTTTGGGGGCCTCGGGAAGGGGCTGATCCAGGTACTCGAGCCCTCCCCACGTGCCCCACTTCGACCAGCCCCCACAGAATACGAACTGCATCGTCAGGTTGAACCCTGCGTTCTTCAAGGCTGCAAGGTAGTCAACGTACAGGGTGTACATCTGTGGTGAGCGGTTCGCCGCGAAGGCGTTGTCCACGAAGACCTGACTCTCGCGCGACCCCGGCTCGATCGCCCGGATGGTCTGCCCCGCTTCGACGGCCCACAAGCTCACGCCGAACCGCGCCGCGAGTTGCTTGGCGTCTGACCATTGCCCATTGCGCTTCTGGTTCAAATCGTCACGCGCGTCCTGCAGGATCTTCGCGGTCGAAGGAACGCCGCCCGCCACGTCGGCGTTTCGATAGAACTTGCCGAAGTAGGGAGCCAAAGCCAGGCCCTGCACCTTGATCCCCTGGGGATTGATGTCGGCATCGTCTGCGAAGTCGAGGCGCAGCTCGTTGAGAGCGCGCCCAGCGGCTTGTCCCCCGAGCGGGCGACGAACGCGCGCCTCGAAGGCATTGCCGAAGACCTCCTTGAAGAGCTCCCAAACTCGTACCTGCTTGTACGTGGCAAACTTGTGGTGCGCCTGGTACTCCGAGAGCGAGGGGTAACGCGTCTTGCCCTGCGCGCGCACGTACTTGCCTTGCTCGAACTCGGTGTTCCACGTTTCGTTCGAGTACTCGACGTAGATCTTCGCAGCGGTGTGCAACTTTTCCTGCAGCATCTTGGCCATCTCCCGCACGAAGGCATCGTTCGCAAGATGCGGTACGTTGACCCAGGCATCGGCCTTTGTCGCGTTGGCAAGCGCGATCATGTGCTCGAGCGCCACACCCTCTTCGGTGGCCTGCGAGTAGGTCTGCGGCGTGGGACGCTGGGCCCACGAGCTGATCGTCTGCCCGTTGATGGCGCCCCAGTCCATGAATCTGAGGGGGTTGATGCCGGCCAACCGGGAGACGAACGTGGGCTCAAACACATCCCTTTCGTAGATGGCAAGGTGCCGCGTGTGCAGGAACTTGAAGTTGCGGAGGTGGTCAGCGGGATCCGTCGCGTGTATCTCGACGTAGAAGATGGCTGAATCCTTGTAGCCGTTGTCCCGCTTGTTCACGATCACGTCGAAGCGGCCGGAGCCCCCCTGGGCGTCGACGGTGGCCAGCACCCCCGGCCCCTTGACCACGATCTTTCCCTTGCCCTCGAACAGGAGGGCGTGAGGGCCATTGCGAGGCGTGGAGATCAGCGTGTGAACGATCTGGGGAGGCTCGCCCGGCGGAGTGAAGGGCACTTGCGTGGGCCAGCCATGAGCATCGTGGGGGATCTGCTCGGAAAAACGGCGATCGAAGCCGTCCATGGCGCCCACGGGTCGGGTGATCCAGGGACGCGCCTGCTTGAATTTATCCAAAAAGGGTGAGTCTTTTTCGAATTCGCGGATGTGACCGAGGTTTGTTCCCACGTCGCTGCGCCTGGCGGGCCCTGGTCCGGGCGCCGCAGCGACTTGGCCTCGCAGCACGAAGCCGGCGAGAGACACGGAGGGTGTCTGCCCGGCCTGGCCCAACGGGTAAATCCGGATCTCGACCGGGCCCAACAGCCCCTCGTAGCCCGAAGCAGGAAGGGCCACCGTGTACTTGACGAGGCCGTCACCGGCGCCGGGGACGGGTTCGGTCACGCTGACGGCCGAGGCGGGCGCGAAGCCGCCCACGCTGGTGAAGACAGCCAGCGGTCCCGCCGTTTGCGAGGCTTGCCGGCCGAGCCAGAACTCGATTTTTCCCCCGTTCAGGTTCACACGAAACGCGGGGCTCACGCTGAACCGGACGGTCGCGTAGCGGGCGGCCGTCACCGCTTCGGCCGCCGACGCTTCGCTGGCCGCTGCTTTTGCAGTGAACGCGAAGCGGTCATTCTGTCCCGGTGAGGCGTTCACCCCATCGGCAAGCGCAAAGCCCTCGAGCACGATCTCCGGGTGCTGGAGCCAAACCCGATGCCAGGGCAGCTGCTCTGCAGGCACCGTTCCTGAAAAATCGGTGGCGAACAAAATCCCGTCAGGATCCGTGAAGCTGCTCGGTGGGTCCACGATGGTGTCCCCGCCCATGCCCGCCCCGCCGCCCATGCCCCCAGGGCCGGCACCGCCCGTTCCCGGGCTATCGAGTCCTCCCGTGCCACCCACGCCTTCCCCCGCAGCGCCCCCTTCGCCCCCACCGCCGCCCAAGGTGCCGCCTGTGCCCCCGGGGCTTCCACCCGCGCCCCCTGCTTCGTCGCCGGCACGGCCGCCCGCGCCGCCCACACCCGGGAAGGTGCCCGCTGAACCTCCTCGCTCACCGCCTGCGCCCCCTGCGGGCGCCTCCTCGTCCTCGCCCGAGCCATCGCTGTCGCTCTCCGCGCCGCTACACGCGACGGAAAGGGCCAGCGCTAAGCTCGAGAGCACGAGCCAAGAGGGAATTCGAGCAAAACTTCGTCTTCGCATCGCCGTCATGACGGAGGAGACGTCGATTTACTGCCTTCTTGAGTTGACACCCCTCACTTGAGGATTCTCCGTTCATGTTGCAAGAGCGCTGTGAGCACCGCGGCGGGTCAGCCAGGCCTTGTGTGCCTCCATCGCGACGAAAAGGGACAGCGCCAAGCCCACGAGGGTCAGCCAGGTGCGGAACGAGACCGGCGCGATCGCGAGAACCTCGCGCAGCCCCGGGGTGTACATGGCTCCGACGTGCACGAGCTGAGCGACCATCGTACCCACAAAGAGCACGGGGTTTTTGAGGGGGCTGTGGCGCAAGAGCGAGCGGGTTTCCGAGCGGCTGTTTCCCGCCTGGATGTTCGAGAACAGCACGATGAGAAGCAGAAGCACGTTTCGCACCTCCGCGAGCGGCACGCCCCGCGCCAGGAGCCAGACGTAAAGGCCGAAGGAAACACCGCCGATCACCAGACACGAAAGCACGGTCCGCTCGATCATGAGGCGGTCGATGACGGGCTCCTGAGGCGCGCGGGGAGGCCGCAACAGCTCCCCGCCCTCGCTCTGCTCGAAGGCCAAGCCCACGTCCTGAATGCCATTCGTCACCAGGTTGAGCCAAAGCAGCTGCACCGGCAAAAGGGGCAAGGGCAACCCGGCAGCCACCGCCAAGCAGAAGAGAACGAGGTTCGCGGTGGCCGTGCTGAGAAGCAGGAACACCACCTTGCGCACGTTCGCGTAGGCGATCCGCCCCTCCTCGACCCCGGCGACGATGGACGCGAAGTTGTCATCGGTCAACACGAGCGCGGCGGCTTCGCGGGCCACGTCGGTGCCACGCTTGCCCATCGCCACCCCGATGTGCGCGCTCTTGAGGGCGGGGGCATCGTTCGCCCCGTCGCCGGTCACGGCCACGAAGTGCCCTTGCGCGATGAGCGCACGGACGATCTCGAGCTTCTGCCGAGGCTCCACCCGGGCAAACACCCGGGCCCCCCGGATCAGCGCCGCGAAGGCCTCCGCGCCGCGTGCGGCGGCCTCCCTCAACGCCGGGCCCGTCACCACGGGGGCGTCGGACGCGACGATGCCAAGCTCGACGGCGATGGCCTTCGCGGTCAGGGCATGATCACCCGTCACCATGGCGACCTCGATGCCCGCACGACGACAGGCGCTCACGGCAGCAGCCGCCTCCGGACGCAGCGGATCGATCTGGCCCACGAAGCCCAAGAACGAAAGACCGTGCAGCATCTCGGGCACGAGGGCGGGCAGACCCGCCCCTTGCGCCCCCGAAGCCGGCTGAACCAAGGTGGCGACCGCCAAGACCCTGTGCCCGCTGGTTGCGATGCGCTCGGCCTCCGCTTGAAGAGCTGCACGATCGATCGGAACATCTCCTGCGGAGGTGGCCATGCGGTCGCACATGGCCAGAACCTTCTCGCCGGCGCCCTTCACCATCAGCACCCTCTTCCCCCCCGCGTCGTGCATCGTGGCGGCGCACTGGCGTGCCGCCTCGAAGGGCAAGGCGGCCACGCGGGGCGCTTCGGCCTCGCACGAAGCCCGGGTCACGCCCAGTTTGTGCGCGAAAACGAGCAGCGCCACGTCGACGGCGTCGCCATGACTGGTCCAATTGCCCTGCTCTTGCTGGACCAGGGTGCCGTCGTTGCACGAAGCCACGGCCTTGGCCAGCCGGAGCAGGCGAGCCGAGGCGGGCACCCCGGCGTCGGCGTCCTCCGGGGCAAGGACGCCGCCCTCGGGACCGAGCCCCTGCCCTGTCACCCGCCACGTGGCTTCACCCGGCAGCGCCACTTGGCGCACGGTCAACTCGTTGACCGTCAGCGTGCCTGTTTTGTCGGAGGCGATGAAGGTGCAGGACCCCAGGGTCTCCACCGCCGCCAGCCGCCGCACGATGACGTGACGGCGGCTCATGCGGCGCACGGCGATCGACAGGGCGACCGTGAGGGCAACGGGCAAGCCTTCGGGGATCGCCGCCACCGCCAGGGCCACGGCCAAAAAGAATACGCTTTGCAGGCTCGCACCTTGCACCAGCGAAACGCCGCTCAAGAGCAGCACCACGGCCCCTATGGCGATCGCGATGCGCCTGGTGAACTGATCCATGCGCTGAAGCAACGGCGGGCGGGCGGCGACGGCCGTCTGCATCGAGGCGGCGATTGCGCCCACGGCGGTCGCAAGGCCCGTGGCCACCACCAGGCCACGTGCCCGCCCCCGCGCCACCCACGTACCCGCAAAAGCCATGTTGATGCGGTCACCCAGCACGGCGTCCTGTGAAAGGACGTGCTCTGCGACTTTGTCGACGGGCAGCGACTCCCCCGTCAGCAGCGACTCGTCGATCTGCAGTTCGTCGCCTGACAAGAGCCGCAGATCGGCGGGCACCTTGGTGCCCGACTCGATCACCACCACGTCGCCCACGACCAGGTCCTCCGCGTCGACATCCTGCTCTTCGCCGTCACGTATGACGGTGCTACGCGCCTTGACCAGTTCGCGGAGGGCGTCGGCGCTCCGCTCCGCACTCCGCTCCTGCACGGTACCGATGCCTCCGTTGAGCACGAGCACCCCGAAGATGAAGAGTGCGTCCTGCGCGTCTCCCAGGAGGATGGACGCCACGCCGGCGATCATCAGGATGTAAATGAGTGGATTGAGGAACTGCCGGAGGAAGATCTTGATGACCCCCGGGCGCTTCGCGCGTGGCAACTGGTTCGGCCCCGCTTCGCGCAGACGCCGGTAAGCGTCCGTGGCGCTCAGGCCTTCGAAGCGGCTCCCGAGAAGCGCGAGGCAACGCTCGGCGGGCAGCGCATGGGGCGTTGAAGTGTCCTCCTGGGTCATTCTGTGCCTGCACGCTCCGCGATGACAGAGCTTGTCAGGCGCTGGCGATACCTGCGACTGAACGTTCGTACGGGCCGGCGCGGGTGGCGCGAACCCGCCCGCATTCATTCGTCTTTGCGGGCGTTTGGGATCAAGGGTTTTTATCGACCCCAGTTCCGAGGCACGACGAACCCTCGCGCTGCGAGGCCTTCGAGGCCCACGAGATGTCCCACGAACAAGGGGCGGCCCTGCGCCTCCACCCAAGCCACGAGCGCCTGGGTCTCGAGGCACGGCGCCACCTCCGCGTGGCGAGGATCCAGCCACCACGGTTTGTGAAGAACAGCCCAAGGGGCATCCGCGGGGGGCCATGCCCGCGAGTTCGTGGCTTCGACACCAAAACCCGCGATCGGCTGCAGCGTGCATCACATGAGGCCAGGCCACGTGCTCAGGATGCGAGAAGAACGCGCCCCGCAGGAAGATCTCGCGACGCTGTGGGTTCGGTAACCAAACCGGCCAAACCTGAGCACGAGCCGCGCGCGCGGCGACGTTCAGCTGGTGCTCGGTAAGACGGGTCAACTTGACGTCCAGGCGATCGACGAGGCCTGGCCCCACCCAGGTGTCCGGTGCGGCGCTGTTGGCAACACCCAAGTAGTACTTCACGGCCAGCTCGCGGTGCGTGGGCGTGCCCTGGGCATCCACGTACAGGCAATCCACCTCGCCCAGGGTAACGCCCGCAGCGGCAAGCACCAGATTGAGCGCCAGCACCTCGAGGTCGGACTGAGCTTGCATGACACGGGCGTGTAACGCCTCGAAGCGGTGTCCAAGGGGCAACACCCGCCCTCCGGGCGACTTGCCTTCGTGCCAGGCTTCCCAGCTGGTGGGCGGCGGCAGCGTCCAGCCCCTACACGTGGCCTCGGCGAGGCCGCGCTCTTCCCAGTACCCCGCATCAACGAGTGGCGGGGCGTTGATCATCCACGCCGCGTCCGTGGCCCAGCGGCGCACGACCTCGGCGGCAGCGAGTGCCCGAGAGAAGGGATCTTCGAGCCGCGCCGTCGTCACATGCGGTTATTTGCCATGAACCGCTTCATCTGCGCAAATCAGCGAAAGCGTTGGAGATCGCCGTGAGCACGACCACCGAAAAATCGATCGTTTCCCCTTCCTTCAACCGCTCGCGGGGTGCGGGCCAGGTCAACGAAGCCGTGCGGGCCTCGCTCCAAGCGCTCGAGTCCGCGCGCCGGGCGCAACGCCGACGGCAGCAACGGGACCGGGCTTTGGCGCTTCTCAGCGCCGTTTTGACCGTGACCGCCATCTGGGGCCTGAGCACCAGGTTCCGCAACGCCAACGATGTGGCTCCACCCGTCGAACTCAACGCGCTCACACCTCCCGTGGCACCTGCACCAACGGTGCAAGCACCTCCCTCGATTGAAGAGGCGCCGGTCGTGGAGGCCACGAGCCCTGAACTCGATGCGCACGACGTCGCGTTGCAAGACATGAGCGAGCCTGCCGCGCCGTCAGCCGCTCTTCCCTCGTCGGACGAGGAGCTCATTGCCCTGAGAAGCGCGTGTGAAGCCGCAGCGGCTCAACGACGCTGGCGCGACCTCACCGAGTCCTGTGGGGCGCTCTTCGTCCACGAGCCCCAGGCGCCCCGCGCGCTTCAGATCGCGCAGGCGCACTTTCGGCGAGACCAGGTGTCCGAAGCGGGGGCGTGGGCCGAGCGTGCGCTGGCGCTGGATGCGCAGCTGCCCGAAGCCGCGATCATCGTCGCCCAAGCTGCCGAGAAGGCAGGCGAGAAAGCCAAAGCCCACAAGGCCTACGCGCAGTACCTCGCCCTTGCCCCCCGCGGCTGGCATGCCTCACAGGCACGCGACGGCCTCGCCCGCCTGCGCTGAACGGGCCCACGGCGCGCGCATGCTAGGGTGCCGCGCACCATGCTCGACCACATCGTCACGCACCCCGGAGGGGCCCACAAAGACGACTTCCTTGCCGTATGCGTGCTGGCAGCGAAGTCCGGAGCCCCCATCCAGCGCCGGGAGCCCTCTGAAGACGACCTCCAGAATCCCAGGGTGGCGGTGGTGGACATCGGAGGGTCCCACGATCCGGCGCGCATGAACTTCGACCATCACCACTTCCCTCGCGAGCACGAGCCCACCTCGTCCATCAGCTTGGTGCTGGCGCATCTCGGACTCTACGGGGACGCCCGGCTCTTCTGCCCCTGGCTCGAGCCCGCCGAGTGGTTCGACTCACGGGGGCCCACCCGCACCGCCGAGTGGCTGGGCGTCGGGCGAGACGTGGTGGCGAAGCTGAACTCTCCCATCGACGTGACGTTGCTGCGCCGCTTCGCTGCCAGCAAGCAGCTGGCCCCCGGCGAACCGCTCTACGAGGTGATGCGCTTCATCGGCGAGGACCTCTTGACGTATCTCGAGACGATTCGGTCTCAGCTTGCGTTCACGGCAAAGCATGCCTCACGGTGGCAGCTCGAAACCGGCGGTGCGCCGATCGAGGTGGTCTTTTTGCCCCGCACCGAGGCCGAGACGGAAGAGCCCTCGAGCGCCGTTGCGGCCTTCATCCGCGCGCAAGGCTGGCACCCGCACATCGCGGCCACGGTGTATCCCGATCGGCGTGGTCCCGGCTACGGCATCTCCCGCTACGAAGACCACCCGCACCTCGATTTTTCGCGCGTGCAAAACGAACCCGACGTTCATTTCGCGCACAAAACGGGGTTCATGTGCAAAACGTCCGCGATCGATCCCGAACGCTTGAAGGACCTGATTCGTCAGGCCTGGAACGCGCCCTGAGACATCAGGCGGGCACGTCTTCGCGCCGCACATCCGGGAACGACAAGACGTAATCGGCTCCTTGCGCGCTCGACGGCGTCTGAAATCCCGGGGGCAAGGCCCCTTCGTGGGCGCGCAACGCGAGCGCCAACGCGGTCCAGCTCGTAAATTCGTAGGGCTCTGGGGTCTCGAGGCGCGCGCATACCCGGCGGCCGTCAGGCGCGCTGGCTTCAGCCCACAAACGCGCCCAGCCTCGCGCCCGTTGGCGGGCCGACGGTCCAGGGCGCGCGGCGCGCACACGCTTCGCCACGAAGGTCCGCACCGGCGCAAGCGCGAGCGCGCGTACGGCAGGCAGCGCCAAGCGCGCGCCGAAAGGCAGCACGACGAAGGTCTCGATGTTCGGGATCGCCGTGCTGTAAAAGGCAGTCGCCACATCGCCCCAGGGAATGCCCACGGCGGTGCGCAGGCCCCGGCCGAGCTCTACCCGGATCGTCCGATGTGCGAGCGGCACCTTCGCCAGGGCACCGTCTCGTCGCACCCAGCCAGCCCCCGAGGTGCCGAGGGCCGTGAGCGCGGTGCCCCGTGAGGCCCGCGACGAGGTCTCGAACGCCAAAACGAGGCGGTGGGCCCCGGGCAAGCGCCCCGCCACGTAGCGGGCCAGGCAGTCGGAGGGGACCACGTCGAAACCAGCGCCGGGCAGCAGGGTGCACCCCGCGGACCTGGCGGGCGCGTCGAGGCGCAACAAGTCCTCGAACACCTGGATTTCCCCGGTGATATCCAGGTAGTGAACCCCTGCCTGCAGACAGTGGTTCGCGAGGGGAACGGCCGTCGACGAAAAGGGCCCCGCGCAATTCAGGACCACGCGGATCCCCGCGAGGGCGGCCCGGACGGCCTGCGGGTCATCACCAACGGCAAAGGCTCTCGCCTCGTAGCCCAGCTCTGCCGCGAGGACCTCGAGCGGCGCCAGGTTGCGGCCCGCCAGGACGAGAGGCACCCCAGTTGCGGCGGCCCGGCGTGCCACCAATGCCCCCGTATATCCGTACGCACCATACAGCAGGATCACCCATGTGAGCCTACCGCATGCACGGCCGTGCACGCTTGCCTTCACGTATCTTCAGACCACCGCCCAGCGCCCCTCCAGCACGGGCGCACACCGGCCGATAGGGCGTTGGCGTGCTCTGCGACGTTCCCCCGTTCCTTGCTCGAACAGGCCTCGATACGAGGGACGTATGCTACGTGACCGACGCGCAGCTGAAGATCGTGTTCGTCAACGAAGGATGGCGGCGCTTCGCGTCCGACAACCACGGGCATGCGGTGCGGGACGGCGGGCACGACAGCGTGCTCGACAACTTCAGCGGCAGCGAAAAGGCGCGCTGGACCGTGATCTATACCGCTTTGCTCGAAGGCAATATCCCTCGTTACGAAGATACGCTTTTGTGTCCCTCACCCCAGGAGCGACGCACACACACTTTACGGATCGAAAGGGTCGTCGACCCCGAGACCGGAAGAACCTACCTCGTTCACCGCAGTGTCCTTGTCGAGGCCTGGAAGGCCGAACAGGAGCGCGGCACACGGACGCACCTCCGTCACCACTGCGCGTTGCACGCGGGCGCCTTGGATCTCACGGGGGGCGTCGAACCCTTGCACGGGGACGGCGGCGACCTCATTTGGTTCCGTGAGCGCAAGGCCGGCGGAATCGAGCTGGTCATTGCCGACGTCATGGGGCACGGCCGTCCGGCCGCCTTGGTGGTGGAGCTGCTCCGCGACGCCCTGGCAGAACAAGTTCACGAGGATCTCGCTCTTCCCGAGGTCACGTCACGTCTCAACCACACGCTCTGCGAGCGCATGCCGAAAGGCCTGGCTGACGAGCCCCCTCGGCCTCTTTTCGTCACCGGTTTGCTCATGCGGGTGCCGGCTCACGGCCAAGGCCTGCAGGTGTGCAACTTCGGGCACGGAGGTCTGCTGTTCTCGGAAACAGGACTCGCGCCACTCCCGCCGGGGCTGCCGCTGGGCATCACCCAAGGCGATGGGCTCGCGTGGCCCGAGCTCACACTGGCTTTCGCGGAGCACGGGACACGTTTTTTGGCCTTCACGGATGGAATCACGGAGCAGTTCGACGAGCGCGGTGAGATGTTCGGTCCCGAGCGGCTCTCGAAGGTCTTCCAAGCTCGGGCGGCACAGTCCCTCGACGAGCTTCTCGCAGGCATTCAACGCGACCTCAGCGCGTTTCGTGGGCGCGCGCTCGTCAAGGACGACTGCGCGCTGCTCGCCGCTGAGGTGTGTCCCTCATCCTCTTCTTCTTGAAAACCTGCTCGACCGCGAGCTTCACCCCTTTCAGATTTAGGTCGTGATTCATCTTCGTCAACGGCGCGCCAAGGTCATCGCCGCCGTCCTCGCGGTGGCCGCCCTGGCTCAACTTCCGGTGGTCTGGGCCGCCAGCACACTGGGGGTGCCGGCCTGGATCACGGTCACGTGCGGAGCCTTGGTGTCGCTGCCGTTCATGGGACAGCTTCTGAGGAGCCCGTGGGACCATCGGCCCCGGTCGCGACTTCACAAATACCTGGTGATGTGGCCCTTCTACACGTGGTGGACGTTCTGCCTCGTGTTCACGGCCCACGCCGTCGCAGCGCTCTCGGTGGCGGCCGTCACGCCCCTTCCGACCCCCACCGCTCTCCTGGTCTGTTTTCCCCTGGCGGGGCTTTGGACCCTGCGCGCGCTGCGCCCTCGTCCGCGCGTGACGCGCATGTCCATACTCATCGAAAACTTGCCCCAGGCCTTCGAGGGATTCCGGATCGTTCACCTGAGCGACCTACACTGCGGCCCCTTCACGCCGCGTGCCCGGGTCGCCCACTGGGTTCGGCGCGCCAATGCCTTGAAGGCCGACCTCGCGGTGGTCACGGGCGATCTCATCACCTCGGGAACGGACCACGTCGAGGACGTGGCGATGGCGCTCGGCGGATTGAAAGCCCCGTTCGGCGCCTTCGGCTGTCTGGGCAACCACGACTATTTCGGCACCGACGGGACAGTCGGTCCGGCCCTCGAAGCTCAGGGCGTACGGGTTCTATCGAACCGCGGCGTTCTCCTGCGACGCCCTGGAGGCACGCTGTACCTGGCCGGTGTCGACGACAACTGGAGTGAGCGCGACGATCTCGGCAGGGCGCTACGCGACAGACCAGCACGCGTGCCCACCGTGTTGTTGGCCCACGATCCGGCGTTGTTTCCGCCCGCGTCGCAGGCGGGCGTCGATCTCGTCCTGTCCGGTCACACCCATGGTGGCCAATTCGCCGTGCCCTGGCTCGTCCGGCGCTTCAACCTCGCGCGCCTCATGACCCCGTTTTCTTCCGGCCTTTACCGCCTGGGCCGAACGACCCTGTTCGTAAACCACGGTTTGGGCACGAGTGGCCCCCCCATTCGCCTGGGCGCACGCCCAGAGCTCGCCCTCATCACCTTGGTGCGCGCCCGTCACAGCACAGCGGCCTCGTTCGCAGACGCGGCCCACACCGATCTGGCTCGACAATCGAGCGCGTAGGCTGCTGCACCGGGTTTGCACAAAAAGAGCGACCCGCAGGGGAAGGCCGCTGCTTTGCATGTCGCAGGCGGCATGCAGTGTCCTTTCCATGTCCGATTCAAAATCTCGAAGCTTTGTCTCGAAGCCGGGCGCATCGCCCTGGCGTCCGTTACGGGGCTCGCTCTTTGGTGTGGTTACGCCGAGGCGCAGACCTTCACGTTTCGTTACGAAACGGGCCCCGCTTACGTCGCGCAGAACGACAACCGCTACGGCGCTACAGGCACCACGTTCACAGCAGACGAGGTGGGGCAGCAAGACACGCTCGTTCGCATACAACGCGCCAGCGTGGAGTTGGGGCTCTCCCGCCACACCTTGACGTTGACCTACATTCCCTTCGGTGCCCAAACGCGCTTCACGCCGGGCAGCGACCTGCAATTTTACGACACGCGCTTTGCGGTCGGGCAACCCCTCGCCCTGCGCTACCTCTTTGACGGCTATCGCCTCTCGTACCTCTTTCATTTGAGACCGCATCAATGGGACATCGGGTTCGGCGGTTCCGCCCAGGTGCGAAGCGCGCAGGTGGCCCTCACGTCCCTGGATGGCACGCGCTTCGAGGACGAAGGCGACATTGGCCTCGTCGGAGCCTTAAAGGCGCGCGTCCGCTGGACGCCAGCCACCGGGCCCTGGGTCGAGGTCGATGCGGATGCGCTCTCGACCTTTGGGCTGCTCGGAGACACCACGGGCGGCATCTACGACGTGGCCCTCAGCCTTGGCCATCCGGTTTCCGATCCAGTGGATCTTTACGTCACCGCGCGGCTCTACGGTGGGGGCGCCGACATCCCGGACCAAAACATCGATAACTGGGCCAACATCGTTTCCGCCACCGCGGGCGTGAGCGTGGCGCTCGACAGACTCTTTTCACCTTCCCGCACGCCCGCCCCCCCACGCCAGCGTCAGTGATGACGGGCCAAGTCGTCCCGGATCTGGCGCGCGCCGGTCAAGGACAGTCGCCTCCACGTTTGCCGTAGCCGAAGACGACGTGCCTGAAAACGCTGCCCGACGGCCCGTCGGCGCGCGTCCAGGTCCGACCGTCCTCGCTGCGATGGAAGGCGTCGCCGTTCTTCGCCAATCCCGCGTAAGTGCCGGAAGCGGCGCGTGCCACGACCTCGATTTGGTTGTCGCTGCCAGACAGCGCCTGCGCGCGCCAGGTCTTGCCATCGTCACTGAAGAAGCCGCGCCCCCCATCGAACGCAGCAAACTCCCGACCCGTCCACAGGAACCCCTCTACGCCCCCGCCTACCGAACCCGCGAAGGTCCAGGACTGGCCCGCGTCCTGGCTGCGACAGTGATTCCCCTGTGCGCTCACGGAGACGCAAAGCTCCGCGCCGCAGGCGACACCCCCTCGCCGTTGATGACTCATGACACAGTCGCCAACGTCAACCGCCTTCCACGTGCCGCCTTGATCGGCTGACACCGCGAGCCGGCGGCGCCCCGAGCGGCTATCGCCCGTGCCCTCGTAGCCCGTGACGAAGCCCAGCGCGCTGGCGCCGAGGCGCGCCCCCGAAACACGGCGCACGTGGGAGTCGACCCCTGGACTTCCGGCTTCGCTCCAGGCCGCCCCATCGGACGAGACGATCCCCTTGCCGCCGTCCATCGCGAAGAACCGCGCCCCCAAAAAACCCACGCCCCCGAAACCACTGCCGTTGGTGCGCACCTCTTGCCAGCTGCGGCCGCTGTCCGAACGTTCGAGCGCCCCGCTGCCTCCCCAGCCGAAGACGGCCACGAAGACGCCGTTCCCATAGGCAAGGCCCTGGGCAGCTCCGGAACTTTCTTCTCCTTCGGTGCCGTTGCTCTTCCGGGCGTCTCTCCACGTGCGGCCGTCGTCGCAGGAAAAAGCGATACGCCGGCCGTGCCCCACGGCCACGAACATCGGCACGTAGTCACCGGGGGGGTGTCCTGGATCGGGCGACGTTGCGTCCACGATGCCGCCCCCCGCGCCCCCAGGCGTCCCCCCGCCCATGCCCCCCGCCCCCTGCGCACCACCACCACCTGCGCTGGCGCCTGCCGCACCACCTGCGCTGGCGCCTGCCGCACCGCCTGCACTGGCGCCCGCCGCGCCTGGCTGTCCCCCTGCGCCACCGGCTCCACCGCCTCCTGCTGGAACCTGGCCTGAATCACCGCCGCGCCCGCCCTGGGAGGCCCCTGCGGACCCGGCCCGGCCTCCAGAGCCCGCATCATTTTCGGGCCCGTCCGACGCACCCGTGTCTTCGGTCGTGCCCTGGCACGCCGCGAAGACCAGCGCCGAGGCGCAGAGCCAAACGAGAAGAGCGGCACGCGCGGCGCATGCCTTCGGGGGAAAGGGCGAGAACTTCATGACCTGTTCACCTCGGCAACCGCCTTCGAGGAATCAAGTATGGTCAGGCGCCACGCTCGCAGGAGCCATTGAGGATCGTCAGGGCACCCAGGCGTATCCGCACGAAGGAGGGAGCCGGAGCCCGCTCCCGAGGCTCCCCCTGCGCGAGGGCATGAGTTTCGCCACCATACGCAGCCGCCCTGGCCCTTTCGGGGGCGTGCGGCTGGATAGGGGGTATCATGTCCGGGTCTTGCCCGACTTCATTCGCTCCCGTCCGTTGACCTACCTGCTCCACGCGGTGATCTGGTGTGGTCTCGGCGTCGTGGGCACGCTGGCCGTGACGAAGCGGTTTTCCCGGAGCCCCGTTGAACTATCCGAAAGCGACGACCTCGTCCGCTGGGCCGACGTGCTCCGTGATCGCCAGGTCCCTCCCCGGGTCATCTACTTGCAAAGCGGCCCGATTGTGCTCACGCCCGGGGTGGACGCCTCGCACGAAAACCGCTCGAGCGTATTGCTGGCCAACAAAGTCACCGAAGCGAAACTCCCAGGGTTTTCGGGCTCGCCAGAGGCCTGGCAGGCAATTACGAGGTGCGTCAAGGCCCAATTCGCACCCTTCGCGATCGAGGTCACGGACGAACGCCCCACCGACCCCGGGTACGTGATGGCCATCGTGGGCGGTCACCCCCACGACCTCGGCATGGAACGCAAAAGCGGCGGGTTGGCCCCGTTCAGCGGTGGGGTGATCGAAGATCCCGTGGTCTTCGCCTTCGCGTCTCGCCTGGGCAACGCGCCCCGCGCCGTGTGCGAAACGATCACGAAGGAGGTCGCGCACGCCTTCGGCCTCGATCACGGCTACCTGTGCGCCGACGTCATGTCGTACCTATCGGGCTGCGGCGGCAAGGCGTTCGTCGACGAGGACGTTCCTTGCGGTGAGCGCCACCCCCGAACCTGCATCAACGGGCGCAGCACGCAGAACTCGTATCAGATGCTCCTTTCGATACTTGGCCCTCGTGGCAACCCATCGAAGGGTGCGGCCCGCGCAGCGGCTCTCGAGCCCGCTCAGCCCCAGGCGCAGAACGATCCCCCTTGATGCATCAAGCCTTGAGAAGGCGACGGAGACGATCTTGTCAAGGCATAATCTGCGAATGCTTGACTTAAGGCAGGCTCAAACACATTCGGAACTCGATTCTTCCTCAAGAACGAAAAAAACGCGCGATCGTTTCGAAACCCGTTCCTAACTGTCGTGCGAACGCCTGAGCAAGGCGACGCCGGCCACGCGACCGGGGGTCTTCCAGATGTTCGACAGGAGTGTGCCTAACATGCGTACGACAGTGCTTGCCTTCGTAGCTGTGCTCGGTGTCGCCGGAGCCGTGAGCTGCGGCCAGACTTCCGAACCTGGGTCAGACGACGACACCGACGGGGAGGGGGGCAGCGGCGGAGGAGAAGACGGCAGCGGCGGCAAGGGCGGCAGCGGCGGCAAAGGCGGTTCCAACGCCGGCGGCTCCAGCGCAGGCGGCTCAGACTCGGGCGAGGGCGGCTCCGGTGAGGGTGGCTCGGGTGAGGGTGGCTCCGGTGAGGGTGGCTCCGGTGAGGGTGGCTCCGGTGAGGGTGGCTCCGGTGAGGGTGGCTCCGGTGAGGGCGGTGCGGGAGAGGGCGGTGCGGCCGGAAGTGGTACGGGAGGAGCGCCAAGCGGAGGCATGGGCGGGAGCGGCACCGGGGGGTCAGGCATGGGGGGCACGGGTACAGGCGGAATGCCCCCGATCGCCGCCGATCCAGACTGCTCCGGCGCACGTGTCGCCCGCGCCAACGGCTTCGAAACCGAATCCAACCTGTGGGTTGCGTCTACGTTCGGGAACCGGGTCCCGGCTCCCAAACCGACTTTGAGCCAGGCCCAAAAGCACAGCGGAACGAGCTCCATGGAGGTCGTGGTCAACACGGCCGACGGGGTCACCGCAGGCAAGACAGCGCCATTCGAATGGTTCTTTGTTGCCCAGAGGTTGAGCGACACGCTGGCCTCCGTGCGGGCGAACCGCACGTTGTCGGTATGGGTCTACGTCCCAAACGGGCACGCACTTTCCGACATACGTTTGGTTGCGTTCACGCCTCAACCAAACGGGTGGAAAACAGGTGGTGGTCTAGGCTCAATCAAGGCCGGGGAGTGGAGCAAAATTTCCTTCAAGCTCCCCAGTGACTTCGATTGCACGGTTTTGTTGCCGGGAAGATCGCCCTACGAAGTCGGTCTCTACATGAAGACCCAAGCCGGAAAGACCTGGAACGGAAAGATTTACATCGACGACTTCGAGATCAGCGGGCCTCCTCCTTGAGGCAACCTGCCCCGGGGTCAGACCTCTCGCGTAGACTTCGCGTGTGAGCCCTGTCCCCGTCACCGTCATCACCGGCTTTCTCGGCGCGGGGAAGACCACGCTCCTCGATGCCTGGCTGCGCGCGCACACACCCAGCGAGGTGGCGGTCATCATCAACGAAGTGGCCAGCCAGGGCATCGATGGCGAGTTGCTTCGAGGCCGGGCGGAGCAGCTCGTGGAGATCACGGCGGGATGTATCTGCTGCACCACGAACCAAGAGCTGCTCCACGCGCTCGAGACGCTGGCGGCGAGCACCCCCAAGCGGATCTTCATCGAGATGTCGGGAGCGGCGTCGCCCGCGGGCGTGGTGCGCGCCGCCCTGCACGTGGAGGGCATCCTGCTCGACGGCATCGTCACCGTGGTGGACGCCAGCGGACAGGCCCCCCTACCCCCTTTGCTCGTGGACCTGGCGCAAGAGCAGCTGGCTTACGCCGACGTGGTGGTGCTGTCGCAGGTGGACCGCGCGGAACCCGAGGCCGTTCGAAAAGCCACGCAAGCGGTCCTGGCGGTGAATCCTACGGCCGTGCAGGTCGAGGCGATCCGCGGGGTCGTGCGAGGCCACACCTTCGCGTCTCTCCTGGCCCAACGAGCGGAGAGCTTGACGCCCCCTCCCCGAGAAAACGCTTCACACGGCGCCGTGGAGACCCTGGTCTTGACCGCGCCTGGCGAGCTTGATCCTGACGCCTTCGCCGACTGGGTCGAGCGGGACTTGGGCGCTTTCGAGTCACGTCTGTTCAGGGTCAAAGGCATCGTGGCCGTGGCCGGCCTGCCCGACCGCCTCGTGGTCCAGGGAGTCGCGGGGCGCCTCGAGGCCTCCCTCGGCCTTCCGTGGGGGCCCGCGGCGCGCACGAGCCGGCTCGTGGTCATCGGGTATGGCCTTGATCCCCTCTGCCTCCGCGAAGGCTTCGCACGCACCCGCGTCGTTACCTGACCCGCCCCCTTTGCGCCGCCCTTCCGCACGCCGGGGCAGGCCGGCCCCCCTGCGACAGCCGCCCACCTGGCCACCCTCCGTCCGCCCGGCTACAATGCGCAATCGACCCTGATTTCGCGGATTTGACGCAATGCCAGAAATGAACATCATCCAAGCTGTGAACGACTGCCTACGCCTTGAAATGCGGCGGGATCCCAAGGTGGTGGTGCTGGGTGAGGACGTGGGCCGTTTCGGGGGCGTTTTCCGCGCCACCACGGGGCTTTTCGACGAATTTGGGCCCGAGCGCTGCATGGACACGCCGCTCGCCGAAGCCGGCATCGTGGGGAGCGCCATTGGCATGGCCCTTTACGGGATGCGCCCCGTGGCGGAGATCCAGTTCGCCGACTTCATCTACCCCGCTTTCGACCAGATCGTGAACGAGCTTGCCAAGTTGCGTTATCGCAGCGGTGGCGAGTATCCGGCGCCGGTAATCATCCGCACGCCCGCCGGCGGGGGCATTCGCGGCGGGCACTACCACAGCCAATCGCCCGAGGCCCTTTTCATCCACGTGGCAGGTCTTCAGGTCGTGTACCCCTCGAACCCCATCGACGCCAAGGGCTTGTTGGCCTCGGCCATCCGAGGTGACGACCCCGTGATCTTCTTCGAGCCAAAGCGGGTCTACCGCGCCTCTCGCGCCGACGTTCCCGAAGGGGAATACACCGTGCCCATCGGCAAGGCCAAGGTCGTCAGGGAGGTGGGGGCACGTTCGGCCCAGTCGGTCACCGTGCTCGCCTGGGGCGCCATGGTTCACACGGCCCTCGAAGCCGCCGCACAAGGCGCGGAGGAAGGCTTCGAGATGGAGGTGGTGGATCTGCGCACGCTCCTGCCCTACGACATCGAGACCATCCTCGCTTCGGTGAAAAAAACGGGGCGGGTCGTCGTGGTGCACGAGGCCCCTCGCACGTGCGGCTTCGGCGCCGAGCTCGCCGCCACGATCCAGGAAAAGGCCATGCTGTCTCTCGAAGCGCCCATTCTTCGGGTGACGGGCTTCGACACCCCTTTCCCTTACACGCTCGAAAACGAGTATCTTCCCGACGCGAACCGCATCCTGGACGCGGTGGAACGCACCATCAACTTCTGAGCCCCGCACGACTGGAACGACATGGCCTACGAGTTCAAGCTGCCCGACATCGGCGAGGGCGTGGTGGAGGGAGAGATCGTTCGCTGGCTGGTGAACGAAGGCGACGTGTTGGCGCAAGATCAGCCCATGGTGGAGGTGATGACCGACAAGGCCACCGTGGAGATCCCTGCGCCTCGGGCTGGCAAGGTGCTCAGCCGTCACTACGCCGAAGGTGACATCTGCCCCGTGGGCAAGGTGCTGATCACGATTGACGACGGTGTGGCTTCCGCCGCGATCCCTGCCGACACAGGAAAAAAACGTCGCACCAGCGTCAGCAGTCCCGCCCCTACCCCTGCCCCTTCGGCGGAAGTGCAGACCGCGTCCGTCGTGGCGCCCTCGCCAGCGTCCCTGCCCCCTGCTTCGGCCCCGCCCGCGGAGGTGCTGGCCACGCCAGCCACGCGCAAGCTCGCCCGTGAGCTCGGGGTGAACCTCTCTTCCGTGCGCGCCAGCGGCCCGGCAGGGCGGGTGACCCACGACGACGTACGCCGTGCCTACGAAGCACCGTTGGCTCCCTCGGCTCCGCGCCCCGCGCCGGCCGCAGGGGATGTCAGGGTTCCCTTTCGCGGCTTGCGCCGCAAGATCGCCGAGCGCATGGCGCTGTCGAAGCAAAAGGCGGCACACTTCACCTACGTGGAGGAGGTCGATGCGTCAGCGTTGGTCACTCTGCGAAGCCGCGCCAACGCCCGACTGGCCTCGCAAAACGTCAAGCTTTCCTTTCTGCCCTTCATCGTGAAGGCCACAGTGGACGCGCTCAAAAGGTTTCCCCAATTGAACGCCACGCTCGACGAGAGCGCCGCGGAGATCATTCAGCGCCGCAGCTATCACATCGGCGTAGCTGCGGCGACCGATGACGGGCTGGTCGTACCCGTATTGCGCGACGCCGACCGCCTTTCCGTGGCGGATCTCGGGCGCGAGATCGAGCGTCTGGCGGCGGCCACGAAGGCTGGGCGCGCCACGCGCCAGGAACTCACCGGCAGTACGTTCACCATCACGAGCCTCGGCACCCTCGGTGGCCTCATGGCCACGCCCGTCATCAACTTCCCCGAAGTGGCCATCTTGGGTGTTCACAAGATTGCGAAGCGGCCCGTGGTGATCGACGACAAGGTGGAGATCCGCGACATGATGAACCTCTCAATCTCCGTGGATCACAGGCTGGTGGATGGGCATGAAGCCGCTGCGTTCGTCGCGATGATCAAAGAGTCACTGGAAACCCCAGGACTTCTCTTCCTCGATACGATCTGAAGGCAAGCCGTTCGCCGGAGGACCTGTGGCCACAACGAAATCAAACGAGACGTCCGTCAACACCGACCGCAGTCCGTCGAGCGCGGAGAGCACGGCGGCGGGACCCTCCCGCACGGCCTCGGCCCCGCCCGGTCGCAAGGTCTCGCCCTCAGTGCCTTCCGCGGGCTCCCGTTCGGGCCAGGCAGACCTCACCGAGGTGGAAGTGTGGACAGACGAAGACCACGCGCGCGCCACGGGCATCATTCAGATCCTGAACGAAAACGGCGTAGCCGACCCCCAGCGGGTGCCCCCGCTCACCCACGATGAACACCGCCGCATCTACCGCGGCATGCTGCAGAGCCGCTTGCTCGACGACCGGCTGATGCCGCTTCAGCGGCAGGGGCGCATCGGGTTTTACATCGAAGCGCGTGGTCAAGAAGCAGGCATGATCGGCGGCGCGCACGCCATTGAGCCCCGCGACTACTTCATTTCGGGCCTCCGTGAGACCGCGGCCGGCATTTATCGAGGCGTTCCTCTGCGCACGCATCTGGCGCAGATGTTCGGCAACGTCAACGACGTGACGCTCGGGCATCAGCTGCCCTGCCATTCCGGCACGCGCGCTTCGAACCACCTCGTGATGTCGTCCTGTGTCTCGTCGCAGCTGCCTCAAGCCGCGGGCGTCGCCTGGGCAGCCAAGCTCTCGAAGAGCGACGTGGTGGCGCTGGGCTACATGGGCGACGGCGGCACGAGCGAAGAAGACTTCCACGTTGCGCTCAACTTCGCAGCCGTCTTCAAGCTGCCCGTGGTTTTCGTGTGCCAAAACAACCAGTGGGCGATCTCCACGCCGCTTTGCCAACAAACCGTTTCCGAGACCCTCGCGGTCAAGGGTCTCGCTTATGGCATCCCGTCGTACCGTGTGGACGGCAACGACATCTTCGCCGTGTACACCACCATCAAGGCGGCGGTGGATCGCGCCCGCGCGGGATTGGGCCCGAGCTTCATAGAGAACCTCACCTACAGGGTGGGCCCCCACAGCTCTTCGGACGATCCCACGCGCTACCGCGACCCCAAAGAGCCAGAGCCCTGGCGTAGCCGGGACCCCCTGGCGCGCTACCGGACGTGGCTTGCCGCCGAGGGCATCTTGAGTGAAGCCGCCGAAAGGAACCTCTCGGCCGAACTGGATCGTGAGATCCGGGAGCATATCGCGGCCGAGGAGGCCGCACCCAAGCCCACCACGCGCACGCTCATCGAATCCGTCTTCGCCAAACCCAACTGGCTTCTCGAAGAGCAGCTCGCCGAACTCGAACGCGTTCGGGCCCGACGGGGGGGCGGACAGGGACACTGACCTACGCCGCGGGACGTGGCGCCCGTTTGAGTCCCGGACTCGCGACGGGCATGAGTTCCCCACGAGCCTGTGATACCGTCACGACGTCTCGTCTTTCGTTTGCGGAGTCACTGCATGCGCCCCATCACGCTCGCCACCGTCGCTTGTTGGACCCTGTTTGCTTGCGCCGGGCCCCAGCGGCCTCCGCAGCCTCCTGCCCCTGAAGAGAAAGCTCCGCCCTCCGTCGGCGCCTCTCACCCTGCGTCCGTCGCTGCGTCTCCCGAAGCAGAGAAGCCGCCAGACGAGCCCCCCACTACCACCGGCAGCGCCTTCGCGCTCACTGGCACGAAAACGGCTCGCACCGCGCAGGGCGTGTCCCCCTCTCGCATCAAAGCCACGAAAACCGAGGCGGCGATGAAGATCTTCGTCATCGACAAAGACAAAGGTCCGGTGCCTGGGATCGTGGTCGTCCTCACCGCTCCCGATGGCACGAAGTACTACACCGAGGAGACGGACGCGTTGGGCTATACCGAGGTGCTGGTCCCCATCGCGCGCACCTACGAGCTCGTCTTTCTCAGCCTCGGCCGCAAAGACATTGCCGCCACAGTCGAGGTGGCCGACGAACCCAACCAGAACGTCAAGCTCACGCTGCGCTACAAGCGACATAATCTGCCCGCTCCCGAGGTGCCCAGTAACCGCCCAAAGCCCGGGCTGGTTCTGCAGGGCGTGAACTTCGACACCGGCAAGGCCAGCTTGCGGCCTGAGTCGTTCGCCCAGCTTGACGGCGTGGTCGAGTACATGGCGCACAAAAAGAGCGCGCGCATCGAGATTTCCGGACACACGGACAACGTCGGCAACCCCAAGACGAACAAAGCGTTGTCCGAAAAACGCGCAAAGGCGTGTCGCGATTACCTCGTAAGCAAGGGCATCGCGCCAGACCGGATCGAAGCCGTGGGCGTGGGAGACGAGCAGCCCATCGCTCCGAACGACTCGGAAGAGGGGCGCCAAAAAAACCGGCGCATCGAAGCGACGGAACTGAGAGCGATGTAACCGCCACCCGGCGGCGGGCATCCTAACGGCCCCGCCCTGCCATGCCCTTAAATACCCTCGCTTTCGAACGAAAAATCATCGTCCTCCTGGCGGCGGTCAACTTCATCAACATTCTCGATTTCATGATCGTCATGCCGATGGGGCCGGACTTTGCTGCGGCGCTCGGTATACCCCTCTCGCGGCTCGGGCTGGTGGGCGGCGCCTACACCGCCGCGGCTGCCGTTTCGGGATTGGCCGCCTCCACCTTTCTCGACCGTTTCGACCGCCGCCGCGCCCTGTCCGTAGCGCTTTGGGGTCTCGTTGGTGGCACGCTGCTGGGTGCTCTTGCTCAGGGGTTCACCACGCTCGTGCTGGCCCGGGTCGTTGCGGGGGCCTTTGGCGGCCCGGCGACCGCCCTGTCGCTTTCCATCCTGGCCGACGTCGTTCCCCCCGAGCGCCGAGGCAAGGCCATGGGCAGCGTGATGGGCGCTTTTGCCGCGGCCTCGGTTTTGGGGGTTCCCGCTGGACTCGAGCTCGCGCAACGCTGGGGTTGGCGCGCGCCCTTCTTCGCCGTGGCCGCGCTGGGCGTGGTGGTGATCCTCCTGGCGCTCGCCCTCATGCCTCCGATGCGCGCTCACCTCGACAAGCCGGTCGATGCCCCCCCGCGCCGCCCGCTCGTTCTCTTCCTGCGCGATAGCCGGGTGCGGCTCTCGCTGGCTGCCACCGGTGCGGCCTTCCTGGGCATGTTCGCGCTGGTGCCAAACCTCGCGGCGTATCTCCAGTTCAACCTCGGCTACCCCCGCGAGGGCCTGGGGGGCCTTTACCTGGCCGGTGGCCTCGTGAGCTTCGTCGCGATGCGGGTGGGAGGCATCTGGGTGGATCGGCACGGGCCCAACGTCGTCACGATCACGGGGTCTGCCTGCATGATGGCGGTCCTGGCGTTTGGCTTTTGGCCGTTACACCCCCTCATGCCCGTCGTGGCGATGTTCGTGCTGCTCATGACGGCCAGCTCGCTTCGCTCAGTCGCGCTGAACACCGTGTCGTCTCGTGTTCCCCCCATCCAGGAGCGGGGCCGGTTCATGTCGACTCAGTCAGCCACCCAGCACATCGCAGCGGCATCGGGCGCAGCGCTCTCCTCCCTCGTGCTCGTCGAGCGCCCCGACCACAGCCTGGCCGGCATGCAGACCGTGGTGGCCATGGCCTTCGTCATGACGGCCCTGCTGCCCCTCCTCGTGTGGCAGATCGATCGCCGCGTGCGCACCGCTGCGTCCACGGTCTCCGCACGCTGAGGGCCATCCCCCCCTTCAGGTGAGGTTCGCCAACGGTCCGCGGCAGTGCTCTGCGGCGCCGAAGGTGGACACCTCGGAACCGAAGCCGTTGAGGATCGAAACCAAGAGGTCGTTGTGGGGGGCGCCGTCCCAGCGCACGTAGCGGCCCATCTTGAAGCCCGCGCCGCCGCCCGCCAAAACGAACGGCATGTCGTCGTGCGCGTGCGTATTCCCTCGCGAGACATCCGTACCCCAAAACACGAGCGTGTGATCCAGGGCGCTCCCTCCGCCTGGCGCCTCTGTGGCTTCGAGTTCGAGCAAAAGACGCCCGAGCAAGGACGCCACCCATTTGTCCCTGACCCCCACCTGGGTGCGAGCCGCGTCGCTGTCGGACAAGTGCGTGAGGTTGTGTACGTCGGTGCGAATGTCGAGGTGCGGGATCGCGTTGTGGTTCAGCGCATCGCCCACCATGATTGTGGCCACGCGAGCCAAGTCGCAGCGGAAGGCCGTCACGAGCAGGTCCAGCTGCACTTGGGCCACCTGCTGCATCTGTACTTCTGAGGCAAACTCGATGGCCGCTGGCGGCGTGCGGGGCCCACAGGTGACCGGGTCCACCTTGGTGACCTTCGCCTCGAGCTCTCGCAGCAGCGTGAAGTGCCGGTCCAGGCGGGTGCGGTCGGACGCGCTCACGCGCATCTGCAAGTTTCGGATCTGACCGCGAACCGCGTCCAACACCGATCGCCGCCCCGCCGCGAGTTCGTCCAGCACCACCGCTTCGGTGCCAAAGAGCGTACGAAAGGTCAGCTTCGGATCGTTTTGGGGCAAGAGCGGTTGGTCGGGGCCCTGATAGCTCACCACGCCGGCCACGTTGGGCGTAAGCGCGTGCACCCCTAGCTGCAAGCTCTTCACCGACGTCTCGGCACCGATGAGCGGCACCAAGGCCTGATCGAGCGAGATTCCCTGGGCGTAACCCGCCCGAGAGCCGTCGTTCCCCACGAAGCTCCCCTTGCCCAAGCTGCTACCCGTCAGCCAGCCACCCACGCCGCGCTGGTGCATTTCCCCGGGCCCCGCTACGGCCACTTTCATGTCGATGCCGCCCGTGAACAGGAGCTTCGATTTCCACGCCGCCAGCGGTTCGTGCAACGGCCCCAGCTCGAACTCGGTCTCTGGAGCATTTGCGGGGCGCGTGGGGAACCATTGCGGCGTGAACACGCCGTTCGGATGGTAAAGGCCCACGAAGCGCTTGACCGGTGTCGCGGCGTACGCTCGGTCGGCCCGCGACTCCAGGAACGGCAGCGCGATGGCCGTGCCGAATGCTCCTCGCAAAAACCTCCGTCGATCGCGCCGCGCCCTCGGGTTCATGGCAGGTCCCCCTGTACGGCGTGCGTGCGAAACCCGGGCGACGTGGCGATCGCGGCCAGCAGGGCCTTGAAGTCGCCGCCCGAATCGAAGAAGCGCGTCCGGATGGGCTCGAACCAGCATTCGTCGGCGCGCGCCAGGGGCCGGCCCACGGCGAAGCGATACACCTCACGCGCCACGCAGTCGTGCACCTGCCGGCTCTGGGCCAGCTTCGCGATCAGCTCGTCCGGGCCTTCGACCGGACCCACGAGCGACTCGTCGGCGGCCGCCAGGATCCCGCCGCGTGCGTCGATCGGAATGCCGTTTTCCTCGAGCCGCCACCGTCCCATGCCATCGAAGTTCTCGAACACGAAGCCCACGGGATCGATGAACTTGTGACAGAGGGCGCAGGTGGCATCGGCTTTGTGATCCTCAAAACGCTCCCGCGTCGTCTTGGCGTTGGAGGGCGCCGGCGGCGTGATGGGCACGTTGGCAGGGGGAGAACCAACCGGTTCACAGAGCAGCTTGTCCAAAACGAAGGTCCCTCGGCGAATGGGCGACGAGCCATCGTGAAGAGCCTTGAACGCGAGGAACCCTGGCTGCGCCAAAACGCCGCCCGGCTGCCCCTGCGGCACCTCTGTCTGCGCGAAGGACGAGGCTGCGCCCTCGGTTCCCTTGGGGAGGTAAAGCGCCATGGACTTGTCCGCGAAGAGCACACGCGATGTGAGCAGCGCCTTCAGCGTGGGCGCGGTTGCGAGCACGTCGGCGATGTAAAGCGCAAGCGACTGGCGCCAAGAGGCGGCCAGGCCGAGGGAGAACTCCGGGTATACCGCCATGTCTTTTTCGGTGGTGGCCACTTCGTCGAGCGAGAGCCACAAGGCCAAAAAGCGCGCCAGGCCGTCGAGGCCGTCAGGTTGGGCCAGGATGTCGCCCACGGCGCTCCCAATGCCCTCGGACGTGCCCAAAACACCGCTCGCCGCCTGAGCCATCAAGGTCGCGTCGGGCGTAGTGGCGCGCAAAAAATACGACAGCTTCGTGGCGAGCTGATGACCCGAGAGGCGGTGGTAGTCCATATTGGGCACCGCCGCTCCCAGCTCGTCCCGGTACAGGAACTGAGGCGACTGGAGGAGCAGCTGCAAGCCGCGCTCGAGGGCCACGGACGGTCCCTCAGCAGCGTGCGTCGTATCGTGGAGCCCCACCAGCAGCTCCCACTCCTCCGGACGGAGGGGACGACGAAACACCCGAGGCGCCAGGCCCGCGAGGACCTCGCGTCCACATGACGCCGGCTTGCCCTCACAGGAAGGCAGCACCAAGGGGTCCGCGGCCGTCATCACCTGCCGCGACAGGAACTCCGCAGCCTCGAAGTAGCGTGCGACGTTGTCAGGGGCCACCTGCAGCAGGGTGGCGTCGTTGTCCAAACCGTGGGCCAGAGGTTCCCGGGGAAATTCACGCGCCGGCGCCGACGTGTCCCCGAGCAGGTCCTGGACGGTGCGGTCGTACTCGTACCGGGTCAGCAAGCGCAGGGGAGCCGCCGGCACCGCTTCGCACGCAAGCGGCTCGTCCACCGGCGGCGGCGGTTCTTCGACTTTCGGCCTTTCGCTGCAAGCGCAGGCCATGGCACCCGCGAGCAGCGCCCATCCCGAGCGCATTGGTACTGCCATTTTAGCCCTTGGCGGCACCGTGACCAGCAACAAACGCCAAATGTTCCCGCCGCGACGCGTTGCACCGGGAACACCGTTCCGCCGCGCCCGCGCTTCTGGCCCCCGATCCCGAATTACGCTATAAGCCAGCGCCGTGGCAGCCTCGAATTCGCAAGACATGAAAGTAGATGCCCTCGTCATTGGCGCGGGCCCGGGTGGTTACGTGGCCGGCATCCGTCTCGGCCAGCTCGCCCAAAAGGCGGTCGTAGTGGAGAAGGAGAAAGCCGGTGGCGTGTGCCTGAACGTCGGCTGCATCCCCTCGAAGGCGCTCATCAACGCTGCAAAAACCTTCGGCAAGATGAAGCATGCCGACGAGATGGGCATCTATGCCGACAACATCCGCCTCGACATGGGCAAGCTGCAGACCTGGAAAGACGGCGTGGTGTCGAAGCTCACCGGGGGCGTGAAGTCACTGCTCAAGGCCAACGGTTGCGAATACCGGCAGGGCACGGCCCGCTTCCTCACCCCGAACAAGGTCGCGGTCGAGGGCAGCGAAGGCACCTACACCATCGAGGCTCGCAACATCATCATCGCCACAGGCTCCCGGCCCGTGGAGATTCCCGGCTTCAAGTTCGACGGCAACCGCGTGGTGGACTCCACGGGCGCGCTCGCCTTCGCCGAGGTCCCGAACCGGCTGGTCGTGATCGGCGGCGGCTACATCGGCATGGAGATCGGCACGCTCTACGCCAAGCTCGGCAGCCAGGTTACCGTGGTCGAGGCCCTGCCTCGTCTTTTGCCCGGCACGGACCCCGAGTTGGCCCAGGTGGTCACCAAGCGCCTCAAGAAGCTGAACATCGAAGCCGTCACGGGTGCCAAAGCCAAGGGCTGGGAAGAGCGCGGGGATCACGCCCTCGTGACCCTCGAAACCGCGGACGGCGAACGACAACTGCAAGCTGACAAAATTCTCGTTGCCGTGGGACGCCGTCCCAACACGGAGTACTTGGGTCTCGAGGACGTGGGCGTGAAGATCGAACGGGGCTTCGTGCCCGTCAATCAACGCCAGGAGACCAACGTGCCGGGCATCTACGCCATTGGGGACGTGGCCGGGCAGCCGATGCTGGCGCACAAAGCCTCGAAGGAAGCCGAGGTGGCCGCCGAGGTCATCGCAGGAAAAAACGCCGCCATGGACGCACGCGTGATTCCGGCCGTCATTTTCACCGATCCCGAGGTGGCGTCCGCGGGCATCACGGCCGAGGAGGCCGAACAAAGAGGCCGCAAGGTCCGCACGGGCAAGTTCCCGTTTGCGGCCTTGGGTCGTGCGATCGCGAACGCCGACACGGACGGCTTCGTCAAAGTCGTCATCGACGCGGACACGAGTGAGGTGCTGGGCATTCACGTCGTGGGTGGTGGAGCCTCGGACTTGATCGGCGAGGCCGCCCTCGCGATCGAGATGGGCGCGCTGGCCGACGACTTGGGCCTGACGATCCACGCTCATCCCACCCTGCCCGAGGCTCTGATGGAAGCCGCGAAGGCAGCACAGGGTGAGGCGGTTCACATCCAAAACCGCTGAAGCTCGGCGTCAGCTCGGATGGACGAAGGGGAGCGGCCGCGCGTTTGGTGCAAGGTGCTCGACCCGGGCAGCTTGGCCGACGACGACGTGCGGTCGGTAACCTGTCAAGGTCGCGCCCTCTGTGTCGTCCGAGCCGGGGGGCGGCTCGCCGCGCTGGACGACGCCTGCCCCCATCAAGGCGCGCCCTTGGGCGATGGCTGGGTGGAAGAAGGGCTTTTGATTTGCCCGCGTCACGCCTGGGCGTTTGATCCTTTTTCGGGAACCCTCGCGGGCGGTGCGCACCAGGAGATCACCACCTACGCGGTGGAAGAGCGTGCAGACGGGGTTTACGTCGAGGTCCCCCCCGCCAAGGCCACGGCCGGGTGAGGCCTCGCGGAGCGGAGCGCGGCACGGCTTGCCCGTCGGCTCCCCAGACGATATGACCAGGTGTCATGCGTCGTTCCCACCCGACTCTGCCCGTGTCCGCTGCTGCTGCCCTCGCGTGCGGTCTCATCTGGCTTCCCACCGCGGCACATGCCAAGCCTCCCGCTCCCCTCTACCAGGACCCTGGCCAGCCTACCGAGGCACGCGTGGCGTCGCTCTTGTCCGAGATGACGCTCGATGAAAAGCTGGTCTTGATCTCGGGCAAGGGCTTCGAGTCGCGGGCCGTGCCCCGCCTGCAGATCCCGGAATTGACGATGACCGATGGCCCCAATGGCGTCCGTTGGGGCAAGACGGCCACCGCCTTTCCCGTGGGGATCTCCCTCGCCTCGGCCTTCGATCCCGAGCTGGTCGAGCGCATGGGCAAAGTGCTCGCCGCCGAGGCGCGGGCGCGCGGACGCGCGGTGCTGCTGGCCCCCTGTGTGAACATCAGCCGCGTGCCGCAGAACGGCCGCAACTTCGAGTGCTTCGGAGAGGATCCCGTGCTTTCGGCCCGCACGGCGGTTTCCTACATCAAGGGCGTTCAGGACGGGGGAGCCATCGCCACCGTGAAACACTTTGCCTGCAACAACCAGGAGCACAGGCGCCGGGAGATAGACGTTCGCGTCTCGAAGCGCGCGCTGCACGAGATCTACTTCCCTGCTTTCGAGGCCGCGGTGAAGGAGGCCGGCGTTTACACGGTGATGGCAGCCTACAACAAGGTGAACGGCCTCTACTCGACCGAGAACCCCTATTTGCTCGAAGACATCCTGAAGAAGCGCTGGGGCTTCAAGGGCTTCGTCATGTCCGATTGGGACGCCGTCCAGCACACGCTGGAGCCCGTCATGGCGGGTCTGGACTTGGAGATGCCCGAGGGCACCTACACGGGCGAGGACAAGCTCAAACCGGTGGTGACCAGCGGCAAGGTGACCAGCGCGGTGATCGACGAGAAGGTGAAGCGCATCTTGTGGGTCATGTTCAAGTCGGGCGTGTTCGATGCGCCCCCCAAAGAGCAGCCCGGCGTGGTGGGCTCGGAAGCCCATCGGGCCGTGGCCCTGGACGTGGCGCGTGCGTCCATCGCGCTCTTGAAGAACGATCGCAACGCCTTGCCACTCGTGAGCAACCCCAAGCTGAAGTCCGTGGCTGTGATCGGTCCGGGTGCGGTGTACCCACGCGTCGGCGGCGGAGGCAGCGGAGAGGTCAGGCCCGATACGGCCGTACGCCCGCTCGAAGCCCTCACCACCATGTTGCGCGGTCACGGCGTCACCGTCGACTACGAACCTGGCTTCAACATGGACGGCGACGTCGAGACGGTACCGCCGGCTGCGTTCTCCCACAAAGAGGGAGACCAGCTGCTCCCGGGTCTCGTCGCGGAGTTCTTCAACAACAAAAACGTCGAGGGCGCCGCGGTCAAAAAGTCCGTGGTCAAGCAGATCGATTTCGATTGGGGCAACGACCCTCCCGCCGAAGGCGTCAACTCCGACTTCTTCTCGGTGCGCTACACCGGGTTCATCACCCCGAAGACGCCGGGGCGCTACCGCATGCTGGGGGTCGCAAACAACGGCTTTCGGGTGTTCATCGACGGCAAGCCACTTCTCAACGCCTGGGATGGCGAAGAATTCAAGAAGCCCACAGCCGAGTTGGATCTGGAAGCACGCCCCTACGAGATCCGGATGGATTTCTTCGACAACAAAGCCCAGGCGAAGGTCCGACTGGGCTGGGGCCGGGTCGAAGGCTCTCAGAAGGAAGCCGTCGTGCTGGCCCGGAGGTCAGACGCCGCGATCATCTTCGCCGGCTTTTCCGACTTCTTCGAGACGGAGTCGAGCGATCACGGCCTCGAGCTGCCCAAGAATCAGGTCGACTTGATCAAGGCCGTGGCCAACGCCAACCCGCGCACGATCGTCGTGCTCAACAACGGGTCACCGCTTTTGATGGAAGACTGGGTGGGCCGCGTGCCTGCGCTGGTCGAGGCCTGGTACCCCGGCCAGGAAGGGGGAACGGCCATCGCGGAGATCCTGACCGGATGGACCAACCCTTCAGGCCGCTTGCCCTTTACGTTCCTGAAAGCGTGGAAGCACGCCCCCGCGTTCAAAACGTATCCGGAGGTGGGCGATACGGCCCCCTACGACGAAGGCATCTTCGTGGGATACCGCCACTACGACGCCAAGAACCTGCCCGTGCGCTTCCCCTTCGGCCACGGCTTGTCCTACACACGCTTCGTCTACGCCGACCTCCAGATTCAGCCTGCCCCCGGCGAGCAAGGCGGACCCGCCTGGGAGGTGAGCTTCGCCGTGACCAACAAGGGCACCAAACGCGGGGCCGAGGTGGCGCAGGTTTACTTGGGCCAGGCGAAATCGCCGGTCCCACGACCGCCGAGAGCGTTGCGCGCGTTCCAGAAACTCACTTTGGAGCCGAAAGAGAGCCGACGTGTGTCGTTACGGCTGTCGAGCCGCGATCTGGCTTACTTCGACGAAGCCAAAGATGACTGGGTCGTGCCGGCCGGCGTCTACCAGATTCAGGTGGGAGCCTCGTCTCGGGACATTCGGCTCAAGGGCACCTTCACGCAACCGGCGCTCACCGCTTCCGACTGCCGCTGAGCGCCCGTTCGGCGCGCCCACGGGGAACGGGTTAAGATGAGGGGCGCATGCCCCTTTTCCAAAAGCCTGCCGTCACCGCCGAGGACATCGAACGGGGCAAGCCCCTGGCCATTCCACCCGAAGAGGTGGACCCAATGGACGAGGCCACCTGGTACCAGAAAGTGTACCGGGGCGACGATCTGCCCCAGCTGACCTTCCGGGCGGTGGCGATGGGCTCCCTGCTCGGGTTTCTACTGGCCTTCACGAACCTGTACATTGGCCTCAAGACGGGCTGGGCGCTGGGGGTGGCCATCACGGCCTGCATCCTGGCCTACTCGATGTGGAACGGCCTACTCCGCCTCAGGCTGGCCCGTACCCCGCTTTCCATTCTCGAAACGAACTGCCTGCAGTCCACCGCGTCGGCTGCCGGCTACAGCACGGGCGCCAGCATGGTTTCGGCGATCGCTGCCCTCTTGATTCTCTCGGCCAGCCCCGCGCGGCCTGGAGGGGAACACCTGCCCTGGCCCATTCTTGCGGCGTGGACTTTCTTCCTCGCCATGCTGGGGGTGTGCTTGGCGATCCCGATGAAGCGCACCATGATCAACCACGAGCGGCTGCGTTTTCCGTCGGGCTTGGCGGCCGCCACCACGCTGCAGTCGCTCTACAGCCATGGCGGCGACGCCCTCGCGAAGGCGCGTGCGCTCTTCATCGCGGCCGGGGTGGCAGGTGTGACCCCCTTGCTCATGGATCTGAAGCTGCGGGGACGTGGCGCAGAGCGTACGCCCTTGCTTCCCGCCGAAACCCCGATCTTCGATGGCTGGCTTCCTGCGGTCGGTAGCGACCCCTTGTCGGGACGCAGGCTCTTGCCCAGCGATTGGACCTGGGTACTCGACCACAAGCTGGTGATGATCGCAGCAGGGGCCCTCGTGGGTCTGCGGGTCAGCGTCGCCATGGTCGTGAGCAGCGTTCTGCTCGCGTACTGGGTGGGACCGGTGGCGCTGGGCCTGCGGGCCATCGGCCAACCGGCAGCCGCCTGGCGCGAGATCGGCGTGTGGGTAGGCGCACCGATCATGGTGGCTTCCGGCCTCCTGTCGTTTGCCTTTCAATGGCGCACCATCGGCCGTGCGTTCAAACAACCGAAAAGCGCGCCCGGGCAGCCCCCGGGCTCCACCCAGGGCTCGGCAGAGGTGCCAGGCCGTTGGTTCGTCTGGGGCGTGCTGGTGTCGGGTTTGGCGATCGTGTTCATCTCGCACCGCTACTTCTTCGTGCCCTGGTACCTGGGCGTCGTGGCGGTGGCGATGACCTACTTCCTGGCACTCGTGGCCTGCCGAGCCACCGGCGAGTCCGACATCACGCCCATCGGAGCGATGGGCAAGATCACCCAACTCACCTACGGCGCCCTCATCCCGCAAAGCGCCACCGCGAACTTGATGACCGCCGCCATCACGGCCAGCGCCGCCTCGTCGTCCGCTGACTTGCTCACGGATCTCAAGTCGGGGTACCTCCTGGGCGCGGATCCTCGCAGGCAATTCGTCGCGCAGTTCCTCGGAATCTTCTCGGGCACGGTGGCCACGGTGATGGGCTTTTACCTCCTCGTGCCCGACGCCACGGCGCTCACGGGCAGCCCTGGTCACACGCCAGCCTTCCCCGCGCCTTCCGCCCAATCGTGGCTTGCCGTGGCGCGCGTCTTCCAGGATGGCTTCGAGACCTTGTCGCCCATGGCCCGCACGTGCATGGTGGTCGGCTTGCTCGTGGGCGCCGCGCTCACGCTGCTCGAGCGATGGTTTCCCAAGCGGCGTACCTTCATCCCGTCGGCCACCGGCCTCGGCCTCGGCTTCATCCTTCCCTTTCAGTACCCGCTCTCGATGCTGATCGGCGCCCTGGCCACGTGGCTGTGGCACAGACGTTCACGGGCGAGCGCCGAACGCTTGGTGGTCCCACTCGCCTCGGGGATGGTGGCGGGGGAGTCGATCGTGGGCGTGCTGGTCGCAGCTGCGAACACGTTTTTCCTCAGCCGCTAGGTCTCATCCGGTGCCCCGGGGCACGTCCGCTTCGGTCACTCGCAGACTTGCTGCAGGCACATGCCTCCGGGAGGGGTGCAGATGCCACAGCTTTCGTTGCAACAGACCTCACCGGCTGCACACGTGTTCGAACCGCAGGGAGGTCCTTGCGCGGCACCCGTTTTTCCTGCTTCGGGAGCCGGCGCGGCCCGGGCGTCCTGCGCCGGCACCTGTTGCGGGCTCTTGCTCGCGCAGCCAACGCCTCCCGAAGCCCCTATGAAAAGCCCCACCACGAGCGCCACGCGCACCGGCGCGCGAAAGAACCTGGATATCGTCGCGTACATGGCCACCTCCGCCGCTTTGTTTCCGTTGGTGCCCCGGATCGTTGCTCGCCCCACGCCGTCACACACGAGGCAGTTCCACCACGTCGATTCCGCCATCCGGGGTGACGAGCACGATCCGGCCCGCCTCGGCGTCGAAGCCGAACGCCCGGCCGGGAAGAAAGCTGGCCGGGGCAGCGAGACCCGCGCGGGGCACCAGCTCGAGGCCGCGCTCGGAAGCAGCGGCGATGGCGAGTGACGTCGCCATGATGCGGGCGTCGGCGGCCAGAGGTTTGGGGTGAGCCACGAACTCGAGAACGGGGCCCGCGCTCGTTTCCGTGTCCTCGGTGGGCAGCTTGTGCACGGAAAACCCGGGAACCTCGGCCGCTCGGTTCCCGAGCCGGGGTGTTTCCCTGTACAGCAGCACCTCTTCCCAGCCGCACGGGCCTATGGCCACGTGATTGTGGCCGAGGTCGGACAAGCGCTTGATTCCCAGCAAAAGTTCGTTTTCTCCCTCGAGAAACGCCCCCATGCGAAAGACGAGCGGCCCCATGCGGGAGTCCAGGAAGGTATGCCCCACGACACCCACGGCTTCACCCGCGGCCAGCTCGACCGTCTGCGTGGCAATGAACGCCCGGGGCTTGTCGCACGGGATGCGCATGATGGTGTTGCCGCTCGGCACTTGAGAAAATTCGAGGCTCCCGGGGCGGGCGGACACCAGCACGTCGTCCCCAGACAGCGTGGCAAAGGTGCAGGGAAAGGCGTCCGAGCCCGCCTGGGTAAAGACCGGCTCGAGCGTGCGAGCGTTCAGGACCTCGTACCAATTACCGTGATCGTTGGCGACGAGGAGATGTTTCCGCGTCTGGGAAATGGACACACATGCAGGTCGGTATCCCAGGTGGCGCATGCCCCGAACCCGCGGCCCCGCGTCTTCCAGAACGAAGGCGACGAGCAGATCCCGCCCCTCCACGACCGTCAGCAGATCGAGGCGCATGGCCACGAGGCGCGGCCAGACGATCCTGAGGCCCTTGAGCACCAGGGAATTCACTTTCGCGCCTGTGGGGCCACTCATGAGGTCCAAGCCCCATGGTACCATGGGCGCATGGCGAGGGTGATGCTTGGCGAATTGCTCGTCGGTGCGGGCCTGGTGACCGAGGCCCAGGTTCTGGCGGCGGTGCGCGGCCAGAGGGCCACCGGCTTGCCGCTTGGCCTCTACTTCATCCGGACGGGTGTGCTGACCGAGGACCTCCTCATGAGGGTGCTCAGCCAGCAGCTGACCGTACCCATCGTGGCGCTCGACACCGTCAGCATCGGCGACGACGCCGTTGCCAAAGTCCCCAAGGAGACCGCGCTCAGCAACCTGATCGTTCCCTACCGCCTCGATGGCAAGCTGCTCATGATCGCGACGGCAGATCCCACCCGGGAGGATCTGCTCGTGCAGTTGAGGATGTCGACCATGTGCGACGCGCGCTTCTCGTTGACGACGCCGTCGGCCATCGAGCGAGGGCTCGAGAGAGCCTACGGAGCGGCAGTCGCAGCGCAGCCCTTCCTCCCGCGCCCTGCGAGGGCGGCCCCGGACCCGGGCGCTTCGTCGGTGCTCGAACAGCGGCTCGCTCGGCTCGAGCAACACGTTTCGATGCTGGTCAACACGCTGGCTGACAGCGACCTCGTCGACGTCTCCAAGTTCAAGACCTGACGCGCCCCCAGGGGGGCTCGCGCCTCAGTGTCCCCGGCGAATTTCGGGCGGCGGGAAGCCGATCTCGAACAAGTGCACCGGCTCGCGCTTGCAGGTCACGGCGCCAGTCTTCAGATCGACCAGATGAGGAACCTGGGTGCTTTCCCTCTCGTATACCACCCGATAGCCTCGCTCCGACAGTGTGTCGATCACGATGTCGACGGCCAGGGCATCCTCGAAGAGCGGAGATTGAGACTTGATGTGGGCGCGACCCGCGAACGCATGCCGACGAATTGGGGGCACGAACTCTGCGTCGATCACCGCGACCACGGCACGAAACAGCGACGCATGCCGATGTTCATAGTTGTCGAGACGCCGCACCAGCTCCTGCCGTGCATGTACGATGATCTCGGCTGTCACGGGAATGTGATGGATTATGTCGTAGGTGTCGTGGTCGAGTTCTAGGGAGCTTTGGTACTTGAACTCGTTCTTGATGTTTTCTTCAACTTCGTCGAGCGCAGCCTGCGCATTGATGAAGTGGTAGTGGAAATGCTTGCGGAGACTGGTGAGTGCTTCGTACGTCTGCTCCTTGAACGTCCGATAGCGGCTTCGCGCCAAGTCCTCGTTGACGTCGGTGGGTCGCAACTCGATGGGCCGGCCTACACCCGTCCGCGCCACCTGTTCGTTGTGTAGCAGGATCTCCTGCCCGCGGATCAGCTGTCGTTCGACCGAGGTCTGCTCGTCGATGAAGAGCACCGTGATCCGGAAGAGCGGCCTTCGAAACTCTGGGCCGAGAGGCGTTTTGAAGAACTCCGTTCGCAGGTCGAGCATGCGGTCGTGGAGCAGCTTTACGGCCTCGACCTGCATCTTGGTCCGTGGGAAACCATCCACCACAACGCCCGATTCGTACGCGGGCTTGAGCAGCTGGCGCAGGAGCACCTCGATGACCTCCCGATCGCCCACCAGCGCGCCCTTGTCCTTGAGCGCCTGCATCTCGGGCGCGTCGAGCAGATCGCTCATGACGATGGGAGCTGCCGTCAGGCCCCGCTCGCGCATGATGAAGGGCGTGTTCGTCCCCTTGCCTGCACCCGGGGCGCCGCCGAGCCACATGATCTCCTTCGGAAAACGCAAATTCTGCCGACCGAAGTCCGCCTCGAGCCGTCGCCAAACTTGGTCGAAGATGAGCGGAGCGTCCTTGATCTCCAGCTCGGCATTGGGGGCCAGGGTGGCTTCGCTGTCAGCGGGTGTGTTTACGGGCATGGGCACGGCCGCCATTATGAGGTCTACCTGCGGCCCCGGCCAGACGCCTTGTCACACTTCCCCCGCACACGCCCCGGACGCCGCATGCCAGGCCCACGAGACCGCAAGGCGCGACAGGCCGGAAACATGCCCTCCAAAGTCACGGCCTCGGCCTGCGCCGCCTCAGCCGGCCGCAGCCGTCTCGCTCGGCCCGGGCACGAAAAAAGGGCTGCGAAGCTATGGAGCCGCGCAGCCCTCGTCCCGAGTGCGGCCGATCAGACCGCGTCTTTGGCAGCCTTGACCGGGCGTGCCTTGATCACTTTACGCGCGGGCTTGGCCTTGAAGACCGTGGGCTCGCCCGTGAAGGGGTTGGTGCCCTTGCGGGCCTTCGTGGCGGGCTTCTTGACCACGGTCATCCGAACCAGACCAGGCACCACGAAGAGAGAGTTCTTCTTGAGCTCCTTGTAACCGAGATCGGCCAAGGCTTCGACCACGCCCTTGACGTCCTTGCGGGCCAGCTCGCTCTTGTCCGCGATCGCTTGGATCAAGCCGCTTTTGGACAGGGGGCCACCAGTGGCCTTTTCTTTAGTTGCTTTTGCTTTCTTTGCTTTCTTTGCCGCCATCACGTCTCCTTTTGCGGAACGTACGACAGTATTGAAACCCCGTTTTTTCGGCTTCCACAACATAAATTGTTGGTTTTCGTCGGTATTTCTGCGCATCTCGGTACGCGCGTACGACGAAGGCGCGCGCAAACTTCGTCGCAAAGCCCCTTCCGCGTTGGGCGTCACGGGCGCGTGCAAACCTTCAGGAGCTACAAGAGAGCATCGAACAGCCGGGCCGCCGGCGGGCCCACTCGGGACGTTTGGCCGCGAAGCTTTCCCGCCCGGGCTGTGGCTCGTAGGGCCGCTTCAAGACATCGAGCAGCTCAACAAGAGCCGCCTCGTTGCCATCTGTCACCTTCTCGATGACCTGCTGCACAAGATAGTTTCGCGGCACGTAAAGCGGGTTCACCGCGTCCATGCGTCGCTTGCGCTCTTCGGGGGAAAGTCCCTCCCGCGCAACGCGCGCGGCGTAGCCCTCGAGCCAGCGCGCGAGCGGACCCGGAACCGCGAGGGCTGCTCCGTCGGGCACGTAGTAGGCGCCGCGCAGAGCCTCGAAAGCGGCTTCGACGGAGCCGCCGGGGTCCACCTCGGTCAGTAGCCGATAAAACAGAGTCATGTCGGTCTCGGTCACCATGAGCAACGCAAAGAGCTCGTCGATGAAGCGTTCATCGTCCTCCGCCGTCTCCGCGCGCTCCGTGAGCCCCAGCTTGCCCAGCATCATGCGGCGATGCCCTGCCTCGAATTCGTCCTTGTAGGCTTTGAGCGCCTCTTCGAGGGGTGCCACGTCGTCTTGCAGCTGCGCCAGAGCCGCCGCGAACTGCAGCAGGTTCCAAAACGCGACCTGGGGCTGATGGCCGAAGCGATACCGGCGGCCCTGGGCGTCGGTGATGTTCGGAGTCCAGTGAGGGTCGAAGGGCTCGACCCATCCGTAAGGTCCATAGTCGATCGTGAGGCCCAGAACCGACATGTTGTCCGTGTTCATCACGCCGTGCACGAAGCCCACCCGCATCCAGTGCAGCACCATGCGGGCAGTGCGACGAACGACTTCCTCGAGAAACCCCGCGAGATTCATGCGGGCCTCCTCCACGAACTGCGGATAAAACTGGTCGAGGGTGTACCGCAACAAGGCCTCGAGCGTGCGGCGGTCCTTCCGAGCGGCGTGAAGCTCGAAGCTGCCAAAGCGCAAAAACGAGGGCGCCACCCGACACACGATCGCCCCGGGCTCGAACGTGGGATTCCCGTCGTAAAGCATGTCCCGCTCGACCAGCGCCCCCGTGCCCACCAACGAGAGGGCGCGCGTGGTCGGGACGCCCAGATGAAACATGGCCTCGCTGCAAACCAGCTCTCGCAGTGACGAACGCAGCACCGCCCGGCCGTCCGCTCGGCGGGAGTAGGGTGTGGGGCCCGCCCCCTTGAGCTGCAGTTCGTAGCGCGCACCCGCGTCGTTCACCACCTCGGCGAGCGTGATGGCGCGGCCATCCCCCAGCTGCCCTGCCCAGGAGCCAAACTGATGGCCTCCATAACAGGCTGAATAGGGCTTCATGCCCGGCAAAACCAGGTTGCCCGCGAGCACGGCCGTCAAGGTGGGGGTCTCTTTCGCCGCGAGATCCAGCTGCGCTGCGACCTCGGGCACGAGGGCGAGCAGCCGGGGCGCGGGCACGGGCGTGGGTGTCACGTGCGAATGGCACGCCTCGAACACCTGACGAGTGGTGTTGTCCGTGCGAGGGTCTCCGGGCAGCGATGCCACGAAGCGGTTCTCGAAACGAAGCCCCTCGACCGGCCTGGGCGAAGCTGAAGCATCTGTAAGCGGAGGAACCATGTCGGCTCAACCCTAGCAGCCCGACCCCGCCCCTTGCCCGGTAAGCGAACGAGGACGGGCCTTGCACGAACGCGGAAGGCCTCTCACAATCGAAGCGAGGGCGTGCACGACGTGCGGACACGCCCAAAACTCTCTCGCAACGGTCGAGGGGCGTTCGAGCCAACGGAAGGGACTAGATGCACATCGACACGAACCAGCGGCTCTCCCGGTCGCAGCTCCGCCGGGCAGAACTGTTGCTGGTCGCGGTTTTGGTTGGTTCCGGCGTGCCCGGACAGGCGGCCCCGGCGATGCCGCTGCCCCGCGCTCCTGCGCCGGAGGGGGTGTCGCTCGAAGCCCTGAACCTCGCTGGCGTCAAGGCGCTCCGGGCCAACAAGGACCGCAAGAGCTGGGTCCTGGTGAACTTCTGGGCCACCTGGTGTGGTCCCTGCATCACAGAGTTCCCGGACCTTCTCGACCTGGAACGAGACTACGCTCAGCGCGGCTTCGAGCTGGTCACCGTGGCCGCTCAGTCCGAGGACGAACGCAACCAGGTGCTCGCCTTCCTGACAAAGCAGGGCGCGCGCGGGCGCAATTACTTGTTGGCCGATGCGGACAAAGAAGCCGCCCTGACCGCGTTCGACAAGGCATGGGAGGGAGGACTTCCCTTCACGCTGCTGCTGTCACCCAAGGGGAAAGTGCTCTACCGGCAGCAAGGCCCCGTCGACGTGGCAAAAGTGCGTACCCTGCTGGACAAGGGTCTGAGCAAGGCCGCGCGCTGAGTCAAGCGTAGCCGCCGGCGAAACGTCGGGCCGTGTCCATGCTCCTTCTGGCGACCCGCAGCCCTCCTCTGACGGAGGAGACCGTGTTTCAAATTGCCGCGGTGGCAGGCCTGTCTGCCGCGGACGTCCGGCAGCGTTTGAGTGGGAGCTTTCCTCGCGTGCTGGCCATGGCGGCGTCGGGAGAGCCTCTCGACGGTATGGCCCCGCGACTCGCAGACCTGGGTCTCGAGACGCTGGTCTGCGACCCGGCCTGCGCCCCCTCGGATGCGGAACGGCTGCTACCACGCGCCCTCACCTTCCATCCCGAAGCCCTCATCGTGGACGATGCCCAGGGCACGCCTCACATTTGCCCATGGGGGGCGATCGCCCTCATTCAACGCGGCGTTCGGCTCCACGTCGAGGTCAAGGCAACGAGCACCACCCAGCGCCGCTTCTCACCCGTCCGTGCGCTGCTCACCGGAGGGCTCTCCCTTTCGCGCAAAGAAACGCGGGTCGAAAACCAGGTGCGAGAGCAGCCGGAGCGGTTCGTGCTGCTTCACCGAAGTGACGGCCAAGACGACATCATGCTCTACGAGCGCCGCCTCCATTACCAGTTCCTCGAGGACCGGATGCAGGCCTCGAGCTTCGCCAATTTGGAAACGGTCCTTCAGGTGGTGCGTACGCACGCCCCCGCCGCACGCGTCGAGGACCGGGTGGGACGGCCAGGGTTCGTCAACGCCCTCCCCAAGACAGCCACGGATCCCGTCGATCTCGCCCTCTACCTAACCCAGCTCGCCGTCGCGCGTGACGCGTGAGGCGCGGGGGCGCTCTCGCGCCTACCAATGGGTCCAGCCCCCCGCGCGACCTCGCCGCGCTCACCCCTCCTTGAGAGCCTGCACGAGGTCCACCAAGGCCTTTTTGCCATCACCGAAGAGCATGAGGCAGTTGTCGGCCGCGAAGAGCGGGTTCGGAATGCCCGCAAACCCGGGGCTCAAACTGCGCTTGACCACGACCACGGTGCGCGCTTTGTCGACCTCGAGGATGGGCATGCCGGCAATAGGGCTCTTCGGATCCGTGCGCGCCACGGGGTTCACCACATCGTTGGCCCCGATCACCAACACCACGTCCGTCTGCTGGAAGGTGGGATTGATCGTGTCCATGTCCACGAGCAGATCGTAGGGGATGTCCGCTTCGGCCAACAGGACGTTCATGTGTCCGGGCATGCGGCCTGCCACGGGGTGGATGCCGAACTCGACCGTGATGCCTCTGCCCTTCAAGAGGTTGGCCAAATCGCGGACCACGTGTTGGGCCTGCGCCACGGCCAAACCATAACCCGGAACCACGACCACGCGTTGAGCGCTGTCGAAGAGCATGGCCACCTCTTCAGGTGAGGACGACTTCACCTTGCCGCCATACACCTCGTCGGCCTTGGCCTTTCCGCCGGAAGCGCCTGGCGCAAACTTGGCGAAAAGGACATTCGTGAGCGAGCGATTCATCGCCTTGCACATGATGTTCGTCAAGATGATGCCCGAAGCCCCCACCAACGAGCCGGCGATGATGAGCACGTTGTTGTTCAGGACGAAGCCCGTGGCCGAAGCCGCGATGCCCGAGTACGAGTTGAGCAGGGAGATCACCACCGGCATGTCAGCGCCACCGATCGGAATGACGAGGCCCACGCCCAGGACCGATGAGATCGCGACGAGGTACCAATAAAACTCGGTTCGCGTTGGGTCCATGCCCACGACGACGCCACAGGCGACGGCCGCCAAGGCCAGCACGGCGTTGAGCGCTTGCTGGGCTGCGAACGCCGGGATCTTTTCGACCCACTTGAGCTCTTGCAGCTTCGCGAACGCAATGAAGCTACCCGTCAGGGTGACGGTCCCGATCAGCCCCGAAGCCACGGTGGCCACCATAAACGTGGCCGTGGACACCTGAAGGCCGAGCTGCACCTGGTAAAGCGCGGTCGCAGCCACCAGGGTCGAAGCGGCGCCACCGAACCCGTTGAGCAGCGCCACGAGCTGTGGCATGGCCGTCATGGGCACCTTCACGGCGACGATGGCCCCCACGAGAGATCCCACGGCGATGCCGGCGAGAATCATGCCGAACGAGGTGATGCGCTGATCGAGCAGGGTCACCAACACCGCGATGAACATCGCGATCGCGCCGTAGGCGTTGCCGCGAACAGCGGTTTTGGGCCGGCCCAGCAGTTTGATGCCCAGGATGAAGAAGACAGAGGCGACGAGATACGCCAGGTTGATGATGTTGTTCAGCACGGGGGATCCGTTCAGGTCGAAAGGAGAGCAGCAGGAGGCTAACGACGGCGAAACGCGCGACGGGCGTCAGCGCTTTCGCTTGAACATGGAGAGCATCCGGTTCGTCACCAGGAACCCTCCCACCACGTTGACGGTGGCCAGCACGGTCGCCCCGAAGCCCAGCCACATCGACAGCTGGTCTTCCTTCATACCGGCCGCCAGGAGCGCGCCCGCGAGCGTGATGCCCGAGATGGCGTTCGACCCGGACATCAAGGGGGTGTGCAGCGTCGGCGGCACCTTCGTGATGAGCTCGAAGCCCACGAAAACTGCCAACACGAACACGGTAAGGCCGGTAATCAGAGTTTCCAACTTGGTTCCTTCTTGGCGGATGGCCCACCCGTTCCGGAGGCCGGAGGCGGACAGGCGCAGCGAATCTGGGCGACCCCGGGGCAAACCCAAAGGCCTTGCCGCAGAGAGCCCGCTTATTACCCGGGTTCGCGGGTTTCGGCAAGACGGCTCCCACGGCGGGAGCCCCCCGCGTCCCTCCGCGTCATCGTACCCGCCGGCTCAGGCCTTGGGGGAATTGATTCCCCTGCTGGAACCCGGCATGCTCATTGCGTTCATTCATGCCGAAGCGTCATTGGTTGATGAAGTCAGAGCCAGAGGTGTTCTCGATCGACGATTTGGCAGCCGCCAAACGAGGCACCACATTCTGGGACGGCGTCAGAAATTACCAGGCTCGCAACCTGCTTCGGGACGAGATCCAGGTGGAAGACCTTGTGCTGTATTACCACTCGAATGCGGCTCCCTCGGCGATCGTGGGGACAGCCGTGGTGGTGAAGCCGGGCAGCCCTGATCCTACCCAGTTCGATCCGAAGTCCGACCACCACGATCCGGCGTCAACCCCGCAAGATCCGCGATGGTTCGGGGTTCACATCCAGTTCGCGAGCAAGTTCTCACGCCCCGTGACCCTCGACGAGGTCAAGGCGGATCCCCTCCTGTCCGAAATGGTCCTCGCGAAGCGGAGTCGGCTTTCGGTTCAACCGGTGACGAAGGCCGAATTCGACGCCATCGTGAAGCTGGGCAGCGGCCGCTGACGCCGGGAGGGCCGGACTGAGACGCGCCTCACCCCTTCAGGATCTGCCCACGGTAGATCCGCATGGGCCGCGACGGTGCAGGGGCGATCGGTCCTGGTGTCGGAGGCGGGCGAACAGCCGTTGCCTGGGTGGTCGGCGTCCGGGACTGAACCATCGTGGGCGTGGAGCGAGACAGCGGGGGAGGCACGGGCGGAGGCGTGGGTCGTGACGCCGTCAGCGTGGGCAAACCGGTAGGCGTGGGGGGAACCACAGGCATCGTCTGGGGTGGCAAGCTCCCGTGGCGCTGGGCGATGCGGTCACCCACCCGGCGCGCCATCAAGTTGACGGCCATACGTAAGGCGGGCCCGTTGACCTGAGCCGTGGTGATGAGACACAGGAAACCATTCGGCACGCGCCGCGCGTGCAAAGCCTGCTCACCGAACTCGAGCACGAACAGGTCGAGAAAATCGCCTGTCGACGACATGGCTTCGTGGAAGCGCCCGAGCCGTGGAGCTACTTCCCGTAAAGCGCTGTCGTCCACGAACGCCGCCAGGTCGCGCGCCACGACCTCGCCTTCGTCCGAAAGCACGAAACTGGCCATGACCCCCTCGACGTCCCTGAGCGAGGGCAACGCAGCCGTGAGCTCCATGTCCATCATGACCTCCTAAAGACCGAAGCGGGCTTTGAAGCGCTTGAGATCGTCCTGATTGGCGATGCTCTTTGCGACCACCTCCCCGGAGTGCGATACCAGCATCGCCCATCGCTTGTTCTTGAACTGCATGTCGATCGCGGTGAGCCGATCGAAACCCAGGAGTTCGCCCACCAAAGCACCAAGGCGGGCGCCGTACGACAGGGCTCCGGAGAAATGCTCCTCCACAGGCCCCTGGGCTGTGATGGTGCCGTCGGTGCCGATGCGGATCTCCCTGTCGGGGCTGGGTTCAGGAGCCAATTCCACCACCGAAGTTGCCGAGATGGGGCGTTCCAGTGGAGGCGGAGCTTCGGCGCCCACGGGGCGAAGCGGGTACCCCCCCATCCCTCCGAATCGTGTGTTCGCGCTCATGTACGCCTCTCATGTGTCATCGTCGTCATCTTGGTCGTCGTCCAGGTCGTCATCTCGTCGGATAAACCATGGCTGGAGTCGCCGCCACGGTGGGGTCAGCGTCGGAAGCCGAGTCAACCGTAGCATTCGTGAACACACCCTGGAACTCGGGGTAGGCTTCGACGCCGTGCTCCACGAGATCCAGACCGGTCAACTCCGCTTCGCGGTCCACCCGGACGCCCAGCGTGGCCTTCAGCAGCCGGAACACGATGTAACCCACCCCGAAGGCCCACACGAAGGCTGCAGCCACGCCGACGATCTGTGACATGAGGAGGTTGGCGCTTCCGCTCGTGAGCAGGCCATTACCCTTGGCAAACAAACCCACCGCCAGGGTCCCCCAGGCGCCGCACACGCCATGCACCGAGATGGCCCCCACGGGGTCGTCGACGCGAATCTTGTCCACCAAGACGACCGAGACCACGACCAGGAATCCGGCGGCGAGCCCCACGACGAGAGCCGAGGCCACGGAGAACACGTCACACCCCGCGGTGATTGCCACGAGTCCCGCAAGGGCGCCGTTCAGGGCGAACGTGGGATCGGGCCGCTTGAACCAGAGCCACGACAACGCCATGCCTCCAAACGCGCCGGCAGCAGCCGCCATGTTCGTCGTGACGGCGATGCTCGCAAATGCCGCATTGCTCACAGAGGTGGTGCTTCCCGGGTTGAACCCGAACCAACCCAGCCAGAGAATGAAGACGCCCAGCGACGCCAAGGGCAAGCTGTGCCCAGGCATCGCGGTCACCTGCTGGCCCCTGTAGCGTCCCGAACGTGGCCCCAGGACGATGGCGCCCGCCAGGGCCGCCCAGCCGCCCACCGAGTGGACGACCGTGGAGCCGGCGAAGTCGTGGAAGCCCATGTTCTCGAGCCAGCCCGACCCAAGATACAAGCTGCCCCACGCCCACGACCCGAAAAGAGGGTAGATGACGGCGGTCATCACCGCGGAAAACACGACATAGCTGCCGAACTTGGTTCGCTCGGCCATGGCGCCCGAAACGATGGTGGCTGCCGTGCCCGCAAACGCCGTTTGAAAGAGGAAGAAGGCCCACGAGAAGCCCTCCGACCACCCTTTGGCTGAAGCCATCGTTTGCTCTCCGAGCACGTTCGAGGGGTCGTAGAAGAACCCGTTCATACCCGCGAACCCACCGGAGGCGCCGAACATGAGCCCGAAACCCAGGACCCAGAACGCCATGGAGCCCACCGAGAAATCCATGAGGTTCTTCATGAGGATGTTTGCCGTGTTGCGGGCACTCGTCATGCCCGCTTCCACCATGGCAAAGCCAGCCTGCATGAAGAATACGAGGAAGGCGGCAAGGCAGGTCCAAAGCGCGTTGACCTCGTCCGCCGTGAGCTTGACTGCGGCATCCTCGGCGAACGCCGGTGAGGCCCAGGATGGCACCAACGCCAACGCCATGAGCATGCCCGCTGCGGGGCCCACCCTTCGTGTCCGGAGCACTTGCCTCATCTTCATGCTCGCCCAGGGTAGCGCCGGTGTGGTTAAGCGCGCGTTTCGGGAAGGGCAATTCTGAGTGACTTGACCAGGGCTAGGGCGGACGCGGGGCGGCGAAGTCGCGCCGCGCACGAAGACCCAAGAGGGCCAGTGTGCCCACGGCACCCCTGTCTGCCACTCTGCACGAAGACGCCTTCGCCCGGGCAACTGGTGCCCAGAAACAGGGCGACCCTCGTCTGCGTTTCGGTTGGCAGCGTCAGGCATTTTCCCCTAACCTGAAAAGACAAACCCTTAGTTTTTGCTCGCTTTATCCTCGCTTTACCCTGGCTTTTCCATGTCATCGGCTACCCACGACTCGTGCGGGTGGCGCCCGGCAGCGCCGTGCGCGCCCCGAGACCCGGCTCCATCGCGTCGCCGCGCCCCACGGGCCCGGACGTCCCTTGCCTTGGGGCGCCTGGCTTTCCTCTTGGCTACGGCGTTGGTCGGCGGCGCATGCGGTCACGACGACGCTGCGCAGATTCCCGACGGGGACGCGAAGGAGGTGCCGATCCTGGATGCGGGCGCCCCGGGGGACGGCGCCCAAGCCCCCGAGCGCGTACGGCCGGGCTTCGAGACCACGGACGCGGACACCTGGACCCCCGCTAGCCCCGACGCGGCCACCCAGGATCCGGACGGCGGGAGCGGCGCCCCCCTCCTCTTCACCGTCAAACAAGGATGCGCCTTGCGGGCCGAACGGTTCTGCACCCGCCTGGCCACGTGCTCCGACTTCAAGCTGCGAGAAGCGTTCGGAAGGCCCGAGGTCTGTCGATCCCGCTGGGCAGCAGCCTGCGAGGCCGATGCGGCAGCGAGAGACACGGGGCACACGCCCTTCACGCTCGTGCTGTGCGCTCAAGAGCTCGAGCGGGCCGCGTGCCCCCAAATTAGCGAGTTCCTCGAGCCCGAGGCCTGCCGCCCCCCGGGCATGCGTCCGGAAGGCAGAGCGTGCGGCGGGCATACGCAGTGCGCCACCGGTTTCTGTGAGCAGGTCGATGAGGGCTGCGGAACCTGCCGCGCCACGCGGCCCGAGGGGTCTTCCTGCGCGGAGACGGCCGGCTGTCTTTCGGGCCTGCGCTGCGGCATCGCGGGAATTTGCATTTCGCCTTCGGGGCTGGGCGCCTCCTGCAGCGAGGACACGCCTTGCCCCCCTGCCCTCGCGTGCCTCGGCGGGCAGTGCCAGGCGCCGCTCACCGCCGGCATGCCCTGCAGCGGCGACGGCCAGTGTGCGCACACCGACGGCCTCCTGTGCCTGACCGAGCCGCAGCTGACGACGCTTGCGGCGGCGCCCCTGCCCGTCTGTCGGGTGGCTCCCCTCGGAACCGCCAACCAGATCTGTCGCATCGAAGGACGAATGGTGGTGCATTGCCCGGGCGGGCGGGCCGCGTGCGTCAGGAACAACCTGGGCGAGCATCGTTGCTTGACGCCTGCGTCCGACGGGGGAGCGTGCGGAGCCAACGCCGGCGGACGGACGTGTGTCGGCCCCGCCCGCTGCGTCGCGGGCGTTTGTCGCCTGGCGCCTCTTTCCACCTGTGAACAGTGAGCGCCTCTCGCCTGTCTCACGAGTTGGCCATGGCGCAGGCCGCGGCCCTGGCAGCCGGGGCCGCCATCGAAGCGGTCGGCCCCACCCAGCAGGTGAACAAGTCCGACGGCTCGCCCGTAACCGCCGCCGATCTGGCCGCAAACCAGGCCCTCATCGAGACCTTGAGGGGCCACTTCCCCCACGATGGCTGGCTGAGTGAGGAATCCGTCGACGGGCCGGAACGACTCGGCTGCGAGCGCGTGTGGGTGGTCGATCCCCTCGACGGCACTCGCGACTTCGTGGCCCGAACGGGAGAGTTTTCGGTGCACGTGGCGTTGGTCATTGACGGGCAGGCTCAGGTGGCCGCCGTGCTCGAACCCTCGGCTGGCCGCCTCTCCTGGGCGGTGGCAGGCGAAGGCGCGTTCATGTCCGAGCGGCGTGGCCCCACGCGCCGCCTACGGGTCTCCGAACAGAACCGCCTGGCAGCGTTCCGTATCGGGACGAGTCGATTCGCGGCGAACGCCGCACTTCACAGCTTTCTCGCGGACTCCCCGCCCCTGGCGCGGACCGGGATGGGGGCCTCCACGAAGATGATGGCGCTCGCACGGGGCGAGCTCGATGCGTGTGTGTGGTTGTCGAGCGCAGAGAAGGAGTGGGACACATGCGCCCCCGCGCTCATCGTGACCGAGGCGGGAGGCTGCGTGACCGACGCGGACGGGCGTGCGTTCACGTACAACAGACCCGACGTGCGCCACGGACGCGGCATCCTCGCCAGCAACGGACTTTGCCACGGCCTGCTCCGGCAGCGCGCTCAGCGGGCCTTTCCGGGGACCTCCGCATGAGCCCGCCCCCCTTTCTTTTCGTGGAGGGCATCGATGGCAGCGGGAAGTCCACCTGCGCCCGCTGGCTGGCTGCGCAGTTGCCGCGCACGGGGCGCTATGTCGTCACCGTGCACGTTGACGACTTTCGTCGACCCGTGGCCTGGGCAGAGTGCGCCGACGAAGCCACCGCCTATTACGACCGCTACTACGACCTCGCTCGGCTCGACGACACTTTGGCGCGCATCAAAGGCGGCGACGCGGTGGTCGAGGTTCCCCGCTACGTCGAGGGAGCACCCGAGAGCGTCTTCGCGCTTCATGTCCCCACAGCCAGCGTGGTCGTGGTCGAAGGGGTCTTCACGCAGAGGTTGACCCATGCAAGGGCCGCCGCCCTTGTCTCGATCGAGGTGGACTGGGCGATTGCCGAGGCACGGGTTCAAGCACGCGACGAGGCGCGCGGCCGCACGGCCGAAGACGTGCTTCACCGCATCCACCATCGTTACTTCCCCGCGCAGCGCCGGTATCGTCAGCGCCACGAGCCAGCCCGGCGAGCCGATTGGGTCGTGACGATGAACACGCAGGGCGCCCGGCTCGACCGTCGACCGGCCGACAAGGCCCGAGGATTCGGGGCCGTGCTTACGCGAAGTGTCTCGGAAGCGCTCGCGGCGTTCTGCGTTCGAGGGGCCCCGTAGAGGCTCTGGGGGCCACCGAAACGGCACGGGGGCGCCGCCGCGCTGCCGTGCCACAAACGTAACTCACGGCGGCAGTTCCGCTTGTGGGGGCTTCCCCCCATGCTAACGTTTGGCTCCGGGTTGGGCGGCGTGGCGGGGCGGCACGGGAACAAATCGAACCTGCCGCAGGTTCCCCCTCTGAATAAGGAACGGACCATGGCGACATTCGGCACGCTGACTCTGTTGTTGGCTTTCGTCGTCGCGACCTACGGCGGTGTCGCCTCGGTCGTGGGCGCACGGCGCAGCAACGAGCGTTTGATGGCTTCGGGACGGGCCGCCACGTACCTGCTTGCCGCGGTACTCGGCCTCTCCTCGGTGGCGATCGTGTACGCGTTTTTGTCGCAGGACTACTCGATCAAGTACGTCCAGCACTACACAGACGCCAACTCTCCCCTCTTCTACAAGATCACAGCCTATTGGGGGGGACTCGACGGTTCCATCCTCTGGTGGGTCTTCCTCCTCGCCGTGTTCGGCGCCATTGCCATCCACACGAACCGGCACCGGCACAAGGAGATCCTGCCCTACGCCATCGCCACGCTGATGGTCATCGCAGACTTTTTTCTCTTCCTCATCCTCTACCACAAGAACCCCTTCGCCACGTTTTTGGGTGAGGCGCCCACGGTAGGCAACGGGCTCAATCCGCTCCTCCAAAACGCGTACATGATCACCCACCCCCCGGCGCTCTACGTGGGCTTCGTGGGTATGAGCATTCCGTTTGCCTTCGCCATGGGCGCGCTCATCTCCGGGCACCTCGATGACGCCTGGATCATGTCGGTACGCCGCTGGACCCTCATCGCCTGGTTCTTTTTGTCGATGGGCCTCACCCTGGGCATGCTGTGGGCCTACGAGGAGCTTGGCTGGGGCGGTTTTTGGGCTGGGACCCCGTCGAGAACGCAGGGCACTTCCCTGGTTCACAGCGACGGCCTTCCTGCACTCCATCATGATCCAGGAGCGACGGGGCATGATGAAGATCTGGAACTTCACCCTGGTCATCCTGACGTTCCTGCTCACCATCTTCGGCACCTTCATGACCCGCTCGGGCATCGTGCAGTCGGTCCACGCGTTCGGCCAAGACACGAAGCTCGCCTGGATCTTCCTGTTTTTCATGGGTGCCGTGACCCTCATCAGCTTCGGGGTTTTGATCGTTCGTTTGCCCCTCTGCGTTCGCGCGGCCAGCTCGACTCCATCCTTTCGCGTGAAAGCGCCTTCCTCTTCAACAACTGGATCTTGCTGTTCACGGCGTTTTTCGTCTTGTTCGCCACCATGTACCCAACCCTGTCGGAGTGGCTGCGGGGCGAGCGGTTGACCGTGGGCCCGCCCTTCTTCAACCGTTGGATGGTGCCTATTGGTCTGGCGCTGCTCCTGCTGACGGGCATTGGCCCTCTCATCGCTTGGCGCAAAGCCTCGGTGAGCAACCTCAAATACCAGTTCACCTGGCCCACGCTCTCGGCGCTCGGCACCCTGGGCGCCTGCTTCGTCTTGAAGCTGACAGACTCGATCGCGGCCACCATCTGCTTTACGTTCTGTGCGTTCACTCTGGGAACCATCCTGCAAGAGTTCGCGCGAGGCATTCGGATCCGGCGCAAGAACAGCGGCAGCGACCCCTTCTCGGCTCTGCTGGGCATGATGCTGCGAGGGCGCCGTCGTTATGGCGGCTACGTGGTGCACGTGGGCATCGTGCTGATGTTCGTGGGCTTTGCCGGCACCGCGTACCAAAAAGAAGAGCAGATCGAGATGCGCCCCGGTCAGGAGATCAACTTCGGCGGCTACGCGCTCAAGCTACTGAAGCTGCGCCACGAGGAAGACCGCCAAAAGGAGATGGTGACGGGGGACATCCTCGTCTCGCAGCGGGGGAAGGAGATAGATCGCCTTCACCCGGCCATGTGGTACTACACAAACAAAAACAGCGACCGCACGACCGAGGTGGCCATTCGGCGCTCGCCCGCCGAGGATCTCTACATCACGCTCGGGAACTTCGACCTTTCTGAAGGCATCGGCAACTTCGAGATACGCGTGAATCCCCTGGTGGATTGGATCTGGGTGGGGTTCATGATGTTGGCCTTCGGCACGGGCATCACGTTGTTGCCGGAACGCGTGCTTGCGCCGCTCGCGGCCAAGGTGAAGGCCGATGTGGGCGGGGCCACCCAGGCCGCCACGACCCTGCTCCTCGTGGCGTTCGTGGGCGTTGGCGGTCTCCTCATTCCCAGCCGGGCCGCTGCGGCGCCAGAGCCCTCCCATATCGAAGCCGAGCTCGAGTGGTTCGGCAAGAACTTGATGTGCATGTGTGGCTGCCGGCACATCCTGGGCGACTGCGGCGAGGCCGAGTGCGACTACGCCCCGAAAGAGTTCGCCATCATCCGCGGCCTCCTGGAGGAGGGCAAAACGAGGGACGAAGTCATCCAGTACTTCATCGCACGCTACGATGGGCAGTCTGCGTTGGCAGCACCGCTCGACCAGGGGGTGAATCGCCTCGCCTGGGCGTTGCCCTACGGCATGGGCGCGGCGGGCGTGGGAGCCCTGGCGTTCGTGGCCTGGCGGTTCTCACACAAAAAAGCCGCGCTTGGCCCCGGTCTCGCGGGCGGCGAAATTGAGCCCAAAGGCAGCGCCAACCAGCGCCCCGACCTCGAGGACAAGCTCGACGAAGAGCTCGACAAGCTCGACTGATCCGCGGCCGGCTTTTTCGCTCCGTCTGCTTTCCGCGCGCGTGCCGGGCGCGTACACTCTCGCCGTTCCTCGCCGCTCCTTCCCCCCTCTCAAAGTGCCTACCACCTCCCCCGCATCCCATTCCCACGCCTCCCGCGGCCTTGCGCTGTCTTTGGCGGTCATTGGCGCCGCGGTCGGAGTGGCCTTCGGGGTCTTCGTGGGTCGCCTGGCCTTCGGCCCTCCCCTGGTCATGCTGGGCCTCGGAGGGATGACCTTGGGCTTCGCCGCCGTGGCCGCCTGGCGTGTGCTGGGCCCCCTCGTCGATCCCGCCTCCGTCGAGCGCATGACAGCCCCCACGGAGCCAAGCCGGGTGCGCGACTTGCAGCGAGAGAAAGCCTCGGTGCTCAAGGCGATCAAGGAGGTGGAGATGGACTTCCACATGAGGAAGATCTCCGAAGCCGACTACGAAGAGATGACCCAGCGCTACCGCCGCAGAGCCATGCGCCTCATCGGGGAACTCGAGGCCGGCGACGATTTGCGCGCGCTCATAGAGCACGAACTGCGCAACCGCTTGGCCGACGGCGAAAAAAAACGGGGCCCCCGAGGCGGGTGACCAGGCCGCCGCGGCACCCGGCCCGCACCGCAGCTGTTCGGCATGTCAGGCCGTGAACGACGCGGATGCCGAATTCTGCAAGAAGTGTGGCCACAAGCTGGCGGCTTCCGGGGAGCCCACGTGAGGCGCTTACCTTCCGCACGACGCGGAGCTCTCGCAGCGCAAGCTTGTGCGTGGGCCCTGGCTGCCCTGTGCCTTGCCTCGCCAGGCTTTGCCCAACCGCCCGATCTGCGCCAAATGGCGGGGCGGCCTCTGCCCGTGGCCGATCTGCCCGCGGGCACCGTCAGCGTGCGGGTGGCGCGCAAGATGCCCGCAAACCCGGCGACCGGGATCGCCGTGAAGGCCACGGTGACGCCCAACGGAGGCGCCCCGCAGGTCAAGACGGAGACGACCGGCGAGGACGGACGCGCCACGTTCGCGGGCCTGCCCCCGGGGGCCATGTTCCAGGCCGTGGCCGTGGTGGACGGGGAAGCGCTCGAGACCCAGCCCTTCGCCGTGCCGGCCACGGGAGGCGTGCGCACCATGCTCATCTCGGGTTTGCCCCCCGCGGGGTCTTCGCCCGCCGGCGCGGCGCCCGCGGGCGACCCTCATGCAGGCGGCACGCCCCCCGCAGCGCGGTTTTCGTTCTCGATCACGGTGCCGGCGCCTGAAGCGTCGTCTGACCTACCTCCCGGAACTCTCGAGGTGGGGGTGGTGGACGACGAAGGCCGGCCGGTGGCGGGAAACTCCGTCAACTTGGGTCAGGCGGGTAAGGACGGCCGGGTACAGGCGTTCGAGCAAACGACGGACGCACGAGGGATTGCCCGCTTCGCCGACCTGCCCACCGCTCCCGACCTGGGCTATCTGGTGGTTGTGGAGGTTGGAGGGTTTCGCGTCGGCAGCCGTCCTTTCCGCATGCCACCCGATGCGGGAATGCGGCTGCCTCGTCTGGCGCCCCCCGCACGCACCGATGACCTGTCGGTGTTGAGCCTCGATCGCTCGTCACGCTTCATTTTCGAGGTCAGAGAGGATTTCCTCTTCGTGGGCGAGGTGCTCTCGTTCAAAAACGACTCTGACAAGGTCTTCGACGGCGGCCCCGGCGGCATATTCGTACCGCTGCCAACGGAAATGACCAGCTTTCAGGCGTTCAACGACAGCGCCCCGGTGGAAGAGGTCAAGAGCAAGGGTTTGCTGATGCGGGCCCCTGTGCCTCCCACCGGCCCCCGAGACAAGGGGGTGCAGGCGCGGTTCGCGTTCATGCTCCCCACCTACGGGGATGACACGCTCGTGTTCGAGCAAAAGATGCCCGTCGGCGCAAAGAGCCCGCTGGTCATCGTACCCGACAGCTACAAGCTGACGCTTTCATCGCCGGGCCTCAAGACCCTGCCGAAGGACACGGACAATCAGGGAAACGCCGTGTCTCTTTACGAGCTTGCGGACGTCAAGGCGGGCGAGACCATCGAGATCACGATCGCAGGTCTGCCGAAGGTCGACCGCGCGGGACACATGGTCGTCATCGCGCTCTGCCTCGTCCTCTTGGCCTGGGGCCTGTGGGGCGTTTTGGGGGTGAAGCGGGTGGATGCAGGCAAGCTCGACAGGCGGCGCCAAGATCTCCGCAACCGGCGCGAGAATCTCTTTGGCGAGTTGGTGGCCCTGGAGCGCAAACGACGCAGCGGCGCCGACGTCGACGAGGCGCGCCGCGCCACCCTGGTCACGCAGCTCGAGAGCGTGTACCGCGACCTTCAGGCGCTGGACCAGCCCAAGGCCTAGCGACATGTCCGTCGAGGGCCCGTGCTTGCACCTGGAGAACGTGGGCAAGTCCTTCGGGCGCCACCGCGCCCTCGTGGGGGTGAGCACCGTGTTTTCCCCGGGGCAGGTGGCCACCATCCTCGGACCGAACGGCGCCGGCAAGAGCACGTTACTGGGCGTGCTGGCCACGCTGGTTCGGCCCACCACGGGCACGCTTCGGTGGGGTGACGCTCCCCTGCATCCCACGGCACCCGCCCGCGCGGCGATCGGGTACGTGGGGCACGATCCGGGGCTCTACGGCGACCTCGGTGCCTTCGACAACCTCGCGCTCTTCGGCGCTTTGCACGGTCGACAGATCGCGGCCCCTGCCCTGCTCGAACGCGTGGGCTTGGGGCACGTCGATCCCACAGCTCCCGTACGAACGTATTCTCGGGGCATGCAGCAAAGGCTCGCCCTGGCTCGGGCGCTGCTCCACGAGCCCCCGATCCTGCTCTTCGACGAGCCCAGCGCGGCCCTGGATCCTACGGGCGCGGAGTGGCTGGCCGCGCAGCTGGCCGCACAGCGGGCCGATGGGCGCATCGTGGTGGTGGTGACCCACGACCTCGACGCCGTGGCGCCCCTGGCCGATCAGGTCCTGGTGCTCCGCCGGGGCCGCCTGGTGTACGACGCACCGGTGCCCGTGCCCCTTTCGGGCGAAGACCTGCGGCGTCTGTACCAGGACAAGACTGCCGCCGCGCGTGTGCCGGAGGCGACCTGATGTCCACGAATCGTCCGCCTTCCTTCTTCAAAACCGTCTTGCTCGTCGCGGGCAAGGACCTTCGCATCGAGTGGCGTAGCCGCGAGATCACCGCCACCATGGGCTTTTTTGCCGTGCTCGTGGTGCTCATCTTCGCCTTCGCCTTCGTAAACCCGGCGGGCGACGCCCTCTTGCCCCCGGTGACGGCGGGCATCTTGTGGGTCGGGCTGCTGTTCTCCGGCACCATCGCCCTTGCCCGCACCTTCGACCGCGAGCGGGACTTGGAAGCGGTGAGGGCGCTGCTGCTTTCACCTGCGCCGCGGGCGGCCATCTATCTGGGCAAGCTGCTGGGCGTGGTGGCTCTGATGCTGCTGGTGGAGGCGGTGGTGACCTTCCTCGCCGCGGTCTTCTTCAGCGCGGACATCGGCCGCCACGCGGCCTGGCTGGTGGTGCTCCTGGTCCTGGGAACCGTGGGCTACGGGGCGGTGGGCACGGTCATCTCGGGCGCCCTGCTGCGCGCCAAGAGCCGGGACGCGCTCATCGCGGCCCTGCTGTTTCCTCTGGTCACGCCCCTCGTCATGGCGGGCGTGCGGGGCACGAGCCTTCTGCTCGATCCCCAAACGGCCGACCTGGCCACGGTTGTCTTCTGGACCCAATTTTTGGCTTCGATGGACGTCATCTTCGTGCTTTTGGGGTTGTGGGCCTTCGAGCCGGTGGTGACCGGCGAATGACCGCCGGCCCGCGGCGTACGCGCCGCAGAGGCAGCAGACGGGCCCGCGACGCGATATGATTGAAGCTCACGGGCGGCCGCGGCCCCCAAGAGAAACGAGGACGTTCATGAAGCGCGCACCTGGGTTCGTTTGGCCGCTGTGTTTGGTCTTGTTGGTTCCCGTCGCCTGCGACGACGACGACAGCAGCGACGCACCTTCCGTGGATGCGGGTGGGGGCAGCGGAGGCGTCGGGGGGACTGGCACCGGGGGGCTGGGCGGTATCGACACACGCCTCGACAAAAACAAGCGGGTCGACCAGCTGAGCCCGGACGAGCTCGCGCAGGCCTGCAAAGATTTCCAAAACTGGGGCGCGGATTTCGAGGCCGCGTTGACGCCGAAGCTTTGTCGCGTGGCAGGCGTGCTCGCGGCCGTCGGCTCCCCGGGCTCACCAGCCGCAAATCCCGGCCAGAGCTGCCAAGCCGCCGTCGCGGCCTGCGAGGCCTCGGCCACGCCGGATGCCGGCGCCCCCACCGAAACCGACTGCACGGCGCCCGAAAACTGTACGGCCACGGTGGGCGAGCTCGAGACCTGTCTCAACGATAGCCTCGCCCGCGCCGACACGTTCCTCTCCGCGTTCCCCTCCTGCGCCATGCTGGCGGCGGGAACGGGGTCACTCCCTCTGGGCTTGCCCCAGAACCCGGCGTCCTGCGCCCCCGTGGAACAAAAGTGTCCCGACCTTCCCATGATCGGCGATCTCGTGGAAGGGGGACTTTCCGGGGGTGGACTGCCGCTGCCCTGACGGAAAACGGCGCCGCGGGCCCGAGAAGGGGGAATGCACACCCCCCCCGCAGCGGTTATGCTGCGTCTGCCTTTGGCGCCGCCCATGACGACCTCCTCGAAAGCGAACCGGCCCCCGGGTCTCACCTTGCCCTTTTTGCTGGGCGCACTGGTGTGTGCCGTGGGCTTTGCCTGGGTACCCCAGATGATCGTGCAAGCCCCCGTCGAGTCGACGATGGGGCCGGTACAGAAGATCTTCTATTTTCACGTGCCCTGCGCCTGGCTGCTCATGCTCTCGGTGTTCGTGTGCGCCGGCGGCAGTGTGGCGTATCTCTTCAAAGGTTCCGAGGCGGGCGACCGCCTGGCCCGCGCCAGCGCCGAGCTCGCGGTGCTCTTCGGCATCTGCGTCCTGGTGACCGGCCCGCTGTGGGGCCGCGTGGCGTGGGGTGTGTACTGGCAGTGGGATGCCCGCCTCACCAGCTCCTTGCTGCTGTGGCTCATCATGCTCGCCTACCTGCTGGCCCGGCGGTACGGTGGCCCCGCCTCTCGAAAACTGGCCGCCGCGCTCGCGCTCTTCGCCGCGGCTGATGTGCCCCTGGTTTACGTCAGCGTGCACATCTGGCGCACCATCCATCCGAAGACCTCGGTCGTGCCCTCGCTCCAGCCCGAGATGCGTAGCGTGTTTTGGACCTCGCTGCTGCTTTTCTCGGTGTTCTGGGGCGTGCTTCTGGCCGTGCGCTTGCGCCTCGAGCGCCTGCGGGCCGAAGTGGAGACGCTGCACCTCGATGTCGAAGACGCCCTCGAAGACCCCGCGGGCTTGCCCCCCCTCATGGAGACCAAACGCGCATGAACAGCCGCCTCTCATCTTTTTTCACGACCGTGGTGGCGGCCGTGACGGTGCTGGTCGCGTGGGCAGGAGCGCCCCGCCTGGCTTTGGCCCAGGGCTACGCCCCGGTGGCTGACAAAGATCCCACGACCATCGCCGCCAATCCCTTCATCGCTGGGGCCTACGGGTTCATTTGGGTCGCGCTGGTCGTGTATCTGGTCGTGATTGCGAAGGGGCTCACCAAAGCCCACGCCGAGGTGAACGAGCTACGCCGCAAGCTCGACCGTCAAGCCTGAGCGCCGCGCGCCGTCGCATGGACCTGCCTCCCTCATCCCACTTCATTTACATCCCCGTCATCCTCGTGCTGGGCGTCGTCTTGGGCTTCGTCATGGGCAGCCGGGCAACGCGGGATCAGCTGCGCTTCGAGCAAAACCAGGCCGAAGAGCGCGCGCGGAAGCGCCAAGCTCGTCAAGCCGCCCGAGCGGCAGAGTCCGGCACGGGCAGCGATGCTTCGGAACGGGCCCCCTGAGGCCCCCGAGGCTCCGCTCCGCACGCGGCGTGCCAACGGCTTGACCCAAGAGGCCGACAGCCTCGGGCGTGCCCGATTCGGCAGGGCCGGCAAAGCGGGTTATGCTTGAGGGCTCTGGAGGACACGCATGGTTGGTTTCGACTTCACGGAAGAGCAACAGCAACTCATCGACACGGCCCGCAACTTCACGAAGAACGAGATCATACCGGTCGCCGGTGAGCTCGACGAGCACGGCACGTTCCCCGACGAGATCTGCAAGAAGGCCTGGGAGACGGGCCTCATGAATTGTGAGCTGCCCGAGTCGATCGGCGGGCTCGGGCTTTCGTGCTTGTCTCATTGCCTGATCCTGGAAGAGATCTCTTATGGCTGCGTGGGGGTGAACACCACGCTGGCGGGTAATGCCCTGGCCTCGATGCCGCTCATGTTGGCGGGCTCGGACGCACAGAAAAAGGAGTACCTCGGCCGTTTGCTCGAGAAGCCGATTTTCGCCGCCTACGCGTGCTCGGAACCCGATGCCGGCTCGGACGTGGCAGGGCTCAAGAGCCGTTACCGGAAAGAGGGAAACACGTACATCCTGACGGGCCAGAAGCGCTGGATCACGAACGGCGGCGTGGCCGATTGGTATGTCACCTTCGCGCGCGCCGAGGGCACCGAACGGCACAAGGGCGTGACCTGCTTCGTGCTCGACCGAAGCCTGCCGGGCGTCTCCGTGGGGAAGAAAGAAAACAAGATGGGGCAGCGGGCCTCGAACACCACCGACGTGCTCTTCGACGAGGTGAAGCTCGACGCCAGCCACGTGGTGGGCCCCGAGGGCGAGGGTTTCAAGATCGCCATGCGCACCTTCGATCGCACCCGGCCCTGGATCGCCGCCGGGGCGGCCGGGTTGATTCGGCGCTGCCTCGATGAATCGCGGACCTACGCCCTCGAGCGCAAGACCTTCGGGGTGCCCATCGCGCAACATCAGGCCGTGCAGTTCATGCTGGCCGAGATGGCCATCGCTCACGAAGCCACCCGGCTGCTCTGTCACAAGGCCGCCTGGGCCATCGAGCAGGGTCAGATCGACTCGGTGGTCTCGAGCTACGCCAAGGCCTACGGCGCCGACGCGGCCATGCAGGTCGCCACGGACGCCGTACAAATCTTCGGCGGCTACGGGTACACCAAGGAGTACCCCGTGGAAAAGCTGATGCGGGACGCGAAGCTGCTGCAAATCTACGAGGGCACGAGCCAGATCCAGCGGATGGTGATCGCGCGCAACGTGCTGGCAGGCAAATAGCGCCGCCGACACAAAAACGCCCCCGGTACCGCGAGGTGCCGAGGGCGTTGTATGTGCGCAGTCGTGCGGCGGCGCTCAGCGCTTGGCGCGGAAGGCCGAAACGCCGGGGTAGATGGCGGTCGCACCGAGCTCCTGCTCGATCTTGAGCAGGCGGTTGTACTTTGCCGTCCTGTCCGAGCGGGCGAGCGAGCCGGTCTTGATCTGCCCTGCGCGCGTGGCCACCGCGAGATCCGCGATGAACGCGTCTTCGGTCTCCCCGGAGCGGTGCGAGGTCACGGTGGTCCAGCCATTGCGGTGGGCGCTCTCGACGGCCTCCAGGGTCTCCGTGATGGAGCCGATCTGGTTCACCTTCACGAGCACGCTGTTTGCGGCGCTCTTGGCGATGCCCATCTGAATGCGCTCGGCGTTGGTCACGAAGAGATCGTCGCCCACGAGCTGCACGCTCTCGCCGAGCTCCTTGGTCAACGCCACCCAGCCGTCCCAGTCGTTTTCGGCCATGCCGTCTTCCACCGAAACCACGTGGAAGTCCTGCGCCAGTTTTTTGTAAAGCGCGATCATGCCGGCGGTGTCGAGGGTCTTGCCCTCTTTCTTGAAGACGTACTTGCCGTCCTTGAAGAGCTCGCTGCTGGCCACGTCGAGGGCCAGGCCGATGTCCTTGCCAGGCGTGTAACCGGCCTTCTTGATCGCGTCGACGATCACCCCGCAGGCCTCTTCGGCACCGTTCAGGTTGGGGGCAAAGCCACCCTCGTCGCCCACGGAGGTGCTGTGGCCGCCGTCGTTCAGAATCTTTTTGAGGTTGTGGAACACCTCGGCGCCCGCACGAAGGGCCTCACGGAAGCTGGGAAGACCCAGGGGAACGATCATGAACTCCTGGAAGTCGAGCTTGTTGTTGGCGTGGGCGCCGCCGTTGATGATGTTCATCATGGGCACGGGCAACACGCGGGCGTTCGGGCCACCCAGGTACTTGTAGAGCGGAACGTCCAGCTCGTACGCCGCAGCGCGGGCCGCAGCCATCGAGACGCCCAGGATGGCGTTGGCGCCCACCTTGGCCTTGTTCGGGGTGCCGTCCACCTCGTTCATGGCCGCATCGAGACCGGCCTGATCGAACACGTCGCGCCCTTCGAGCGCGGGCGCCAGCAACTTGGAAACGTTCTCGACGGCCTTGAGCACGCCCTTGCCGAGGTAACGGCCCTTGTCGCCGTCACGCAGCTCGACGGCCTCGTGCTCGCCGGTGGACGCGCCCGAAGGCACACCGGCCGCAGCGCAGATGCCGCTGTCGAGCTCGACCTCGGCTTCGATGGTGGGATTGCCGCGCGAATCCAGGATCTCGCGGGCGGAAACTCGGGTGATGATCGCTTTCATGGCGGGGGCAATTTGGCACGACCGGCCGAAATCCGAAAGAGGGTTGATGTTTCGATTGCAGGACAATGCAATGCGCCGTCTCGATGGATGGCGCGCCCTGCCTGGCACACCCGGCGTTGCAGTGGGATACTGCGCAAAGGTCGTCATGCGTTTGAACCCGCGAAGCGAAGCCGGCCCGGTGCTGTCGCCGCGGCAAATCTTCGAGCACCTCAACCGCTACGTGGTGGGGCAGGAACGTGCCAAGCGCACGGTGGCCATCGCGGCCTACAACCACCTCAAGCGCTGCCTGCAGGCGCGCGGCGGGCGGCGCTTGCTGCGCAAATCGAACATCTTGCTCGTGGGGCCCACGGGCTCGGGTAAAACGCACATCGCCCGCACGCTCGCCGAGCTTTTGGACGTGCCGCTTCAGATCGCGGACGCCACCGAGTACACCGAGGCTGGGTACTACGGCAAGGACGTCGAGGTCATGGTGGGCGAACTGCTGCAAAAGGCCAACCAGGACGTCGACCGCGCGCAGCGGGGCATCGTGTTCATCGACGAAATCGACAAGATCGCGCGCCGCAGTCCGGGCGCGCGGACGGGGGCGGGCGCCCGCGACATCGGCGGCGAAGGGGTGCAGCAATCCTTGCTGAAGCTGCTCGAGGGCCGAGAGCTCTACGTGCCCATGAACCTCACCCAGCACTGGAACAAACACGATTTCGTTCCCATGGACACGCAGGACATCCTGTTCATTGCGGCCGGGACCTTCGCCGACCTCAAGCCTTATCGAGAGTCCTCCGCTCCCGTGGGCTTCGGACACTCAGAAAGGCCTGCGCACGCGTCCGACACGAGCCGCGTGACGGAGAAGGACCTTCTCGACTACGGCCTCATCGGCGAGCTGCTCGGGCGCTTGCCCGTGCGGGTGCGGCTGCAAGCCCTGGGCGAGCCGGAACTGCTCCAGGTGCTCACCGAGCCACCGGATTCCGTGGTCAAAGAATTCACCACCCTGCTGCAGCTCGATGGCGTGAATCTGAAGTTTTCAGACGAAGCGCTGCGAGAGGTGGTGCGCCACGCGCTGGCGCGGAAGACCGGCGCGCGCAGCCTTCGCACCTTGGTGGAAGAGCTCTGTCACGACCTCATGTTCGAGGCGCCCGAGCGGAAAGGCCAGACCTTCGTCATCGATCGCGCGTACGCGGCCGCGCGGCTCGAAGCTTTGGGCGAAGATCTGGCCTCCTGACGGACAGCTGACTCAGAACGCACGCGCGCCGATGGCCATGCGGTACCTGTGGGTTTGCCCGGGATCGAGCTTCCGCGTTCCCGGGCGGTTGAGCGCGTTGGGGGCGTCGGTCCAGGGCTCGAGACAGACGTAAGGGGCGTCGGGCGAGGCATTCCAGGCCACCCACACCGGGAAGCTCTGTTCGCTGCCCGCCACCGACACGAAGGTGGCCATGCCGGCCGCCTCGTCCACGACCTCGAGCGACGTGGCTCCCGTATCGGCCAGCACGATTGAGCCTGGAAGGTCCTCGTGGTCGAGCGTGACCGTACGAGCAGCTTCCGGCGTGCGGCTGACCTGGCGCCACCCGTCCTGGGGCCGCAAGCGTGTGCCCGCCGGCAGTGACACCTGGCAAGCCGCTGCGCGGCTTTGCGGCGCGAGGGGCATGCGCAAGTAGGGGTGAAAGCCGAGGGCGTAGGGCATGGGAACTTCACCTGCGTTCTCGATGACCGTATCGGCAACCAGAGATGTGCCTTCGAAACGGTAGGTCAAGCGCATGCTGAAATCGAAGGGGTAAACCGCCTTCCAGCCGGGGTGCGGCAACAACACCGCCGTGAGCGCTTCGTCGCTCGACGCCTCGATTTGCCAATACACGTTGCGGGCCCACCCGTGCGGGGGCATCGCGAGGCTTTTGCCCCCGTACTCCCAGCTGTCGGGATGCGCTCCGTTCGAGACCCCGACGGCCGGGAACAAAATGGGGTTACCGTAGCGGCGATCGGAAGGCTCGATGGCCTCACCCGCCACGTGCAGCAGCTCCGTGCGTTCCCCCCGCGGCGAAGGCGCACGGAACCCCAGCAGCTGAAAGCCGCGCTCGGGGTAAAGCAACGCCTCACAAGGGCCTTTGCGCAACACGATCAATCGGGACGAAAGCGCTTGGTTCATGGCGCCTTTATGCCGCGTGCTCATGAGGGCGGCAACACCGACTCGCAGCAGCAAGCACCCCCGTGCAATCACCCCTCGGGACCTCCCGTGGGAGGCGGGGGGCACGGCTACAAAAATCTCCCCAGGCGTCCGGGGCTTTCGCTATCATGCCGCGCTTACCCATGAAGATCTGCGATCTCTTCCCCACGAACCGCCGCCTGTTTTCGTTCGAGTTTTTTCCTCCCAAGACCGACGCCGGCGAGGCCGCGCTCGAAAAAACGATCACGGACCTCGAAGACCTGCGCCCCTCCTTCGTGTCCGTGACTTACGGCGCTGGCGGCTCGACCCGGGATCGCACGATCGACCTGGTTTCGCGGATCCAGAAAGAGGGCATCACGGCCATGGCTCACCTCACCTGCGTGGGCGCAAACCGCACGGAGCTCGGCGCCGTGGCGGACAGACTGGCCGAGGCGGGGATCGAAAACATCATTGCCTTGCGCGGCGATCCGCCAGCGGGCGCCGAGACCTTCGAGACCCCGAAAGACGGCTTCGCGTACGCCTCCGAGCTGGTGGCGTTCCTGCGCCAGCGCTACGGGCAACGCTTCTGTGTCGCGGGCGCGGGCTACCCGGAGGGGCACGTCGAATGCCGCGATCCCGAACTCGATATCGTCAACCTCAAGAAGAAGATCAACGCCGGCGTGGACTTCGTCGTGAGCCAGCTCTTCTTCGACAACCGCTACTATTTCGACTTCGTCGAACGGGCGCGTCAGGCGGGCATCAACGTGCCGATCGTGGCGGGGATCATGCCGATCCTGAACGTGGCACAGATCGAGCGCTTCACGAAGATGTGCGGCGCTTCGATCCCGGCCACCTTGCACAAAGAGCTCGATCGCCACCGCAACGATCCCGTGGGGGCGCAGCAGCTGGGCACGGCCTACGCCACTGCCCAGTGCGTCGACCTACTCCAACGCGGCGCCCCTGGTATTCACTTCTATACGCTGAACCAGTCCGCCGCGACCCGGATCATCCTCACGGCGTTGCGGACCGCCGGCTTGGCCTGAGCCTACAGAAACTCGCAGAGGTATGCCGCCGGTGTGGTGGCGCGCACGTCGAAGCCGCTGCCCCCTGGCACCTCGAACACGGTGCCCTGGGGGTAGGGCACGAAGTGACTGTGGCCCGGCAGGCGCACGTCGAGGGTGCCGCTCGTCACGGTCATGCGCTCCGGCGCGTCGGTGTTGAAGTGAAACTCTCCGGGCGCGATCACGCCCACCGTGGCGCGACGACCGTGGCGCTCGAAGCCGACGCTTTGCACTTGGCCTTCGAAATACGTGTTGTGCTTGAGGGTGCTCATCGCAGTTGCTCCTTCAGGGGGTCGCCATCAAGCGCCCGTCAAAACCTCGTCCACCAGGCGCTTGACCATGCCGGCGTCGAACTTGCCTTTGTTGGTCTTCATGACCTCGCCCATCACCCGGCCCGCCTGTTTGGGATCGGTCGCTCCCATGCGGGAGACTGTTTCCTTCACGGCCGCACGCACCTCGTCTTCGCCCGCCAGCTGAGGCAGGAAGCGGGCGCAGAAACCAATCTCGAAATCAATTTGCTCGATGGCCTCCTGCCCACGCTCTCCGAGCCCTGCGTACTCCTCGCGGCTTTTTTTGAGTTGCTTTTGGTAAGCAGCGACCACGTCGAGCCAGAGCTCGTCGTTGAGCTCGCCCTTGAAGCCAGCGGCCGTCCGGCGCTCCATGTGTTTGGTCTTGAGCATGCGGACACAGTTGGCCGAGCGGCTGTCTTTGTTCCGCATGGCCTCCTTGAGGGCATCGTTGAGTTGCGCTTCGATGGACATGGGGTCCCTGATTACCGCAACTTCTGCTCGCCGTCGACCCCGGGGCAACGCGACGCGCATGAGGCTGTATGGCACGCAGGTGTGGCGGCGGCGCCACGCCTGGTCTCGGTGGGAGGCGCCCGCTTCGTGCCAAGGCCGCGAAACAGTTGAAGCTGGACGCGGCCTTCGGCTTGCTATGAGAAGCTCCGCATGGCGAGCCCGGCCGGTCGAGGATCGAACGAGATGACGCCCCGAGCGTTCAAGGCCGTACCCCTTGAGAGGTGGCTGCCGTGGGGCCTCTTTGCAGTGTCGGCTTGGCTTGGCTTGGCCCCAGGCGCGCGCGCCTGGGGCCAAGCCGCTGACGCCGCGCCTCCCACGGGTCCGAGCGAGGCCGCACCCGCACCCTCCCCACGGGGTGCGCCCGTGCCCCCTCAAGCAGAATCCCCGCCCCTCGAGCGGGCCGGCGGGGGCTACTGCTACGACGGCCCTCACCCCACCGACAACCGCGAGGCGGCCGGCCCACGCTGGGATCAGGCGCCCGGACGCCACGTTCACTTCTATCCTCCTCTCGACCCCCGCCTCTTCGTGTTGCGCGGTGACTGCTACCACTTCGCGGGCGATCCCACCGACTTTGGTTTCGACGGAAACACCCAGCCCTACTATGGCGCGCACCCGATCCCGGGAGGGGGCTGGTGCTACATGGTGGGTGGACACCAGCACGCGTTCGCGCCCTTCGGAGCCGGCTTCGTGACCGTGGGCCCCTGGTTGCACTGGCAAGGGACGTTCGACGCCACGTTTTGGGCGTATTGGCCCTATTTTTCGGCCTTCTACAAAGACCTTTATCCCAGGTACTACGGGGGCGGCCAATGGAGACGCCAGCGCCACGTTGCGCCTGCGCTGCCCCCCGGAGCCTGGACACACGGGCCGCGTATCGAGGGCGAACGTACCGAGGGTTCCCCCGGGCGACGGCCCCCGCCTCGCTGAAGCGGCGTAGGCCTCCGCAGCCACCGTCACCGCGTGCCTCCGTTGTACGCGACGTCGCCTTTGCGCGCAGAAGGTAGGTCAGGCACCGACTTTGGGCGCTAGGGTCACGCACAAATCACGCTAGCGCAATGCGCTTGCGCCCTGCGTGCGGACACGCGTATAACGGGCGAGGGTTCGTTCGGTGATCTGGCCGTGGTACGGGAGAGGCGCCCCGGGTGGAGGACCGAAAAGAACGTTCCTGTGTCCCGTTCCACTCACCTCCCAAGGGGCAATTCGATGAGCGACTCTCACTTCGACGCCGTCGTCGTCGGTTCAGGTTTTGGCGGTTCGGTCATGGCCTACCGCCTGGCGGAGGCAGGGCTGTCCGTCTGCGTGCTCGAGCGGGGCAAAGCGTACAAGCCCGGGAGCTACCCCCGCGCGCCTCACGAGCTGGCCCGCAACTTCTGGGATCCCGCGGCAGGCCTCTACGGCATGTTCCACCTGTGGCAGTTCAAGCACTTGAACGCCCTCGTCAGCAGCGGGCTGGGCGGAGGCTCGCTCATTTACGCCAACGTGCTCATCCGCAAGGACGAAGCTTGGTTCGCCGACGAAGGCGCCACAGAGGGGACCTACGAGCCTTGGCCGGTCAGCCGCGCCGATCTCGACCCGCACTACGACGAGGTGGAAAAGCAGATTGGCCTGGAGGTGTATCCCGCGCATCTCGCCGCCTCGACCCCGAAGACGCGCGCCTACGCTGCGGCCGCGGCCCGTGCGGGCTTGGATCATGCCTGCCTGCCCCTGGCCGTGACCTTCTCCCGCCCGGGGCAGACGCCCGGCGAGCCCGTGGTCCCTCTCGACACGGATAACCTGCACGGACAGACCCGTACCACCTGCCGGCTTTGTGGCGAATGCGACGTTGGCTGCAACTATGGCAGCAAGAACACGCTCGACCTCACCTACCTCTCGCAGGCGAAAAAACGGGGAGCCGAGATCCGGACAGGGGCCGACGTGCGCGCGTTCCGCGCCCTACCCAAGGGCGGATGGGCCGTGGACTACATCGACCAAAGCCTGCAAGACGGCGTGCCCGTGGATAAAGCCAAGCGCCTCACCCTCACCGCCGGCCAGCTGATCCTGGCGGCGGGCACGCTCGGCAGCACCCACTTGATGCTGCGCAATCGGGGGAACCTCAAAGGGCAACTGCCGAAACTCGGGAGCCGCTTTTGCGGCAACGGCGACATTTTGGGCATGGCCGTGCTTGCGAAGGATGAAGCGGGCACGTTTCGTGAGCTGGCGCCCAACCGCGGCCCCGTGATCACGAGCCGGGTTCGTCTGCCCGACGCGCTCGACGGCCCCGGCGCGAAGGGACGGGGCGCGTACATCGAGGATGCCGGCTTTCCCGTGTTCCTCAACTGGGTGGCCGAGTCGTTCAGCGCCGTCCGCAAGGGAGGACGGGCCTGGGGTTTCGTTTGGGAGCTCCTCAAACGTACGCTGGGCTTGTCGCACGATACCGATTTCAGCCGCGAGTTCTCGAGGCTCATCAGCGGCAACGAATTGACCATGGCCTCGCTGCCCATGCTCGGCATGGGCCGTGACGTTCCCGACGGCCTGCTGCACCTCAACGAGGGCGGCCGGCTCGATTCCACCTGGAACGTCAAGACGTCGGCCGCCTTCTTCGATCGGGTGCGCGACCACATGAAGATCCTTTCGCATCAGATGGGCGCCAAGTTTCAGGATAACCCTCTGTGGTGGTTCAAACGTCTCGTGACCGTGCACCCGCTTGGGGGATGTCCCATGGGGCGGCACGCGCAGGAAGGCGTGGTGGACGATCACGGCGAGGTCTTCGAGAACCCGGGCCTCTTCGTTGCCGATGGCGCCGTGATGCCGGGTCCCGTGGGACCGAACCCAAGCCTCACGATCGCAGCCCTCGCAGACCGCTTCGCGAACCGCGTGATCGCCAACCACAAAAAGGGGATCTCGGCATGACGGCGTTGGGACACCTGTCTACGGGTTTGCTGCTCAAGGGCCGATGCCCACGGGCCCCCCTGCCCTTGCTGCTGCTGGCGGCGGCGCTGCCGGACGTGTTGTGGGCGGCGCTCAATCTCTTGCGGACGCCTGCACGCGCGCCCCTCGAGGTGGTGCGGGTGGACACCCCTTTTCGCTACGTGGGCGACCAACACTTGTTGGTCCAGCCGTGGTCTCATGCGCTGGCCAGCAACCTGCTCTTGGCCGCCTTCGTCGCAGCCATGGTGTATCTGGCCTATCGCGATCGCCGCGTGAGCGGGGCCGTGGGGCTCGCCGTGTTCGGACACTGGGTGCTCGACTTCCTCGTGCACGACGCCGACCTCACCCTCTGGCCGTCTCTTGACGCCCGTCCCGTGGGGCCGCCGTTTTCCTTCGATGCCGCGCATCCCGCACGCGGATTGTTTTCCACCCACCCGCTTTGGGGATTCGCCCTGCAGACGCTGGTGGTGGTGATGTCCACGGCCGTGTTCCTGCGCGCCTTCCCGGTGGCGCAACGAGCGGGCCGCTGGAAGATGGCCATCGGTATGACCCTGCTCGCTGCGGCCTCTTTGCCCCTCTTCCTTCACGGTGCCATGACGGAGATGATTGGCGGCTCGACCGAGCTTCTCCTGGGCGCCGTGGTCGAGATGGTCGTCATGGGCGTCGTGCTCGCCTGGCTGGCGCGGTTTTCCGTGGGCTCCGCGCTCGATACGGGCCCCCTGGATGGACCAGAAGACGAGGCGGTGCGCTTCGTTCACCGGTTGTTCTCGACGGCAGGCGTGGGGTGCCTCGTGGTGGCAGCGGTCTACATGCTCCAAAGCATGCTGGACGCGCAGGCAGCGCCCCGCATCGGCTGGACGTCGATGGCCATGGCCTTGGCGTTTGTACTCCTGGCGCTGCGGTTCTTCGCGCGCAACCCCTTCACCTTGTGGCTGGCAGCGGGCCTTGGGTTCCTTGGTGGTCCTGCGGTGCGCATTTTCAGTGATGCGGGACGCCTGGGTCCCACCTTGCTGTTGCTGGAGCTAGGCCTCGCGTTCGGGGCTGCCGCACTCATCGCAACGCTGCTGCGACGCAATCTTTCCCTGTGAGGCGCAACATGGCTCTTTCTGGCTCGCCGCCTCCCCTCCTGCAGGATCGCATCTTCCGCGTGACCACCCGTCGCAGCGGCACGTTGGCAACCACGCTGCATCCCTTGACGACACCGGACGGCGTGCGCATCTCGGTGTCGCGCCTCCCGAACCCCGGCGCCCGCGACGTCTGTTTGCTGATTCATGGCCTCACCACGTCCTCGGACATGTACGTGATGCCCGAACATTACGGGCTGGCTGCCTTCTTGCACGACCAGGGCTACGACGTGTGGTTGGCGGACTTCCGCATGAGCAATCACTACGCATACAACACGGACGCCACTTTCACGTTCGACGAGATTGGCGCTTACGACTGGCCGACGATCATCGATTTCATCAGACGCACAGTGGGTTCCGATGCGCGCCTGCACGTGATCTGCCACTGCCTGGGGTCGGTCACCTTTCACCATGCCCTATACGGCAAGCACGTGTCGGGCATCACGAGTGTCGTATCGAACAGCGTATCCTTGAACCCGCGGGTCCATCCCTTTGCGATGATGAAGCTGGTCGCCGCGCCTTTCCTCGTGGATTCCGTGCTGCGCATGCGGGTTGTCGATCCGCGGTGGGGACAGCCGGGCGTAAAGGCCCCCTGGGTGGGGCGGGCCCTCGCCAAGCTCGTGAACCTGGTGCACCTCGAGTGCAATGACCCCGCCTGCAACCTCGTGAGCTTTTTGTGGGGTTCCGGCTTCCCGGCGGTGTTCACACACGAGAAGATGGCGCCCGAGACCCACGACCGCCTCACGGAGCTGTTTGGGCCCGTGGCCATGTCCTATTTTCGCAACGTGCGGCACGGCGTGTTCAACGGCAACTGCTTCGGGCGTTACTCAACCAAACCAGAGTTCGCGAAACTGCCGGATCGCTACATCGATCGGGTGGGTGAAGTGGTGGTGCCCACGCTCTTGCTCTCCGGAGACCAAAATCACATCTTCCCTGGGGCCAACGCGCTCACCGCAGCGCTCATCGCCCGCAAGGGCCTCTCGGGATACGCGTACCGAGAGCTTCCCGGATATGGTCATCAAGACGTGCTGATGGGCAAGGATTGCGATCGCGAAGTGTTTCCTCTCATTCACCAGTTCATCCGGGCGCAGGCGCTTGCGGGGGTGAGCCGCCCATGAGCACGCCCATCGACGCCCTCGTGATTGGGTCTGGGTTCGGCGGTGCGATCACCGCCCACCGCCTTGCCCAGGCGGGACGCAAGGTGGTCTTGCTCGAGCAAGGGCGCCGCTGGAGCAAAGACGAGTTTCCCCGCAGCATCGCCCGTGTGGCGAACGGCTTTTGGCAGGAGCACAAGTCGCCCGGCTTCCTCGAGTACCGCGTGTTCCGCAACATGGACGTCATCCAGGGCGTGGGCGTGGGCGGCGGCTCGCTGCACTACTTCAACGTCCACATCCGGACGCCCGCCCCTGTGATGAAGAGGATCTTTCCTCGCGAACTGTCGCGCGAGGTGCTCGATCCCTACTATGACCGCGTCCAGGCGCGCCTCGAGTCGAAGCCTCTGCGCCCTCCGCAGGGAAGGGACCTGCCCCCGAGGACGAATGTTTTCATGGACGCGTCGAGGGCCGCGGGTCACGCGCCCCGGATGCTCGACATCGCCGTGTACACGGGACCCGATCGGCACAACGCGGCCGGGATTGCCCAGTCGGCCTGCGTGTACTGCGGCAACTGCCTGCTCGGATGCCACACACAGGGCAAAAACACGCTGGACATCACCTACATCGCCGAAGCCGAACGCCGCCATGGGCTGGAGGTGCGCCCCCTTCACAAGGTGGATCACATCGCGCCTCTCGCCTCGGGGCAAGGCTTTGCGGTCCACTACCGTGTTCTGTCGGACAGCAAAGCCTCGACGCTCGAGACCGGGGTCATCGAAGCGCGGAACGTGGTGGTGGCGGCGGGCACGCTGGGAACGAACGAGATTCTGCTGCGATCACGTGATCGCACCCGCACCCTACCCCAGCTCGGTCCCTTCTTGGGACAGCGCTTCTCAGGGAACGGAGATTTCCTTTTTGCCGGCGCGATGGATGTCCCCAAAGTGGTGGATCCCGCCTTCGCGCCCAGTATCACCGCCGTGGCAGACTGCTCGACAGCCGCACACGACATCCACATCGAGGACCTCGGTTTTCCCGATCAGATGATGTGGTTCCTGGAAGGCGCCCTGCCGCCGAGAACGAGCTACCTCCGCCGCATCTGGGTGGTGCTTCGGGCCTACCTTCGCCGCTCCCTGGGCTTGGGGGTGGAATCGAGCCGCCTCAGCGACGAGATCGCCGCTTTGCTCGACGGCGGCCGCACGGCGCGCTTCCTGCCTTTCCTGGGCATGGGCTCTGATGCAGCGGATGGGCGCATGAGCCTGCGCGACGACGCGCTCGACCTCGCGTGGAGCCACAAGCAGAGCCGCGAGATGTTCTCGCAGATGGAAAAGGCCATGGCCCGCATCGCGACGGCATCAGGGGGACGCTACGTTTCGAGCCTGCTGTGGCGGTGGCCGCTGCGCAAGCTACTCACGGCCCATCCCCTGGGAGGCTGCGTGATGGGGGAAACCCCCGAGACCAGCGTGGTGGATCACCGCGGACAGGTCTGGCAGTACCCCGGGCTCTTCGTCACCGACGGCGCCTGCATCCCGGGGGCCCTCTCGGTCAATCCGTCCTTGACGATCGGGGCCGTGGCCGAACGCGCGGCGTTTTGGATGTTGCACGGCCGCGACATGACGGCCGCGGATCCCGATCAGCCCTGACTTTGCGCAAGGTTTCCCATGTCGAACTCCAAGGTTCGCTCATTTTGGCCTTCACCGAGCCCGCCCTCGCACCTGGAGGCCCACTACGACGTGGTGGTCCTGGGCACAGGACTGGGTGGTGCCCTGGCCGCCAGCCGTTTGGCGGCCGGAGGGCTACACGTGGCGCTCTTCGAGCCGGCGGAAGAGCTCGGGCAAGAGCCTGGGACGGGTGAACGGCCCTTCGCACACCAGGACGCGCTCTTCGCACACGCCACGCTCCCCGCGCGTCTTCGGGCCGACCGGGATGGCCTTACCCGGGCTATGGCACAGGTCGATGGGGCCAAAGCGAACGCCCAGAGCGAGGCCGCCCTGACCGCCGCCTACCTCGGCGACGCGATGGCTCGTGGGGTTCCTGCCTTTGTGAACTTCGTGCCTCAGCGCCTCGAGGTCCACGCACAAGGGTATGCCCTCAGCTTTCAGATCGAGCGGGTGGGTCGCGAGCGCTTCGATGCGCCTTTCCTCTTCGTCACGACGCGTGCGGTGGTGGTGGCCACGGGCACCGAGGCGGGACGCTGGTTGGCCCGCTGTGGACTGACGGTCTCGGCGCAAACAGGCGTGCGCTGCGCGATGGCCGAAGGGAGCCTGCAAGGGGGCGCGGACGCGGAGGGGCGAGTGTTCACGGGCGAGGGCCAAGCGGTGCATGGGGGCCTCTACGTGGCCGGAGGGGCCCTTTGCCCGGCCGACTGGGGGCTCTGCCCCACCCTTTCGCTCGCCACACTTGTGACCCGGAACGTGACGTTGTGGCTGTCCGAGCTGAAGGCGGGCCCGATCGAGACGGCCCCGCTGCTGGCGGCCCCCACCCAGCCGACAACGGCGGGCCTGCGCTTCACGGAGGCCATGAAGGGCTTCGTCTCCGCGCAAGTGACCGCAGACGGCGCCTTCGACGCGGGCTTTCGCCGCGGCCAAGAGGAGCAGTCGTCACTGGTGTTCGTGTTGACGCTGGTGACGGAGAGCGTGGACGGGATGAACCGGGATCCGGAGCACCCTGCGCGGGCCGTGGGCACGGTGGTGGCCCCCGCGCTGCATCCTCGACCCTTGTTGGTTGCGGGAGGCCACTTCAATCTCTTCGTCGACCAGCGTGACGGCTCGCGACGCATGAAGTACCGGATGAAGTTGCTGAGCGACGGCGGGCGCTGCTTCTTCTTCGACGGGTACAAGGTGATCCGCGACGATCCAGGTCTGGACGTCTGGGCCGACACGACCACCCTTTACGTCACCGTGTACGACGGCGATTCCGAACAGGCGCCGGTTTGGGGCCGCGGCCTCTTGCACATTTTGCCCCAGGACTTCGCTTCGCAGCTGCTCACGTTTCACGTCTTCGGGGCACGCACGCCCTGGCAACAGATGCGGGCGCAGACGGCCTTCATGCGGCTGTTTTTGGGGACGCTCTTCGAGACCTACGTGGGGGCGGCGCGGCTGCTTCCGGACCTGCGAAAGCCGGGCGGGTGGCTCAAGCTCGTGGCCGCGAAGCTGGCCTTGGCCGTGGCGGTGATCGCGGGGCTTCTGTTTTGGATCTGGCCCTGGCGCCCCGCTCCCCTTCGTAACCAGCCGCAGATCACCTCTCAAGGAAAGCCGTTGGCCTTGCCAAGCGCCATCGCGCAGCTCGGGCTATTCCCCGAATTCCTCGAGGGTCTCGCGCTCGACGACGAGGCCGCCGAAACCCTCGAGACACAGCGCTACCATTGTTCCTGGATCCCCGACAATTTGGTGCAGACCCATGGCGGCATCGGCGCCATCCCGTTTCATCCACCCGACATCGGGAAGCTCACCGACTTGGCCATTCGACGTGGCTTCGTCAACCTCACCCGCATCCGCAACGACGACGGGCAAGTGGTGGGTATTGGCCATCAGCTCGAGACCGTGATCCTCGACAAAGACGCGGTCGCCCAGAAGTCGATCGATGCTTTCACAGACTGGTCTCTCACCTTCCCTGACCGAGGCATGTTGTTCATGGGGCAAGTCGAAGGCGGACCTGATTTGGCCGAGCTCCAGAACGAAGTCAAAAAGACCGGCCGTGCGTGGCAGGGCCTGCGTGAGATGAACCGCTCCTTGGGCCCTCTTACCGACGGGTACGGCATCGTGCACGCAGGCACCGGTGGCTTTCGCAATGTGATCGGCGCCTTCCGCGAGTTCAACATCGTCAAGGAAGTGCCCGTATTGGGCGACATGGTCGCCGATACACGGTACGAACTTCAGTTCGTACATGCATCGCCCCAAGCCCAACCGGCGACACCCGAGATCGAGGCTTTGCGTCTGCCACCGCGCTGTACGAGGCGATTGAAGGCCGGCCTTCCCTGGCGCATGGAACGTCGACAACTGACCTTCTCCGCCAAGCAAGACCTCATCTACCGAACTGCCGGCCTCGACGTCGACGAACCCGTCTTCCCGGCCAGCCTGGGACCCCTTTCGGACCAAAAGCTAGCGGGCGTGCGCGTGTTGTTGGCGAAGCTCCGCGACGAGCACGGCGCCGTTACAGGCCTTGCCGCGGCGGCGAGCAGCGAGCCGGGTGACAATCTCGGGTATCAGAGCCAGTGGACCCTGCTCGTATCGGGTGCAGGCTCGCTCTACGTGGCCACCGATGGCAACAACAGCGAAAGCCGCCCCACGCACGGATACATGGGGGACCAGCGAGGTCTCATCCTGGGCGGCACGGGCGTCTTCGCGAATGCCACGGGCGTGCTGCACGAGCGCTGGCCTCTGGATGGCCAGGGAGACGTGACCTTCGACATCACGCTGGTCACACGCACGCCCTGAGCACCGCCGGCCCGGAACGGAGGCTCAGTTCTTCACGTCTTCGTCGCGGCCGAAGATGTCGTCGCGATACAGGATGAACGTACCGAGCGAGAGGAGCGCCAGGCCCCCGGCCGTAATGAGCGAGACGGTGGCGATGTCGGCAAAGCGCGCCCGCTCGTCCAGGCTGTCTTGATGCTCGAGCCGGGTATCACCCGAGGTGCTGACCTGGGACAACACACCGAAGAAGCCACCGCTGGCCAGCGCCGCGAGGCTGAGCGCTCCCGTTGCATACGCCACCTGACCTGGGAACTGGCGTCTCCGCGGCAGATTCTCCTCTGTGAGGTTGATGCCCAGATCCTGCCCGGGCAGCACCTCCACCGTGGACGTCCAGGAAAAGCGCTGATCGGCTTCGACGCGCACCCTATGCGGGCCGGGCAGCAACGTCCCCGAGATGAGCGGGGTAATCCCTAGATAGGCGTTATCGATGGAGACCCGTGCGCCTTCGGGCATGCTCTTCACCTCGACACGCCCTGGCTCCACGCGGGGCTTGAACAGCTCGGCGGTTCCCGACTGTACGGCCCTGATGAGGGCCTGCACGTCGCCTTCGATCAGACGAAACACCCTGTTTTCGACCTGAGCGCTCTCGACGTTGTTCAGCGCCAAGCTGAACAAGAACTGCTTTCCCCGAACGCCGACGCTGCCCGAAACGATCCGGCGCACCCCCAGCGACACGGCCGCGCGGCTCAGGCACGACATGCTCTCGAGGCAGGCCTGTCCGCGCACCTCGGAATCCATACCGAGCCGCGCCTGGAACTCCTCTTTGCCGGCCAGCTCGAAGGTGCCGTGCCGCGCGACGTGGGCAATCACGACTTCGGTCACGTTCTCGGCGAGATCGGCATCGGCCTCCGACGTTCCCAAGATCAGCACCGCCAGCTTTTCGGCCCCCCACGCCTTTCCGCCTGCCTGCGCCCCCTGCGCAAGCACGACGAGCCCGAGGCACGGTCCCAACCAGGTCTTCATCCTACCCAAACGCAGCATCTCGGCGCTCCTCAGTACCCAGGGATTTCGGCACAGGCACGGGCCGTGACGTTGCCTTGATTGTCGGACGCAGTGACCACACAGTTCTTCGATTCGCACTGCTGGTTCGTCTCGCAAGCCCGTCCAGCCCTTCGCGGCGGCAAACAAACGTTCAAGGCCAGTTCGCAGTACCCTTCCCGGGCGAAGCGTTGTTTGATGCAATCGTCGTCGCTGCGGCAAAGCGTGGTGCACAAGCCCACCTGTTGACCGGGCGCTTTTTGGCAGGCAAGCCCACCGATGCACTGAACGTCGGCCAAGCACGGTACCCCGAGCTCCCCCGGCCAACACACGGGCGCCTTCGTGCGATCGACCTGGGGAACGCACATGTGATTGACGCCGCCAAAGGCCGGGCACCCTCCCGCAACGCAGGGAAGGAGGCAAAACCCTTGCGACTGTAGGGGCGTGATGCGAGCGCAGATTTCCCCTGGTCGACAATTCGCGTCGACGTCGCAGGCAGGTCCCTTGAACGCCCGAGACCCAGCGCAATACTTGGCAGCGTTACAGAAGAAGGTGCCGTGTTCACCGTCGTACTTCGCACAGTCCGAATCGCTTTGGCACGCGACGGTACACATATTGAAACCTGCCCCCGTATCGACACAATCTCCGAAGAGACAGTCCATCTTGCTCTCGCATCGAAGGCCGAGAAGGCCGGGGATGCAGACGTTAGGGGATATCGCACTGTAGAGTTTGCGAAAGCAGAAGTAGTTGGGAGGGCAGTTGTCGTTCGAGTCGCAGTTGGGCACACAGATATCCGAGGGCTTCGACTCCTTGACCACCACGTTTCGAAGGCACACTTCACCAGGGGAACATGCCGTGCCGTCGGCCCGGCAGCCAAACTGCACGCAGTAGGTATGGTCAGTCTGTAGACTCGCTCCAGGGTAGGTCGATTGAATGAGCTCGCCCATGCAGACCGAGCGCACCGGATCACGGCAGTCGGAATTGGTTTGGCATGGGCTAAGCGTCATGCACACGCCTTCGGCGCCCAAAAGATCCGTACGCAAACACGATAGCTCTGGGTGCCCACAAGCGTCGGGGATTGCCGGATTGCACTTCTTGAGCGCGGCGCCTGAGAGCCTTTGAGAGGAAAGCGGGCCCGCAGGTTGGCAAGCCACCGTCTCGTTGCCATCTACCGGTACGACAGCGCGATCGCAGCTCTCCGAGCAAAAGTTGGGGCCGCCGAGCTGCTGAGCTGCCACGCAGACCATGGGTTGCCCCTCACGATCGGTGCCGCACCCAGGCTCCTTTGCGCTAGGGTTGCATGAAAACAAGCGTTGATGAAAGGCTTCGACGTCGACCTGGCAGCCGGTGCTTAGCACCAAAGCACACAGGCCGATCAACGCCGCCGCTAGAGGGGTCGGGATGGGGCGTTTCATACGGGCGTTCTTTATCTGACGATGCTCTTGATGAAGGCGGCGTCCGGGGCATTCGGCGCCATTTCTAGGTACTTGCGATAGTTGTCGGTCGCACGCGCAGTGTTGCCTGCACGCATGTAACACTTGCCCAGAAACTTGTAGGGGGCCGCCGCGCTGGGCTCGAGACGTCGAGCCTCTTCTCCCTTGGCACAAGCCTCGTTGGTTTGTCCCTTGCCGAGCAGCCTCTGGCCCTCACTGAGTGACAGCTCCCAAAGAGGCAGGCGAGGCGCCTCGGCCACTGCGGCCACGGGAGCATGGACAGCGGCCTGCGACGGTTGCGGTCCAGGAAGAGGAGGAACGCCCGAGCCCACCACGTCGCCGACGGGCATCGAAACCTTTGGCTTGCGACGCCTAACAGGCCCCTCTCCGTTAGGGGGTTCGACCAGTCGTGGCCGCTCTTCGGGGGCGGCCGTGGGCGGGGCCGTGGGGAGCACAAATGCGGCAGCCGGCGCCTCGGTACCGGGCGACGTGCGCGAGGCGGGCGCAACTTTGTGGGAGGCCTCGTTGGACACATCGGGGTCCCCGCCGCCCGGAGCGGGCATGAAGGTCTCCTTCGAGGGTGTCGGCCCCGTACTCGGCATCAGTACAGGCCAGGCCAGTGCGGCGCCCGCCACGGCAAGTGCGCCCACACCGAGCCAGAGTCCCTTGCGTCCCCCCGAGGCGAGCGCGACCTTGTCCGTCGTAGGCTGACTGATCGTCCCCCGACCTGATGACGAGGCCAGCATCACCCCCGACGGCCCGGCCGTGTGAACCCCGGAGGAGCGGGGCCCCGTGCCAATGACCGGCACGTAGGCAAGCACATCTGAGACCGCGTCCCGTAAGGACTCCCTGAATGCTGCGGCCGATTGGGGGCGACGCGCGGGATCCTTCTCGAGAGCCGAAAGCACCAGGGCCTCGAGCCGCGGAGGAACATCGATGCCAGGCTTTCGCATCGTGGGCGGTTGGGGCGGCTCACTCAAGTGCATACTGAGCAGAGCCACAGGTGACGTCGACTTGAAGGGCACCTCCCGCGTCAGCATCTGGTAGAGCAAGACGCCCGCAGCATAAAGGTCGGAACGTCCATCCAACTTTTCGCCGCGTGCTTGCTCGGGCGACATGTACTCGGGCGTTCCACAAATGAGCCCCTTCATGGTCAGGCCCTCTGCCCAAGAAGCCACGGAGGCGTCGGATTTCGCAATTCCGAAGTCGCAGACTTTGACGAAATCAGGGTCGCCGCGGCGACTCACGAGCATGACGTTGGCAGGCTTCAGGTCTCGATGAACGATCCCATGTTCGTGAGCCTCCTCGAGGGCAGCAAGCACCTGATCGAAGATGTGGATCGTGCGCTCTAGGGGAAACGGCCACTGCGCCTCGATGCGCTGACTCAAATCCTGGCCATCAAGGAATTCCATTGCGATGAAGAGGAGATCTCCGTCGCGGCCAAAGTCGATGATCTGAATGCAGTTGGGATGATTGAGAGATGAGGCGTTCTTGGCTTCCAGCTCGAAGCGCCGACGGAGCGTTTCGTCGATGAGCAGCTCGCGCCGCAACAGTTTGAGCGCAACGTCCTTACCGAGTGAGAGCTGCTGGGCTCGGTAAACATCACCCATGGCGCCGGCACCGATCAGACTGGTGATTCTGAAGTTCCTGGCGACGGTTTGTCCGATCATCGAGGGCGGAGGCGTCGACCGGGTAGCCGAAGGCGGCGAACCGTCGGTATCAGACAGGTCTTCGGGCGCCTCACCTTCGTATGCCATCGTCCCCACGTTGAGGAGCCCATGTTAGCGCAGTCTGACGTATACCCGCTACACTGCGCGCCTGACCACGTAGCGGTGATTCACACACGCCCCCTCAGTAGACCACCCTGGGACACTGGTCGGCCGCGGCGGGCCCTCTTTAGTCTTCTGTCGGAATACGCACAGGCCCCCACGTGACGCCGGACAGGAAAAGCTGCCCAGGGCGCTCTTGCAGGCGGGCGGGCACCAGAAACAAGTGACCCCCGGCATCCGCGAACGGAAGGGGGTAGACCCGCACGGTTTCGGCAGCGCCTTGGTCCGGCTCGAAGCGGACCGCCAGCGGTGCCCCTGGTAGGGGCGCCCCCAAGGGGTGCCTGGCACCCGCGCGCACGCCGCCTTGGGCTGTCAGGTACAGGGTGACGTACGGCTCGTGACGATCCTCCCCCGCCGTGAACGCCGCGGTGGCCGTCATGAACGAACGCAACCGCCCGAGGACCTTTGCGAAGGAGTAATCGCTGATCCAGTGGTCGCTACAGTAGCCCATGAAGTCGGCTACCAGCGTGGGGGCCCGCAGCGACCTGGCGCGGTGGTCGAAACCCCAGACGCCCACCAGCCCCCCCTCGTGGGGGTACGCGGGGTCGACGGTCTCACCCGCGTTGCAGGGCGCGTGCAGCAGTCCCAGGGTGTGCCCGAGCTCGTGCACCAGGGCGCGCACCGAGACGTCGCCGGCAAACCCCACAGACACCGCGACCCTCAGCTCCGGCAGATTGGCCAGGTTGCTGAACCCGAGCCCTGCGGTGCAGTTTCCCTTGCAGTAATCCTCGAGCTCATTCGTTGGCGCCACGAGTCCCAGGTAATGCACCGCCTGGCGAGGCGCCTCTTTTGCCCGCATCGCCCGCAGCTCGTCGAGAAGGAGGGGAAACGTCTCGGCAGAGAGCACAATCCCTGTAGGCACCGGGAGGTGCTGGCTAATGACGATCTCGCTCATGGGCAGCATGGCCGAAAGGTTCGCGCGGATGAGCTCGATCTGGGCCGAAGAGGTATCGGGTAAGCGGAAACTGCCGTCGGCCCCGTAGGCGAAAGGCACGATCATCAACTCGAACGGAGCCACCTCCACCGCGCCCACGGGCAGCGGCCCTTCGCGCGGTACGCGGGCCGCGGGGCCTTGGCAATCAGAGCCAAGCTCGAGCTCGACTCGGTAGCGGGTCTGCGGGGTCATCGCCTGACCCTCCACCGAAAAATTGAACGTGCTCGCCCCGCTTGCGTCCGTCGATGACTCGGTCATCCACGTCTCGGCCTCATAGTGGCGCACCTCGTGATCCGGAACAAAGAGCGATAGCCGCGCCTTGACCATACGAAGGTCCCACTGCGGCCCGGGCGCAACGTAGGCCCGAAACAACGTGGCCTTGCCGGCGACTAAGTTGACCGGGCTCTCGACGATCTCACCCTCACGCCACAGCACCGACTTGACGGCTTGAAAGGCGGCGACCTCTGTGAAGGCCAAATCACAGGCAGGCGGGACGGGTGCCTCCGGCAGATCGACAGCCATGTCCGGGCGGCGGGGAGGGGGAGTCGTGAAGGCCGAGGGCGAATCGGGATTCGGGGGCATCGCGGGCGCCAGCTCCGGCACGGGCGCCGGCACGGCCTGACCAGCTTCTGGGCGGGGCTCCGGCCCCTGCGCCGTTTGGCCCGAACAGGCTGCGAGGGCCACGAGCACGATGCGTGCGCGACGATGATCCCGGGACAGCAAAAGTACGCCTCGTTCACGTAACTTAGCGCGCCTTTTGCCCGAATCCCCCTGAGGAAGGGTAAGTCGCGCCGCGCCAGAGGCTAAGCCCCCGAGATAATTGACCTATCCCGGCAAAGTGTGCGCTCAGTTGAGCCCGTGAGGGAAAAATGTGTCGGTGTAGCTGTAAGACGGCGAGCGGTCGAAGGTGAGGGCACCGAACAGATTGACCGCGATGGAGAACGCGACCATCGCCTTGAACCAGAAACCCAGTTTCCGATTGCCGAGCGCGATCAGCACCATCAGCAGCACCATGTAATCCAGGCTGAAGCGGTAGCCGAACTGCACGAAGCCCGAGTTCTGATAGAGCAAATGCGGAATCGCTGCGCCGAGCACGGTCAACCAGAGCCCCGGCCCCAAAGGCGAGCCTCGACGGGGTCGCAGCAGCAGGATGAGAAAAGGTGACGTGACCAACAAGGACATGCCGTGCTGGCTCACCTGCACATACGGCGGCTTGACGAGAATGCGCGGAAGGAGCGTCAGGGCCGTGGCGAGGTTGCGCGAAAGAAAGTGATAATTGAAGAGGCCGAACCGCTGGATGCGATCTTGCCAGGTGATGTTCAAAAACTTGTGACCGAACTCTGAGGCGCGCTCGAAGCGCAGCTCGTTGTGAAGAAGCAGGAGGGCGACGATGGCGAGCGCCGGGATCGCCGCTTTTAGACACGTCGCGAACCAGCCCGGAGGAAAGCGACGCTTTCGCCACAAAAACTGGCCGAAGGAACGCCACCCCCCGTTGACCCGAACCGACTCCCAGATGAACCAGGCAAACGCGAAACCCAAGGGCGCACGGGTTGCGAAACCAAGTCCCAGACACAAGCCCGCAAGCACCGGGTGACGCGCGTCGAGGCCAGACCAGACGTAGCCAATCACAAGCGTCGTGGCCACCACGTGCGCCGTGTACCACACCTGTCCGATGACGGAGGAATAGAAGTACACGGAGCCAAGACCAAAGGCCACGGTCAGCCAAAGGTCTTCGATAGGCGTTCGTTCGGAATACCCGCGCCGCCGCAGAGCACCCAGAAGCAAAAAAAACAGCGCCGGATTCAAGCCCGCCCACAGTACGGTGAACACCACGTCGTTCGCGGCCACCCCGGCGATCGCCACCCAGGGCAACATCAGCACGGCGGGAAACGGCGGAAACGAGACGTAGCGAATGTACGTTCTCGCCACGATCTCGTCCGGCATGATCGTAAGCGGCGGGCCGGAGAGCGGATAAAACCGATCTTGATTGCCACGTCCACTGAACATGCCCTTGACGGTGCGTCCGTCCCGCAAGGTCAGCACGTCCACCTTCGCCCAATCGTTTTCGTTCGGCGGGCTGAGTGTCAACGCGAGACGCCCCTCGAGCCAACTGTGGGCCAGGTACGCAAAGTGATTGTAGGGCGTGGGGCGCTTGAGACGATTGCCTGAGGCCGCCAGGTAGCAAAGCGTGAACGCAACGTACAGCACCACGAACCCTCGCCAGCCCAAAAGCCAGCGCGGCCCAGGAACGTATGCCGCTGTCCCCGCTGACGCTACGCCTGCGGAGGCAGCGTCTTCGGACGCAGAGGACGATGCCCCATGAGCGGGCGCAGAGGACGGTGACGACGCGTCTGAGGTCATGAGCATCAGGGGGCGCCGGGGCGCCGGTAAGCGGTGACGAGGGGAACGCCTTCGCGCGTGCGCACGTAGGCAGGACGAGTGGTGCCGTAGGACTCCCAGAACACACCTTCGTACAGGGTCATGTGGCGTTCATGCACGATGATGCCGAGATCGGAGCGGCGAATCGCGTCCTCACCGACTCCCGTATTTCCGAGACCAGGCGGCAAACGGCCATCGCGAATGTACATGTGCAGCGAATCGTGCAAAACGTCGTGCCAGTAGGTGTTGTGGCGTGCGGGCGCCTGCGCCGCCATCCAGTCGAGCATGGGCAACACGGAGTAGCCCCAGAACTGCCGGTTCATGCCACGGCTCGCCCCCCCGGCGAAGCCGCCGGCAAGGAGATTGTAGTGACTGAGGCCGTCAGGGTGTGAGCGCTGAGTTTCGGCGATCGCGGGCAAACACCCCACGAACACGACCGCCGGCAAGGTGAGGGGCACGAGCGGGGACCAACGGTTCGCCCGGGCGACCAGGGCCATGCGCGCGCCGATGAAGGCCAGGCCCATGCCGGCCACCATGGCGATGAAGGGATAGGCGGGCATGTAGTGCTTCACGCCGCCGAAGATGGGCGCGGCGGGTACGGCCAACACACTCAGCGGGCCCAAGATCTGGAACAGGAAGAAGGCGCCCGGCGCCCGGTCGACGTCGCGGCCGGGGCGAAGCCAGGAGGAAACGGCCTCGGCATCGAAGCGCTCTTTGGCGAGCGTGGGTGGCTGCTCGTCATCGGTCGCGGCGCCTCCTTCGTCGGCGCGGGCTTGACGACGGCGCCGCCGCACCAGCACCAGAGCCCCCACCCCGGCGAGAGCCAGAGTGGTCACGGGCATCGTGTAGGCCGTCGAGACGACAGGGAAGGTGGAACGCAACAGCTTGAGATCCGCGTCCTTCGGCGGGTTGTTCCAATTGCGGCCGAGGTACTCGAAGTTGTAGTGCTCGTGCTCGAGGTGCCGCAGCACATAGGTGCGGGTCCGCTGCACGGGGCTTGGCCACAGCCACGGCCAGTGCGCGAGGAAAATAGGCGGCCCCAGGACCAGCATCGCCACGAAGGCAAGCGGGATGGGCGGCAAGCGCAGACGAAGCAGGTCGCGCCGGCGCATCCACAGATAGTGCGCGACCAAAAAGATCGGCATCAACCATGCGTTGTGTTTGATGCCGAGCGACAGGCCAAACAAGACCCCTGCCGCAAGTCCCCATCGTGGCGAACGCAGCGACTTCCAGTACGCAAACGCCACCGCGACGGCCATCGTGGTGATGGGGGCGTCGAAACAAGACAGGGGCGCGTGAAAAAAGTAGTGCGGCTGCGCGATGGCCAGCACCGCCGCACCCGCGGCCGGCAGCAGCCCGATGAACTGCGTGGCGAAGATGAACACCAACGCCGCAAGCACCCCGGCACACAGGATCGCGGGCAAGCGAAACGCGGTCGACGGACGTGAAAACAGCGGGAACGTGCCTTCGGCCGAGGTGGCGGGCACAGGATGAAGCCCTGCCCCGTCCGGGTCTTCCACGCCGTGAAAGAGGCGCCAGGAAGCGCCGTAAAGCACCTTCATGATGACGGGGTGATCGGGGGCGTTGTCGCTCCAGTACCGATCGATCGACGCCTGCGAGAAGGATTGACCCACCTGCCCCGCCCGGGCGTTGTCGGCAAGCTCTGCAAACCAGCCCCAGTAGCGTTCACCGGCGCGCATGTACTGGGCCTCATCACGCCCGATGCCCTGGCCGCCCTCGGTGGCGAGCAACCACAGTACGGTACCGAGCGCGAGAAAGAGGGCCACGGGCCAGCGCCGCGCCCCCGACCACCGCTCCTCGCGCAGGGGCGCGGTCTTCGAGGGAGCCGCGCTCATGACCGAGCCTCCGCCGCGAAGCCGAAGTGGCGTGAAAACGGGTTGTCTGTGCTGATGATAAACTTCACCATCTGGCGCTGCCCGACGAAGTCCGTGGTGTCGAAATCGTGTGGGGACCACGCAGACCGATTGCCCACCTGGATGCGGCCCAAAGATCGATCGCCCACGAAGACCTCCAGGTTCACTTTGCCCTCACCCGCCTTGCGCAACCACACGTGATGTAAACCCGCGGCCACGGTGAGACGGCGACCCATGGGCACATCGTCGTAGGCGATGACCAGGTTCGCTCCGCCCACGGGCTGCGCGTAAAGAGCCTCGCGAAGGCCAAAGTCGATCTCGAGAACGGCGGGCTTGACCGAGTTCCACCCGAAATCCGGGCACTGGATGCGGTCGGGCCCGAGCGCGCAGGGCACCTCCGCGCCACCAGCCTGCCGGCTGACACGGGCCTGCTGCCACGCCGCCACGAAGTCGAACTTCACCTCGGCCGGGGTCCGCTCGAGGCGACGCACGGTGAGGTTTCCGTGGCGCGACTCGAAGACCACCCGCCCCGTGGCTTCCGGCGCCCTTGCGCCTCTTTGGGTCACCTCCCAGACGCGGCCGTAGGCGGCCGCATCGAGGCGCGTGGCCATGTCCACCGAGACGAGATCACCCAGGTGCAGACGCATCACCGGGTCGGCCCAGGCCGGTGCCGCCACGATCAGGTCGCCCGGCCGAAACGCCGACCGGATGGTCTGGCTGGCAGCTTGCCAATCGGCTTCAGAGGGCGCACGTGCCGGGGCACTGACGGCGTTGACCGTCTCCACCACGGCCAAAAGCAGCACGGCCAGGCCTCCGAGGCCGGGCAGGTGTTTTTTGAAGGTGAAGGGCGTTCGTTCGTTCACGGGCGCGGCGAAGACTAACCGATTCCCCCGCCCGTGGGGGCCGCAGCGGGGCCGCAAAAGGCCTGAACCACCCTAAACAGTGGGGGATCGACGCGTGCCTGCCGGGGGCCGGCCCACGAGGTGGTCACGGCCGTGCGAGGCGCCAAAACGGCAGACGCAGGTCGCCGAAGCGTGCCTCATCGCTGTGAGCCACAGGTGCGGGCGCCAAACGGGCGAAAGCGGCCTCCGTGAGCAGCACATCGCCCGGTGCCGCGACATCCTCGCCCAGCTTCGAGGCCAGGTTCATCTCGTGACCAAAGAGATCACAGTGGTCCAACATCAGCACCTCGCCGAAGCCGATGCCCACGCCCACCAAAACATCCCAGTCCTCGGGTAGGAAGCGATTCGCCTCGGCGAACGCCGCTTCGAGCGCCCAAGCCGCATCGACAGCCGCCGCCACGGCGGGAAACACGCAGAACAGGTTGTCGGCTTCGGCCTTCACCACCCGCCCCCGGTGGTCGCTGACGACGGGCCCCGCCGTCAGCTGCATTCTGCGGATCATGGCCAGGTAGTGCGTGGTACCGTGGCGGGCCACCAAGCGCGAGAACCCAGACATGTCCAGAACCAGGATCGCGTGGGTCTCTGCGAAGGCCTGTCGGATACGCCGATCGATGTCGGCCAGGCGTTCGGGGTGCTCGTTCCGTTCGTCGAGCAGGGCGTTCAGCCGCTCTCTGTCCCGCCCCGGTGCCCGTTCCGCCATGGAAACAAGGTACCATGGCCGCGATGGCGTTCAGCGCAGAGAAACGGCCTTGAGCCCGCCCTGGACGAACTTCACCAGCAAGCTCGCCCGCAACACCGTTTCGATGCGGCCTCGGCCGAACTCTGGGTGGTAGATGATCTCACCTGTTTTGTACCGCTCCTTCGGGTCGAAGTCGCGCACGGTGCCGTTCTCGACGGCCTCCGCCACCTGTGCCAACAGCAGACTGCCTTCTTTGGTTTTCTGGGGACTTGCTTTGATGGGAGCCGTGACCACGGCAACGTCGTCATCGTATCCGCCCGAGGAGACCTCGGCAGAAGGAGTCTTGCGCGCGGGTGTGGTGCGGTAGCCATGGCGGCCGTTGCAGGCCTGGCAGATCACCTGCTTCGGATCTTCGCCCACCATCGCCACGATGGTGTGGTCGGTAAGCCCGCCGCAGGGGCCACACCAGGCTTCCACCTCGCCCCCCACCCGGAATCCGCGACGTCCCGCGCCCGCCCCTTGACCGGCGCCCCAGGACACGCCCGTGATGTGCCGCTCACCGACCTTCGACACCTTGTGGGGATCGCGATCGGGAGTGCTGCCGGCAATGACGCCGATGCGAGGCAGAAGCGAAGCGGAGCGCCGAATGTCCTGAACCCGCCGGCCGAGCGTACGATCCACTTTCATCTTTTCACCGTCGCTGAGCGCGTCGTAGAACGACTTGAACTGCTGCGACAGTTTTTCCACCGCCATGTGAGCGGCGGTGACGACCTCGCGATCTTCAGCGCGCTCCTGCGCGGCATTGATCTGAAGGGCGACGTCTCGAATGGTTTGGGTCAATTCATCGGAAGGGCTCGACATGTCAGGCGTCAAGACCATTCCACGACCTGAGCAGGTCTGCAATCCACTTACGCGTGACGCATGGCGTTTTCTCGTCCTCGGCCGGCCGTCGTCTCACCGGCTCATGCGGGTGATGAGCTCGCGATACCGGGGGTAGCGAGCCGCCAAGTCTGGGCCCGTGGCCAGCTCGAAGTCCTCGAACGCGAAGCCGGGAGCCACCGTGCATCCGAAGAGGCAGTGGGACACGCCCGGGGGCAGCGCGGTGCCGAACCAGGTGCCGGCGGGGATGACGAGCTGGGGACGCTCACCGGCTCGGAGGTCGCGGCCGAGGCGCCGCACCTGCCCGTCGTCGTCCGGCCCCAGCATGAGCACGTCGAGCGGACCTCCTTCGTAGAGGTGGAAGACCTCGTCCGAGCGCAAGCGGTGAAGGTACGTGGCCCCCTGGTCCTCGCCGAGCAGGAAATAGATGGCGGTGCTGGCAGCCCGTGGCCCCGGGTGCGTGGGAGACTGGACCTGCACGGGCGTCCGATGGGTTTCTGCGAAGTATCCCCGCTCGGGATGCGGCGCGAGCTTCAACAAGGCAATGAGTTCGTCGATGCGGCTCACGGCGCCAGAGTGTAGTCGACGGAGCCTGACGAAACGAGCCTCCTTCGAGAGCCCGCGAACGAGGGCAGCACCCCGGCGGGCTACAGGGCGCGCCGTTGCTCAGACACTCACGGGGCCTCATGCTTTCGTATCATGATTCCGATCAGCGACGACAACCCGACGCTTCGCACGCCGGTGGTGACCTGGGCGTTGCTGGCGATGCTGGCCCTGGTGTGGGTGTTCGTGCAAGGGGCTGGACTTGATGCCAATGCCCTGGCGGCATCGGTCTGCAACCTCGGCCTCGTGCCGGGCGAGCTGACCCGGGCGGCCGAGGTGGGGTTCGGCGTTCCCATTGCCGAGGGCATGGCCTGCGTCGTGGATCGCGAGCCCATCAACGTGCTGACGCCCGTGACGTCGATGTTCCTGCACGGCAGCTGGATGCACTTGCTGGGAAACGGTCTTTTCCTTTGGGTCTTTGGCAACAACGTCGAAGACAGCATGGGGCGCTTGCGCTTCGTGGCGTTTTACCTGCTGTGCGGGCTTGCGGCAGCGGCGGCGCAGATCGCCGTCAATCCGGCCTCCCCCGTTCCCATGGTGGGCGCCTCGGGGGCGATCGCGGGCGTGCTGGGCGCCTACCTCGTGCTTTACCCCCGCGTCCGGGTCAACATCCTCTTCATCTTCTTTATCTTCATTCGCATCATTCCCCTTCCCGCCTATCTGGTGTTGCTTTGGTGGATCGGCTTTCAGCTGCTTGCGGGACTGCCCCAGCTCAACAGCATGAAGTCCGAGATCTCGGGGGGCGTGGCGGTGTGGGCGCACATCGGCGGGTTCGCCGCGGGGGTGCTGATGGTGAAGCTGTTCGAGAACCGCCGCAGCGTCAAAGAACGCAGGCGTCAGCGAGCCGCCCTGCACCCTCTGCGCCCGTGAGGCGCACGAAGAGACATTGCGAGGTCAGCGTTGGTTCGTCTCGAGCTGGCGCGCGTCGTCTTGGGCGTCACGACTCAGATGAGCCTCGAGCGCCGTGGCGTGATGGGTGTGGCGGCGAATGTCGCCCACGATACGTGCCCCGCAGTGGGGACACTGTTCGGCCGCGCGAAGCAAGCGCCCGCCACAGCGAGGCCCCGAGCAGGTGAGCGCCAGGAAGGAGCCTCCCATCACGTAGCCGATGATCGGGAAGCCCAACATGATGAGCGAGACGGGCACCAAGCCAAGCGGCCTCAACATCATCACCACGGCCATCGCCAGCGTCAGCCCTGCGCCACACAGCAGGCTCGAGCGATCGGTGGGCACCCTGAAGGCGACCCGCTGGGGGGCCTGGCGGTAAGGCAACCCGCTGCGCGCGTCCAGGGCGGGCATGGGGTCGACCACGTCGACAGGAGGCTCTAGCGCCTCGATGAGCTGGCGCGCCTCTTCGGCCCGCTCGAGAGGCACCCGCAGGTCGATGTCGAGGATGCGGAACCCCGGAAGCATGGACGCATGTTCGAGCCCCGGGTGCTGAACGGGAAGGCCTGCCTGCTTGAGGGCGGCGGCAAGGAAGCGCCCGCGCAGCGGATCGTTAGTTCGCAGGACGGTGACGAAACGCTTGTGCTCTGGCTCTTCCATGTGCCCTCGCTGGCTTTGAACGGCGCGTGCCGGCGTCCGTCATGCCTCCCCTACGTACAAGTTTCATACCACCCTCACCGAGTCTCGCCCCGCAAGGAGCGCCGAGTGTGCCCCCCTGTGTGCATCGACACTTATCTCGAGGCGGCGCCAACCGGCCTGGGTTGCGTTACAATCGAGCGCCATGAATCACGGGGAGGGATTTCGGTTTGGGTTGGCGTGGGCCGTGCTGGGATTGATGGGCGCGTGCGCTTCCGCAACCCCTTTACCCCGCACACCTGCTCTCGAGCTGTTGACGGAGCCGGAGGTATTCGCAAACGCGCCCCCGCCGGAATGGCCCACGGTGGCGCCGGAGGATCCCACGAAGGCGTCGGTGGAGGTGTCCTGCGGCGTGGCCCCTCTGTTGCCGAATGGGCGCCTCTACACCGCCCTCAGCGTGCGCGGCAGGACGATGAACGGGGAGGTGGCACCGCTCAACGTGGGCCTCGTGCTCGACCGCTCGGGCTCGATGCGCGGCCGGCCCTTCGCCGCCATGTTGCAGGCGGCCGAGGCCTTCGTCGCGGCGTTCCGCGAGGGTGACAAAGTTTCGCTGGTCGTGTTCTCCGACGGCGTATTCGAGGCGTTGCCTCCTTTGACGATCGACGCCTCCACGAGGACCGAAGCCATCACCCGGATCCGCGCCCTGGCCAACGGCGGGGGCACTTGGCTTTCAGGAGGATATTTGGCGGGCCTCTCGGAGACGTTCTCTGCGTTTTCGGCGTGGCAAGTCAACCAGCTGGTGTTGTTCTCGGACGGCCAGCCCACGAAGGGCCTTGCAGCACCCGAGGCCTTGTTCCGCATCGCTGCGCGGGCGGCCGAGCATGGCGTGGGCACCACCACCATTGGGTTTGGCCCTGCCCACGACGAACTCCTCATGCAGGGCATGGCCGACGCGGGCGGCGGCACCTATCACTTCGTGGGATCGCCTGCGGACATTCCCGCCATTTTTCAGCGCGAGGCGAACGCCATCTTGCGAACCGCCGTACGAAACACCTGGGTCGAGATCGACGTGCCGTCGGGGCTCACGGTGGAAGATGTGATCGGCTGGGACTACCTGGTGAGCGGGTCGAAGCTTTACGTCTTCGTGGGCGCCGTGCCTCATGGGGAAGAGCGCTACGCGGTCGTCAAGTACCTGCCCGAAGGCGGCTTGCGCCCCGGGCCGGTGAACACGCTCGTGACGTACGCCGATGTGAACCGTCGGGGGAAGTTTGGTGTGAGCTGCGCGCCCGGCATCGTCGCGGGCGGGGGACGCGACACGTGGGTCTTCACGCTGGCAGGCCGTGCCGAGGCGGCCTGGGGATTGGCCGAAGCCATGGGCTGGGCCGACGCCGGCAGCGACGTCTATGCGATCTCCCAGCTGGCTCATTCTCGCGATGTGCTGGCGATGATGCGGGCCAAGCTTGCCCCCGGGGCACTCGGCGCGGAGGACGCGCTGCTTGCCGAGGCGCAGACGCGGCTCGGGATCGGCGTGGCCGAACGAGCGACCAACTCATTTCTCTCGGGGGGCGTTGCGGGCCTGGTGAACTTCGCCACGAAGACCGCGGAGACGACAGCCGCATCCGCGGTGGCCGACAAAGTCGACGGAAACTTCGCCCCGCTGGTGCGGCGAGGTCTGCCGGTGACGTTCTACGGTCGCTCGGGCACGCGCTTCAGCGCGCGCGGGCAAAGGCCCTTCAAGCTCTACGCCCCCGAGAAGAGCCACACCTACAAGCAGGCCCGGTTCGACGCCTACGTGATGATGCGCGTGCGCCCACGCTGAAAGTCGCGCCTAGGGCGTGCCGAGGTCGATCACCTGATCCACCGCCAGGCCCCCCACATCGGAGTTGTCTTCGATCATGAGTGTGGCGGTCTGGCCTTTGTACGCCTCGACCGGCCAGGTGAGGGTGGCGGGTTCGCCCTTGGGGGCCGCTTCGTGCACCACCTCGGGGCCCACGAGCAGGGCCACGCGCAGACCGGGATGGCGATCTCCGTCGAGCCACAACCGGAGGGCTCCGCCCGAGAGCACGAAGGGAGAAGAGCGCAGCACACCTTTGGTGTGGCGGCCCAGCACCCGCGAATCGGCGGCAAAGCGCCCAAACGCGCCCGGGGGCGCAGGGGACGGTGTCGGGTCCCAGGCGTTGCCCTCGGGCTGAAAGCCCGCCCAGATGCCCTGCTCGAAGTCGAAGAGCACGGTGGCGCCGGGGGGCAAGGCGGGAGGCGATCGAATCGGCAGCAGGATCTGGCGAGGCGAGGTTTGTGCCCCTGAAAACATTCGTACGGAGTCGAGGCCTTCGGTGAGCGTCTTGACCACGTGATAGCGGTTGTCGAGCCCCGGCCATTCGTAGGGGCGAGACTTCCAGTCGAGCACGATGAAGTCGAAACGCTGTTCGGCGATGGCTTGGTCGAGCCCCGCGGGGCGGCCGAGCTGGGCGCCCACGTCCATCACCCCCATGCGGTGCACGAAGGGCTTGTGCCCCGAAAGCACGGCGTAAAAGGGGTGAAAGGGAATGAACCCCTCGCCCGGCAGGCCGCGCAAGATCTCGAGCAGACGGACGGCCGCGCGCCGATCGGTGCGCGAGGGCGCAAGCGCGCTTTTGTCAGGGGCGCCGTCCCTCACGCTCGCGAAGCCGAGGCCCGAAGCCACCAGCACCGCGAGCGCCACCGCACCCAGGCGCACGGGCGCCACGGCCACGAGCCGCCCGCCAAGGGCCGCCACGGCCCAAGCCGGAAAGACGATGGCGGGTATGAAGGCGTTATCGAAGGCCCACTGGGTGCCAAAGCCGACGCATGCGACCACGAACCCCGAAACGGCAAGCAACAAGGGCAGCGCGTCGATCCTTCGCAACCGCCGCCCGAGTGCCAGGCCCACGGTGGCAAGCGCAAGCGCACTGTAAAGCGGCCAGGCCTGACGCAGGAGCCGCAGCGGCGTTTCACGATAGGCCAGAGCGCGGTTGAATCCGTGGCTTTGGTGGAGCTCGAAGACGTACGTCCAAAACCAACCGCCGCTGCGGGCCTGCCAGTAGAGCACACCGGCTCCCAGCGCCAAAGCGGCGGTGACGCCGTAGATGAATCCGCGTCGCAAGTTTGCCACGAGCAGCCCGAGTCCCACGGCGATGCCCGGCAAGGACGCCGTTTGTTTCGTGAAGAAGGCAAGCGCGATCAAGAGCCCCGCGGCCACCGCGGACAGCGTACGCCGCCCGAGAAAGCCGCACGTCGCGGACAAGCCGATGAGCAACATGGCCAAAGAATCGGCGCGGACGAGATCGTAAAAGGTGCCCGTGAACACGTAGCTGGCTGCGATGGGCCCTGCGGCCCCCAGCCCCAGCGCCCCCGCCAGCAACGCCCCCCACCGCCGCGCCCCCGCGTCCAAGCGCCATGCGGGAACCACCGCCAAAACGGGTGCAAGCAGGCACACCCCTGCGAACGCCAGCACGGACACCGAACGGCCAAGCCCGTAGCCCAGGGGAAACACATGCCCGAGCCACGCGAGAAGCTGCGGATAAAAGGGCGTGTAGAGATAAGGAATGAAGTCGAGCGAGGGCGGAACGTAAATTTCGAGGCCCTGCTGCAGGCGCTGCGCGTGAAGCAGCAGGCCTCCCTCCATCCACTCGAGGTCAAGGGCGAACGTGAGGCGGGCCGCGAAAAGCTGAAAGAGCCACGCCAGGGCCACCCCGGCGGGACCTGCGGCCAGGGCAGCGGCCAGGGCAGCCAGAGCGCGGTGGAGCCGAAGAGGCAGCACGGCCTAGCCCCTCACGATTGCCACGGTGACGCCATCACCACCCTCTTCGCGCTGACCAGGACGCTGCCGTGCAACCGCGGGAGAGAGCGACAGGAACTCCCGCACGGCTTTACGGAGCGCGCCCGAGCCGTAACCGTGAATCACGAACACGGCATCGGCGCCCTCGCGCAGGGCTTCGTCGAGCCGCGACTCGACCGTGGCCAAGGCGTCATCGACCCGCAGGCCGCGCACATCGATGCTGTTGCGCCGAGATTTGAGGACCCCTGCGAACTCGTCCTCGGGGGCCGGGGCGGCCATCGGCTTGCCGGGTGGGGGCTTCACAGGCCCCGCCGCCACCACCCCCTCGCCCTTGAGGCCGCGAAAGCCCCGGCGGGCCCAGGCCTTCTTGAGCCGCTCGAGATCCAGCTTGGGGTCCGCCTCGGGCAAGCCCTCGCGGGCCGCCTCCGCCGTGCGCGCCAGCGCCTCCCGCGCCGCTGCGACCGCGCGATCGACGCCCTTGTTTGCCGCTTCGTTGCGTGCGGTCTGCACGATCTCCCGAAGCTGCTCGCGCGCTTGTTTGACGGAAGTCTCGATCGTTTCCCGGATCTTCACCGCCAGCTCACGTTCGCGCTTGACGAGGGCCTCGGTCGCGGACTTTTCTCGCTCGGCTTGGTGCTCGAACTCCGCCCGGGCCTCCGCGAGGGCGGCCTCCTGTGCGGCAAGCGAGGCCTCCCGCAGCTCGAGATCGCGCAACACCGTCTCGAGCCCCACCGACGGCGCCCCCACGAGCTCCTGCGCGCGGGCCAACACCGTCACGGGCAGGCCCATGCGCCCCGCGATGTCGAGCGCGTAGCTACGCCCCGGCAAGCCTTCCCGCATCCGAAAGGTGGGGCGCAGGTTCTCGGGATCGTATTCCATGCCCGCGTTGCGAAAGCGCGCATCGCCGTCGGCCAAAGCCTTGAGCGCGTCGTAGTGGGTGGTGCAGACGCCCAAGGCCCGGCCCTCTGCCATCGCTTCCAGGCAAGCCCGTGCGAGCGCAGCCCCTTGGTCCGGGTTGGTGCCCGCCATGAGCTCGTCGCAGAGCACGAGCGCCGGCTGCCCCCCCGTGGCGGCCACGGTCTCGAGGATGCCTGCCATGTTCGCCAGGTGCGCCGAGAACGTGGACAGATCGCCGAGCACGCTTTGCTGGTCGCCGATATCGGCCAGCACCGCCGAAAAGCGCCCCACGCGGCAACGTGCGCTGGCCGGCACGGGCAAACCCGCATGGGCCGAGAGCACGGCCAGCCCCACGGCCTTCAGGAACACCGTTTTGCCGCCCGCGTTGGGTCCACTCACCACCAGCAGCTGCGCGCCCAGAGAGCCCCCGAGGTGCACCTCGTTCGCGACCACGGCAAAGCCTTCACTCCGCGCGCGGAGCACGAGCAGCGGGTGGCGCAGATCGCACAGATCGAGTTCGGGGCCATCGACGAGCGTCAGCAGGGTGCCGTCACACGCCACGCCGTAACGGGCCAGCGCCACGAGAAAATCGAGCTGGCCGAGCCGCGCGAGATCGGTGCGAAGGGCGGGAGCCGCTTCGGCCACCAGGGCGGCGAGCTCCTCCAGGATGCGGCGGCATTCGTGGCGGATCTCGAGCTCGAGCACCTTGAGCCTGTTGTTCAGCTCGACGAGGGCCGTGGGCTCGATGAACACGGTCTCTCCGGTGCGCGACGTATCGTGCACGATGCCCATGCCCATCGACTTGAACGACGCGCGCACCGGCAACACGAAGCGATCCCCGCGCTGGGTGACGAAGCGATCTTGCAGCAGGGGCTCGTACGCCTCCGACAGGAGCAGCGCCTCGGCCTGCTCGCGGATGCGGGCGGCGAGCAGATCGCGCTCGCGGCGCAGCCGGGCCAGCACCGGGGAGGCGCTGTCACGGATCTCCCCCGAGGCGTCGAAGGTCTCGCGCGCAAGCCGCGCCAGCTCGCCCCACTCGCCGAGCGGCGCCACCAGGCCCCACACGCCAGCGGCCTCGTGCACGCCTGCGCCCGGCGCAAAGCGCGCGAAGAAGCGCCGACAGGTGGCCCCGATCTCGCAAAATGCCCCGATCCGGCTCATCTCGTCCGCCCCCAGCACGCCCCCCTGCTGCGCGAGTTGCAGGTGAGGCTCGATCTCCGGGAAGGCCAGCGACGGCATGCGGCCCTCGCGGACCAAGATGTCCATGAGCTCGCGGGCCCACTGCCCCCGCGCGCGGGCTTCCTCCATGTTTTCCAGGGGCAGCAGCGCGCGGCAAAATTCCCTGCCGCGGTCGGACTGGGCTCCCGCGGCCAGACGGTCGACCACGGCGGGCCAATCGAGAAATTCGAGGTGTGACGGGGGGACTAACACGATGTTTGCTGGGGAGTTCCCCTATACTCCGAAATCGAGATGTCAACCAAGGTCACGTTGATTCGGGGGGATGGAATTGGGCCGGAGGTCGTGGACGCCGCCGTGCGCGCGATCGAGGCCACGGGCGCAGCGCTCACCTGGGACCCGCAGGACGCGGGGGCGAGCGCGGTGCCGAAACATGGCGCCCCGCTGCCTGAGGCCACGTTGGCATCGATCCGTGCCAACCAGGTCTGCCTCAAGGGGCCCTTGGCCACACCCGTGGGGGGCGGCTACAAGAGCGTGAACGTCTCCTTGCGGCTCGAGTTCGATCTTTACGCCAACTTGCGGCCCGCGCGGAAGTTCGAGGGCATCAAGGGGCGCTACGACACGGTGGACCTTTTCGTTGTGCGGGAAAACACGCAAGGGGAGTACGTGGGCATCGAACATTACATCGACCCCACGCGCAGCGCGGCCGAGGCGATCAGCATCATCACGCGGCACGGCTGCGATAGGATCATTCGCTTCGCCTTCGAGTTCGCGCGGGCTGCCGGGCGCAAGAAGGTGACCCTGGTCCACAAAGCGAACATCTTGAAGATGACGTCGGGCCTGTTCCTGGACACGGGCCGCGACATCGCGCGCAGCTACCCCGACATCGTGTTCGAGGACCTCATCGTCGACAACTGCGCGATGCAGCTGGTGCGCGATCCCTCACGCTTCGACATCATCGTCACCACGAACCTGTTCGGAGACATTCTGTCGGACCTGACGGCGGGCCTGGTGGGGGGCCTGGGGCTCACGGCGGGTGCCAACATCGGCGAAAGCGCCGCCATTTTCGAAGCCGTTCACGGCACGGCCCCCGACATCGCCGGGCAAGGCAAGGCGAACCCCACGGCGGTGATGCTGGCCGGGGCCATGATGCTGGATCGTCTGGGGCAACGAGAGCGCGCGCAGCGCCTGGAAAACGCGGTCAGAGCGGCCATCGCCGAGGGCAAGTACACCACGGTGGACATTGGCGGAACGAGCACGACCGAGGCCTTCACCACACGGGTGATCGACCTCATGCGCTGACGGCAGCTCAGGCCGGCAAAAACACCAACGTGGGGATCCCGGCCGCCTCGAGCGCCTTTTTGATGCGCTCGTGAACGACGATGATCCCGGTGTTCTCCGCCAGGCGAAAGAGAAGCAAGCCCAGCGCGCGATCGGGGTCGATCTTCAGCTCGTCGAAGTGAGTGTCCATCTTCGCGGGGCCATCCAGGTTCTCCCACTGGGACGCTTGCAGATCGGCCGCGGCGACCATGCCGATGATGTTGACGGCCTGATAGGCAAACGTGCGCCCGTGGGTCTCGTCGACCAAGACCGCATCGAAGGTCTGAAGGTTATCCACACCGGCTGCACGCAGCGCCTCGACGAGGGGATGGCTCATGAGACACAGATACCCATCGGCCAACGCGGGCACATCACCCGTGAAGCCCTCGATGGGGGTGAGCGGAACCACGAGGGGCGTGGCGAGAGAAGCGGTGATCGGCACCCCCAGGGCCCAGCTGCGCACGCCGTCGAGCTCGATGCCGTCGCCGATGTCGTAGTAGCCGCCCTCGTCGTCCACGGGGGTGCGCGCTTGCAGAACGAAGTAACTCATTAACTCCCCTTCATGAGCGCCGAACGCGCGGACGTGTAGTACCCACTGGCGATGGGCCACTTGCGCACGGGACCGGCCAAGAAGGCCCGGTGTTGGCGTGACACCCCATCGAGGCGCCCCACGAGGCCGTAGGGAGGGCGCGCCTTGTCGGAGATCTCTTTTTCGCAGATGCCACACTTTTCGGGGGCGTGCAGCTTGATCTTGTCAGCGAGGGCCCGGAGGGTGCGCTGCACGTTGCGGCTATAGTCCGGGTGTGCGTCGTGAAACTGCGCGCCGGCGCGCTTCATGGCCGCCAGGGCGTAGTCGTTCTGAAAGCCGTAAGCGCTCCAGGCCTTGCCGAACTCCGAATCGGACCTCACCCCATAGTTCGCTGGTAGCCAAATGCCGTTTTTGGCGCCGTTGACGTCGTACCCGATGTCCTCGCGCACCTTGCCCTTTTGTTTCTCCATGAGCGCGAGCAGCGAGGGCGTTTTTTTGAGCGAGGCGTTCCCCGGAATCAAGTGATGGGCGCCCGGAACCACGGTCACCGAGCGGGTCATGGTGCCACCGCTCGCGTCTCGGTCTGGCACCGTGATGTTCCACGAAGGCCTACGGCCAAGGTTGCGGCCGAGCTTGCTCGAGTCGTTGTGCAGATTGTTCTCGGCGGCGCTTGCCGAATCGGGATCTTCGGCGAGATCGTTGGGTTTGGGATCTTCGGGTGGGGGCGCTTCGCAGGCCCAGCACGCGCCCTCGTCGGGCGCGGCCACCATGACGGCTATGGCTTCTCCGAGCTGCATGTCAGTCAACCCATCGCATTCTTTTCGTTGTGGAAGAGCGGATCGCCCATGCGGCACACGTTTTTGCCTTCGAACTTCACGTCGAAGGAGTACATCATGAACTCACACGCGCCCTTGATCTTTCCGCTCATCACGCCCCCCACCGCGCCGGCCTCGTCCCCCCGCGCTCATCTGGTACTTTGCACCCTTGGTCATGGGCATCTGCCCGTCGACCTTCACCTTCGTGGGCCCCCCGCTCGTGTGACTGGCTTGCCCCATGTTGGGGTAAGGAATGGGCAGGGGCCCGGCCGGAGGGGCAGGCGTTTTGCAGACGTCAGGAAACACGGGGCTCGTGCCCCCCGAGCCCTTGTGGACGATGCCACGCATGTTCGCGAAGGTGGTCTGTGCCATGGCGGTCTCCTCGTTAGCTCAGGGTGTAGCGGTTTCGATGAACGCACAGCCGCAGGGACCCCGATCCGCATTGGCCCATACGAGCGCGGGGCCGTCCCGGTGCCCGAGCACCAGGGACGCATCGGCGAGCGCTAGCAAAAGCGGGCCCATCGCCGCTCCCACGTCGCCGAACCCCTCCGCGGGGTGCTCGAGCAGGGCTTCGGGTGAGATGAGGTCGCGGTGGCGTAGCTGCGCCACGCCCCAGGTCTTCGCGCCGAAGCTCTCGCCGGTGAGCCCGGCGAAGACGACCTCTGCGGGACCTTGGGGGCCACGCCCCGCCGCGCGCAGGCTCTCAAGGGCGGCCGCAAGGCCTTCACCCAGGGCAGGCGCTTCGGCGTAGCGATGCCCGGCATCAAACGCCGTGGCCACACCGGAGAGCCTACACGCCGCCACCCCCGCAGCAGGGGGCACCTTCGCGAGAAGCAGCACGGCCGCCCCTTCACCGGGGATGAAGCCGTCCATCGTGTGGGGACCCAAGAGCCGCCCTTCGGCGTCCAGACGCGCGAGGCGAACGGGATCGAGGTAGCTATCCACCCCGCCCACGAGAACGTGCGTAAAGTCTCCGCGCGCGAGCGCCTCCTCAGCCGCAGCCAACGCAAAGAAGCCCGCCGCCCGTCCCTGCCGAAACACACGGCTGCGCGCGGGGTCGATCGGCACGGCGGCAAGCTGCGCCACCTGCGACAAAAACCGCCTGTCATCGAAGGCTCGACCGAACCCCGGCTCGGGCTCGGGCATGCCGAGATAAAGAGGCAGGGGTGCGGAAGCGAGCGGCCCGCTCGCGATTTCGGCCAAAGGCGACGCCATCAAGCGCAGCAGCCGACCTTCGACCTGCGCGGGATGCTGTGCTTCGAGCGCGGGGTCAAGCGGTGCCAGCGCGTCTTCGGGCACCAGCGCCAGAGTGAGGGGCTCACCGGAGCCGCCTCGTAGGGGCGACGCGGCGGTGCGCGAGAGCCCCGCACGCGCCGCCGCCCAAATCTGCGCCACGCCGATGCCGAGGGCGCAAAGAGCTCCGCTTGCCAAGAGGTACACGGGTTGATTCACGCGGCCAGCCCTACTTCCTCGAGGCCAGCCACCTCGATTCGCACCTTCTTCACCGCGAGGACCTCTTTGTCGCACGCGAGCGCGGCCCGGTAGGACAAGCTCACGCGGGCCGTGTCGGCGTGGATCCACAGGGTCTCGAGCATCGCTTGCACGATCTGCTGCCGGCGCGCCAGCACGACGTGGACCCCCACCACGAGACGTGGCACCGCAAAGGCATAGGGTCCGTCGTAAGACACGCCAATGACAGAGACCGGTTCACCGCCTTGCAGCGGGTGCGCGAAGGCGAAGGGCGCGGGGGCCACGTGAAAAAAGCGAGGATCGAAATCGGCGGGCAGGTAGGGCGCCCGCGTGCGCTGCCAGGCCGCATCGTAGGTGCCAGCAAAGCGCCGACGCGCGGCCCAGGCGGCGGGCATCGGCCCAAAGCCCACAGGGGGGGGCCTGTCCCCGAGTGTTTGCATGAGGGCCGCAGGATCTTCGATCTGCGGGGCCGGTGTGCTGATGAAGCTCTCGGCGGAGCGGCGGCCCACGAAGCCCACCCCCAGGGGATTGGCGTCTTCGCCCAGCAGGGCCCCACCGGGCGTCACCTCGTGGCAACCACCGTAAGCGTGTTCCCACACGAGCGGGACCTTCTCGAAGGGCTCGGGCGGGCAGAGCGTGCCCCCGCGCCGCCACACGCGCTTGCCAAAAATGGCCGCCGTTTTCTGCCGATTGGCAACCACCAGGCGCACGGCGCTCTGCGGGGCGGGCCGGCCCTGCGGGGCCACGGCGTGCCCGGTGAGGAGCACGTCGGTGCCCGGTTTGCCGAGGTGAAATTCGCTGACCTCGGTGAGGCTGCTCTTGCCGGGCTCGCCCCGCCACGCGTCGACCGCCGACACGGGCAGCTGCTCATCGGCCAAGGCCAGCCGCGGTCGCAAGGCGAACGTAGCTTTGACGACGGTGTAGAGAGTATCGATGCCGTGGGGATCGGGAAACACGGCCAGGGAAGCCGGCAGGCCGGACGCGTTTTCGAGCTGCAACATGGGGCCAGGCTCAGGAGGCGAAGGCGTTCATCGCAAAGGGTATGTCAGCGAGCTCTGCGGTGAACTGCCGGAGCTGCTGGCGCTGGAACGAAGTGAAGGCGCGGGTCTGAAGGTCACAAGCCCCTGCGGTGCGGACGGCCAGCTCGAAGGCCAGCACGTGCCGGCGACGCATGGGCCCCCGCGCGAGCGCGTCCCACAAGGCGGTGGGCGACAGGGGCCGCCCTCCGATGTAGCGGGTGTGCTCATCGAAGCGGTTGCGGTGGGCCGCCCACCACGCAGAAACCCGCGCCACGTCGGGGGCGGGAAGCAGGTCATCCGGTTTGGGCACGAGGTCTGCATCCAGATCGTCGAGCTCGAAAGGCACGGGCCCCGCGGGCGGCAAAGGCTCCGGCAAGGCGGCGTTTTCTGCGGCCAGGTCGAGCCCCGTGATGGCACAAAAGGCCTCGGCCGCCAGGCGCGCCTGCGCGTCTTCGTTCATCAGCTCGAGGGCCAGATCGGCCGCCCTGCGTGTGCCCAAAAACCCCAGGGCCGAAAGGGCAAAGGGCCGTGTGCGCGCAAGCCCCAGCGAGGCTTCGACGAGACGCCGTTCGCGGGGCCCCCCGAGGCAGGCCGCCAGGAACACGAAGAGCGCCGATGATTGTGCCGCGGCCCGTTCGCAGCAGCGTGCCCACGCCGCAGGCAAGCCGTGCACGAGCCCCGCGCCGACCGCGGCGTTGGCCACCTCGCCCTCGATGTCGTCGAGGCCGCGAACCAGGAGCGGCTTGGCCAGCCCCGGCGGAAGGTGCTGGGCTGCCGCCATGGCCACCCGCCGGTGCGCCGGCACGTGGGACACGGCAAGCGCGCTCACCTCGTCGGGCGGTGAAGCTTGCTTGCGAAACACACGCAAGGACACCCGGAGAGCCCGCGAGGCCTCACCCTGATGCGCGAGCCACGCTTCGAGCGCGCTCACCTGGCGCGGCTCGGTGAGCGTTTGCAGGCCGCGCTCGATGTCGAAGCCGAGGGACGCTGTCCCCCGCAGACTTTCCCCCAGGGCGCCCCACGCCGGTGTCGCGTGGGAAGCCAGCACGTGCACCGTGGCCCGCACCCGAAAAGGGGATTCGGGGCGTGCCAGCGCGGGCAACAAGAGTTCGTCGAGCGCCCGGCGCCCGCCGAGCCGCACACCTTCGAGGGCCCCCTGCAGGCGGTCGTCGGTCCAAAACCAGACCTGGCCGAGGTGGCGCGCGTGGGTGTCGAGGCTCTCCTCCCAGGAACGCCACAAAAACTCGGCCTCGTCGAAGCTCTCTTCGACGAGGGGCCACAAAACAGGGAGCCGTGAGCGCATGGGCATGTCAGTTGATGCGAACTTGCCCACCCTTGATCCGGTTCGTGCCTTCGGCGTAGGACTCGATCTGCGTGCCTTGAATGATCACACGGCCATTGGCGCGCAAGGTGATCGAGGCTTTGCCGCAAGAAAGCACGATCTCGCGCTCGGCATGAAGACGCAGTCGCTGTCCGTCGACGTCGGCCTCGATGGGCGCACCCGCGGGCGCCAGCGGCGCCAGCGGCGGCGCCAACGCCAGGCCCACCACGGCCACCACCTCGAGACCTCCCGGGGCCCTGAACACGATGACGGGGCGTTGCTCGGCGGCGATGCGCTCGAGGCGCGCGGCCGACAGCGGCACCTGCAGCGCGGCCCGCTCGGGGCCCTGCCCCACATCCACCCAGGCCCAGACCCGCCCCGCCTCGTCCTCGTTCGCCGCCACCAGCGCCGCCGTCCGCGCCTGCCCCAGGGCCAGCGGTGACATACGCTCCTTAGACCTCGGGCTCTCCATCCCGCGAGTTTCGCCGGGTGCGGGCGCCAAGTCCATAGGCCGCCTGCCCAAAAGCGACGGGACTGCGATAGGCTGGCGCTGGCAGCATGGCCATTCGCTTCAACCAAGAGCTGTTCGAGGAGAGCCTAGAGGAGGCGGGCACGCTCTTCGTGCGGCGCTGCCAGGACCTGGATCCTCCCGAGCTCGGCCTGTCTCAGGTGCGATCCCTCGATGACCGTCTCGACGCCCATCTGGATCTGCTGTTTTTCGGCGGCAAAGACGCAGCAGACTTCTGTCGTGCGGTCCCGCTCGACGGCGGAGGAGCCGTGTACGCGGCCACGCGAACGCTCGCGCATGCGGGGAACATGGCGGCCTTGAGGGTCACGGCGAACGAGGCGCTGGCGCTGAACGTGGATCCCAACCGCCTGGCGGCGCGGGAGCCCTCCCCTGCCGAAGCGCTGAGAACGGCCCTGGCCCACGAGCCCTGGGGAGGTGACCTCGGCGACGTGCAGGCGACGCTCGTTGCCGGAGGCGCGGCGCCGGAGGCCGAGGCGTTGGCCTATGCCGCCGGTTACCAACGCTGGGACGTGGGGCCGGCCTTGTTGGCGGGCCTTCGCCAGGGCGTGCCGACCCCTGCCACGTGGCTCTGGGCTTTGGGGCAAATCGGTGAGGCGCCCGCGCGCGATGCCCTCATCGAAGCGCTGGGGGCAAGCGAAGCCCCGGTGGCCCGCGCCGCGGCACTGGCCTTGTGCCGGACAGAAGACCCGCAGCTGGCGCACTGGCTGCTGGCGCAAGCGCTGAACCAAGCATGGGCGCCCGTGGTGTTGGCGTTCCTCGGAGGTCCCCGCGCCGCATCCCTCCTCGCCAAACACATCGAGACCGGCGACGCCTTCGCCACCTTCGCGGCGGGCCTGCTGGGAGATGGCGCCCTCGTGCCCACGTTGCTGCGGGCCTTGACCATCGAGGGCCTCGCGCCCGCTGCCGCACAGGCGCTGCACCTCATGAGTGGCATTGGTCCGGTCGAGCACGTGATTGAGCCCCCGAACGCAGACGAAGCGTCACGAGAGCGCGCGCCGAGCGACGCCGACCCGCTGTGGCGGCTGTCTCAGGACGAGGCCCCCTGGACCGAAGCGCTCGCGCGCGCCCGCTTGGTGCTTGCCCCCGCCACGCGCTACCGCATGGGTAAGATCGCAAGCCCCGAGGAGAGTTTGTCGGCCCTTTACTCGCAACACCTGCGCGGGCAGATGCGTGCGCTGCTCATCGATGAGCTCTTCGTACGCTACGGTCTTGGCGTACACCTGAGGGCCGATCAGCACGCGGGACGCCAGCTGCGCGTGCTCGAGAAGCTCGAGGGCTTTCTTCCGCAGATGGCCACGAAGCCTGTGCCGGGGGCGTTTTCGTTTCAGGGACGAGGGGGCTTTGCGTGACGGAGCTCAGAGGCCGTAGCGCTTGAGCTTCTCGTAGAGCGTCGAGGGCGCGATCCCCAGCGTACGCGCTGCCTGCACTTTGTTCCCCCGGGTCTGCGTGAGCGTTTGCTTGATGGCCGCGCGTTCGAGATGTTCCAATCTCTGGCCTCCCAGCGGGAGGCGCTCGAGCACCGAGGGCGCGCCTTCGTGGCCAAGCGATCTGAAGTGCCTGGGCTCGAGGGTGCCCCCGTCCGCCAAGGCGAGGGCCGCTGCCAAGGCGTTCTTCAGTTCCCTGACGTTCCCAGGCCAAAGGTGCGCACTCAGCAACACGAGAGTCTCCGGGCTCAGCAAGAGCTCGGGGCGCCCCAACTCGGCGAGCAGATCATTCGCGAGCCGCGGCAGATCTTCCACGCGATCGCGCAGGGGAGGCACGTGAACCAGGGCCACGGCGAGACGAAAATAGAGATCCTGCCGAAAGGCGGCAGACGAAGCGACCGCTTCGATCGCGCGGCAGCTCGCGGAAACGACGCGGACCTCCCCCGCCCCTACAGGCATGTCGCCGAACGAGCTTCGCCCGTCCAGCCAGCGCAAGAGGCTCTGTTGAAGCGGGCCCGGAAGCTCAGCGACCTCGTCCAAAAAGAGCGTTCCGCCCCCCGCGCGCGCCGGGGCGCCCGGTGCGTCGTCGTCGAAGAGGTCCCGCGCGTCGGCGTGCACGTCTCGACAGTCGACGCGCACGAAAGGCGCGTGGGCGCGGTGACTTTCCTCATGCAGCGCGCGCGCCAAGAGGGCTTTGCCCGTGCCGGTCTCACCCAGGAACAGTACGTTGACCTGGCTACGAGCGAGACGCCTCACCTGCTCGACGACGTCGAGCATTACGCGTGACGAGGCGTGCACACGTGCCAATCCCGATGGACTCACGGTCAAGCCACCGTGTAAGCTGGTCATGGTCGAAACCCTTCCTGGCAGGCGCCCCCGATGGGCACCGTTCTGGACGGCGGTCTTATACCAACGCCCTTTTGCGACGCGTGTGACGTTTCAGAGCCAGGGCGTGTCGCGAGCGACCGTAGCCTCCGGTTTCGAGAGGGTGCAGGTCAGGGTGGCACCGTGGGCAAGCCGTCGGGGGCGCCGCGTGTACGAACATCCCATCCATCGCAGAGCCGGGCATCGATGGGCCAGGGTCCCGTGGTTCCGCCGAGGTCGAAGCGCGCCTGGCCCCGCCCCGATCCCTCGATCGGGGACCGCAGGCCCTGACCCACCCGAAGCTGACCCACCACCGCATCGGCGTTTTCGTCTTCGACCACGTAGTCGACGACCAGGGTGTTCCCGTTGCGGGCGTAGCTTGCGGAAATGGTTGGCGATCGCGCGTCTGCCGGAAGAGGGCCCAGACCTGCCGTCATCGCCTCGGTGAAGGGCAACGCATCGAGCTTCGCCACGAACCTCTCGAGCGTCTCTGCTTGCCACCCCTCGAGCGCGCGCCCCGGCTCGGGCGGCATCTTCGGACGGAATCCCGCGGCATAGGGCGTGATGTCGGCGAGGATGAGCCGCCGCGCCGCATAGAACGATGACGGAGGTGAGAGCCCCGCAACGAGGTCGTCAGCCTCCTCTTGTTTGCAGACGCTCGAGGCGTCGAGCAGGTCGAAGCGATAGTTGCCACCGTCCTTGGCGGCCGTCGAGCCGTGACAGTGCAGGCACTGCCCCTGAAGGATCGGATACACATCGGCCCACGTGGGGTCTGTGGCCGCGTCAGGCGGTGAACAAGCGCCCCCCACGGCGAAAGCAACGATTGGCAACCACGATAAAACCTTCACCATGGCCTCACAGGAAGTAGTGGAGCTGCGCGAGCAGCGTGGTCATCGCGCGGGCACCGTCGGCGGCTTGGTGGCGCGCCACCAGCTGAAGCTCGAAGTGGGGATAGGGAAACCACGACACGAGGCCCGTGAGCGCATTCAACGCCGTGTTCTGCGTGGCGAGGTCGGTCTGCAGCCGTTCGCCCCACAACGTCACCAGGAAGCCGCGCAGCGGGGGCAGCCACGAGGCGCCCAGCAGCCCGGCAAACTGCCCCACGGCGTCGACCCCCTCCGGCATGTTCTGGATGTAATTGCCCTCGCCCATGACGAGAAGACGTGCGGGCTCGATGTAGCCCTTGAGCACCACGCCTCCGATGCCCCGCTGGGCGCCCTCACGGCTGGCAAAGCGGCCCTGGACGGCGACGCTGGCGAGTTCGTTCAGCACCCGTCTTTCGGCGTAGGCGGCCACCCCGGTCTCTTGGCTTCCGTTTTGAAGGAAGTCCGGGGCAAAGAGCGTCAGATGCGCTTCCCAGCCGTTGTCGAGGAAACCCGCAGAGACGTTGTACGTTTCTTCCAGGATGTTGAAGCCGAGGTCGCGGCGCACGTACACGAGGTGTTCGGCGAGCCGAAGGCCAAAGGGGGCAAAAAAGCGCCCAGCCCGCACGTACATGCCACGCGCGGCAGGCTGCCAGATCGCCCAGTGCTCACGCGAGACGAGGCGGCTGCCGCTCTCGGGCTGGAAGTTGCTTTGCGGCACCGGGGCGTCGGCGCTTCGCACCTGGGCACGTCCCCCCACGATGCCCTGAAATGCGAACGCTCCCGCCTCGAGGCGCACGTGTGCGTCGAGCTGCATGGGAAAGAAGGCGTTCTTTGGTTGATCGGGGCCGCCGTTGTCGTTCGATAACATCGCGAAACGCAGGTCGAGCCCCAACTTCAAGACACGAGGAAGGTCCGCGGCGCCGTGAAGAAACGCCCCGTCGCCCTGCCACGTCGAGAGCTCCTCACCGATCGCATCGCGACCATAGCCGTTGATGAGGCCACCGCCCGTGGGGGCGTAGTGGCACTGATTGCAGCGTGTGGCTCCCGCAGAGAACTGCCACTGGGGATAAGCCTGCGCGGCGCGGGGCGCGAGCAGCATGACGACAAGCCCCAGCCCAAGGAGAGCAAGGAAACCAAGGAACGAGGTCTTGCCCCCACGTTTCATCCCACACCTCCGCCGTCGTTGGCTCCGCCAACGTCCGCATCAGACGCTGACGCTGCGTCCAGGTTCGCGGCAGGAGCGGCGGCATCCGGTGCGCCCGCATCGGCGCCCGGTGCCAACGGTTCTCCGCAACGGGGGAGGAGGTCCTGCGGACTTCGCTTGGCACCCGCCAGGATCCAGCGCTCGATGAGCTCGATATCCGCGAGGGGGAGCGGCCGATCCGGCGGCATCTGCTGCGTGCCGCGTGCGAAAAGGGTGTTCACCAACCTCGACTCGTCAGGGCGACAGGGCGCCACGAGGGGTCTCGTCGTCGGACACAAGATCCCACCCCGCTCTGCCCTGCAGACGGCAGGCGCCACGCCCACGGCCCCAGGGTCGAGGTACTGCGCCTCCTGCGCGAGCAAGCTCTCGTAGGCCTTCCCAGGCTCCGAGAGATCAAGCCCTGCGGCTGCGGCCTGCGCAGAGTGACAGCTGGCCGTGGCGCAGTTGGGCGCAATGATGACGGGCGCGATGAAGGCCCACTCCGCGGGACGCTCATCCACGTCATTGCAGCCGGGCACGAAACAAACCCAGCACGCCATGGCAAGAGCGATCCGCTTGCAGCTGGCGATTGCAGGTTTGCAGGGGCGTTCGTGCCGAATCACGCCCAGTGCCTATCCTACTGCGCCTGGCCGTGGCAAGTGACGACTTGATGACGTACGGACGGCGACACGCACAGCCTTCAGGAGCCCGCATCTCGCTGGGAGACGGGCCGACACGGCACGAAGATACGACTGGCATCGAAGCACGAGCCGTCGTCGTAGCGCACCATGACCTGTATCTCCGTATCGCTGAGCGCGGCGTCGCCCGCCTCGAAAGCCGAAGGCGCATCGGTACACGTGACCGTGGCACACGCGGCGGCACCCGCACCACAAGCTCCGCGGACCTCGAGAGTCGCCGTGGGTGAAGCGGCGCCCGCACGCTGAAGCCACCAGGAGAGCTGTGGCGTACCGCCATCAGCATCTGGGAAGGTCAGCAAAGCCGCCTCGATCCGAGCGGACTGTCCCACGGCGATTTCGCCAGGGTACGCAGCGACGATCTTCACGCGCGGCGTTTCGCAGGCGGGAAGGGGGCCTGTCTCGAAATCGAAGCGAGGGCCATCGCTCGCCACGAGGGCCGCGTCTGCACCCGCGTCGGGCGACCAAAGCCCATCGCCGCAGGACACGCACAAAGCACCGACGAGTAGAGCCAGGTTGATTCTCGTGCGCGCGTTCATGGGACCGCTTCTCGTCGACATGACCGCGCCTTGCTACGGGGACACGCAGGGGCCGCGGTTGGCCACGGAGGCGCCCACCGCATTGGCGAGGCAGACGTTCGTGTACTGTTTGCCGTTGCATGCGCACACGGGGGCGTACTGTATCGTGGGGCAAAGACGAGGGCGCTCCACGCAAACACCGACGCGCACCGGGTCCGCGCACGTTCCGTCCGCAAACGAGCAGAACATGGAGGCCGGACAGCCTGCGTTCACCGGACCTCCGCAGGGGATCGGCGCGCAAGCGCCTTCCGCGAGAACCGATGCCCCAGCCGCTGCCGCCAGACAGCGGTTCGCATACGTTCTTCCGTCGCAGCCACACACGGGCTCGGACACACTGGGGCACGCCACCGGCGCCGCCGTACATACACCCGTTTGGCCAGGACTGGCGCAGACGCCGTCCGGATACGTACACGCATAACCTGCCGCGCAGGTGACAGCATTTGGGCCTCCGCAGCTGCAGGCGCCTGCGTGGGCCACCGAACGATCTGCCGCGGCGGCTTCGCACGCGTTGGCATAGGTCACGCCATCACAGCCGCAGACGGGGTCGTATTGTTGCGAACAGGTGAGCGGCCTCTTCAGGCATCCGCCGGAGGCGTCCCCGCAGGCCAGCACGAAACAAAGCTCGTCGCTGCTGCAGGCGTTTGCGCCTGGCGCACAGGGCTTTGCGAACTCGAAGCCAAATCCTACCTCCGCCACCCCGTTTCGGCGGAGCACGAGCGTCAAAACAGCCGTGGTGCCCGCAACCAAAGTCTGTGTCTGCGGGGCGCTGCGCCACTCAGCGATGTCCGAGGTCGTCACCGAAGCGCAGGCCGACTCGAAGGCTTCCGCCTGAAAATGAACAATGCCGGTGGGCAGGCCCCCCGCGGAGAGAGACGTGACCTTGCCCGCCTCGACGTCCAAGGAAAACTGCATCGTAAACACCCCCGCCACCGTGACGCGCAGGCAGCGCACCCCCTCGGGAACCTCTTGGACCCTCACCAGGGCACGCGCCTCACGCACCAGGTCCGGGTTGCTCGGGCCTTCGGGGGCCAGCACGTCGTCTCCGCAGGACGCAAGGGACCAGGCCGTCATCAAGGCAACCAGGACGCCCCGCGCACGGGTCTGTGCTGAACGATGCCGAGGGAGTCGCATCTACCGTCTTATACACGGGCCGTGGCGGGCGGAAGCGAACAGTCGTGTCAACTTACGGTGACAACCCTTGCCACGAGGATCCGGATACAAAAAAGGGCAGGCCCCACGAGGTGACCTGCCCTTTTCCGTCCCGGAGCGCCCTGGACAGGCGCCCCTCAGTAAAGCCCCAAGGGCTTAGTTGTTCACGAGCGAGTCATACGAACGGGCGTCGATCGCGCATGCCGAGAGGGGCTGGCTCGAAGGAGCGCCACAGCCAGCGCTGCCCTGAGCACCCACGCACAGCGCGGCAGGCAGCGGAATGAAGCCCGCGTTGCTGCAGATGTCGCCGAGCACGTTGCCCGGCTGCCCCACCGTGAAGAACTCCTGCGCGATGCGGACCTGGTCCTCGCAGTAGGCCTTCGTGCCGCCCCGGTTCTTGCAATCCTCCATGATGTTCTCGAAGCCGCGCGAGGCGTTCATGAAGAGGAGGCGCGAGAACGGGTAGCTGCCGGCCGAAACGGCCTCACCCGAGGGTGGAAAGCCATTCAGCTTGACGGGCTCGTTTGACAGGTGAACCGTGGGCTGCGAGTTGTTGAACGCCGCTTCGCGGCCTGCGTAGCCCAGGGTGCACTTCGAGTTGGCCGTGAGGCAACCGATGTTCCGCGTGGCGTCGCTCTCCTGGCAGACCACGTCGGCGGCCGTGAGGACCTTGCCGTTGGCGAGCGCGCTGTTGTTCAGCACGGCCATGTTGTGACGCCAGTAGGCGGTGACGGGCAGACGGCGGTTCAAGTCGGCAAAGGAGACGGTGCCGTCGTCTGCGTGGACCACGAAGTTGTACGAACGGCCGTCGGTGCCCGCCGGAGCGGCCGGAGACGCAGAGCGTTGGTTCGCGATGCAGTTGAAGGTACGGAAGGCGCCGTCCTCGTAGTAGGGGAAGCGGCAGCGACCCGCCGAGGTCTTCGTGCCGTCGGGGCAAATGTTCAAGGCCGCGTTGATGTACTGCTGGTAGGCGAAGAGGCGCTTGCATTGATAGTCCGGATAGGCCTGGGCCACGGTGGCCGTGTCGGTGGAGCGGATGGCGCGGACGAGACCGAGCCGGCCGTCGCGGGCGCAGATGTCGTCCTCGGCAAGGCACGCCGTGCGGATCGGGTCGCCCAGATCGAAGGCGGCTTCACCACTCGGGCCGAAGTTCGTTGGGATCACACCTTCGATGTCGCCACCGTCGCAGAACGAGAGGTTCGCAGGCATGGGCGTGATGGCGCGGGGAATGCCCGAAACCACGTCTGCGCGTGAGGTGATGTTGGTGGACACGTTGAACGCCACGCCGATGAGCTCGAGGAACACGCCGGTCGTACCAGAGGCATCGTCGCGACGGAACGCGCGCACGAGGCCCGAAGGGCAGCCGCCGCTCTGCGAGCAAGCCACGCCCTGGAAAAGATTTCCCCAGTTCTCGACGACTTCGCGGCGCACGGCGCTCCCACAGCGGGTCACGCGGTTGGTGGTGTTCGCGCAGGTGCCGTCGGCGTTGGTACAGCCCGTGTATACGAGCCGAATCACGTCTTTCCAGTCCGCGATCTGATACCCGCTGGCCAGGGTACCGCTGTTGCGGAGAGCGCCCACTCCACGATCCGGGAACTGGTTACCCGTGTTCGGCGTGGTGGACGACGCGAAGTAGGCGGCGCACGATGCTGCGTCGGTGCCGTAGGCGCCGATGGAATCGTTGTTGCCGAGGATCACGAGGCCGTCGGCGCAGAACGCAAGGCCCTCGGCCTGATCGTTCGTGCTGCCGGGGAAGTTGGGGTCGTCATCGCAGATGCCGCTTTGAAGCGGGCGGGACATGCCCGAGATCTCCTGGCAGCCAGGGTTGGCTTCGGGAGCACCGTTGCCGTCAGAGGGTGTACAACCATTGTTGGCACCATCGCCGGAGCTGGGCGAGCCGGCAAGTTGACGCTCGCCGCAGGACGAACCGCAGCCGAAGTAGGTGTTGATGCCGCCCGAAAGCGGAAGCTGAAGGAGCAGGTCGTCCATCACCTTGTTGAGCGTGTCGGAGCCCGAGATGGCGTTGGGCGTGGCGCGGGTGGTGTCGATGAAGTTGGGATTCTGTGCGAATGCCGGGCTCGTCATGCCCAGCACGAACACGGAACCCGCTACGAGTCTCATGGTGCGATTCATTGTCGTTCCTCCTGGATGATCGCTCATGTGCAGCGACCAAGCGGTTCGAAGTTGGCGGAATACCCTTTCGAGGCAGGAGTCGTATAGCCCGGGCATTCCCCGCGAGGGGTTACGATTCAGAAAACGAACCGCGACCAAAAGACCACGCATCGACCGCATCTGTCGCGCGACCAAGCCTTGGACGCACGGGCCACGCCCGCCATGACGATATCTCCGATAATCGAACACTTTGAATCGGTGACCTCACCGATTCCAGGAGAAGCGGACGTGTTCCGTCGAAGACTTGCGACCGGATCGTCACACCGGGCCTCCGCCCTTGCGGGGTATACGAGGGACTCGATTCAGACCACGTCGCCAGGTTCATGCCGCGCGACAGATCATCGTGTTCAACCACAAAGACAACCAGGAGCAAACCATGTTCAAGAACTTCGGAACCGTCGGCGCGCTTGTCGCCGGCCTTACGCTGGCCGCTTGTAGCGGCGGCCCCGAGGGCGCCAACTCGCCCACCACCGGGTCCGTCAACTTCGACCTGACCCTGCCCGACGAGCAGACGGTCGACACCATCAACCTCCAGATCTCGTGCCCCGCCAGCAACGTGACCCAGAGCCACGTGCTGAATGTGGTCAAGGGATCGGTAACGGCTTCGTTCGGTGGTCTCACCCCCGGCGACTGCACCGTGAGCCTGGCCACGCAGGCCTCTGACGGCACGGACTGCACCGGCTCGAAGGCCTTCACCGTTGTGGCCGGACAGACCGTCGAGGTGGAGGTCACCTTGCTCTGCCAGGCTGTGAACATGAGCGATGACGGCGCCGCCGTGGTCATCCCCACGTTCGACAAGCGTGCTTGCAGCGCTGACCGTATCAAGAAGGTCTACGCCATCCCCGCCAACGTCCTCACGGGCGAGAGCACCACGGTCGAGGCCGAGGTGCACGCCGGCGCGGTCGTGGGAACCCCCGCCTTCTCTTGGTCGGTGCGCAATGACGCGACCAACACGGGCGTGGGCACTTTGGCCACGGCCACCTGCGCAGCCGGCTCGTCGGCCTGCCAGGCCTTCACCTGCACCGGCCTTGGCGCGAGCCCCGTGGTCGACACCCGCACGGGTCTGCCTTCGGCGGGCGTGTTCGTCAGCCTGAAGTTCGAGGACGACGACTGCTTCGACACCGAAGAGGTGTGGGTACAGTGCGTTCAGGCCAGCCAGTGTGGCGACGGTGCCAAGGAAGGCGCCGAGGCTTGTGACGACGGCAACCTCACCAGCGAGGACGGCTGCTCGGCGAGCTGCGTGGTCGAAAGCTGTGGCGACGGCATCATCCAGGCCGGTCTGCAAGAAGTGTGTGACGGCACGGTGGGCGTGGGCGCCAATCAGGCTTGCGCTTCGGACTGCAAGTCGCTCATCAACAACCCCGTCTGCGGCGACGGCGCCAAGAATCAGCCCTCTGAAGAGTGCGACGGCACCGACGGCATCGTGCCTGGCCAAACCTGCGGCGCCGACTGCAAGATCGTCGTGGCGTGTGGCAACGGTGTGGTCGAGGCCGGTGAGGAGTGCGACGAGACCTCCGCAACCTGCGTGGCTTGTAAGCGCGTCGCAGAGGACCTCTGCACGCCTTGCCTTTCGACTCTTCCCGAGATCGGCGAGTTCCTGGCCGGCGTGTGTACGCCCGACCAGGCTTGTGCGGACGTTCTGTCCTGCCTCAAGGCCAACCCCACCTGCTGGACCGAGATCGCTCCTGCAGCGTGCTACTGTGGCAATAGCCAAGCGGACATCGACGCTTGTGAAAACCCCAGCTTCGTTCCGCAGGGTGACTGCGCGGCCATCATGAAGGCCGGCGCCGGCGAAAACCCTGCGAACGCAGACGTGCTCGCGCGCTACTTCGACTTCAACTACTCGATGGGCAACGCGACGGTCATCTGGGACTCGGCTTTCATCAGCTGCAACGCCCAGTGCTTCTAAGCTACTAAAGAGAGAAGCTTGACGAGGGGCCCCGGCTTAGGCCGCGGGCCCCTTTTCTTTTTTGGCACGCCGGGCTCAAAATGTGGCGGCTCGGTGAAAGTCAATCATCGGTTTGGTTACGGCGCGGGAAAAGTTCGCCGTACGGGCTCTTCTGGTCTGGCTTGCGAACCGACGGAATGGCAAACGAGCGGAGCGCTCAGGCGGGAACATGCCGCCGGTGCCCCAATGTCTGGTGACGCCATGAAAAGAACCCTCACCTCGAAGAATGTTCTCCGCTCGCTCTGGCTCTTTGCGTTCGTGGGAGCGTGTTTTCCCGGTTGCAAGCGGAAACCCGCGGTGCCCCAGGCACCCGTTCAGGTCAAGCCCGCCGATCCCGCGGTGGAGCTCGAAGAGACCCTGGCCAAGCTGCCCACCTTCGTAGACAAGGACGTCTACAAGGGTTTTTGGAACATGGCCCGCCGGTGCAACGTCGATGTGGCCCGTTCGGCCTTGTCGTGCAACTCCGACTACTTCGAGAACATCGTCAAGATCTGTGCACGGGGGCTCAAGCCGCGCCACGGCGTTCTGCAGACGGTCTCGTTCGTCCTCGAAACCGGCGATGACAAGATGAAAACGGCCGCCGCCGAGCTTTTGGCGCGCGCCTACGCCAAGAACGCAGGCACGGTGCCGAACAAGGAGATCACGCGCAAGCTCATGGCGCAGTTTGCAGCGCTTCCCGAGGCCCAGGCGCTCGACGTGGCACCCGTGCTCACCCATGTCGTGGGCTCCGTGGGTCTCGAGGGCGAGCTTTACCCGCTCATCGACCAGCCTGGAAAGCAGAAACTGGCCTCCGCGGTTTACCGCAACATCATGACCACGGCCCGGTTGAGGGTCTTCGAGAAGCTCTGGGACGTTGCCCGGAGTGACTCGCTCGAGGTGTCTGTGGCTGCCGTGGAAGCGCCCCGCGCCCTGGGCGGGCGCACCCTCGAAGAAAACAAGCAGGTATGCGACTGGATGAAGGACCTCACGAAGGACACGCGGGCCGTCATCGTCACGCGGGCCCACGCCTTTTTGGCCTCGTGTGGAAGCCCCTACCTCGAAAACGTTTTGGCCAGCGACGAGGCGCGGCTTGCGGCGGGAAAGCCCCTGGCGGCAGGACTCGACGTATACCAGAGCCTCTGTGGCGCCGACGCCCGCAATGCGTATGGCGACCCGACCCGAGCCCAATGTTCGCGCCTCAAGAAGCTCGCCTTGGCAGTGGTCAAGGATGCCAACGCGCGGGAGGGCGAGCGGGTGCAAGCCCTTGGAATCCTGGCGGAACAGTTTCCGGACAAGGAGACCTTGGCCCTCGCCACACGTTTCGCCGAGGGCGACGCCGCCTCGGCGTTGTCACGGAAGGCCCACGCAGCCCTTCAGGATTTGGGCGCGGGCTCGGTTTCCCAGGGTCACTAGCCAACGAACTTTGGCCAGGTCCTCCACATGCGCGCTGCAAGGTTGCTTTTGGTCCTTGTGGCGTTCGGGTTCGGACAGAGTCGTGCGATGGCATTTTGCCTGGCGAGGCAATGCGATCCCGATGCAACGGACGGGGCGGCCTGCCAGCGCGACGCGGCTGGGTGCTCGATACAAGGCGCACCGCTCAGGCGCAGCAGCCCGTGCCTGACTCTGGCGGTTCAACGAAGCAGCGGCGTGCGGGTGGGCGTGAGCGACGACGAGCTGACCGCGCTCGTGCGACAGGCCTTCGAGACGTGGGCTTCCGTCGACTGTGCGGGAGCGCCACCGCGTTTCGCCGTGAGTGTGGCGGCGCCGGTTGATGCGGCCTTGCCGTTTGCGTGCACAGCGCTTCCTGAAGACAACATCGACGTTTGGGGCATCAGCCCCCAGTTTCCGAACCCGCCGGTCATCACACTCGCCACGGGGGTCGTGGCCGGAAGAACCACGCCCGTTTTCACACTCCCCGACGGACGCGTCTTCGACGCCGACGTGGAACTGAACGAATTGTGGCTACAGTTGCGCCGCGACGATGCAGCATCGGTACGCGGCCACCTTGCCACCGTGGCGCTCCACGAAGCCGGTCACGCGCTGGGGCTGGCCCACTCGCAGGACCCGCAGGCTCTGATGTTTCGCTCGTATGCGGTCGAGGCTTATCGGGGGCTCACCGCCGACGACGTGGCCGGCATCTGCGCCCTCTTCCCGCCCGTAGCCCCAGCGCTCGCCTGTACGCCCACCCCATCAACGCCTGCCGCCTTGAATCCGACAGCCTGCGCCGCAGTCCCGCCGGAGGCAGCCGGCGGGTGCACGTTTGCCAGTCGACACAGGGCCACCCCTGAACATTGGGCGTGGCTCGTGCTTGCGCTTGGCCTTGCCGCAAGACCGTGGCGAAGGCGCCCGAGCGCGAGGTGACCGATTATCGAAGAGCTGCTCCGGAGATCGGCAGCCCTCTGCGCGCGCCTGCGCGAGCTGCCACGGAATCGTCACGAAGACCCTGCGTTCCGGGATGTATGAAAGGCTCGTATCGCGTTCATCCCGTGCCTTCGGCACCAACCGGGAGACCTCTCATGATCCAGACCCTCACGCGTCTTCGCGCCGCTTTTGCCCTTGCCCTCGTTACGTCCCTCGTCGCTTGCGGCGACGGGGACACATCGGGACGCCCCACGGGGAGCGTTCGCTTCGAGCTGGACGTGCCGGAAGGCCAAACCGTGCAGTCTGTCGATCTGAAGCTCGTCTGCGCCGGCAGTGGCGTGGACATCACCAGGACGTTGCAGGTGCAAGACGGACGCATCCTGGCCGTTTTCGGCGGCCTTGCGGCCGGAGAGTGCGTGGTGACCCTGGGCACCAAGACCGGCGAGGGTTTCGAGTGTCAGGGCAGCAAGACCTTCTCGGTGGTGCCCGCATCCACGGTAGACGTGCAGGTCACCCTGCTCTGCAGCGGCATCTCCAATGGCGGCGGCGGGGCACGGGTGCGCGCCACCGTCGCGTACAAAGACTGCTCCGCCGATCGGATCAAGACGATCTACGCGGCCCCTGCGGACGTGCTCCTGGGCAGTTCCACCGCGGTGAACGTGCTTCTTCACGACGCTGCCGTCGTGGGTACGCCCTCGTTGACCTGGTCGCTCCGCAACGACGCGGCCCAGACTGCGCAGGGCACGCTCGGTGACGGCACCTGCCACGAGGGCGCGTTCGCATGCAAAGCCTTCACCTGCAGTGGTCTGGGCACAGCCTCCGCAGCGGATCCGTTCACGGGTCTGCCCGCCGCGGGGGTCTTTGTCTCCGTGACGTACGAGGACGACGATTGCCTCGACACCGAAGAGGTGTGGCTGTCCTGTCTTCAGGCCAACGTATGCGGAGACGGTCAGCAAGAGGGCACGGAGGCCTGTGATGACGGCAACACCACGAACAACGACGGCTGCTCGTCCACCTGCGCCATCGAACGCTGCGGCGACGGCATCGTGCAAACCGGCGAAGCCTGCGACGGCACGGCTGGTCTCAGCGAGGGCCAGGGCTGCACACCAGAGTGTCAGATCTCCTCGGCCGCGACCTGTGGCGACGGTGCGGTCAACCAGGCGTCCGAACAATGCGATGGAGACGCAGGGCTCGAGGCCAACCAGCTTTGCAGCGACACGTGCACCATCGTGCCCATCTGTGGTAACGGGGTGGTCGAGGGTGCCGAGGAATGCGACGACAGCATGAACCCCGCCTGTGTCGAGTGTAAGCTCGAGGTGCAGGAGAACAACCTGTGTCTGGAGTGCATCGCCACCCGGACCGAAGTCGGCGAGTTCAACGCAACGGTTTGTCAGCCTGACGCACTCTGCGCTTCGGTGCTCTCCTGCATTCTCGCCAGCCCCACCTGCTGGACGGCCATCGCGCCAGCAGCGTGCTATTGCGGCAACTCACAGGCCAAGATCGACGAGTGCGAGAATCCCTCGTTCGTGCCCGAGGGTGACTGCGCGGCGGAGATGAAGGCCGGCGCGGGAAACAACCCTGTGAATACCGATGTGCTGGCGCGCTACTTCGACTTCAACTACCCCATGGGGAACGCCACCGTGATCGTCGACGAGGCCTTTCTCAAATGCAACGCTGAGTGTTTCTGACGCTTCAACGACCGTAACCCGGGAGCTTCGCCATGCGCCTCGCCCACGCCGGTGTCTTCGGAGTTGTCCTGTGTGCCTCGTTCGTCTTTCCGAGCTGTAGCGAGAAGACGGACAAGGCGCCCTTTGATGGGTACGACCCAGGATCGACGTTCGTTCCCACGTCGCCGAGCACGCCGGGGACACCCTCCCAACCGGGCTCCTGCCGCGAGGTCAAGGCCGAGCTCCTGGCGGCGCGCCGCGAGGTCACGGCGGCTGGCGCTCCGGGGAGCGGCGGTGGAAACAACACGCGCAGCATTACGAAGCAAGAACTCTGGACGGACTTCGAGAAGAGCTGTGGGCAGGCCGGCTGCCACGGGGTGGCGGTCGGCGCGGCGCCGCGGCCCGACCTGAAGTCGGGGGTGACGGGCACGTTCACCATCAACCTGGAAACCTTCACCCAGCGTGCGGACCTGGGCAGCCTTTCGCACGCCCGCATTCTGTCCGCTGACCGCGACAAGGTCATGCCCCCCGGCTCGGGAGACGGAAGCCGCCGTGCGGCCAACGAGCCTCTTCGTCTCTTGGCCGAAAGAATGCTCGCCTGGGAAGAGCAGCAGTTCCCCGACGTGTTCCAGGTCCAGACCAACGAGCCTCTTGCCGGAGGCAGTCCCGCGCCCTCATCCGCGCCTTACCGGCTGCCAGCGACCATGGCAGCGGGCTTGACCAACATCGGCAGTTGTCTGCCCACCCAGAAGCTCGAGATCGTGCAAGACGAGGCGAAGGCGCTCGATGCGCGCTTCGCGAGCATGACGTCTTTTGCGGACCTGCCTGACACGCTCGTGGAGACCGACCTCGCGACGCTCGACTCGGCGGAACTCGCGCGCCGCGGAGTCTTTAGCTACGCCCCCACGTACACGCTGTTTTCCGATAACGCCTCGAAGATGCGCTACGTGCGCGTGCCCGTGGGTCAAAAGATTCGCTACAACCCGGAGACGAAGGACTTCTTCATCCCGCCCAACACGCGGTTCTACAAGACGTTCTTGCGCAAGGTGATCGACAAGAACGGTGAGGTGGGCTACCGGAAAATGGAGACGCGGCTCATCGTGTCCCGCCCCGACGAGCTCCTCCCGGACGGACGCTACGCGGTGCGATCGTTGATGGTCATCTATGCGTGGGACAAAGACGAGCAGATGGCGAGGAAAATCATCGATCCGCTCGAGAGCGGAGACCCCTGGGCCGATCGCCTCTGCCCCTACGTGACGGACGAACGCGCCCCGCGCGATCCCGACAAGAACCCCGTCAGTCCCGAATCCAACCGCGATACGTGCACGTACATGACGTCCGATGAGCTGGCGAACGCCGCCTCCGGGAAGATTCGACACTATCCCTTGCCCAGCCGCGAACGCTGCGTGGAATGCCACATGGGCTCTCAGAATCACTCCTTCATCCTCGGGTTCACCCCCTGGCATGTCGATCGACGATCGGCTGACGACGAGATGAGCGGGGTCTTCGAGCCTCCCTTTGCGGACGAGCTCGAACAGCTCCAGCGCCTCATCGAGTGGGGTGTGATTGAGGGCATTGCTCCGGGTGAGGCGAAACTCGAGGAGTCGCAAGGTACACGCAAGCCTCGCAACAAATACGAAGCGGTGGCGCAAGGCTACATGATGGGCAACTGCGCGTTTTGCCACAACCCAACCGGGTTTCCCACCGTGCAAAATCCCGTGCTGAAGGACTTCGATCTTTTCCCGAGCGCCACGGGGGGAGTGTTCCAGTTTCCTTTGGAAAAGTACTCGCCACGGGCGAAGGTGGGTCCCCTGCAAACGCTTCGGCACCCCTACATTACGCCTGCGATCGGCGACTTCGAACTGACGGACGGGTTCACCGGCTCCGAAACGGAAAAGCCAAACACGAAGACGCTTCGAGAGCTGACCTCCCGCGAGCTCTTTCCCACGCTCGACTATCTTCCACCCGTGGGGCCCCGCTCCAACAATCCCGGCCAGAACCTGGATGAACTCGACCCGGTCGAGGGCATTTTCAAGTTCTATGGCCCCTGGCGAAGCCTCATTTGGAGGAACGTGTATACGCCCTTCACCTACGAGGAGGACAATACGCTCTTCATTCACATGCCCCGCAACGTACCGGGCTACGACTGCCGGGCGCAGACGATCATGGCCGAGTGGATGCTGAGCATCCCCAGCATTCCGAAGCTCAAGAAGTTGGCGGTCAACGATCCCGTCACAAATACGATCCTCGTGCCTGGACACGAGCAGTACAAAAAGGGTGCCACGGGCTTTGAGCAGCCCTATCAGGAGGTCAAGGAGGGCGAGTTCCCCTACGAGAACGTGGTTGCGGGCGATGGCAACAAGCTGCCTGACAGGGATGGACGGGCGTATGGGTACCAAAACGCAGTGACTGAGGCCGAGCTGCGCCTCCAGCGCTTCCGCAACAGCTTGACCGGCAGCCACTGCCCTGACGACGACGACACGGTCGATCCCGGCGTGGCCAAGGGTGAGCGCAAAGCACCCATCGACGAGGGGCGGCTGAACGGTGCGCGTGTGAACGTCGCCGCGCAGGGCACATTGCGCGATGCCGTCCCCGACCGCGCGCACTGGGTGGTTGTCGACACCACGGATCGAAAAGACGTGTGGAAGCCGCGCCGCTCTCAGTGGAAAGATATCTTGGTTGATCGCAGCCCCTCGGTACCCGTGTCCCCTGAGGTGTCGACGGTGGTCGACATGCTCCAGGGGCTCTTCCTCGACAGCGAACAGGAACGGTTCGCAACCGAGTCTTTGCCCATGGGCTTCTGGGCGCCCGAATGCAGCGAGAGCCAGGAGGCGTCTACGTCCTCCAAGCGTCTGTCCGCGTGGCAGGCGGAGCTTGCGTCGAGTTCCCCTTCCCCCGGCTACCAGTGGCTGGTCGCGAAGGAGGGCCCACGGTTCGCGCTGCGCGACGGGGCCCGAAGGGTTCATCAACAAAGCCGCGGTGAGGCTGTCTTCCGTGCCACATGCCAGAATTGCCACGGACGAGACATCGATTCACGCAGTCCCTTGGCGGCCACCATCCTCGAGCTCACCGGCGGTGGGGTCAGGGTGGCGAACTTCCTCGATGGCATGCTGGGCCCGGTGGCCGCTCCGGGCCAGTTCGCCCACACAGAGTTCCAAGGGGCGAAGGGGGGCGGCACGCCCGCCGATTGGTTGGCGCGCTACATGGTGTTCATGGGCATGGGCGGAACACTGAGTGCCATTCCTCCCATCGCCGTGCGGCTCGTATCGACCAGCCCCTTTTACGGTTCTGCACCCAAAGCGGGCGACAACGTCAAGGACGCCAACATGCTCGAGTCTGCACGCGCACTCTGTCGAAGCGTGCTGGATCTGCCGTGGGAGGTGAAGTTCTTCCGCAATCCGGCCACGGCAGCGACCGGCATGTACCTGGACGCCCGATCGATCGTTCCCTTCGTGGAAAACTCAGGCCACTTGGAACTTTGGGCCTCCCTTTGCGGGTTCAGAAATACACCCACGGTCCGGGTGTTCACCGAGGCGTTCCCGTCTCCGGCAGCCACCGAAAATGCAGCCGACCTGTTCAGGGAACCGACCGGAAGTGTCTATCTGGCGAAAAGTCCAGAGGGAGAGTGGCTCTACCCGCAAAACCACCCCGTAGGCACCCTGGACGGGCGTGTGGAGAAAGGCATCAACGCCAACAACCTTTTCGCCTGGTGCGTGGCACCGAAGAGCGAAGAAGACCGTCAACGTGCGGTTTCGCACTTTCGCCTTGCAGGCGTCGACGACGAAAAGGACATGCCGTTTTGTCCTTCACCGGTGCTGGCACGCGCCTTTGGCAACAAGGGGGTTCATCAACTTTGGCCGAGGTCGAGTGCGCTGGTTCCCCGCTTGCTCGACGATTGGACGCGACGGGGTGCCATGAACGCAGGCGTCGCGGCGTACTACTTCCTCGATGGCATGACGAAGAAGAAGCTGCAGCCGAAGATCGGGTTCGATGAATGCAAACGTTGACACTTCTGAAGATCATCCGAGCCTGGCCATGAAGCGCCCTCTTCACACCTTTTTCTGCACGCGTCACGTTTTGTGGCTTGCCGCCTTGGGGGCACTGGCCGCCTGTGGCGACAACGTCCCCGCACAAAGCCCGGTTGATGTCTCAGTGGAGATCCCAGACGGCGGGTGTAGCGACGCGGGTTGTCCCGACCCCACCGCGCCCATTTGCGGCGACGGACTCGTGGCTCTTCCCGAGACCTGTGACGACGGCAACCTCGTGGCGGGCGACGGATGTAGCTCGCTGTGCCAGGTGGAGACCTGCGGCAACGGCATCGTCGATCCCTCGGAGTCGTGCGATCCCCCGGCCGCCGGCGTCTGCAGCGCGACCTGCGGCCTTTTGAACGTGACCTGCGGCAACGGCACGCTGGATCCGGGCGAAGAGTGCGACGACGCCAACACCGCATCAGGTGACGGCTGTCGCGCCTGCCGCAAGGAATGCGGCGATGGGCTCCTGGACGCGACCGCAGGAGAAGAATGCGAGCCTGGACTGGGGCCCCGCGCCGCCGACGGTTCCAGCACCACATGCACGGCGGCCTGCAAGCTCAAGCCCTTCTGCGGCGACGGCAGGCTCAACGCCGAGCTGGGAGAGGAATGCGAACCGGTCAACGGCATCTCATGCGTGGGGGCCTGCAAGCGCGCAGGCGCGACTATGCCTGATGCCGGTCTGCCGGGTTGCGTGGTCACGCCCGATGCGGGGGCGGCGGACGCAGGTGCGCCCGATGAGAATATCGTGCCCAACAGCACTTTCGACACGAACCTGGCGGGCTGGAGCGTAGGGCCCGCGGTGCAGGCGCAACATGACCCGAGCGCAGGAGCCAAGAGCCCCGGCAGCGTCAAGGTGACCTTTACAGCAGGCACTTTGCCCCCGTTCAGCGTGGACGGCGTCGCCCGCTGTGTGGCTTTTTCCCCCGGAGCCTTCCTGGAGTTCCGCGCCGCCTACCGCAACGCCGCAGGGCAGCCCGCAGGCGCCAAAGCCTTCGCCGTACTTCAGGCCTTCTCGAACGGAACCTGCACGGGCAGGCCGGTCAGTACAGGAGCCGCCAGCTCGCCAAGCGCTCAGCCGGACACATGGCTCACCTATAGCCGCCTCATCGATACGACCAGCCTCGCGGCCTCGTCCCCCGCAGCGTCGCTGCTCATCAAATTGGGCGTGGTGGCTCCCGCGGGGGCATCGGCGTCCGCCTCTTGGGATGATGTCACTCTGCGCGGCGCCAACATCACCGAGCTCTTCCCCAACTGTGGAAACTGCCAGCTGAACGACGGGGAAACCTGCGACGATGGGAATCTGCTCTCGGGCGACGGCTGCAGTCCCGTGTGTGGCAAAGAGTTCGATTGCGGCAACGGCAAGCGGGAGTTGGGCGAGGCCTGTGACGAGGCCGCGACCTCCTTCACCGCTGCGGGTTCGTGCACCCCAACCTGCCGCAACAAGACTGCGTGCGACAACTGCGCCATCGCCGAGTGCCGCCCGCGCATGGACGCCTGCCTGGGCCTCGAAGGCGTAGCCGCCGCGGGCCCCGCCAAAGGCCGCGCGAAAGCCTCACTGTGTGAGGGGCTAAGAGAGTGCATCATGCGCACCGGGTGCGACGGTAAGACGGTCATCTCGACCCGGCCGAGCTTGACGTCGAGCATATCCATACCCGCAGGCGAAAGCCGGCTCGAGAACTGCTACTGCGGCAGCGCGGGCCCCGGTTGCCTCGAACCCGGACGTGCCAACGGAAGCTGCCGTGCGCAGATTGAGCAAGCCCTCGAAACGGTGGACCCTCTCACGATCATGCAGCGGTTCGGCGGCTCTGACACGCGCTTTCCCGTCGTGGCCGCGGTTGGTCAGCTCCTCTCGTGCCAAGGCCAGGCGTGCGCTGCCGACTGCGTATCCCCCCTCGCCTGCGGCAACGGCATCAAGCAGGAGAGGCCGCTTGCGTTCGATGTCAACACCACACTCATGGTGGGCAGGACTCCCAATACCTGCAGCGACGGCATCACGCCCACGGGACTCGGTTGCACCTTCGAGGAATGCGACAGCACTCCCGATTGCGACGACCAATGTCTCCTTCTGGCCTGCGGAAACGGCATCCGCCAAAGGGGAGAAGCGTGCGACGATGGCAACACCACTCCCGGCGACGGATGCGATGCGGCCTGCAAGAGCGAGTTCGTGTGCGGGGACGGTGTGGTCACGGCCGACTTCGAGGCGTGCGACCCGCCTTCCACAGGCCCCGTGTGCAGTGTGGCGGAGGCGCAGGCCAACCCCATGGCCTGCGGGTGCGCCAAGGACTGCCAGCTCAAGGTCTGCGGAAACGGCATCGTTCAAGAGGGCGAGGTGTGCGACCCACCCGACGGCACCGTTTGCGACGATAAGTGCCAACGCATCGGTGTGAGCGCGTGCGTCGAGTGCATCGGTCTCGTTGAAGGCGAGTGCGGCAAGCCTCTGCTCAACGGGGTTCCTCTGGAGAAGGACCTGGGGCGAGACATTGGGTGTCTCAACGATGCCCCTTGCCTCGCACTTCTCAATTGCCTCCTGGACTCGCGCTGCGGCCTCGGATTCTCACCGCAAGCCTGCTACTGCGGACCTACCCCGGAAGACAACGAGATGTGCGAAGACCCCAACTTCGTGCCCAAAGGCGTATGCGCGGAACAGTCTCGAAAGGCCTACGAATCGCAGTTTGCGATGACACCGACAAACGCTGCGATCTTTGACGACTACTTCAGGGTCGAGCCCGCCCCGGGACGTCCGGCGTCCTGGTACATGGCCAACATCCTTGCCGACTGCCACCTTTATGTAAGCAATGGTCACGCGACTGAGCTCAGGATGTCAGGACAGAGCGAGGAGACCATCGCACGCTGCGTGGCGGCCTGCGGCTCTCGGTAGCAACCACCCCTTCAGGAAGCGAAGATGCAAAGACCCTTTAGGCTCTCTCTCTTTTTTCTCGTCGGCGCGCTTGCCGCCGGCTTCGGCCCGGCAACGCATGCCTCGGAACAGCCGGCACTTGCGTCTGGCGATCTCGCCTCGAAGTGGAAGGTGAACGACGACAATCCCAAGGCGAACATTCCGTCCGTGGCAGAGCGAAACGCCGATCCCCTCGAGTTCGCGTACTTCCTTCAGGACATGGCTGCGCGCGCGGAAGGAGCCTTCAAGGCCTCGGATTGGTCCGGCGCCGTCAAATATTACGAAGCGCTCGCAACAGCCGTGCCCGAGGCTTGGGTCTCGTTCAGCCGCCTTTGTCTGGCGTACGCAAAGCTAGGAAACTTCGACATCGCGGCAGGAAACTGCGGCAAGGCCGTATCGCTGACCGGCGCCAAGGTCATGGATCACCTGCGCTTCGTGGAATACACGCTCAAGGCGAAGCGCTTCGGACCCCGCGACATCAACAACATCGAAGCCAGCCTCGCGCATCTGCAGGAGCATCTCAAGGCGAACCCCCAGCCTTCCCTCGAGGCGTTCAAAGCGAAACTGAGCGGCAAGACTGAGCCCGCCCCTTCGCCCGCCCCGCCGGCGGCGCAAGCCCTTGCGCAAGCCGAGCCCCCCAGAAAACGCAGCCGCGAAGAGATCATCGAGGCGGTCAAGGCTCTTCAACTCAAGAAGGTGCGCGAGAAGCTCGAAGGCGCCGCGAGCGAACCCGCCCCCGTGATGCACTTGCCCACCGAGGTGGGATTTTTGGAGTGCCGGTTCGCCGTACGCCTCAACGATGCGGCCCGGCTCGGCCGGTGCGTGGCGCAGCTGCGGAGCCAGGGCGTTCCAGACCCCAACCTCTTGCCTTTCGACTGGGCGTTGGCACTCGCCGAAAAAAATCAAGCCGGCGCCGAGGCGATCATCGGACGCATGGAGGCGCTTGGTTTGTCTGCACAAATGAAAGCTTCGATGCGCGCCGAGCTCGAGAGGGCGTTTCCCCGCTTTCAGGCGCCGAAGGTGTTCGTGGCGCTTGCGGCATTGCTCGGTGCCGTGGCGGCGTTGACGATTTATCTGTGGGCCCGGCGCAGAGGGGCTCGGCCGGCACCCGCCGTTTGAGCTTCCCCTTCACGACCAGCAACCAGGGCCGCCCGCTTTTTGGGCGGCCTTTTTTCGTAAACACGAGGAGAGACGTACATGATTCGTAAACAACTTGGAACACTCATGGTCTTGGCGGGGGGGGTCGGCACGGCCGCCGTCCTGGCCGTCGCCTGCGGTGGTGACTCGAACGGGGGCGGCACCGGCAACACGGGCAACCTGCCTGCAGGCACCGGGGGCGTCCCTGCCGGTACGGGAGGCATGGGGATGGTCCCGGTGGGAGGCACAGGGCCTGCACCAACGCCCATGGGGGGCACTTCGGGCGGAACCGGCGGCGCCCCGGGAACCATGGCAGATCCTTGGTCATTGAAGAGCTATTTGGAGCTCCCCACGTTGGCCAACCGGGTGGGCCCGTCCGGGATCGACAACAAGGGACAGCCTGGCGCGGGAAGCACCCTTACCGGCGCTGCCTTCACCAAACCGGCCATGTGGAATGGCTTTCCCGTTCCTGCGTACTTCACCAACACGGCGTACGTAGGTGCCTTCGAGCCAGGAAAGCCCGCGTGGACAGACGGCTGGACCATCGGCATCAACGGCAACAGCGCGGTTTGGGACTTCGCGAAGGGGGAGCCCAACACCGCACTCGCAACGGCAACCGCCCCCGTGGCCAACAAATCCTGTCCCGCGGGCACCACGCTGGCTGCGCAGTCGTTCGCACAAACCTTCGGCCCTCTCACGAACGACGAGGCCAAGCTGTTCGTGGCCGCCGGCGACTACGACATCTGTGAGCTGACTTCCTTCGAGCAAGCTGGGACGATCAAGCTCACGAACGACAACGTTTACCGCTTGGCGGCCATGCCCGTGCGCATCGGCAACGGCTACCAACGTACAACCGTCGTCCCACCGGCCAGCCGTGTAACGGCCGTCCTCGAGATCGAGGCGGGCACCTTGATCTTTGGGTTTCGGGGGCAAGCTCTGGCCATCACCCGAGGCTCGAAGATCATGGCCAACGGCACGAAGGAAAACCCCATCGTCATGACCTCCGAGGATCAACTCAAAGGCCGCTTCGACGGCAGTCCCTCCACACCCATCGACACCAACGCCGCCGAATGGGGCGGACTCGTTCTGATGGGGCGCGCCAAGAGCAACGAGTGCGTCACTGAAAACGACGCGAACTGCGACGTCGAGGCGGAGGGCCAGGTGGGCAGCTACGGTGGCAACGACGACAGCGATGCGAGCGGCTCTCTCAAGTACGTGATCGTCCGTCACGCGGGCTTCGACGTCGATGGAAACGGCAATGAGCTCAACGGGATCTCCTACTTCGGCACGGGCTCAGGCACGCTCACCGACTACGTGCAAGTCCATCGAAACTTCGACGACGGCGTCGAGCACTTTGGCTCGGCAGACTTCATTGGGCACGTGGTTCTGACCTCGAACGGGGACGACAGCCTCGACTGGGGACAAGGCTGGCGCGGTGGTGCCCAACACGTGGTGGTCCTGCAATCCGATGTCTTCGGAGACTTCGGGATCGAAGCGGACAACGACGAAACGAACAGCGCACGTGCCCCTGTCTCGTTCCCTCTGCTCGCGAACCTCACCATCCTGGGGCCGGCCAATCCCGGGCCCGGTGTGTTCGCCGGTGGCACCGTGCTTCTCCGACGCGGAACGAAGGTGCAGATCTGGAACTCTGTCTTTTCGCGCGCAAAGACGGGCTGCATCGACGTTGACGACCTGGGTACGTTCGCCCACGTGCCAAGCCCCACGATGCCCAGCAATGATCTGCTGATTCGGAACTCGGTCTTCGACTGCCAGATGCCCTTCGTCCTCGAGTGAGGACACGGTGAAGCGCCAGGCAGACCACAGGGTTTCGCCTGGCGCCACCCACCGGCCGCAGCTCAGTAGCTAAGTGCGTAGGTCAACGAGCCGGACACGCCTAGTTTGTAGGCCCGCTGAACGCCCTCTCCCTGCTCGAAGCGGAACGTCGGATTCATGAGGTTCCGGAGCGACAGCTTCAGGGCGCCACGGCTTCCGAAGTTGAGACGACTCGTAAAGTCGAGCAGCGGGGCGGGCTTTTCGTAGATGTCGGGCAGGCCTTTGTTGCCCACGTCGCTGATCCGGGCGCCGAAGACGTTGAACGACAGCGCCGCCGAGAGCCAGTCTTCGCCATCGTCGTACTCGAGCTGGGCGTTCACGACCCACGGCGATTGGCCCTGCAAAGGTCGATTTTGGCTCGTGTTCGTGCCGATGGCTTCGCCCAGGTTCACCTCGGACCGGATCACGGACACGTTGGCGACGGCCGTCAGGCCCTCCATCCAATCGGCCCATCGTTCGAGGTCGTGCCGACCTTCGAGCTCGAGGCCAAAGTTGGACGCGGCGGGCACGTTCGCGAAGGTGCGCACCCCGCCGCTGTCTGCCCCTCCCCCCAAGATCACCTGCTCGATGGGGTTGTCGAAGTCTTTGTAGAACACGGCAACGGACGCCGTCTCCGTGACCGAAGGATAGTACTCGAAGCGGGCGTCCACGTTGCGAATGCGCGCGACCTCGAGGTTCGGATTGCCGCGCTCCTCGAACCTGGTTTCCGGATTGACGAAGATGTTCTCGGACAGCTCCTTGAGCTGCGGACGGTTCACCGTTTGGCTGTAGGCCGCGCGCACTTGCGTTTTGTCCGAAGTGAGCCAGGTGAGGGTCAGGGCGGGAAGGATGGGGGTATCGGACAACCGGGAGACGGCTCGCTGGTCAGTGGCCCTGAGACCGAAGGTTTGTGTTTCGATCGACGCGTCCTCGTAGCGCACGCCGCCCTGCGCCTTCACTCGCTTTCCCAGATCGAGCTCACCCGCCAGGTAAAGGCCGGTCACGTCGTAAAAGCCGTCGTAGTTGTCAACGTTGAGGCCCCCGTCCACGATCTCCCAGCGGCCCCGTCCGAGCGCGCCGGGAACGAGGTTTGCTTCGACCGAGGGATTGCTCGTGCGCTCCAGAATGTCCGGTGAAAGACCGAAAAAGTTGGTGATGACGTAGTTGTAACGGTTGATCCGTACCTCGCGTTTGGCTTCGCTCCGCGAGGCCCCGAGCTTCGCCCGTCCCTCGACCTGCGAGCCCAGGCGCAGCGGCGCCACGAGGTTGAGCCCGTAGCTAAAGGCGTCTTCCGTGAACTCTTCGTAGCTGCGCACCGCGGGGCGCCCGCCCGTGGCGGTTCCGAACGAAAGCGCAAAGGGATCGTTCTGCGCGCGCTCGAGCCGGGCGTACTTCGTCTCGCGCCGATCGGGCAATGCCTGCGCGGCCCGCGAGTAGGCGACCGCCCAATCCACACCGAGCCCCTTTTCGCCCCCCACCTTGTGTTCACCCCGAAGCTGCGCGCTGGCCATCTCGCGCTCGAGCCACTCCAGCATCGTCCAGCGTTCAATGCGCTGCTCGCCCACGTTGTCGACCTCACGGAAGAGCACGCTGTCCTGCGTTCTGCGCGTGATCATCGCAAAGGCGCCGATCTTGTGGTTACGACCGAACTCGGCAGACAAGGCGCCCATGGACGTCAGGGACACGTTCTTCGCCGTCCACGACAGATCCGTCGTGTCCAGAACCTGCAGACCTCCCGGTTGAAGGGAGAAGGTCTTGCGGAGCTCGTTCCTAAAGCGCGTGTTCGTGTCGTAGCCCGCGTAGAGCCTGTAGCCGATGACAGTGCTGCCGCGGGCGGCAAGCCGGCTGCCCACTGAGACGTCCACGCCGTAGTCCGGCCCCATGGTGAAGGGACGCGCGTCCCACACGTTTGGAAAGGACCGCCACACGGCGTCCCTCAGCTCGTCGGGGCTCACACGGCCGATGTCGTCCTGCCCGCCGTTGGTCGCCTCCTGCACGAGCCGTGGCCACGCGCGCGTGCCGTCGTCGATGCCCAAACGATCGAGCGACCCGCCTTGATAGCCAAGGCCTTCCCTAAAGGTGGATTGTGAGTTTCCACCGAGGGTCAACGAGGCGTTGAAGAAAAACGCCTCGGGCACGCCCCGGGTACGCAGCAGCACGAGCCCTCCCGAAAAATCCCCCGGCAGATCGGGCGAGTAGGTCTTTTGCACGACCACGCTTTCGAGAATGTCGATCGGAAACAGATCGAGCGGGATCACCCGGCGGGAGGGGTCCGGACTGGGCAAAAAGCTGCCGTCCAAGAGCACGGACGAGTAGCGCTCTCCGAGACCCCGCACGTAGACGTATTTACCGCCCACCACGGTCAGCCCCGCCACGCGCTTGAGGGCTCCCGCTGCGTCGCTATCGCCCGCCTTCTTCATCGCCTCGGCGCCCAGCACGTCGGCCACTTCGGTGGTCTCCCGCCGCTCGTGCGTGACCGCCACCACGCCGCCTTGCAGCCGCGGTGTCGACACCACGAAATCGTCCAGCTCCACCTCCGAAGACAGCAACCTGACCTCGAGGCTGGTGGTCGCTTCGGCTTCGACGCTCACGGGGCGCGCGGCGTCCGTGGCGTAGCGGGGGTGAACGACAGACAGGAACCACTGGCCCTGCGGTAAACTCAGGCGAAAGCGTCCCTGGGCGTCCGTCTTGACCTCGAGCGCAGCGCCGCGCACGAAGATGTACGCATCTTGTACGAATGCGCCCGTCTGATCCGCGCGCACCACCCCCTCGATGGTGCCTTTGGGTCCCTCGAGCGAGACAGGCCGCGCCGCGGCCATAGCGTCGGCGTTTGGCACTTCGACCAGAAGATTGACGAGGTGGCCGTCTGAGCTGAAGGTGGCAATCACCTCGGTGGTCTCGCCGTCTACGACCTTCACCGGCAGCGTCTCGAGGCTTCGCACAGGCGCGTCTGGGTTCCCGGGGGAGAACGTGTCGGAACCAAAGCTGAAGCGCAGAGGGTAAGCCCCCGCGGGGACCTCCAAGCGCACGGCGCCATCCATGTTGGTTCGCCCGGTCTGCGCGAGCACGTCGACCTGCACGTCCTCCATGACCACCCTCCGCTCGCCCGTGACTTGTCGAAACACGAGCACGGCAAGACCGCCCCTCGGGGGCTGGGGCTCAGTGTTCGCGCCGGCGTCCGCCCCCCCGTCCGCGGGCGGCCCGGAGCCTCCGTCGGGCGCAACGGACAGGGCCAATGACGTGAGGAGCAGGTGTAGAAGATGTGGAAAAGTCACGATGAGTGAAAAGGCCCCACTACGGTGGGCACCCGTCAGGCGGCAAACTACCCACATCAGCTCACCGTCCGGGCAACAACTCCATGACGTTCCGTTCACAGTCTTTCCCCACGCGCTCTCGGGCCCTGGGCGTAGCCCTGGGTACACGGGCGCAGACGGTGGCGCTCGTGCTCGCGCTCGTGCCCCTTGGGGCCGTCGCTTGCCAGGGCGGGGGGGAGGCGACGCCCGATGCGGCGGTTGATGCGGCGATCGAGGCCGGTGCCCCCTCCGTCTGCGACCTCCTGGCCGCGCGCGACGGGGGCAGTGACGCCGGGGTGCCCGACGAGTTCGGCCCCAACGCGGCCCCCGCCAAAAACGCCTCCGCCCTGGCGCGGCTCAACATCTACGAAGTCACCCGCCCGCGCTGGCTCACGGGCGTCGAAATCTTCCTCAACCCTACGCTGCCCAACACCCGGGTGACCCTGGCGGTAGCCGAAGCGCCCTCGAAGCAGGCGCCTTTCACCACGCTCTTTACCTTGCAGGTCGACACCGTGGCGTGCCCGGCCTACGTGAGCGCGGGCCCGCTCCAGATCCTCTTGCGACCCGGCCACTACTACGCCGTGGGCTTCGATCCGAACCAGGCCGTGGGCTTTGCCTCCGTCACCGACATGGGCAGCTTGCCGATCGATGGCGCCTTTGGCCGGCTCATTGGCTCCCGCACGGACTCGAGCGTGTCTTTGCCCACCCTCGGCTGGGACAAGTGGAGCGACAAGGACTACTTTCGGCAGCGGCTCACCACCACCGAGGCGAGCCTGCCTGATGGCGGGGCTCCCACCGATGCGGGCGCCACCGACGCGGGCGCCACCGACGCCAATTGACCGCGGGCCTTCAGGTGGGGGCCACCCAGGACTGCACGGGCCCTTCCAAGACCACACCGTCGGCTTCGAGGTAGAGGTGCCCGCCCGCAAGGGTCACGATCCAGCGCTGGCGCAGGGTCTCCATCTCCTTGAGGTACGCAAGCACGCTCGGCGGGGGCAGCCAGGCCGTGAGGTTGCCCCAGTTGCGCGGCAACTTCGGCCAGTGGCGCACCTTCTCCGTGAACGCCGCGTAGCGCTCTTCGCCATCGAAGACGATGTGCGCTTTGGCGTCGCGGTTGTGTTGCACCACTTTCTTCGCCAGGTCGGCGGACACGTCGCCACAGCCCACCCACAGACTGAGGTGGCCGGTCAGGTCGTTGGCCATGAGATCCGGGGCATCCCCCACGCACACGCCGGGCCCGAAGCTGAGCCCTTCTTCGTACACCAGGCAAAACGCAAGCACGCGCAGAGCCAGATGCTCCGTGGTCTCGGACGGGTGGCGTCCCACCACCACGGTGCGGTCGGCATTCAAGCCCCGCTCCACGTCGGTCAAGGTCAGGCGGTATTCCCAGCGTTCAGGGCGGTACAAGGGGGGCTCCTTCGAGACTCAGTTCACCGTGAGTGTGCCCACGATCAGGCGCTTGCTGCCGTCGCTCGCGGCGGTGGGCACCACGTCCATCCGTTCGGAGCCCTTCCAAAGGCCCACGTACAGCGTGTAGCTGCCCGGGGGCAGGTGGGGGGGGACCGCAGCAACGTGACGATCCACGATGGTTTGGCCTTGGCGCCACCGTTCCAGGGGAAACGCTCCCGCAAGCGGTGGGTGATCCAGATTGACGAACACACCGGACGGACCGTTGAGATGGAAAAACAGCTTCCAACCTTCGGGAATCTTGCCCAGCACCTCGAAGTGATAGGCCACCTCGAAAGACTCGCCGCGTGCCACCGTGGTGTTCGACAGATCCACGCCTTTGAAGCGCACCACCGCCCCCAAGGTCGCGTGCACGGGCAAGGTGGGCGGGGGGGGCTTTCGGCCTTCGACGAACACCCCTTTGGCGATCTGGGCTTGGGCGTCGGGCGGCACCGCGAGCCAGGCCATCCACTGTCGCAAACGCGCCTTGAGGGCCGGGCACACGTCGGCACCGGCAGGCGTGCCCCACAGATCGGGACCGTTCGGCTGGGCCAGGTCGTAACACTCTGTGGTGTTGTGAGGCGTCCAGTTCCACACCAGCTGATGGGTCTCGGTGACGATGCCGCGTTTTTTGTTGTCGCCTTCGTACGACACCTCCTGGAACACGGGCGCAATCGGCACCTCGGGGCGCGGCGTGCCGGCGAGCAGATCCACGAACGAGCGGCCCAGGAAGCTCTCTTCGTGGGGCGCTCCCAGCAGATTGACCAGGGTGGGTGCCACATCGACGTGGCTCACGGGCGTGGCCACCCGCCGCGGGGGCAGCCCCGGAACCCGCACGATGAAGGGCACCTTCGTTTGGGGCGGGTAAAGGTGGTAGCCGTGCGCGACCACGCCGCGTTCGCCGAAGCCTTCGCCGTGATCTCCCGTGACCACCACGATGGTGCGCTCCCACAAGCCCTCACGCACGAGCCCCTCGAAGAGCCGCCCGAGCTGCTGGTCGGTGAACCACACCTCGCGATCGTAGAGATCCGCGGGCGCAGCGCCAAAATCGGGCGCGCCCGGGTGTCGTTCGTAGGAGAGGTGGGGGTCGTAGTAGTGAACCGAAAGAAAGAACCGTTGGTCTTTGTGCGCTTCGATGAAGCCAAGAGCATCATCGGTGATCTCGCGGGCCGAAGAGCCCACCGACTCGGCGGGCCCCGCCACGTTGGTATGCAAAGCGGCCCGCCGCGTGTCGTAGACGTCGATGCCCCGCTCGAAGCCCCGGCGTTCGTCCGCATCGAAATAGCTGTACGCCCACAGGCTGCCCGTCACGAGCCCCGCGTCTTTGAGGGCCTGCCCCAGCGTGCGCACGGAAGGCGCCAGACGCGGCCACCAGCTGCGACACGCGTTGCAGTCCTGCCAGCTGAGGGCGCTTGGCCAGCGCCCCGTGAAGAGCGCCGGCATCGAATAACGGGTGGAAGGCGCATGCGCCCATCCGTTCTCGAACACCACCCCCTCTTGGGCCAGGCGGTCGAGGTGGGCAGAGGTGTTGCGAGGGTAGCCATAGGCCCCGAGGCGATCGGCGCGCAAGGTGTCGATGGCGACCAGCAGGATGTTCGCGTCCCGGGGCACCGTTTGGGGCACGGCATGAAACGGCGGTGACGTGAGGGGGGCAAAGACCGCGTCGTGGCCGTCGCAATCCTGATCCACGCCATCATCGGGCCAGTCGAGGGCGCCGGGGTTGATCTCGGGCTCGGCGTCGTTGCAGTCGCCGCCGCCGAGCAGGCGGGCATAGCCATCACGATCGGCGTCGAGCGCGCGGCTGCCGTAGGTGAGCGCAGGCCCCACCAGGCCGCCCCGCGCCGAAAGCACCTTGCGTGCGACCTCGGAGCCTGCGCTGGCAAGCGCGAGCGGCACACACAGGCCGAGTCCCACGGCCGCGTACATTCCCGCCCGCCGCAGGGATCGAAAGGCCCCCGCACGATGCAGGCCCACCCCCACGGCAGCGATGAGGGCGGCCACGATCAGGTCGGCCCAGGGCAGGAACTGCAGATCACGCTCCCAGCGCAGCGCCCCCAGCCCCGCCGCGGCGGCCAGGCAGAGCCCCGGCACCGCGACCTTCACCCCGCGTGCGCCCGCGACCCCCACGCGGACGTGCGCGCCCGCCCGGGCCGCGCGGGCGACGAACCAGGGCCCGCCCAAGCCAAGCAGCGCCACCCAGGCGCCCCGCTCGAGCAAGGCCGCGCCCCGCAGCGGCGCGCGCGTGCGCCACACGATCACAAAGGCAGCCCCCGACACGAGACCCAAGGCCAAAGGACCGAAAAGCCAGCGCCCGAGGACCGAAAGCCCGGCGGGCCGATCGCTGTCGTCGGCTTGGGGCGCGCCCCGCGAAAAGGCCCTGGCGAGCGCAGGCCCAAAAGCGGCCGCCAGCGCAAAGCCAAGCCCCAGCGCCAGCACCACGAGGCCCGCAGCCAAAAAGCGGTTGACCCGCGTCGCCGTGGCAAGCAGCGTGGCCACACCCAGGCCGGCGGCAAGGGCGCCCGCCGCGGCCGCGCCCCCCACACGGGCGACAGGCCCCGGGGATCCGGCCTGGCCCCAGACCCGCACCCAGCCCCACACCGAACACACGAGCCCGAGCGTGCCGCCCCCGATCGCGTCCACGGCCAGCGCCAAAGCCACCGTACGCCCGAAGCCCGCGGGGGAAAGCCCTGCCCCCAGCGCCACCCGCACCCCGTCGGCCAGACCCACCACGGCACCCGCGCCCAGGCCCGAAAGCACGGCGGAGGCGAGGGACGGGCGGTTCGACATGAGCGAAGAGCTACCAGGAGCGCCACGAATTGACCAGGAGAAGCAGCCACTTGCGCGGCTCGGAGCCGCGCGCGCGGCCCCCCGGCCCGGGGTGCTCCTGCTTTTCCTGTGCAAGGCTGAATCGCGGGGGCACTCTGGGTGTCCAACACTCATGGCACGTCTCTCTCGTCAGCGAAGCGGCCTCTACGCGCTTCTGGGTCCCGGCGCGGCCGCGGCGATGCTCGCCGCCTGCGCCACCACCACGCCACGCCTTGCGCCGGCCTCGGTTGACGCCCCCCCGGTCGCCACACTAAGCGAAGGGCCCCCGATGCTGCGCTTCCCCGAACGCCTCCACTTCCAGATTCGCCACTCCCTGGCTGGACAGGTGGGTGAAGTCACGCTGCTCGTCAAGGCAGAGACGTCCCCTGCGCCGCTGTGGGCAGGTGAGGGGTTCGGCTCGGGCTCGTTCCTGGGCTTTGGCACCCGCAGCAAGTTCTCGCTGTCCTTCGATCCGCAGACGGCGCTGGCGCGGGCGTGGACCGTCGAACGGGACACCGGCAGCGCCGTGATCCGCGACGACGCCGCACAAAGCGCCCCGGGCGTGGTGAGCACGCACCGCCTGCACAGCAAAAAACCCGAGAGCTGGGCCACGCTGAACGCGGGCGCGGCGACGTACGACCCCTTTGGATATCTGCTGGCGCTGCGCACCCGCGGCCCCCAACGGGAGCCCTGGACCGCCCCGGTGCTCGATGGCCGCGCGCTGTGGAGCGTGACGGCTGCGCCCCCACGGGCCGAGACGATCAAGCTGGCCACGGGCCCCCGCACGGCCCTGCGCTACGAGCTCGCGGCAGCACCCATCGACTGGCAGGGACGCCCTTCGACGCTGCGCAAGCCGCGCACGATCACGCTGTGGCTGTCGGACAACGCGGAACACACGCCGCTGGCACTGGTCACGAACGCACCGCTTGGCGAGCTGCGCGTCGAGCTGGCCGCTGACGGGCCTGCGGTGGCGCTTCACTGACGGGGATCATGCGCGCAGGGCTGCGCTCAGGCTTCGGTCACGAAGGGCGCGGCCAGCTGGCTCAACATTTGGCGGCGCGCGTTCGCCAATACATAGTCCGGGGCCAACCTCACCATGGTACGCCGCCGGTGGGTCGAACCGTACCAATGCACGATCCGTGTTTGCGGCGACAACACCTGATCGAGGTCGTGGCGCGCGTGATGCCGAAACCAGTGGTCGGCGATCTCGGGGGCCAACGGGTAAAAGTACTCTGGCGGATACACCACGAGACCGGCGCCCGCGTAGTCGGCCACATGCCGCTGCAGCAGATGAGTGCCCAGCGCAAAACGCACGCGCCGTCGCGCGGGTGGCACCTTCACCATGCGCGCGAGCAGCTCCAGCATGAACGGGTGACGAGCGGCGCAGCCCAATACAGCGTTGTTCACCGCCAGAGGATAGAGCCCTTCGACCATGCGAAAATGCAAGTAGCCGCGCGGCCACAGGCGAAAAGCTTGCCGCAAACCCAGAAGGGCCCACGACTTCAGCTGGTCGGCCGCGCGACGCTTCTGTATCCAGCGAAGCGGCCGCGCCACACGCTCCTGTCCGCAGAACGCGCCGCCGGACGCGCGCAGATCGTCGAGGCTCTTGACGGTCACGGTGTCGGTGTCGAGGTAAACGCCCCCCTCGGCCGCCAGGGCCAGGCAACGCAGCACGTTCGATCGCGCGCTCGGCGCGGTGAGCTCGGACATGAGCGCGGCGAAGGGCGCCGGGGCCACGCCCGCCCCGGCACACAGCGCCTCGAGATCGATGGGACGAAAGTGCACCCGCGGGTCCGCAAGCAGGGGGCCCAAGGCCGACGCCGCGAGCGCCTCATCGTGGTGCAACACCACGCGCGAAAAGCCCCCCCGCTCGAGCGCGGAGCGGATGGCCAGCACGTTGAACCAAGGAAACCAGGATCCCAGCCAGACGAAGTGGGCCGTTGCGGGAATCATGCGCGCGCATCCTGGCACGCGAACGTGCACCGTGCGCCGTGGCCTCACGAGTGCTGCGAACTCGTCACAATTGCCACGAAAGAGTTTCCAGTACGCCGTTGACCCTGCCCTGCAGGTGCGCTGCTCTTGCCGCCCGTGACCTTTCGATTTTCCTGGCGCCGCCTCGCAACCGCCTACGTCAAAAGCGCGCAGCGCCGCCCCCTCGCCTTCTTGGCACTGTGGAGCGTGCTGGTCGCGGCAGGGGTCTTTTCGGCCCGGCGCATCGTCATCGATCCGTCGCTCACCGCACTATTGCCGGCAGAGAGCCCTTCACAGGAAGCGATCGCCACGCTCAAACAGCGGGTGCGCAGCACGGCCTCACTGTATCTCGTGGTCGCCTCGAGCGATCCCGCGCTCAACATGCGCCTGGCCGAACGCCTCGCCGAGGAACTGCGTGCCTGGCCCGAGACACGATGGGCCGTGGCCAAACGCGATCCCCGCTTCTTTCTCGAGCGGCGCTTGCTCTTTCTTCCGCCCGAGACCCTCGATGGCTTCGCCACGCGCGTGCAGGAACGGCTGACGTGGGAACGCTGCGAAGCCAACCCCATGTGTGTCACGCTCGACACGCGCCCGCCCTTGCCCGATGCGGCCGAGGTACGGGCGGCGTTCCGCGACGACGCGAACGTCAAGGCGATGCTGGGCCTTTTGGGGGCGGACAGCACCGCCCCGTCCGCGGATGCGGCACCGACCGGCACGAGCAAGCCGCCGGCCGGCACGCTCTGTTCACCCGATGGGCAGGTGTGCGCGGTGGAAGCGTCGCTGCGAGGGGATCCGGACAACCTGGGCTTCGCCACGGCGATGAGCCAGCGGGCCGAGGCGCTGTTCGCCAAGCTGAGGCCGCCCCACGCGCCCTCCGGCCTTCGTTTGGAGGTGAGCGGCCCCTATCGCAACGCCCCGATGGAAAAACAGATCGTGTCGAACGATCTCCGCCGCACCACCTTGCTGGGCGCGGGGCTCATCGTGCTGCTGATGTTGGTGCAGTTTCGCTCGTTGAGGATTCTGTGGTTGCTGCTCGTGCCGTTGGTGGCAGGCATCGCGTGGACGCTGGGGCTCATCGGCCTTGTGCATCCGCAGCTCAACCTGCTCAGCGCCTTTGGGCTGTCCCTGCTGGCGGGGCTGGGGATCGATTACGGCATCCACCTCTTCATTCATTACAGCCAGCGCCGCGCGGGCGGCGAGCCCCTGGCTTCGGCCCTGACCGAAACGCTCGTGCACGTGGGCAACGCCATGGTCACCGCCACCGCCACGACGGCGTGTGGATTCGCCGCCCTGAGCGCCGCACGCTTCCGTGGCTTTTCGCAGATGGGCCTCATGGCGGGGCTTGGTGTGGTGATCTCCATGACCGCCTTCCTGGTGGTCATGCCCCCGCTCGTCTTCGCCACGGATCGGGTGTGGTCCGAACGCCCTCTTCGCTTTCGCCTGCGGGGGCTCGGGGTCTTCAGCTGGCTCGACGCGTGCGTGCGGGGCACGAAACGCCGCGCCCGCATCGTGGTGGCCGTGGCCCTCGTCGTGACGATCGCCGGGGGTCTTGCGGCCACGCGCATCGGGTTCGAGTACGACTTTCGTCGCTTGCGCCCCTCCCGCGTCAGCCACGGCCTGCCCTGGGGCAAGGCCCTTCACGGCACCACCCGTGTGCCGGTGTTCGTGCTGGCGCGCTCCCGGGACGAGATGCGCTCCGTGGCGGAGCGGCTGCGGGCCCAGGGCCCCGAAGGGGTGGCGAACCCCGATGAGCCCTGGCTCGTGACGGCGGAGAGCTTCATTCCCCGCGACCAAAGCGCCCGCCTCGCAGCGCTGGCGCGGCTACGTGTTGCGCTCGAGGAGGCCGTGCCGTTCATGAGCGATGAGCAGCAACGCGCCTTCACGACGACATGGGCGCCCCTTGTGGCCGTAAACCAGCCCTTTTCCGTGGAGCAAGCGCCTCCCTGGGTGGCGGACTGGCTGGTCGAACGGAACGGACAGGTGGGCTCGCTTGGCATCATCTACACCGACCTCAGCGGCGCGGACGCCCGCCAGATGCAGCGGCTGGCCTCGCAGATGGCGCGCTGGCGCCAGGCCTTTCCTCACGTTGTCTTTGCCTCACCGGCTGCGCAGGTGGGCGAGGTGGTTCCTGGGCTCGCCGCGGACACCCCCCTCATCTTGGGCCTGGCGTTTGCGGGCCTTGCGCTGGGCACATGGCTCATGGGGCGCTCGCTGCGGCGCACGTTGCTCGTGCTCACGCCTCTCGCGATGGCCATGGTGCTCACCTTGGGGATCGCCGTCGCCTTTGGGGTGAAGGTGAACCTCTACAACCTCATCGTGCTGCCCCTCGCCTTCGGCCTCGGCGTGGACGGCGCCATCTACCTCGTGTGGTTGCCTGCCGAAGGGCCGCGCACGGCCCGGCATACGGCGGCCTTCGCGATCGCAGGCTCCACGCTGACCACCTTGGCAGCCTTCGGAAGCCTGATCGCGGCCGAGAACCCCGGCATCGCTTCTTTGGGCTCCTTGGCCCTCATGGCGCTCGGCAGTGCGCTCGTGGCCAACCTCGTGTTCTTGCCCGCCCTGCTCCGGCTCGTACCCTCCGCTCAGGGTGCGCACAGGGGCCCAAGCGCCCCCTCGATCCCCTCGTCCCAGGGCGGCGCTTGACGCTTGTGACGGTTCACCACCGCGGGCGCCCGCAGGAGCCCGGTCAGGTACGCGAGGGCATGAAGCCCCGCCCAGCGTGACAGGGCTCGCCACGTCCCCAGAGGCTCGTCGCGCGTTTCCTGCGCCTGACAGTGGCTGCGGGCTGCCTCGAAGGCCGCGTAGTGCCGTTCGACCGCCTGGGCAGGGCCACAACGATCGAAGGCGCTGCGACGGGCGCTTTCCGCAAAGGCGCGGCGGCGCAAGGGGTTCGCGAGCAGGTGACACACGGCCTCTCCGAACGCGCGATCGGCGGCGGGCTCGGGCGTGGGCGTGATGAGAATACCCGTCCGCTCGTGTTCGATCTGGTGGCTGACGCCCATGTCGTCTGCCAGGGCCACCGCCGGAAGCCCACAGAAGGCGGCTTCACTCACCACCTGACCGTAGGTCTCCGACAAGGACGTGTACACGAAGAGATCCGCATGTCGGTAGTAGGCCGGCGCAGAGGCCGCGCTGCACTCGCCGGGGAAAAACGTGCGATCATCGATCTTCAGTGACTTGGCCAACGCCTTGAAGGCATCGTGATCGGGTCCGTCACCTACCAGGGTCAAGGTGGCGTCGGGACTGTGCGGCGCGATCTCCGTGGCGAAGATCTGAAGGAGCCGCGCCAGCCCCTTTTCGCGCGTGTGGCGACACAACACCAGCAGGCGCCCGCCCGGGGTGGCGCGGGGGTCGAAGGGATCCGACTGGCCCCGCTCGGCAAACATGTCCACATCGACGCTGCGGGGAATCACGAAGATGGGCGCAGTCACCCCGCGGGCACGCCAGTACATCTCGAGCCCCCGCGACAGCACGATGAGCCCATCACTGCGGTTGTAGATCCGTGCGGCCTGCCGCTCGAGCCGCGGGATCACGAAACGCTCGAAAAGCGCGCGCACCCGAGGCACGTCATGCCAACCATCGGGCAACACCACGTTGTAAACGCTGGGGAGGTGGATCGTGTTCACGCACAAAAACGGCACACGCTCCGTCTTGCGCAGCCACACGGCCAGCTCCGTGAAGGCCGAGCCGGTCTGACAGAGAAGTAGGTCGAAGTGTTGCTGTCGGGCGGCCTTGAGCGAGGCCCTCGAAGGCATGGGCAGATAGACGCCCGGATGATTCTCGAGCGGAAGGCTGGGCAGCATCAAGCTGCGGGCGGGCAGATCACCTGGCCCAGCCGCGGGGTCACGCGGGCCAAGCACCGTCACCGTATGCCCACGCCGACGGAACTCCCGGTAAAGGCGCTGCGATGCAAACGACGACCCGTTCGCATACGGGATGCGCACATAGTCATTCAAGATGCCGATGTGATGGGGCCAACCGGGCGCCGCCGGGGAGGCGAGCGCCAAAGTGCTTTCGTTTCGTAAGGGCAACGACACCATGGAAGATCTCTCCCCCTCAATTACAGGCTGAACACGGTGGGCGAGGTCGCCTTTTTGCGACAAGAAACGCGGCATTTTTGACGAATGGGCCACGACTCCGTGGCAGCTCTGCAGGTTTGTGACGGGAGCTGCGCGCACGCGGCCCACAAAGCACCCTCAGGGGGCAGCAGAGGCCCCGGCAGGGCTCGAACCTGGGTGAATCACATCGTCATAGGCCGCTCGCAGGCGCTCACACACCGCCGGCCACGTGAAGTCCTTGACGATGTGGGCACGCCCTGCGGCCCCCATCGCGGTCCGCGCCCCGGCGGGCGCTGCCAGCAGCCCCTCGAGGGCGTGCGCCAAGCCGCGCGCCTCCCCCGCCTTGAAGAGCACGCCCCCCCCGCTGTCTTCCACGAGCTCGCGCACCGCCCCGCGATCGGCCCCCACCACGGGCACGCCACTGGCCAAAGCCTCCGCGGTGGTAAAGGAGAAGGTCTCCGTCTGGCTGGGCACGACCACGGCGGTGCTCTCGCTCAACAAGCGCGCCATGTCGTCCACGGAGGCGACATAGTCGAGCACCCGCATCCACGGCCGCGACGCCGCGTGCTGGCGAACCCGCCCCTTCAACGGCCCATCTCCCACGAGGGTCAAGCCCGCCCCCGTGCGCGTGTGGACCTGATCGAAGGCCGCGAGCAGCAACGGCAGCTCCTTGTCGATCGTGAAGCGCCCCGCGTAGATCACATTGGGGCTCCCTTCGGCTTTTGGGCGCGGGCGGAAGGTTTGTACGTCGACGCCCAGCCCCACCCGCAGCACCCCGGGCACCCGTCGCGACACGAGCTGCGCTTCGATGTGCCGCGACGCCACGAAGGTCGACGCGTAAGACTTGTGTTGGCGCGCAAAGAACGACCACGCACGACGCCCGAGCCACCCGGTGCCGAGACGCCTTGGCAAGTGTGCCGTCACGTTTTGCACGATCTGCTCGGGATGGCTGTGAAAGAACCCCACCAGCCGCGGCCTGCGGGGCGAGGCCGCAAACGCCCGGCGCACCATCGTCGGCAGAAGATAGTGGCTGCCCACCTCCACGACATCGGGCGCAAGTGAGCGCAAAAGCTGGGGCAGCCGCGAGCTGAAGCTAAAGCGGCGGTAAGCCGCGTTGCCTGGCTGCAACGGTCCCGCCACGTGATGCAGCCAACCTCCAAAGAAGGGCTCGTCGCGATCGGACTCACCCGGCACCACGAAGTGGCACGTCACACCCAGGGCCGGCAGATGCCGGGCCTTCTCCTGATAATACCGCTTGATGCCACCACACGACGTCGAGAAGAAACTCGAGACGTCGACGACCGTGAGGGAAGTGTTGGAGCGCATGAGGCACGCACTCACCTACCAGGCCACGACGATGTGACCGTCACAATTTCGGCCCGTTTGTGACGCGTTGGCAAGCGCACGAAGCGAGGCCGTCACGCCCATGTTGCACGGGCGCCACCGGAGCGAGCGCATGCCCGTGACACCTTGGCTGGCGCAGCGGCAGCCGGCATGGGGCTCCGTGGCTTCCTCTCTTCCCTACTCATTGACCGCGTGACCCTTTCAACCCTTCAGCCTCTCGGCCCCGAGACCGCGCTCGCCTCCCGCGCGGATGATTCCGCATCGCTAGAAGCCGACGCCCTCGCTCCTGCGGCTCCCGCCACGCGTATTCGGGCCTGGCGCTGGCTGATGGCGGGCGTGGCCGTAGCGGCCGTCGTGATCCTGGCGGCGCGCGGCGACTGGTCCACCGCACTCACCCGGCTTGGCAACATCGGGTACGCCTGGCCTCTCGTGCTTTTGCCCTTCGCGGGTTCGATGGTGTGCGCCACGGCGGCGTGGCAAGTCACCTTGTTCCAGCTCGGCTACGTCACGCGCTTTTTTCCTCTGCTGCGCTTGCGTGTGGCGGCCGAGGCCGTCGTCGTCGCCGTGCCGGGAGGCCCTGTGCTGGCAGAAACCTGCAAGCCCTACTGGCTGCGCCATCGCCTGGGCGTTCCCTACGCCGAAGGCACGGCCAGCGTGGCGTTGACGAAGGCCTTCATCGTGCAGGCCGAGGGCCTTTACATCCTGCTCGCGTTCGCCTTGGCCTACACCACCTGGAGCGAAACGGCTGCCACCTTGACCGGGCCCGCGCATTGGGTGTGGCGCTCCGTGCCTCTGCTCGGCGCAGGCCTCCTGCTGGCGGGCATGTGGCTGCTGCACACCCTGAGGGGCGGGTTGGCCCTGCGCCTCGTGCACGGTGCGCTCACGCGGGTCCCGGTACCGCGCTTTCGGCGTTGGCTCAGTGACAAGGCCCACATGTTCGACGCCACGGCGGGAAGCTTCTCTCGCTTCTTCGGCGTGGGCGGCAACACCACCTGTGGGTTCGGCCTGGTGTTCACGCTCGGCCAGTGGCTGATGGAGGCTCTCGAGACCTACGTCATCCTGCGGCTTTTGGGTGTGTCCCTCTCCTTCTCGAGCGCCCTTCTCCTGGAGTCTCTCGTTTCGACGATTCGCGCGGCGGCCTTCTTTCTCCCTGCCGGACTCGGCGCCCAGGAGATGGGCTCGTTCGTGCTCCTCGAGCTTCTGGGTGTTCCTGGCGCCCCGGGCGCGGCGACGGCGCTCGCGTTCACAAAACGTTCGAAAGAAGTTTTCTGGATCGTCGCGGCCGCGGCGCTTCACTTCGTGAAAAGAAGGTGACCGATGGATGACTTCGTGGCTTCAACTTCTGCCCCCACCGGACGGCGCATGCAGCACCGGCCCCGCGTGTTGTTCATCTGTGGCTCCCTCAACCAAACGCGCCAGATGCACAAGATCGCGCAGGAGCTTCCGGACTGGGAGGCGCACTACTCGCCCTACTACTGTGACGGCCTGCTCGAGTGGTTCCGCAAGGCCGGCATGCTCGAGTTCACGATCTTGGGGTGGCGCCGTCGCAAAGAAGCCCTTCGCTACTGCAGGCGCGCCGGACTGTCCGTGGACTACGAAGGCCGCACGCACGCCTACGATCTCACGGTCACCTGCTCCGACGTGATCGTGCCGCGCAACGCGAGGCGCTCGCGCCTGGTGGCCGTGCAGGAGGGGATCACCGATCCCGAAAACTTCTGGTACTGGGCGCGCCGCGTGTTTCCCTTCGTGCCGCGGTGGGCGGCGGGAACCACCTGGACGGGCACGTCGAACGCTTACGACCGTTTCTGTGTGGCAAGCCAAGGCTACAAGGACCTCTTCGCCCGGCGAGGCGCCGATCCCGACAAGATGGTGGTCACCGGCATCCCGAACTTCGACGACTGCGCCGAGTACCACGCCAACGACTTTCCGCACCGCGACTACGTGCTCGTGTGCACGTCGGACGCCCGCGAGACGTTGAAGCTCGATAGCCGCAAGCGCTTTTTGGAACGGGCCCTTGCCATTGCTGCGGGGCGCCCCCTCATCTTCAAGCTCCACCCCAACGAGGACTGGGAGCGGGCCCAGCGCGAGATCGCGCACATGGCCCCTCACGCCCGGGTCTACACGACGGGCTCGGCAGAGCAGATGGTGGCCAACTGCGCGGTGCTCGTCTGCCAGTACTCCACGCTCGCCTTCGTGGGCCTGGCTTTGGGCAAAGAGGTGCACAGCCACTACCGCCCCGAAGAGCTCGCGCGGCTGCTTCCGGTTCAGAACCGAAGTGCGGCGAAGCTCATCGCGCAGGTCTGTCGCACGGTGATGGACGAAGCCCCGGCCCGCGAGCCGTGGCAGAGCGGCCTGGCAACCGCCAACCTGGAGCTGTCAGCATGAGGGTCGTGGCCGTGGTTCAGGCCCGGGTGGGCTCCTCACGCTTTCCGGGCAAAGTGCTCAAGCCCCTCATGGGCGCGCCGCTCCTGGCGCGCATGCTCGAGCGGGTGCGCGCCGCAACGACGCTGCAGCAGGTGGTGGTGGCCACCACCTTCGAGGCGAAGGACGAGCCCATCCGGGAGCTGGCGCGCGTGCTTGGGGTTCCTTGTATTTCGGGACACCCGACGGATCTTCTCGATCGGCACGTGCAAGCGGGGCGGGTGCACGAGGCCGAGGTGGTCGTGAAGATTCCCTCCGACTGCCCGCTCATCGATCCCCGCATCATCGATCGGGTCGTGTCCCACTTTTTGTCGAACCACGATCGCTTCGACTTCGTTTCGAACCTACACCCCGCCACCTATCCCGACGGTAACGACGTCGAGGTTTTGCCCATGGCGGTGCTCGAAGAGGCCCACGCCGAGGCCAAGCGCCCGCACGAGCGCGAGCACACGACCCCCTTCGTCTGGGACCAGCCCGAGCGCTACCGCGTCGGCAACGTCGCCTGGGAAACGGGACTCGACTACTCGATGACCCACAGGTTCACGATCGATTACCCCGAAGACTACGACTTCATTCGCGCGATCTACGAGGCCCTCTACAAGCCCGACGCGACGCCCTTTTCGCTGGCCAGCATCCTGCGGCACGTGGCCCACAACCCCGAGGTGTTCCGCATCAACGCCCACCTCGCCGGCGTCAACTGGTACCGCAATCACTTGACCGATCTACGCACGGTGAGCCGGCGCCAGACCGTGCTCTTCGAGGACGACTGATGAGATCTCTGACGTACGACAAGGCCCATCTTCAGGCCACCGCCCTGCGCGTGCGCGAGCACATCATCGGCATGGCGGGCGGCGGTGGATGCTTCATTGGCGCCTCGCTCTCGTGTGCCGACCTGCTGGTTCACCTTTATAGCCGTGTGCTTGCGCTCGACCCGCAGAACCTCACGGATCCCGGGCGGGACTACCTTCTGCTCTCGAAGGGCCACGATGTGCCTGCTCTTTACGGCACCTTCGCCGAGCTGGGCCTCATCGAGCGGGAGCGGCTCGCGCGTCACCTCGACCCCACCGATCACGTGTACTGGCATCCGAACCGGAGCATCCCGGGCATCGAGTTTCATTCAGGCTCGCTCGGTCACTTGCTCTCCGTGGGCATCGGCGTGGCGCTCGACATGAAGCTCCGGGGCACGTCGAACCGGGTTTTCGTGATCTTGGGCGATGGCGAACTCAACGAGGGCAGCATCTGGGAGGGCCTCCTGGTGGCCGCCGCGCACGGGCTCGACAACCTGGTGGCCGTGGTCGATCGCAATGGGTTTCAAGCCAATGAAGCCACCGAGGCCCTGATCCCGCTCGAGCCCCTCGCGGCCAAGTTTCAGGCTTTCGGGTGCAGCGTGCGCGAGGTGGATGGGCATGACTTCGACGATCTCGAGCGCACCTTCACGAACCTCATACCCACGGGACGCCCCCAGGTGGTGATCGCCCATACCGTGCGCGGCAAGGGCCTGCCGAGCCTCGAGAACCGTGCCGACCGCTGGTTCGTGCGCCTGCGCGACGAAGAGGTGGCCATGCTGCGTGACGAGCTTGCCGGACACGCCCCGGCACACCTCACGTCCGCCCCTCTCATCGTTCGCTGAAAGCCCCAAAGGAGCCCTGTGCCGAGCTACGAAGACATCCTCACCGATCTCGCCCTGGCCGACGACCGCGTGATCGTGATGACCGCGGAGAACCGCGCCGCAATCCGCAACCTACCAGCGCGCATCGGCAAACGCTTCATCGACGTGGGGATCTGCGAGCAAACGATGGTCGGCGCCGCCGCCGGCCTCGCGCTCCGGGGACGGATACCCGTGGTGCACGCGCTGGCCGCCTTCCTGACGATGCGCGCGTTCGAGTTCATTCGCACCGACGTGGGCATCGCCGGACTTCCCGTGAAACTCGTGGGGGGCGTGGCCGGGCTGCTCTCGGAGGCCAACGGCCCCACCCATCAGGCCATCGAGGACATCGCCCTCATGCGGGGGATCCCGGGCATGCAGATCGTCTGCCCCGCGGACGAGTCCGAGCTTGCCCTGGCTCTTCCTCACATCGTGGGCAGTCCCCTACCCTGCTACGTGCGGCACACGGCGCTTCCCGCGCGCGTGAAGCACCACGAGCCCTTCGAGCTCGGGCGGGCCGAGCGCCTGCGGGACGGCGAAGACGTGGCGATCCTCACGTACGGGCTGCTCGTGGGCGAAGCGCTGGACACGGCCAACCTGCTCGAAGCCCAGGGGGTCACGACCCGCGTGGTGAACTTGCGCACGCTCGTCCCGCTCGATACCGCCGAGGTCGAAGACGCCCGCCGTCAATGCCGGCTGGTGGTGACGCTAGAGGATCACTTCCTCACGGGCGGCTTGTTCTCGATCCTGTCCGAGCACCTGCTGCTGCACGGTGAATCCGCGCGCGTGCTGCCCATCGCGCTCGAGGGCCGCTGGTTCCGCCCCGCCCTGCTCAAAGACGTCTTGGAGGTCGAGGGACTCTCTGCGCCCTGGATCGCTGCGCGCATCCAGCACGCCCTCGGCCGTGTTCACGCCTCCCCCGGCCGCGCGCCGGCGGAGCCCTTTTCAGGAAGCATCCATGGCTGATCGACACCCCCTGTTTCCCACCGAACCCTCGCTGCCTGTCATCGCACGCTCGAACGCGCTGTGGGAGCGGGCCACCCGGCTCATTCCCGCCGGCACGCAAACCCTTGCCAAGGGGCCGAGCCAACACGTTGACGGCGTGGCACCGAAGTACCTGGTGCGCGGCGAAGGCGCGCGCGTCTGGGACGCGGACGGCAACAGCTACGTGGACTTCACCATGGGCGTGGGACCCTTGGTGCTGGGCTATGCGCACAAGGCCGTCGACGACGCCATCAAGGCCCAGCTGGCTTCGGGGATCACCTTTTCGCTGATGCATCCCCTGGAGGTGGAGGTGGCGGAGCAGATCGCGGCTTTGGTCCCCGGCGCCGAGCGCGTGCGGTTCTCGAAGACGGGCTGCGACGTCACGACCGCGGCCGTTCGTTTGGCCCGCGCGTATACGGGCCGCAGCAAGGTGCTCTGCTGCGGCTACCACGGCTGGCACGACTGGTACATCGCCACCACGGACCGGAACGCGGGCATCCCCGAAGCGGTGGGCGCGCTCACCCACACCTTCGCGTACAACGATCTGGATAGCGTGGCCGAGGGGCTCGACGCAGACACGGCCTGCGTGATCCTGGAGGCCACCGTGTTCGAGGCGCCCAAGCCGGGATTTTTGGAAGGCCTACGGACGCTCTGTGACCGTGCGGGCGCGCTGCTCATCTTCGACGAGATGTGGACGGGCTTCCGGCTTTCCACCGGCGGCGCTCAGGCACGCTTTGGCGTGACGGCCGACCTCGCCTGCTTCTCGAAGGCCGTGGCGAACGGCATGCCACTCTCCGTGCTCACGGGACGCGCCGAGGTCATGGACCTGCTCCACCGCGACGTGTTCTTCTTCACCACGTTCGGCGGTGAGGCGCTCTCCCTGGCAGCCGCGCAGGCGACCTTGTCGGTGCTGACCCGCGAGGATGTACCCAGCCGGCTCGACCGCCTCGGCAAGCAGCTGGCCGAGCGCTACAACGCCCTGGCCGACGCGCTCGACCTTCCGTTTACCCGCTGCACGGGCTTCGGCGCCCGCACGCTGGTGAGTTTCGCCAGCACCGGCCTCGCCGAGGGAGCGCCCCCCCTGGTGATGAAGTCCCTCGTCCAGCAAGAGCTGATTCGGCACGGCATCTTGTGGAGTGGCTTTCACAACCTCAGCGCGGCGCACACGGAAGCCCAGCTGGATCAGCTGCTCGAAGCCTACGCCCAGGCGCTCACCGTGCTGCGGACCGCGCTCGCCCACAAGGCCCTCGATCAGGCGCTTCATGGCGAACCAGTGGCACCCGTGTTCCGGAAAACCAGCGGTTTTCACACCAAACCCAAGAGCCCCTCAGGCTTGTCCGCGAAGGAGTGAGGATGGCAAGACAGGTCTATCCCGAAAACGCGCGTTTTTCCCTCGACGGCCGCGTGGCGATCGTCACCGGCGCCTGCGGCCTTCTGGGTCAGCGGTTTTGTGCGGCTCTCGCCGGAGCGGGCGCCCGCGTGGTAGCCGCCGATCTCGACGAAGAGCAAGCCCGCACCTTCGCGGCGGCCTTGGTCGAAGCCACGGGGGCTGACGTCGTGGGCGCAGGGCTCGACGTGGCCGAAGGCCGCTCGATCGAAGCGCTGCGCGTGCGCACGCTCAACGCCTTCGACGGCATCGATATCTTGGTGAACAGCGCCGCGATCAACGACCGCTTCGACGAAGGCGCGGCGGCCGAGCAATCGCGCTTTGAGTCCTATCCCCTGGCACTCTGGCAATCCCAGCTCGACGTCAACCTCACGGGCAGCTTCCTCACCTGCCAGATCCTGGGGGCCGAAATGGCCCGGCGAGGCCGCGGCAGCATCGTCAACATCGGCTCGACCTACGGCCTGGTGGCGCCCGATCAACGGCTCTATGAGCGGCCCGACGGGACCCAGGCGTTCTTCAAATCGGCCGGTTACGCCGCCAGCAAGGGGGGCGTGGTGATGCTGACCCGCTTCGTGGCCACCTATTGGGCCTCGCGCGGCGTGCGCGCAAACGTCATCTGTCCGGGCGGCGTGGCCCAGGGCCAGGCATCCCATTTCGTCGAACGTTACGCTACGAGAACGCCGCTTGGCCGCATGGCAGAGCCCGATGAGATCGCCGGAGCCGCCGTATTCCTCGCAAGTGATGCGGCTTCGTACGTGACCGGCGCCGTGCTTTCCGTGGACGGAGGCTGGACGGCATGGTGAGCCCCGCCACGTTGCTGACCCCCGCCGAGCTCCGCGCGCGAGCCGCACGCATCACGGTGGTGCTGACCGATTGCGATGGGGTGCTGACCGACGGCGGCGTTTACTATGGCCCCGGCGGCGAGGCGCTCTTGCGCTTCAACCGGCGTGACGGGCTCGGCGTGGAGCGCCTGCGCCAGGCGGGACTCGCCAGCGCGATCGTCACGCGCGAGGCCTCGCCCCTCGTCGAGCTCCGGGCCGCAAAGCTCGAGGTCAGGCTCTTTTCGGGGGTCAAGGACAAGCTGCACCTGCTGCCGGTCATCCTCGACGAACTCGAGGCCACCGCCGACGGCGTCGCTTACATCGGCGACGATCTCAACGATCTGCCCCTTCTTCAGGAAGTGGCCAAACACGGCCTGACGGCAGCACCCGCGGATGCCGCCGCGCCGCTCAAGCCCGCCGTTCACCTGGTGACCCAGGCGCTGGGCGGACAGGGTGCTTTTCGCGAGTTTTCTGAATGGATATTGAGCCTCAAAGGAGCGTCCGTATGACCACGAGGGTATTGAAGCTGGGTGATCGGTCTGTTGGTGACAACATGCCTGTCTACGTGATCGCCGAGATCGGGATCAATCACAACGGCGACCTGGCGCTGGCCAAGCGCCTCATCGACGGCGCCGTGCTGGCCGGCGCCGACGCCGTGAAGTTCCAAAAACGCACCCCGGAACTGTGTGTGCCGCGCGATCAATGGGAGCTCGAGCGCGACACGCCCTGGGGCCGCATGACGTACATCGCGTACCGCCGCCGCATCGAGTTCGGGATGGACGAATACACCCAGATCGATCGGCACTGCCGCGAGCGCGGCATCTCCTGGTTCGCGTCGTGCTGGGACGAGCCCTCGGTGGACTTCATCGAGACCTTCTCTCCGCCTTGCTACAAGGCGGCATCGGCCTCTCTCACGGATCACGCACTGCTCGTGAAGATGCAGAGCACGGGTCACCCCCTCATCATCTCCACGGGCATGTCGACCATGAAGGAGATCGAAGACGCCGTGGCGGTGCTCGACCCTGAAAACCTCCTCATCGCCCACTCCACGTCGGCATACCCCTGCCCGGTCGAGGCCCTGAACCTCCGCATGATCGAGACCTTGAAGACACGCTTTGCGGACATTCCCATCGGCTACTCGGGACATGAGACGGGGCTGGCTCCCACGTGGGCCGCGGTGTCGATGGGCGCCACCTTCGTGGAACGGCACATCACCCTCGATCGGGCGATGTGGGGCACCGACCAAGCCGCCTCCGTGGAGATCGGCGGCCTCATGCGCCTGGTGTCGAACATCAGGGACATCGAGCGCTCGATGGGCGATGGCGTCAAGCGCGTGTACGAAGCCGAGCTGGCCATGCGCCGCAAGCTGCGCCGGGTCCCGAGCGGCACCGAGGCGGGCGCAAACTGAGCATGTCCTGGACGCTCCTTTCCCCGCTGCTCATCGTCGTCGCGGCGCTGGTGCTGATCGGGCTCGAGCGGCTTTTGCCCTACGAGCCCCGTCAGAGGCTGTTTCGCCCCGAGTTCTGGAGCGACCTCTTGCTCTACACCTTCGCGCAGAGCTACGTGCTGGGGCTCGTCATCAACCAGTTGATCCTCTGGATCGATGACGCAAGCGGTATGTCCCGCTGGCACGTCGTGACCGACTGGCCCGTGGGGCTGCAATTTCTGTTCTTCTTCGTCACGCACGATCTCTACATCTACGTTTTTCACCGCCTACAGCACCGGGTGCCCGTGCTCTGGCGCCTTCACGAGGCGCACCACAGCACAACCGACGTCGACTGGCTCTCGGGCTCGCGCTCTCACGCCCTCGAGATCTTGGTGAACCAGACCATCGAGTTCGCGCCGATCGTGCTCCTGGGCGCTCATCCCGACGTTGCGCTGATGAAGGGCACGCTGGACGCGGTGTGGGGCATGTACATCCACAGCAACATCAACGTGCGGGCCGGTTGGTTGCAGTTCGTGCTGAACGGCCCCGAGATGCATCGGTGGCATCACGCCAAGGAGGTCGAAGACGGCCACCTGAACTACGCAACCAAGCTGGCGCTGTGGGACTGGCTCTTCGGCACGGCTTATTTGCCGCGCCACAAGCCCGCCGCCTACGGGATGTACGGTTACGACGTACCTCCCGGCTACCTGGCGCAGTTCGTCTTCGCGTTTCGCCCCTTCTCTCGCCCCTTGTCACCGCGTTCGAGCCTGCGCAAAGCTTCATAGCGCGAGGACTCTCGTTACGTTCCGTTGCTCGACCGTTTCCAAACGGTGCACGTGTGCGGCTTGGGTGTAGCGATTTTGAGCGGATTTTTCGCTGGATCTGCATTTAGTCGTTGCATCAACCACCGAAGATTCTCAGAACGAAATGCTCTTGCGGCGCCCCTCCTCCCGCTCATCCCGTCGGACCCTCTTGCGCGCGATCGCCGGTTTGGGACTCACCAGCCAGATCGACGCCGGCAGGGCGGCACCTGGCTCCCTTCTCTTGTCGCAGCTTTGGGCACCCACGCCCCTCTCACCCGACGAAGAAGACTCCCACGCACTCGTGCACCTGGCGCGCCGCCATGCGCCCGCGATGGCGCTTGCCAATCCCGACATCTGGCCCGTGGATGTCTCGTACGCCTGGCACGATGGCAGCGCCATGGTGGCGCGCGCGCGGAACGGCCAAAGCCGCGTCGTGCTCACGGCCGCCGAGCTTCGCGACCCCAAGCGCTTCCATGCGCCCCCACCCGACGATGGCACCCGCTACTACGTCGACGTGCCTGGCAGCGGACAGGGACAAGCCCCTCTGTCGTGGCGCGGGCGCTGGCGCGCGATCCAGAAGAACGACGAACCCGCAACGGCGGCCTATCCCCCCACGCAGCACGTTCACGGTTTCTGGCTGAACCGCAAGCAAGGTTTGCTGGCCCTGCAGTACTGGTTCTTTTATCCCTTCAACGATTGGGTCAACGTTCACGAAGGCGATTGGGAGCACATCGTGGTGGTGCTGCGCGGCGCACACACGCTCGATGACGCGGACGCGTTCGCCCCCGTGTCTCACCTTTATTACTTTCACGAGTGGATCCACGAGCCCGAGCGCCTGATTCAGCTCGGCGGGCCCGACCCCCGCGAAGCCCATCCCGTGGTGTTCGTGGGCGGCCGAGGCGATCTGTGGAACCTCTGGCATTGCGAGCGGCCGCAAAGCGGCGGCAGTTACCCCTGGCCAGGCCGCTACGGTCGTGTGGGAACGGAGTACCGCTGGTTCTCTCCCTCGGAGAAGATTGGATCGCCCCGCCGCTTTTTGGCACCCGAAGCGTTCCGTTTGGTCATGCTGCCCGAACCCGACCGGGTCACGGCCTCCCACCACCCCGAACTGTGGTGGATGCGCTGGCCACTCTTTTTGGGCCAGCGCCACGTCGCGGGCAACCTGCCCACCTTTTCGACCCTGGGCCTCGACCACCCGCCCAGCCACCCTGGCCGCCACCGCGACTGGAACGCCGCCCGGCGCTTTCAAACCTGGCCCGGGCAGGTGGAAGTGCCGCTGACCCCGCATTTACCGGTGGCCTGGCAGAAGCGGCGCCTCGCCCCGGAAGCCGTGGCCCTCCGCGGCTGAGTCCCGGCGCACACCACTTCACGGGCACTTGCCTGCCCGTACTCAAGGAGTGCTACGATAGGAGCCCCCTTTCGTTTGACGGCGTCCAGCGACAGGCGCCCGCTCGGCGAGGCCCGACATGAAGTACGACCGGCTCTGCCTCGAGGACCTGCAACAGCACCAACGCTGGCTCAAGAAGCTGGCGACGGACCTGACCCGCAACGCCGAGGCAGCGGAGGACCTCGTCCAAGACGCCTTCTTGGCCGTGCTGCGGCGGCCGCCCCCGGCCGTATCGCCGCCGCTCGATATGCGCGCCTATCTTGCCGGTGTGGTGCGCAACCTGTATCGGATGGCCGTGCGCACGGACGTGCGGCGAGAACGACGCGAGTCCCTGGTGTCGCCCCCCGCGGCAGAGCCCGCCCCTGACCTGCTCGCGGACCGCGCCTCGGCGGCGGCGGCTTTGCTTCAGGAAGTGGATCGCCTGTCAGAGCCCTACCGAAGCACCCTTCTGCTGCGGTACTACGAAGGCCTCGAACCGCAAGAGATCGCGGGAAGGCTGGGCTTGCCTCCAGCCACCGTGCGCAAGCGCAACCAGTTGGCGCTCGATCGGCTGCGTCAACAGCTGGCCCGGCGCGGGCAGAGCGACACCACCGCCTGGCTCCGCACGGTGTTCCGCGCGCTCGTGCCCACGACCCTGTGGCCGCGGCGCGCGCGCACCGCAACCGCCGCAGGTACCGCGTCTTCGCAAGGCAGCTGGCTGCCGCTCTTCGGCACGGTGGCCGCCCTGCTTGCCCTGGTGCACCTCTTGCCCGCCCGGTTTCCCGGCGGCGCCGAGGCCAGCGCGCCGGAGGCTCCTGCCCGCAGGGGCGCCCTGCTGCCCTCGTTCCTCGATCCCCTGCCCTCCGACGAGGCTCTCGCAGAGGCAAGCGCGGAACGCCCTGCCTCGTCCTCCCCCTTAGACGACCCGGCACGCGCCCCCGACGAACGCTGCGCCCCCCTGCAAGCCCGCATCGACGCCGCTCCTGCGGGCGCGACCTTGAAGCTGCAGGCCGGCTGCCTCTACCGCGAAAAACTCATCGTCACGAAGCCCCTCGATCTCCTGGGAGCAGAAGGCGCGGAGATCCGCGGCAGCGACATCTGGACGCGCTTTACGCCCCGGGAGGGCCGCTTCGTCAGCGCCGCCACGGTGCCCCCGTTCCCCGACGAAGACCGCGCATGCGTGGTCACCCACCGCACGGGCGTGTGCGTTGGGCCCGAGCAGGTCTTCCGCGATGGGCAAGCCCTGGAACGGGTGGGCAGCGACAGCCCCCCCGGACCAGGTCAGTTCGCGCTCGACGACGAGCGGCGGGTCATTCTCGGCGCCGATCCGCAGGGACATCGGATCGAGGTCACCACGCGCCTCGGCTGGTTGAGCGTGGCGGCCCACGACGTGCTCATCGACGGCCTGCGCATGCGGCACGCTGCCAGCCCGCTCTACGCGCTGGCCGTCATCAATCCCTCGAAGCGGGTCACGATCAGGAACAGCCAGCTCTCCGACGCCGCGGGCGCCTGCGTGAGCCTGGCGGGTGAGCATCATCGCTTCGAGCACAACCAGGTCTTCTCCTGCGGCCGCGAAGCCTTGCGCCTCGAGCCGGGCTTCGGCGCCTACGTGCTGGGCAACGAGCTTCATCACGCGAGACTCGCCCGCAAGCCCCGTGGATGGACATCGGGAGGCATCGCCCTCGTCCTGCATCCCGACGCCCGACTGGAAAACAACCACATCCACCACAATGGCGGCATGGGCATCTTCAGCGTGAAAGGCCATCGCCTGCTTGGCCTCGGCAACCGCCTCCACGACAACACGGGCGCGGCATTCACCTTCCTGAAAACCAACGGAGGGCTTCTGCGTGCCAATCAGGCTTGGTCGAACGGCGCCGTTGCGCTACCGCCCGAACCCGCCGTGTTCATCACGTCGTCCCGTAACATCGAAATCGTCGATAACGTCTTCGCCCATCATGCCGCGGGCGTTTTGGTCGGGCCCTTGCGCAGCGAGGTCGTGCCCGCAAGCTTCGATACCTGCCAGGACACCGCCAACAACCATGTGCACGACAACGTCATCGTGGCGGCCACGGAAGAGGCCACCCACATCGAGATGTCGGGGGATCCCCGCGTGGCCAACGAGATCAGCCCCTGCCCCACGAACCGCATCGAAAGAAACCGCCTGTGGCCGCTCGCAGCGGCAGGAACCGGCCTACCCCTCTCGCGTGACGAACGAGACACCGCGCTGCGGACGGCACGCATCCCGGCGCTCTGACCACCTTCGTTTGCGCCCCGCAGGAGGGCAGGCTCCTCTCGTCAGGAGGGTGGCAGGCGGGCGTGCGCGGGGCCATCCAACACGCGCCTGACCGCACGCAGAAGACCTTCAGGGTCGTAGGGCTTGCGCAGGAACGCATGCACGTCGTCGCGCAGCAGCGCCACCACGTTGGTCTCTGCGGTGTAGCCGCTCGCCAGAAGGAAACGCAGCTCGGGGCGCAGGGTCCTCAAGCGCTCGATGGTCTCCGCGCAGGTGAGCCCGGGCATCACCACGTCCAGGAGCACCATGTCGAAGGGCTCGATGGCCGCGGCGGCACACGCCGCTTCGCCGCTTTCGGTGGCCACCACCCGGTAGCCCCCCGATTCGAGGATGCGCACCGCCACGTCGCGCACGGCCGCATCATCTTCCGCCACCAACACCCGCTCGCCCCCCATGGGTACCGCTTTTTTCGCTTCAGCCTTCACCCAGCTCACGGGCCGCTCGAGGGTGGGCAGATACACCTTGAACGTGGTCCCCGCGCCGAGGGTGCTCGCGCACTGGATCATGCCGCCGTGCTGGCGAACGATGCCGTAAGCCACAGCCAGCCCCAGGCCGGTGCCCGCGCGCTCCTTCTTCGTGCTAAAAAACGGCTCGAACACCCGCTCCACCACCTCGGGGGCCATGCCCACGCCCGAATCGCAGACCGTCACGAGCACAAAGCGCCCTGCTTTGGCCCAGGGATGAATGCGCGCGTAGCGGCCGTTGATGACGACCGCCTCCGTCTCGAGCCTGAGGCGCCCGCCCTCGGGCATCGCGTCCCGTGCGTTCACGCAGAGGTTCATGAACACCTGATCCAGCTGCGACTCGTCACCTTCCACGAGGGGCAGGCGCTCGGCCCGCACGAAGTCGAGAGCGATGCTCTCCGGCAACACCCGCTTGAGCAGCTCCAAGAGCTGTGTCAGGCGCGAGTTGAGGTCGATCGGCGCCAGGGAGAGCCTTTGCGTGTGGCTCATGGCCAGAAGCTGACGCGTCAGCCCTCGCCCCCGCTCTGCGGCCGCCAGCACCGACTCCACCTCGGGCATGACGTCCGGCTCCATCTTCATCTTCGCCAAAGAGGCGCTGGACAGCACCACGGTCAGCAGGTTGTTGAAGTCGTGAGCGATGCCGCCCGCCAGCATGCCCACGCTTTCCAAGCGCTGCGCTTGCATCAGACGCCGCTCGAGCTCTTGCTTCTCCCGTGCGGCGCGCGCCAGGCCATCCACGTACAAGATGCGGCTGGCGGCCACGGAGATCTGGCCGGCCATGCCGATCAGATGATCCAGCTGCTCGGGGCCCGGCACCCGGGGTCCTTCCTCGCCAAACGTGCCCGTGCCCAACGCCCCGAAGGGCTTGTCCAGGAGGCGCAGCGGCACGTTCACGATCGTGCGGCTGTCGAGCGCGCGGCCACCCGGCTTTTGCGTGCGCGCGTCGGTGCGCGCATCTTCGATCACCTGCGGGTGATCGGTGCTGAGCATTTCCTCCAGCATCGCATCCCCCGCAACCGTGAGCACCGGCGCATGCTCCCAGACGTCCTGGGTGTTGGCGCCCGTGGCCGCCAAGAGCCGCAGCGTTTGCACGGGCTCCCGGTCGCTCACGAACATCCACGCGTGTTCGTAGCCCAGGGCTTCCCACAGCTCACGTTGCACCACGTCGAGCAGCTGCCCAAACGTCGTGGCGCTCTGCAGATTGCGCGCAAAGCCCAAGAGCCGCGCCGACAAAGACGGCCTTCTGCCCCCACCCCCTTGTGAGCCCTGCAGGCTCTCCGTAACCACCATGACTTGAAAAGCATAGCGGGTTTGTCCTGGAAGGCAGGCGCGGCCTGAGGGGCGCTCTGCTTTCGCGGCCCTCGAGCTTGGGCGGGGTTCCGTCGATGTGCCTGCGAGAGCCCCATTCCCCGATGACAGCACCCTCTGCGCCGCGGCTTGCCCCCGCAAGCCCGCCCCACCCGCCTGCCTTTGCAGCCACCGCCCTCACGCTGGGGCTGGCCGCCGCGTCGACGGGCACGGCCATCCCCTCGCTCAAGCCACTCGCCGCACACATGCCTTCGTTTGCAGGCCCGAGCGGTTTCGTGGTGGCCCACGTGGCTGGGGGCATTCTGGCGGCTTGGGTCTTGCGGCGGGACCAGGGGCACCTGTTCCGTAACGACCGCCGCGGGCTCGTACGCGTCGCACTTGCAGGCAGCCTACTTCTGAATCTCGCCATGACGCAGGCCTCTTCGGGCGCGACCCTCGTGGGGCTGCGGCTTTTGGAAGGCATCTGCCACGTGGCGGCGGTCTCGGCGTTGATGGCCAGCGTGCACGGCGCAGCGGCCCTTCGTCGCAAACACACGGCGGGTCTTGGCGCGGTGTTGGTGCTGGGGGTCGCTGCGGGCCTGGGGCTCGGCGGGGTTTTCGTTCACGACGGAAGCCCCACGCGCTGCTTCTCGCTTGCGGCCGGGCTGGCTGCGGTGGCACTGCTCACGTCGATGAAGGTGCCCTCGGCGAGGGGGCAAGGGCTGACCCCTGCACCGTCCGGCTTTCCGTCGGGGGCGTCGTGGGCGCCGGCGCTGGTCGTTGCTGCCGAGCGTTTGGCCATGGGTCTGCTGACCGTGCTGGTGCCGCTTTCGGCCCCTTCGCCCCGACAGGCGGCGTCCCTGCTGGGCAGCCTCATGCTGACGTCCGTGGCGGGCATCCCACTTGCGCGTCGGCTGGCCGATCGCCTGGGAGCTGCGCGGGTGGTGCAGCTGGGCGTGGTGATCTTGTCGTCCGCCCTTCTCGCATCCGGACTGCTTCACCCCTTTTTCGGCAGCGGCGCGGTGGTGTGGGCCGTGGCCGTGGGTCTGGGCGCCGCCGCGGTGTTCTCGGGCGCCCTCATGCAAGTGAGCGAAGGCAGCGAAGCCGAGCGGCTCCGCGGCATGGGGCTCGTGCACGCCTTCGGGGCGCTGGGGTTCTTGATGGGCTCGAGCCTGGCAGGCGTGGCCGCCGCGGTGACCACAGAGGCCACGGCGCTCGAGGGCCTGCTGGCGCTGGGTGCACCGGTGATGTGGGCGGCCTCCCTGGCCTCCCGCCGCCTTGACCGGCCCGCCCCGGCCGCCGCGTGAACGACGTTCAACGTCCCGGCGGGGCCCACCGGCGATGGCCGTGCAGGCAGGAGGCACAGCCTTTGCTGCAAAGCCCGCATGGTGGGCTTGTGGAAGACGACTTTGAATTGCTGGCGCGCGTAGAGTCTATCGAGGTTGTCCAGAGCTGCATCGGAGCAGCATGACCACCATCGGATCGACGATTTCTGGCCGGATCGCCAGGCGCGGTCCGTCCTAGGGATATGGTAGCCCCGAAATTCAAGCCGATGCTCGTTTTTGTCGCGATGATTCCCTGTGGTTTTGGTCAGCCGGGCCCCCACGACCTGGCGGGTGAGGACTGATAGCGCCGCTTACTTCGAGGCGCTGTGCGCGCCGAAGGAAAAGGAGAAGCCGAAGCCAGGATCTGCCAGTCCCCTCATGGTCCATGAAGGACGGGAGTACTTCGACTGCAGAAGCGCCCCGCCCGATGCCGCCACGTTTTGGGGCAGTCGGACGAGGCGGTTAACCCAGGAGCCCCCCAATGCCACGCATCAACATAATCGTTCACATCTGTGCCATTACTGCGTTGCAAGCTTGCACAGCCTGCGGCCACGGTGATGTTTCCGCGCCCCCTCTGGATAGCGACGCAGCGTGGGTCGATGAAGATGCTGGCTTTTCAGTCGGAACAGGCGGAGGCGGCAGCGGCGGAGGCGGCAGCGGCGGAGGCGGCGGAACAGATGCGCCAGCTGAATCCAACAACGCCGACGGCGGCTTGCTTATCGAATCCCAGTGCGGAAAGGCTGGGCAAGCCTGCTGTAGCCTTACGGGCTGTGATTCCGGCGGATGTTGTTCGGCCGGAACATGCATTAGCTCTGGCGATCAATGCATCCAGGTAGCGGCCATCTGTAGCGATGGCATTTGCGGGGCGTGTGGAGGGGCGAATCTCCCTTGTTGCGGCGAGGGACCGAACCGATTTTGTAGCGCACCGGGGGTAGTCTGCGGACCGTCCAAGACCTGTGTCGCATGCGGCGGAGCGGGTCAACCTTGCTGCGGACCAAAGCGTTTGTGTGCGGGCGCGGGTTTGAGCTGCAGTTCGCTGAACGTCTGTGAAACTTGTGGAGGCACAGGCCAGCTCTGCTGTGCGAATTCGACTTGCTCGTCAGGGGGCTGTTGTGTTGCCCAAGCTTGCGTGCGCAGTGGTGATTCGTGCGGTGCCAATGCGGGCACATGCGCGTCCGGCAAGTGCGGAGCGTGCGGAGGCGACGGGCAACCTTGCTGCGGGGGCACTTCATGCCAGCCTGGCGCAGGCTGCTTTGATGGAACATGTAAGACTTGTGGTGGTCCGGGGGAGACTTGCTGCAATGGTTCAGTATGTGCTCAGGGAATGTCGTGTCGATCTCATAAGGGAGAGACAGACCCTACCCCTCGATGCGAAGCATGTGGCGGTGCGGGACAGTTGTGTTGCCCGGGAGCACTTTGTAACGGTAGCTCATGCTGCAACGGATCGAAATGCGTGGCTGACGGCGCGACTTGTACCGGCAGTGGTACCGGCGCGGTAAAGTGCCAAGCGGGACGCTGCGGTTGCGGTGGCAACAATGAACCGTGCTGTGGCGGCAATCGGTGTACGGATCCTGCAGCACAATGTCTTGGATCAAGCGTCCCCGTCTGCCGTAAGTGCGGGGTCCGGGGTGGACCGTGCTGCGGCGACAGCACTTGTAACGATGGCGCTGATGTCTGTGATCGAACTCTAGAGATTTGTCGCAAATGTGGGGTGGCTGGCGGTCCTTGCTGTTCAGGCCTCACGTGTGGGGACGGCAGCTGTTGCGTTAGCAAGCCAGGAATCACCCCACTTTGCATCGCTCAAGGGGATTTCTGCCCGGAATCGGCGGGCATCTGTCAAAACGGCGCGTGCGGTGGAATGTGCGGAGCCCTCGGGATGGTCTGCTGTGGTCTCGGTTTGGGAGGAGTGAGTAACTGGTGCGCCCAATCCGGCACGCATTGCGAATATACCAACCGCAACCCGATCGCTTGTGAGGCATGCGGTGGGAAGGATCAACCTTGCTGCGGGTCTGCGAGTACAATCTCTAATTGTCGAACCGGGTTAAAATGCATGTCACAGGGTGCCGCCAACACGTGCCGCTAAACCTGTTGCAAATACACGTGGGCGACTACAGACCCCCGCCCCGGGGCGGACCGCAAGGGAGGGTCGGCCGAGCACAGCGCAGCATCATGGTCAACCGAGCCTACGGGATGTCCTCACACCCGAAGGTTGCCGGCCGAGGCTGGCCTCGAGCATCGAGCTGGAACGTGAGGTTCCAGCTCCCACAGTCGACACGTTGTCCTGGTTCGCAATTCGTGACTCCGAATCTACATCCCCCCTTCGTGCATACGTACGAGAACGGGTTGTATGATTCGTCAATCCCTGCCTCCACGACACCCAGCAGCAACTCTTCGACGGTCGACGCCTCCCTGTCGTCGCAATGGTTGTTCTCTGGCGTGATCTTCGTTTTTCCGGATTTCAGGACGTCTTTCAGTGACGGTCTTTTCACGTCCCCGATGGACTTGGAATGCTCCGACATCCGGCAGCTGCCCGCCAGAACCAAACAGATCACGCATGCCAACGATACCTTCATCGACAAGACGATAGCAGTCTCGTTCTCATGGATGTCTTTCGAGGGTCATCAGGGAGCGCCCGAAGCCAACGCTTGATTGACGAGGGCGGCCGCCTGTGCCGTCTCATTGACGACACGCCGGCTTACGACAGGTCGGCGCTCCATGTAGCCCAAAAGCCTCATCGTGAAGAAGCGAGGACGAAACGGCTGTGCGAAGGCTTCAGAATCGGCGTTTGTCAGGGGGAACGCCGCGCTCGCGTACTTCATCGCAGATGCCTCGACATCCACGCCGCGCTCTGTTTTGGCGAGATGCAAGGCTTGCTCGGCCAGATGGCAGGCGGCACAGGTCTGGGTGGAGAACCCATGTTTGTCAGGATTCAAGGTCTCGTGAGCCGCATTTACAAGAGCGCCGAGTTCCTCTGCAGAGGCTGACGACAGGGTCGCAACTTGGAACGACCTATCGAAGGGCGTTTCAGGCAGGGGCGCACCAATGATCGAGGTTGTTCCCTCGTTGGTGATTACGGTTTGTGACATTTCGGACTCTGGGTCTGCCATCGAACCGATCGCTACCTGCACCGCCGCGCCCCCTTCAATGCGGAAGTGGGCAAAGCTCCAAAGCACTCCCGAAGCTCCAAATCCGGCCTCCGTCATGAGTGTGACCTCCGCCAGGTTGTCGCCCCCAGCGTGCCTCAGAACCAGCGCGTTGAAGGCCTGAACGACGGCGCCATCCGCTCCCTGTGCTTTCATGATGGGGTGAACGGATAGCGGCGCATCGTAAGGAGGTCGACCGTACTTGTCCCCCATCACAAGAATCTCCTGAATGGCCGCTTCGAAATCCTGTGCGGTTAGCGCATAGGTTGCGTGGTAGGCAACGTCTTCTGCCGTCGGTTCCTCTCGATCCGGCCGGAACACCGCGAAGCTCAGTCGAATCGTGGGTGTGCACGCACTTGAGAGCGTCGGCGCCGCCGCAGGAGGCGGCAAGCAGGGGATGAAGCGCGCTGCCACGACACGTGTCCGTTCGTAGAGTTCAGGAAGGCCGTCCACTGCGATCAACTGATCAAAAAGACCTCGCGGGAGCAGGGCGCCCTTTCCCCCAACCTGCGCCGGTCCCAGCAGCGCGGCGGCATTCGTGGTTGGCAGGGGAAACAGAACAGTGAGCTCGTTGAGTCCCAACTTGCCAGGCGAAGCGCTCGGGGCTACGGGCGCCTGAGGGGAAGCTACGTCAACTCCTGCGTCCGGGGCTGGCGCAGGCGAACCCTCGGGCGAAGCGCCCTCGGCGGAGCACGCGCCCAAGGCACGCATGGAGAAAGACAGGGCCAGTATGTCCAACCTGATGCGTGAGTCTGAGTCCATGTCGATTCGTGGCCGCAGCTCGCAAAACCTTACCAATCCTTCGTTGGATGGTTGGACGCTCGAGGATCTCCGAAGGAGGGTTGCCGATCCGCTTGACGAAGCTCACAGAGAGCTGCATTCTGGAAACGATGTTCCGTTCCGTGTACGTCATGTGTCCCCGGGTAAGCGTCATGCAGACGCGGGGATGCTTGCGCGCGGAACACGGCCGATGAAGGCCCAGTAACCGGCGGCGCCAGGCTCCTCCCGAAAGGTCGAGGAGCCTGCCCCCCCGGACGGTTCCTCTTCCGGGAGCAGCTTGGGCCGTGTGCCCAAAGACGACGGAAAGGAAGCGAAAACATGGGTGACGAGACAACGTGGTGGAAACCGTTCTACGAGGATCTGTTCGGACACGTACAGTTATCCCCGGGGGACTGGACCAGCCGCCGGGAGACCGAGGCCGCCATGATCGAAGCGCGGCTCGCGCTACAGCCCGGGTCCGAGATCTTGGACGTGCCCAGCGGCACCGGACGCATCGCCAACGAACTGGCGGCCCGTGGCCATCGCGTGACGGGCATCGATTTTCACCCACGGGTTCTGGATGAGGCGCGGAAAGAGGCGCAATCCCGCGGACTCGCGGTGACTTACCAGCAAGGTGATATGAGAGCCCTGGACGCGCGCGAGGCCTTCGATGCAGCGCTGTGCTTCTGGGGCAGCTTCGGATACTTCGACGACGCCCACAACGAGCTCTTCGTCACCGCGGTTGCGCGCGCGCTGAAACCGGGCGGGCGGTTCCTGATCGATACGCCCGCCGCTGACTCACTCCCCAACTCTTTTCGGCCCCGGTCGTGGAGCTGGGTCGATGAGAAAGCCGGCCTGCGGCTGCTGGAAGAGACGGCTTTTGATCCGTATAGCAGCCGCATCACGACCCATTGGACGCTGCTTGGGCCGAACCTCTGCGTAGAGCGGGACAGCACCATTCGCCTTTACACCGTTCGCGAATTGGACGAGCTGTTCCGGCGCGCGGGATTCGCCCGGATCGAGGCCTACGATGGGCACCAGGAGGGACCCTACACGATGCTCTCGCGTCGATTGTTGTTGGTGGCCTGGAAAGCCGCCTGAAAGCGCCCGCGGCACCGCGCCTCCACGAAAGCACGTCGTGGAGGCGGCCGCGCGGCCAGAGCGCGACGCCCAGATCTTCTTCACCGAATATGTATGGTAGAGACATGACGATGAATGCGAAACGCGTTGCTTTGATCACCGGGGCATCAACGGGCCTCGGTGCTGAGTTCGCCCGTTTGTTCGCCCGCGATGGCTACGACCTCGTACTTGTGGCACGCAGCCTCGGGCGCTTGGAAACGCTTGCGCAAGAGCTTGCTGTGTTCCAGGTGAAGGCACACGTCATCGCAGAAGATCTCGCGAAGCCAGGAGCGGCGGGCCGAGTTTGGGAACGGGTGCAAGGTCTGGGCGTGCAGATCGAGTGCCTGGTTAACAATGCGGGATTCGGTAGCACGGGTGCCCTGCTGGATCTGCCCGCGTCGTCGCAAGTGGAAATGATCGAGCTCAATTGCGTCACGCTGCTCGAGCTTACCCATGCCTTCGGGCGGCCGATGCGCGAGCGCGGCCACGGCCGCATCCTGAACATCGCCTCCACGGCGGGCTTCCAGCCGGGCCCCTACATGGCCACGTACTACGCGACAAAGGCCTTCGTCTTGTCGCTCACGGAGGCGCTCGCCCACGAGCTGAAGCGTCACGGGGTGAGCGTCACCTGCCACTGCCCCGGTGCCACAGCCACCGAATTCGCCAGCCGCGCTGGCAACGACAAGTCGAAGCTATTTCAGCGCCCAGGAGTCGCAAAGGCCGATGCCGTGGCAGCTCACGCTTACAAGGCCTTGATGCAGGGCAAGGTCTTGTCAATCCACGGCATTCTCAACTGGTTGGCGGTGCAAGCCCTGCGCGTGTCCCCGCGCGCCATCGTGCGCCGCATCGCGGCCGCTCTCAATCAAGCGTGAACCCGCTGCACCGGAATCAGCATGTCTATTTCAGAACCGATTCACGAAGATGCCCTGATCATCAGTCCTGGCGCTGTCGGTGAAAACTCGGCCTGAATGGCGGCGGGCACGACGAGGGTCGCCTTGAAGGTAGAGACGGACTCACAGGCAACAAGGGCAGCCGCGAGGCCGAAAAGTAAGATGTGCTTGGGAGCTTTCATGAGGGGGCGACACAGCAACGGCCATGCCAGCTGTTCGACCGGTTAGGTGTTCACTTGGTTTTTGGAGTCCCCGCGCATCGGGGCCGACCACGTGTGAGTCACGCTTCGGTCCGAAACCTGACAGATCTGTCGCGGAATGGTCGCGGGGAGATCTCGCCTCGCATCCTCGGCCTCGCGGGGCAGAGGTGGACGTGTTGCCGGGGCCATCGGGAGGTCGCGAGTTTTTTGATCATGACGTTAAAATACTCGCGAGTTTTTTAATGTGAGGATAAAATCACTCGCACCGATGTCCCAGGGCGCCTACACGACGCGTTATCTTCTGCCCTCCGTGCAGAGCGACCTGAAAGAGAAGATGGTCTTTCTTGGTGGCCCCCGGCAGGTGGGGAAGACCACTCTGGCGCGCGCGCTGCCAGGAGGGAAGCAAGGGTACTTGAATTGGGACATACCCGAAGATCGCGCGCGCTTGCTCGCGCGAACTCTGCCGGACGCAAGTCTTTGGGTCTTCGACGAATTGCACAAGTTCCGCGGCTGGCGCGCCTTCCTCAAGGGGCTCTACGACAAGACCCTTGGAGATCCGCCCATCCTCGTGACCGGGAGCGCACGCCTCGATTGGTACCTTTATGGAGGGGATTCGTTGCAGGGGCGATACCACTACCTCCGTCTTCACCCTTTCTCCGTGAAGGAGCTTGGCGCGGCGCCAGGCGCTGTCATGGACCTATTCGAGCGCGGCGGCTTTCCCGAGCCCTTGCTCAAGCTCGACGGCCGCGGCGCGCGCCGCTGGTCGCTCGAATATCGATCACGTCTTCTGCGGGACGATCTGCAGGGTGTGGAGAATCTCTCGGACCTCGGCAGGCTGGAGATGCTCATGGCGGCCTTGCCCGACCGCGTGGGCTCACCGCTTTCCATCAACGCCTTGCGAGAGGATCTTCAAATCTCGCACCCCACCGTTGCGCGCTGGTTGGACGTCTTCGAACGAGTGTACGCCATCTTCCGAATTCCACCTTTCGGCGCGCCGAAACTGCGGGCCGTCAAAAAAGAGCAGAAGCACTACCACTTCGATTGGACTTTGGTGTTCGAGCCAGGTCCACGGTTCGAGAACCTCGTGGCGAGCCATCTACTCAAATGGGTGCACCACCAACTCGACATCGAAGGGCGCGAGCTCGAGCTTCGCTACTTTCGCGATGTGGACGGGCGCGAGGTCGACTTCATCGTGACCGAGCGTCGAAAACCTATCCTGGCTGTCGAGTGCAAGCTGAGCTCTGGCCCGGTGGACAAAAGCCTGCGTTACTTCGTGCAACGGTTTCCCCAGGTGAAGGCCTGGCAGGTCAGCCTCAACGGCACCGAAGATCTGCGGACGCCCGAAGGCATTCGCATCGCGCCGGCCCACACCTTGCTCGCCACCCTGGTGTGACACGGGGACAAGCCAAGCTCGTGCCGCGACGATTGTACGTCACGCCGCGGCCTGACTCAACGGACGCGCCCATGCCCCGCGACCTCGGTCTGCCCGTCCCCGGCACACCCCCCATCGCCTAGCCACAATGCTGTTCACTTAAGCACCACCCCTTTGGATGGTGCGACCGAAGGGACGTTTGCACTCCCTCGGATAGTGCCTGTCTTGTTGTGGGGCGTACGCGAACATTCGAAGGGCGGCGATGTCATCGTCCATCTGTTCATGGATGGATTTTCCTGAAAGCATCGCAAAGAGCAGATCACCGGCCGCTCGTAGGCAGTCTGCGCGAACGACGCGTCGGCCATCAAGGGTACGCTCCGCTTCTGCTTGAAGGAACGATGCCAGGGCTATCCAGATCATCGCGGAAATGAGTTCCTGTTCACATCCTTGGACGCTCTTGCTGTGGAAGTCCTCGGTCTGCATGAAGCTCTTCATTTCCTTGAAGAGAGATTCGATTCCCCATCGAGAGGCGTAGAGCTTGATGATGTCTTTGCGATCGAATCCGTCCTTTCCGCTCAAGGTGGACACGATGACCATCCTTTCGTTCTTCGTGCCTTTCCTCGGGCGGCCTGGCTTTGCGTCGCGCTCGACGACGCGCACCTGAAGCTCAATGTTCCCTTTCGCCCCCGGAAGCGTCAGTGTCACTTTCGCGGTCTTCTTGTTTGAAGACAAGAATGGCTTGAGCTCTTTCCACGCCGTCGCCTTCGATGCGCTCATTCTCGCAATGATGTCAACGCCATGTTCAATCAAGGCTGAGAACAGGTGGCGACTCGGAAACCCTCTGTCCATGACGGCCACGTCGCCTGCCTTGAACGGCAATCGGTGAACCAGCTTCTGCATGGACGTCCTCTCGCCGATGCCTTTTCCGGTCAGGGACCAATCCAACGGAAGACGGCGAAACACATCCGCAGCCATCACCACCAACCCTTGTGGATTGTGCACCGACGTCCCATTCGGCCGCTTCGGCCGCGCCATCTTCCTCGCTGTATCCGCGCTGCGCGGCAACACAACTCGCGTTCCATCGAACGCGATGAATCGACGTTTCCCCCACGGGGTTTTCGGAGTCGGCATGATGGACTCGCACCGCTCGACCAGCTGGTGCAGCAACCCACGGCATGTCTCGATCGAGACCTTCTTTCTTGCTTCACTGATGGACGACAACGTCGGTACCTTCGCCCAATCGAACACCTTGCGCCCGTAGTACGCCACGATCCGCAAGCTCCGTCGATAGCTCATCTTTCGGTCCGGCATCGTCAGGACCATCAGCCACATCAAGACGCTGCGGGCGCTCCATGTCCGTGTCCGGTCGAACTTGTCCGCACAGCCACTGGTCAGTTTGAAGAACGCTCGAAAGTGATCGCCAGGTCCACGAAGCAGGCTCATGAAGGCCGGCGCTCGCAGCCTCGGGCCTTGTCAAGATGAATTGCACAATATTTTCAGATGGTTACGAGGTTTCTTAAGTGAACAGCATTGCGCCTAGCCACGCGCTCGTTTTTCTGGCAGCCTCGGGGACATGGCTGCCAAGGGCGAGAACCGGGCGAAGAAGTCACGGCCCGTGGACCCCGTGCAATCACCGATCACCTTTCGGCCCTGCGCGAACGACGAGTTTCATCCGTTTCCGTACACCGAACGTGATCACCGTGCCGAGGCGATGTTTCAGTCCTTGGTCGATGAAAAGGCCTCACGGCTCGGTATTTCTCGCCGCGCCTTCGCCCAAAGCGCCTGTGGCTCCGCGGCGGCCCTGTTCGTGTTCAATCAGGTCTACGGCTGCAGCGAGCACGGCCAGACGCTACGCGATCCAACGACAGACGCCGGGTACGACGTTTCCCCCGCGATGATGGAAGACGCCGCGGCTGCCGAAGACGCCCTCGCGGGCGACGAGTTCATCTTCGACGTGCAGGTACACGCCGCGGCTTCCAAGCCACCGTGGACACCGGACGACCTGTGTGACGGCGCCCCGCCAGGCTGCATCAGCCCGGTGACCTTCATCAAAGAGATCTTCATCGCCAGCGACACCGATGTGGCGTGCCTTTCCGGTGTGCCCTCGTCACGCAGCGCTGACCCCCTGGCGATCGAAGCCCGCGCGCGCATCAAGGAGATCGTGGATCGGCTGAGCGGCGGGCCCCGCTTGGTGATCCACGCCAACGTACGCCCCAATCTAGGCGAAGCCGAACTCGACCTGATGGAAGAAGACGCGCGTGCCTTTGCCGTGGCCGCCTGGAAAGTGTACCCGAGCGACGGCTCGTGGGCGCTCGACAGCGACGAAGTGGGTCAGCCCTTCATCGAACGCGCGCGCAAGCTGGGCATCAAAGTGATCGCCGCCCACCGGGGCATCAGCAGCGACGCCGGCCGCTACGACGACGTCTCTTCACCACGTGATCTCGCCGCCGCCGCCAAAGCCAACCCCGACATCGCCTTCCTCGCATATCACGCAGGCTGGGAAGGCCGCATCCAGGAAGATCACCCTTTCGATCCCCGCGAGGCCAACCCCGCGGGCATCGACCGCATGGTCAAGGCCGTGCTCGATCACGGCATCGACAAGAACGGAAACGTCTACGCCGAACTGGGCTCCACCTGGCGCAACCTGATGGCGTCTCCCTCGCAGGCAGCGCACGCTCTTGGCAAGTTGCTCAAGTACCTGGGACCCGACCGCATCGTGTGGGGCACCGATTGCTTGTTCACGGGCTCACCCCAGGAGCAGATCGAAGCCTTCCGGCGGTTCCAGATCCCCGAGGCCATGCAAGAGACCTACGGCTATCCGGCCCTCACCGACGAGATCCGTCGCAAGATCTTCGGCCTCAACGCCGCCCGCGTCTACGGCGTCACACCTGGCCGCGTGCTCCAGCACATAAAAGCCGACGACATCAGCCGCGACAAATTGGCCGCCAAGTTGGATCCCGGCGCCCTGCCCCTGCCCCGCCGTAAGCACTACGGTCCTCGCACCCGCCGCGAGTTCTTCGCCCTGCGCGAGCGGCCTTCGCGTGGGATCCCCTCCCGCAGCCCGACCTAAAAGCCCTCTGGCAGCCTCGTTCACCGTGCCAGAATGCTCGCCCCATGAGCAAAGCCCTGAAACTGAAGTTGCCCCCCTCCATCGCCGAAGAGCTGGCCCTGGTGGCCACGGCCACGGCCCGCTCTACCGCCTTCATCGCCGCCCGCGCCCTTGCGGCGGCGCCCAAGCCTCTGACGCCGCCCGCGCCGCTTGGCCCCGTGGTGGCGTGCGAGCTACGCACCGACGAAGACGATCCGGCCAACCTGCTCACCAAGCTCAAGGCCAGCGCAGGCGCCCTGCCGCTCGACGAAGCTCTTGCCGCCGCGTGGACGGCCACACGCGACAAGTTCCAGAAGTTCCTGGCCCGCGAAGCCGAGGCCCGCAAGGCCGAAAGCGCCGATGAACTCGACCAAGCCCTCGCCGAGGCCACGCATCCGGACACGCCTGTGACCCGCCTCGTGGCTCTCGCGCAGAGCGAGTACCCGCGCGTCCGCGCCCTGGTGGCCGCCCACCCCCGCACGCCGCACGACGCTCTGGCCGGCTTGGCCAAGGATCGTGAGCCCTACGTACGCGATGCCGTGGAAAACCGGAAGCTGCGGGGAACTCACACCGCATGAAAGCGTCGCTGGGCGCGCCCAAGGGGCTGCCACGCCCTCAGATCAAAGGCAGCACCCGCGAGAGCAAAAGCGCCACCAGCAAGCCTGCCACACTGGCCGCCGTCAACACCACCGTGAAGGATTGCAAGGTCTGCTTTTCGCTGAGCCCCGCAAGACGGCTGACCACCCAGAAGCCGCTGTCGTTCATCCAAGAAAGCACGAACGAGCCGCTCCCGATCGCCAGGAACACGTAAACGCGGTGATAGGGCAACGGCGGCCCCGTCACCAAAGGCTCCATCATCGCGGCGGTGGTCAACATGGCCACCGTGGCAGATCCTTGAGCCGCCCGGATGACCGCCGCCACCAGCCACGCGAGCAGCACGAGGTTCAAGTCGAGCCCCGCGGCCAGCGCTTGCACAGCCTCACCCACGCCCGCGTGCCTCAACATGAAGCCAAAGGCCCCTCCCGCGCTGGTGATGAGGATGATGACACCCGCCGTTTCCAGCGGCGGTCCCATCCGGTGGCCGAGCTCCGACAGACGGACCCCACGCGCGTGCATGAGCAGCCACGCCCCCAGGAAAGCACCGAGCAGCAGCGCCACGTTGCGGTTGCCCAGAAACAGGAGCCACGTCGAAAGCGCGGACCGCGCCCCGGGCAGCGCGGCCACGGCCGAGCCGGCCCCGATGAGGACAATGGGCACCAGCACGGGCATGAGCGCGAACCAGAAACGGGGCAAGGTCAAAACGGCGTCGGGCTCTTCCGCCGCCGCAGGAACCTCCACGACCACACGACGGGCCACGAAGCGGCTGGCCAGCCAGCCTGCCAAGAGAGGCCCAACGCCCGCGGCCAGGCCCACGACGATCGTGAGCCCCACGTCCACGTGCAGGCTGCCCGCCATGGCCAGCGGCCCGGGATGCGGGACGATGAGCGCGTGCGTGACCGTGGCGCCGCAGCAGATCGCCATCACGTAAAGCAGGTAATCCCGGCCCGTGCGGCGGGCCAGGGCCTGCGCAAGCGGCACGAGCAGCATGAAGAAGGTGTCGAAGAAGATCGGGATCGACAGGACGTAGCTGGCCACGAGCAAAGCGAACCCCGCCCGCGCTTGCCCGCACAGCGCCACGAAGCGACGCACCACCGCATCGGCGGCCCCACTTTCGCCAAGGCACATGCCGATGAGCGACGCCAGGGCGATGGGCAGACCGATCTTGCCGCTCGTCTCTCCCATGTGCTGGGAAAGAAGATCCATGGCTTCGAGCCACTTGTGGCCGCCCGGGGAAAAGCGCGCCGCCGGGGTGGCCAGGCCCACCAGCGCCCCCGCCAGGACCAAGGAGACGAAGGCATGCAGGCGGGCCACCGTGATGAGCCCGATCACGGCCGCCATGCCCAGCAACAGGAGCCAAAAGGGCGCGTAGACCGCGAGGGACGAAGACATGCACGCGCAGACTAGACCGGGCGCGCGGACGGCTTCAACCCTGCTGACCGTTGAGCGGGCCAGGGCCTCCTCGGGGATCACGCTCATCGCAACGATGCGGTTGTCGCGGAGCCACCGGGTGCGGTGCGCGCGCGCACGCCTGCACACCGGCCTCGACAGGCCCCTTTGACGTGGACATTGACGGCCACAGCCCCTCACGACAACGTGGCACGTCGCCTCACGACGCCCCGCTCGCCTATCGCCCCTGCAGAAAAAAAAACGTGCCCTCACTTCGTTTCTTCTCAAAAGCTCTCCTGCTTGCCTGGTTGTGGTCAGGCATCGCCGCCGTCTTTGGCGGCGGCTGCGCGCACCCTACGCCCGAGCTATTCGCCCAGTTCCAGCGCCCTGATGCCGACGCGCGCCCCTTCGTGCGCTGGTGGTGGAACGGCGGCCGCGTGACGGAAGCGGAGCTCTTCCGCGAGCTCGACGTCATGAAGGCCGCTGGCATCGGCGGGGTGGAGATCAACACGATTGGCATGCCCCCCGGCGCCACGCCCGCATCGCTCGCGCGCTACCCCCGCTCACGCGTGGCTCGGACCTTCGTGGGCACACCTGGTGAAGGTGGCCGTGCAGGAAGCCCATGCCCGCGGCATGACGGCGGACCTCATCGTGGGCTCGGGCTGGCCCCTCGGGGGGCGTTTCCTCACCATCGACCAACAAACCCAGCGGGTACGGTTGGTCAAGCGGGAGGTGGTCGGCCCGGCGGTGCTGACGCTCTCGCGCGAGGAGCTCGCCGCCCCCGATCCCACCCGCCGGGCCCGCGATGAAGTGCCTCCGGCCCGGCAGGAGCTCGTGTTCCTGCGGCTTTTGCCTGGAGGTGCCCTCGCCGGGGCGTTTCAACCCGGCGCCGAGGCCCTGCCCCCGGCAGACCAGGCGACGCTGCGGCTCGAAATCCCGCCCGGTCCTCACACCCTCTACGTCGGCTTTCGCGAGCAAGGCTTCACACACGTCAAGCTCGGTGCACCTGGCGCGGACGGCCCCGTGCTCGACCACTTCAACGCAGACGCGGTCAGGCACTACCTGAACGAACTCGCCACGAAGCTCGGGCCCGCGCTGGGCGGCAAGCTCGGCAACGGGCTTCGCGCATTGTTCATCGACAGTCTGGAGCTGGACCACGCGAACTGGACGGGCGACCTGCCCGCCGTCTTCGCGCAGCGACGCGGCTACGACCTACGCCCTTACCTGCCCTTCGTACTGGATGCCGACGTCGCTTCTGCCGAGAGCCCCTTCATGCGTGACGTGCGTCGCGCCCGCCACGACTTCGTGCGCACGCTCGTCGAGCTCTTCGAGGAGCGCTTCCTCGCCACGTTCGTAAGCTTTTGCGAAGCCCAGGGCGTGTTGGCCCGCGTTCAAGCCTATGGGCGCGAGACCCATCCGCTACACGGAAGCATGCGCGTGCCCCTGCCCGAAGGCGAAACGTGGCTGTGGCACGACGAAAAGAACCCGACACGGATTCGCGTGGAATCCACGGTCGTCAACAAGTACGTGAGTTCCGCGGCACACCTGACGGGCAAAGCCCGCGTGAGCTTCGAGGCGATGACCAACGCCGTGCCCGTGTTCCGCGAGACCTTGGCAGACTTCAAACAGGGGCTCGACGCGTCCCTCTTGGCGGGGCTCAATCACCCGATTCTCCACGGCTTCAACTACACGCCTCCCGACGCCGGCTTTCCTGGATGGGTCAGGTTCGGCTCGTACTTGAACGAACGCGTCCCCTGGTGGCCCGCCTTCCGCCACTTCGCGGACTACGCCGCCCGCCTGGGCTCGGTGTTGCGCGCCACCAAGCCAGAGGCCCAAGTAGCCGTTTTGGCACCGAGGGCCGACGAATGGGCCCGCTTCGGCATGCTGTATCAGCCCTTTCCAGAGACCCACTACCCCTGGTACCAGTACGCCCTCGCCAGCGCGCTTGCGCACGCAGGCTACGGCAGCGACTTCGTGAGCGAGCGCGTCCTCCAGGACGCACACATCGTGGAGGGGCGGCTCACGTATGGGCCGCAAAGCTACGAACTCATCGTGGTCGAGCACGCCACGTCCCTCGAGCCGGACACCGCTGAGGTGCTGGTCAACTTCGTCGCGCGCGGGGGCCGGGTGCTCTTCGTGGGTCAGCCGCCTGTCGAGGCGCCCGGGCTGCGGGACGCCGCACGGCAAGGCGCGCGGGTGAGCGCTGCGCTCGCGTCTCTTGCGGCCCAACGGAACGGACGTGTCCACGTGGTGGAGGCCCCGGACGAGAGCCAGGGCTACCCGGGGCTCGTCAGGTGGGTGCAGCGCCACATGGTCGCCACCGGGATCAAGAGCCCCGTAGAGCTCTCGGAGGTCTCACCGCAGGTGGCCCAGATCCACCACCGCGACGAGCGGCACGATCTTTTTTTCTTCGCGAACCTCGACGTCGATGAGGCCCATAGCTTCGAGGCCCGCTTTCCCGCGGCGCGCGGACAGCCGTGGCGCTGGGATCCCGAGACAAGCCTGCGGCAGCCCTATCCTCACGTCCGCGAGGGACGCGTGGCGATCCATCTCGCGCCGCAGACCTCCTTGCTCCTGGTGTTCCAAGCCGAGGCGCCGCGGGGTGAGTTCGCGTCCGGGACCTGGCCCGCCCCCGGCGATCCGCCGCAGGGGGTCTCGCAGACGCCGCTTCGAGGACCTTGGACCGTTGCGTTCCACCCGGCAAACCAAGGAGCGCCGTTTACGCGCACCTTCCCCACGTTGATCGATCTCAGCCAACAGCTGGACCCTGCGCTCGCGGCCTTTGGGGGCGTTGCGATCTACACCACCCACGTCGAGGGGCATCATGGCAGCGAAGAGCTGATCCTGGATCTGGGCGCGGTGCACGCGGTGTCGGAGCTCATCGTGAATGGTCAGCCGCTCGGCATGCGCTGGTACGGGCGGCACCGCTACGCGCTTGGCACACATTTACGCCCGGGACCGAACACGATCTCCGTGAAGGTGTCGACGGGGCTCGCAAACCTCATGAAGGCAAAAAAAGACGATCCCGCGGCCCAGCGCTGGGCGCATTGGTTTGCGCCCCTTCCCACCGGGCTTTTGGGCCCCGTCACGTTATCGCAGAGCGAGCCGGCCCCCTGAAGCCGGAACGCCCCTCAGGGTCCGCCGGCCGCCGCGCGGCTCTTTGCAGGCCTGCCTTGGGGGGCGATGCGCATGACGAAGCCGCCGTACCCTCGCAGGGCAACCTCCAGCGCGTCCGTGGCCGCACGCACGTCCGTACGCGCAGAGAAGGTGCGATCCGAGTCGCCGTCGCTGATCAAGGTCACGTCGTAGCGGGCCTTGCCCCCCACGAACGCCAACGGCACCTTCACCGTCGAAGGCTGCGGCAGACCACTGATCCCGCCCACGTACCACACCCGCCCCTTGCGGCGCGCGATCACGGCTTGCTTGCCGGGATGACCCGCGAGCAAGCGCACCTCGTCCCAGGCCACGGGGACCTCTTTCAAAAACGCCTTGGGGGCCTCCGGCAAAGCGTCGTAGGCCTGATGGGAGTCGGCGAAATGCTGGAGGCCCGACTCGAACACCACGGAGAGGGCCAGCTCGTGAGCGTTGGTGGTTTTGTGAGGGTACTTCGAGTCCGAGAACGTCACCGGTGTGTAGTCCATCGGCCCCACCACGTTGCGCGTGAAGGGCAATATGGTGTTGTGCACGGGCGCATCGTCCGGAAACGTGCGGCTGAACTTGTAGGCCTCGGCCCCCTTGACCGCCTCGTGGGAGAGCAGGTTCGGGTAGGTGCGGGACCAGCCGCGCGGCAACGTACAGCCGTGGAAGTTCACGACCAGCTTGAACGCGGCCGCGTCCTCCAGAATGTCCTGGTACTGCGCGATGGTGCTTTGCTTGTCGCTTTGGAAAAAGTCCACCTTCATGCCCGCGATGCCGGCCTCGGCGATGGCCTTCATCTCCGCGCGGCGGATCCGCCTCTCGAACATGAGATCGCGCGGCGCCTCGGTCACCCGGTTGTGCGGCCCCCCGGAGTTGTACCAAAGCAGAAGCCGGACCTTCTTCGCCCGGGCGTATGCGGCGAGCTTTTTCCAGTCGCCGTTTTGCATCTCGCCCCAGTTGGCATCCACCAGGAAGTACTCCCAGCCCATGCGTGCGGCCAGGTCGATGTAAGGCACCATCAAGGCATAGTCCTTGGGGCTCGGGCTATCGGCCCACCACGACCAGGCGGCGCGCCCGGGCTTGATCCACGAGGTGTCCTTCACCCGTGAAGGTGCGGCCAGATGGGTCACCAGATTGGACGCGACGATCGTATCGAGCGCATCCCCCACCATGACGATGCGCCAGGGCATCGCCCACGGCAACACGGAGCGCGGCGCCACGGCCCCCACGCCTGAACCCTCTTCGGCCCGGGGCAACCGCACCCGATAAAGCCCGCCTTCGGGAGACAGGCGCGAGGCCGCGAAGCTTCCGTCGAGGCCGGATTCGGTCAGCAAGACCCAGCGCGCGCCCACCTGGAAGAGCGCGGGGAAGCTAAAGCCCGAAGCGGTGGGCGCAGGCGTTCCGGCAGGCACATCGGCTTTCCAGGTCGCCTCGTAGGCAGGCCCCCAATCGGTGGGCTCGTCGTGGGGAAGCAGGTAGCCCCGCGCGGTGGCATCGAGCCGAAAGGCCGTGTCCTCGCCGGTGACCTCGAAGAACCCTGGCTTCGCTTCGGGGAAGCGATAGCGAAACGCCACGCCATCGTCGTAGGCGCGCAGATCCAACGCCAGGACGTTGCCTCCCTCACCGAGCAAGGTCACGGTGGTCTCCTCGCCGTGGGCGCTCACGTCGAGAGCCTTGCCGCTCGACAGCTTGTAGCGTTCGCGCACGGGCCGGGATCGCGCGCCCTTCCAGGTGAGGTTCGTGACGAAGGACGTATCGAGACGCCGCACCCCCAGAGGCGACCACGGCAGAACCGCTTCGTGCTTGCCCTTGTCACCCCGCTCGACGCGGACGTAGAGCCGCTCGCCCGCGGCCAGGCCGGGCGTGCCCGCAAAATCAGCCAGCACGACCGCGATGCGGGTGCGTCCGTCCGGCGACGTGGCGCGGGCCACGGAGGGACGCGGCAGCTCCTCGAGGGCCGGCTCCCGCGCGCTGCGGACGAGGCGCAACGCCAGTTCGGAACGAGCCGGTCCCTCGAGCTTCGCCAGCCCCCCTGCGTGCACGTGGCGGCTCGTCGCCAGGCTCTCGCCCGTGACCGGGTCGAGCCACGTGACGTCGTACGCGCCGAAGGGCAGCGCCAGCGCGAGGCGCATGGGCCGTGCGGGTTCACCCGCGGCGCGGGCCAGGTAGAGCCCATAAGCGCGGCCCGCCGCGGCCAGGACCTGCACGCCCGCAGGGGCGCCGCCTTTGACCAGGCCCTCATCGGGACGCATGTGCACGAGGTCTTCGCCGAAGCCCCGCAAAAAGCGCGAGAGGACCCCGAGCTCCGCGCGGGAGGGGGCCGCAGCCGCCGCGGGCAGGGCCGGGGCGAAGTGGCCAAACGCGCCGCCGCCCGCCAGAAGGAACGACCAGGCCTGCCGACGCAGGGACGCTTCGTCGCTACCTGCGCGCCCCGCCACGTCGAACCCGAAGACCCTGGCGAGACCGGCGTTCATCGCGATCGCTGCGGGTGGACTGGCCTCGTGAAAGTCGAACACGGACACGTTCGGATCTGGCTCGGAGATCGCCACCGCGCGGCGGGCCACGTTCTGTGAGACGAGCGGCACACGCCCGCCGCGTGGGCCTTCTTGCAGGATCAACGCGGCCACCTGTTTCTGCCATGCCAACGAAGCGGCGTCCGCCGGCGTGGCGAACGTCTCCTTCGCGGGCCGGTCGAGCCACGGTTCGCTCGCAAGCTCGTAGATCACGTTGTCTGCTTGGGCCAGCGTACGCACGGTCTGCCGCACGAACGCCTCCTGGTATTTCCAGAGGGAGCCGTTGTCGAGCGTGTGAACCTGTTTGCGCTCGACCTTCCCGACGCCGTTGACGTTGTTGCCGGCAAACAGGGGACTCGCACGCCAGGCCGCCTCGTCGTCGAGGGCCGAAAACAGCGTCACCTTCACGACGATGTCGCGCTGGGCCGCCTCCGCCACGAAACGCGCGAGCCGGTCGAAGTGCGCGGGGTCGAAGCGGGCCAAGTCGAACTTGGGGCCACCGTCCGCGCTCCCCGGCTGGGTGCTGCGGGCCCAGGGGGCCGCGATGCGCTCCGCGGAAGCCCCCTCCGTGTGCGGTGCTTCGCCCGCGAAGACACGGGTGTAGTTGAGGCCTTGCGACACCAGCGCGTCGAGCTCGGCCTTCACGTCGAGCTCCTGACCCAACGACACGCCCTCGTGCGCACCGGCTCCTACGAGCACGGTGGGCACGCCGCGGAAGCGGAAGAGCCGGGGGTTATCGGGGTGCAGCGCCAGGCCTGGGGGAGGCAACGCGGCCCCCACGGGGCCGGCCCCAAGAGCCATGAAACCAACCGCAAACAGGGCCGCCCAACGGGAACGAGACGATACGCCAGCGAAAACACGAGGAAAGGGCATGAGGACTCCGGCAAACGGCTTAGCCCACAATCCCGCGGAGGCGCAACCGCAACCCGCCCACGGGGCCCTTTGGGCCGCGCGCGAGGCGGCGCTGGCCACACCGGGCTTCGATACCGCCCACGCGAGCCCCGCGCGTGCCGAACGGCCCAAATTGTGCGATACCACCCCGCGCCCGTGCCCGACGCTCCGATAGGTCCCCCCCCACCCGCCGCGCAAGCGCGGGGCCTCACCGCCTTTTTGCGCCGGTACGGCCCCGCCCTCGTGGCTTCAGCGCTCCTGGTGCCGCACGCGCTCTATTTCAACTTCGTCAACGACGACGCGTACATCTCCTTCCGCTACGCCCGCAACCTGGCCGAGCACGGGCAGCTGGTGTTCAATCTGGGCGAGCGGGTGGAGGGCTTCACCAACTTCCTCTGGACGGTCCTGCTGGCGGCCGCGATGAAGCTGGGTGCCCACCCCGCAGACGCCTCGCGGGTGCTGGGTGTGGGCTTTGGCATCGGGGGTCTCTTCGTGGTCAACCGCCTGGCGCTGCGCCTGGATCAGGAACGTCCGCACCTGCGGCACGCCGTGGCGCCCGTTGGCTTGGCGCTCACCAGCGCCTACGCCTGCTGGTGCATGGGTGGCCTCGAAACGCAGATGTTCACCTGCCTCTTTCTGCTCGCCACCGCCGCGTACCTGGCCGAGCGCGCGGCCCCTATGCGCCGCCCCTCGAGCGGTGTGTGGTTCGCCCTGGCCGCCATGACCCGCCCCGAAGGCGTGCTGCTCTTCGGGCTTGCGGGACTCGACCGAGCGCTCGGGTGGGTGGCCGCGCGGCGCCTGCGCCCGTCACGGCAGGAGCTCTTGTGGGTGGCGTCGTTCCTGGCGCTCTTCGGGCCGTACTTCGCCTGGCGCTGGTGGTACTACGGCTTCCCCTTCCCGAACACGTTTTACGTGAAGTCGTCGGGAGGCACGGGCGCGCTGCCGTGGGGGCTTTATTACCTGCGTCGCTTCGCCGAAGACCACACCGTTCATTTTTGGGCTCTGCTTACCTGCCTGGGATGGCCGCGCGCCCGGGACGAGGCCCGCACACGCCTCTTTCGCTTCGGTGCCCTGGTGATCGCCGCCTTCGCCGCCTACACCGCAAAGGTCGGCGGCGACTTCATGGGGCTTTACCGCTTCGTGCTGCCGGTCGTGCCGCTGGGCGCCTTGATGGGGCAAGAGGCGCTCCACACCCTGGGCGCGCGGCTTTCGGACTACCTGGCGCGCCCGGTGCAGCGGGCCCTGGCGTTGGGCTTGCTCCTTGGCCATGGCGTGGGCCAAGCCAAGGTGTCCCACGACGGCATGAACATCATCGGGGCTGACCGCGGGATCGACACCCCCGGGTACCTCGCGCTCTACGCCGAAGAACGCATCCCCGTGGGCCGCTGGTTCGCCCAACACGCACAGCCCGACGATCTCATGACGGTGGGCGGCGCCGGTGTGATCCCCTACTACGCGGGCATTGCCGCCTACGATGTGTTTGGCCTCGTCGATCGCACGATCGCCCACGATCCCACCATGACCGTCTCGCAGCGGCCAGGGCACCAGAAGTGGGGCTCGGACGCGTACATGCTGTCACGCAAGCCCACGCTCATCACCCACCATTACAAGCTGCACGCCCGCGCAAATGACAACGCGGACCTCTGGCGCGCGCGAGGCTACGAGTGGGTGACCGCCACCATCCCGGGCCTGTCCGATCCGCCGCTTTACAGCTTTCTCAAGCGCATCGATCGCGCCTTCGGACCCTTCCCGGCCCATGCGACGGCCGCGCCCTGAGGGTCAAAGCCTCACACCCAGCGCTTCGAGCTGCGCGTCCACCTGACCGGCCCAGCCGCGGTTGGCGGCCGGGCTTGCGGGGCTCGGGTGCAGAATGCAGCCCACCTGCAGGTCGAGCCCCTCCAGGGCCTCGCGCGCGCGCGTTTCGGCGAACGCACCCACCCCGATGACCCAGGTCGGCTTCCACAGAGCCACCATCTGCCGAAGGGCGCGATCGCAGACCTTGGTGACCGCCTGCCGTTCGGCGGCCGTGAGCTTGTCGGGCGTCACGTTGCGCCCCGCTTCGTCCATGAACACCAGGGGGCAGTAATTCACCACGAAGGCGTGCCGGAAGAAGCGGGCGGCAGAGCCAAAGCGCGCACGCGCCCAGCCCCAAAAGCGCGTGCCACTCACTTCGCTGCGCCGGCACGCAAAGCCGGTCACGGGCCGCTTCGGGTGCTCCGGGTGCGGACGCAACACCAGACCCTCGGCGCCCGTGCCCAGGCCCAAAAAATCTCGCACCATCGTCACGTCCCCGAAGGGCACGCCGGTTTGGGCCATGCCAAAAGGGCCCGGGTTCATGCCCAGGAACACCACCCGCTTTTGCCCTTGCCCGAAGCGCTCCAGGTAGGCCGCGTGAGGCGCCCAGGCGTAGACCAGCGGGTTGTAAACGAAAGCGACGGGCGGAGCGAAGGCAAGCTCGTCCACCGCGCGCGCCAGTTTGCGGCTGATCTCGGTCAGGCTCATGACGGCCCGGGTCTTAGCGCGCGGGCTCTCCGCTCGACAGGGCCCGCCGGGGCATCAGGCCCGGGCGGCGTGAGGCGGACAGGCGCTTCGCCTCAGCGGAGCGCCTTCCACCGCGGGGTGAACCCGCGCCCGCCAAGGGGGGGCGGCTCGAGGGCCAGGATGTAATCGACCCTCCTGTTCCGCGCCTCATCGCTGCCGTCGGGCGTGGCCACCGCCAAGGCGCGCTCGCCGAAGCCCTCGAACGCAATCGGAAGGCGCAGGCCCTTTTTGCGGAAGTAAAGCGCGATCGCCTGGGCGCGGGCCAACGACAGCTTCAGGTTGTGCGCGTCGTCTCCCACGGTATCGGTGTGTCCCGCCACGAAGAGCGTGACGGCCCCCAGCGTGCGCGCGCGCACGAGGGCCTCCTCGATGGCCCGCAGGCTCGCCTCGAGCTTGGGGGCCTGGTCGGGCAAGATATCGGCGCGATCGGTGGCGAAGCTCACCTCTTCGTGCGGAATGCGTACGGCCCAGGGCAAAAGCGACACGCCGGTGAAAAAGCCCTGGGTGTCGGTGGCCTTCAGATCGATGCGGCCCACGTCGTCGCCCCCCGGGAAGCTCACCTCGAGCGGCACGCCGGCCTCGCTGTGCGTGATCGCGTGGCGCTGTGTGCGTGCGGTGGCCCCCGGGGCCGCGCCATGAACGGTGACCTCGACCTCGGCGAGCGCGCGGGACGCAGTCAGCCACAGCCGGCCCGCCGCGAGGTCCAGCCGGCCCCGGTCGACGTCGAGCTTCAGGGCTTCACTCACCTGTGTCTCGAAGTCGAGCAGGCTCGTTTGCGGGCTTCCCCCCCTGGGCGAGGCGACGAGTTCCCCCGTGTACCGGTGCGTGCCCGGGGCGCCATCGAGCGCGACGCGGGCGGTTTGCCCTTTGCGCAGGGAGGGAAACAAGCGGCGCACGATCTTCCCGTCGTCGCGGGTCAAGGCAAGCCTGACGGCGGCCAAGGGCTCGCGCGCCTCGAGCTCGACGAAGGGCTGTTGCCCCACCGGCACCTGCGAGCCGTAGCGCACCGCCACCGCAGAGCCCTCGGCACCCTGCACGAAGGGCAAGGCCCCGAAGCCGAGCCCCACCGCAAAGGCCAGACTTGCCACGGCCCACCTCGGTCCTCTCGTCACGGCATTACGCCCCATGAGCTCGATCATGAAACCGCCGGAGGCTCGAAAACAACTCTTTTTCCCGGCGCGTGCCCCCGGCCAAAAGTCAAGTACGGCGGGGGCCGCGCTTCCTGCGGGCCTGGCGGTCCTGTATGCTGCCAAGCCATGTTGAACCCTAGCATTCGGCGATCTCTGGTGGCCCTCGTGGGCCTGGCGGCGGTAGGCCTGGCCACGGCCGCCTGTTCGAGCAGCAGCGAACCTTCAGACGAAGACGAAGATGATGGCGGCAACGGCGGTAGCTCGGGTGGCCAGTCCGGTGGCTCGGGTGGCAAGTCCGGAGGCTCCGGCGGCCAATCCGGTGGCTCGGGTGGCCAAGCCAGCGGCACGGGCGGCGGCAGCGGCGCGCCTGACAATGGCTGCGACGATCTGAAACCAAAAACCGGCACCCTCGCGGGCACCATGGCCCTGCCGAACGTGCTGCTCGCCGAGGTGGCCCCCGGCGAAGGGGTGGTGCTTTACAACACCACGAACGCGGACATCGAGCTGACCGACGAGAACTTCTTCCTTTGCGCGCAGTTTCAGTACAGCAAGGCGGCCAAGGAGCTGGCGGGCGGCGCGACCAAGATTCCGGCCCGCGGGTACTTGAAGCTGAACTGGCCCACGGAGTTCACGCTCTCGAAAACCGAGGGGGGTGAGGTGGTGCTCTACAGAGACGCAAGCTTCTTCTCGGCCTCATCCGTGCTCGACTACGTGTGCTGGGGCAACCTTCCCACCGGCAACCAGAGCCGCAAGACCAACACGGCAGGCGGCCGCAACGAATTCACAGGCGATTGCGCCCCGGCCCCTACCAACGGCACCATCCTGCGCAAGCCAGACACGGCGGGCGAGACGAAGGACGATTACGACGCCACGGCCGAAAAGAAACTGAAGAGCTGCCCCGAGTAAACGGAGCGGCTGCGTTCGGCACACAGGGGGCCCATGAGGCCCCCTTTTCTTTTTCGAGCGGCCGGCGGTGAGGCAGAATGCGCCCGTGGCCGTCACCGCCGTCGACGAATCTTCTTTTCCGCCGCTCGTCCTGGTTCGCCAGCCTTTCTCCAAGGCGGCGCCCGTGGACTTCGAGGCCGCGGTGGACGAGGGGCTCTCCCGGCTGCCGGCCCTCGCCGGCCGGCGCATCGCCGTGGGCGTGGGGAGCCGCGGGATCAGCAACCTGACCCGCGCGGTCGGCGCGCTGCTGGCCGGCTTGCGGGCCCGCGGCGCCCTGCCCTTCCTCGTGCCCGCCATGGGCAGCCACGGCGGCGCCACGCCCGAGGGGCAAAGGGGCGTGCTGGCCCACTACGGCCTCACCGAAGCCAGCCTGAACGCCCCCGTCGTCGACAGCCTGGACGTGGACGAGCTCGGGCGCACCACCAACGACATGCCCGTTTTCTTCTCGCGCGCCGCCCGAGAGGCGGACGGCATCATCGTGGTCAACCGCATCAAGCCCCACACGGACTTTCGGGGCGCGTTTGGCAGCGGGCTCGTCAAGATGCTGGTGGTGGGCCTCGGCAAACACAGGGGTGCGGGCACCCTCCACCGCGCGGCCGCACGCTTCGGTCACGAGCCCGTCATGCGGGAAGCCCTGCGCGTGATTCTGGAGCACACCCCCGTCCTGGGAGGGCTCGGCTTGCTCGAGAACGCGCGGCACGACACCCAGCACGTCGAGTTCGTGCCCGCCGCGGCGCTCGCAGAGCGAGAGGCAGTTCTGGTCAAGCAGGCGCACGCGCAGATGGCGCGGCTTCCCTTCGAGACACTCGACTTTCTCGTGGTGGACCGCATAGGCAAAGAGCTGAGCGGCACCGGCATGGATCCCAACGTGGTTGGACGAGGCGTCAACGGCTACATCTCGGCCCTGTCCCACGTGCCTGACTACCGCCCCGTCATCCGCCGCATCTTCGTGCGTGACCTCAGCGAGGAGACCCACGGCAACGCTTCGGGGATCGGCATGGCGGACTTCACGACCCAGCGGCTCGTGGACGCCATCGACCGCCACGTGACCTTCACGAACTCGCTCACCTCGTTGTCGCTGCAGTCCTCGAAGATCCCCATGCACTTCCCAAGCGACCGCGCCGCCATCGCCGCGGCCCTCTCGACGCTGGGCGTACCCCTCGAGCAAGCCCGTGTGGCTCGCATCCGGGACACCCTTCACCTCGAGGTTCTGGCCGCCTCCGAAGCCGCCCTCGCGGACACGCCGGGCCTCGAGCGGCTCGGGCCCGCCTCGGCGTGGGCTTTCGACGCCGAGGGCAATCTGCCGCCGCTTTCCGTTGTGGCTCCCCCAGCTCGAGAGGCGTCGTGACCCGCGCGTCGGCCGAAGACGCGGCACATCCAGCGCAACCGCGGGGTCTCTACGTGCTCTTCGGCGTGGAGATGTGGGAGCGCTTTTCGTACTACGGCATGCGTGCGCTGCTCGTGCTCTTCCTGGCCAACGCCGTCTCCGGCTTCGGCTACAGCCAGGAAGACGCCATCGCGGTGTACAAGTGGTACACGACCGCGGTCTACGTCACGCCGCTTCTCGGCGGCTACCTCGCCGACCGCTACATGGGCACCCACCGCGCCCTGCTCGTGGGGGCCGTCGTCATCAGCGCGGGCCATTTCAGTCTCGCCCTCGCCACGAAGCCCACGTTCTTCGTGGGGCTTGCCCTCATCGCGCTCGGCACGGGTTTTTTCAAGTCCAACATCTCGACCATGGTGGGCCAGCTCTACGACGAGGGGGATCGTCGCCGCGACGCCGGGTTCACCGTCTTCTACCTGGGTATCAACCTGGGCGCCGCGCTTGGGCAGTTCGTCTGCGGCTGGCTCTCGGAAAGCCCCACCTTCGGGTACCACTACGCGTTCGGGGCGGCGGGCGTGGGCATGCTGCTCGGGCTTGCGCAGTACGTGCGCGGCAAGCGCAAGCACCTCGGCCCCATCGGCGACGTGCCCGCGCGCAGGGCCACCACCGCCGAAGCCACGAAGGCTCCCGCCCCGCCGCTGACGAAGCTCGAGCTCGAGCGGCTGTTGGCGGTCGTCATCCTCGCCCTCTTCAACGTGGTGTTCTGGGCGGCGTTCGAGCAAGCGGGCTCGTCGATGAACTTTTTCGCTTTGAGCCGCACCGATCGCACCCTCTTCGGGCGGGAGATCCCCGCCCCTTGGTTCCAGAGCGTGAACCCCGTGGTGATCGTGATCTTCGGGGGCCTGTTTTCCTGGCTGTGGACCTGGCTCGGACGCCGGGGCCGCGAACCGAACACCCCGGCCAAGATGGGGCTGGGCCTGATTCTTCAAGGCATGGGCTTTGCGTTCATGGTCGTGGGCGCGTCCGCCTCGGAGGGAGGACAGCTGGCAAGCCCCGCATACCTGGTCTTGGCGTATGTCTTCATCACCTGGGGAGAGCTGTGCGTGTCACCCGTGGGGCTCTCGATGGTGACGAAGCTCGCTCCGGCGCGCTTCGCTTCGCTGCTCATGGGGTTTTGGTTTCTCACCACGGCCCTTGCGAACTTTTTGGCAGGGCAGCTGGCCGAAAGCACCACGCGCATCGCACGCGGAGACCTGTTCAGGGCCTTGGGGGGCCAGGCCGATTTCTTTCTGATCTTCGTGGTGGCCTCGACGGCCGCAGGGGTGCTGCTGCTGCTCGCGAGCCGCCGGCTCACCCGCATGATGCACGAGGGCGACGTGCCATCGCCGAGCTCCCACCGTTGACGAACGCCACGAACTGCTTCACGAATGTGTTCCCGAAACGGCCCAAGCCCGGAAGGCCCCCCCCATGAGCAAGACCCCTGTCGTGATCCTTTTTGGCGGCCGATCCTCCGAACACGAGATTTCGCTGCTCTCCGCGCGCAACGTGCTTTTGGCCCTCGACCGCGAGCGCTACGAACCCCGCGCCGTCAGCATCGACAAGCAGGGGCGATGGCGCCTCGAGACCGAGGCGTTTTTGCTCGCGGCCACGGGCGACCCCCGCACGCTTCGTCTGCCGGCCGATAGCCCTACCCTCCCCGTCCCCGTCTATCCCCAAACCGAGGGGCCCTTTGCGCCCGGCACGGTGGTCTTCTCTACCCTGCACGGAACGTTCGGCGAGGATGGGCGTGTGCAGGGCCTGCTCGACATGGCCAACGTGGCCTACGTCGGCTCCGGCGCGCTCGGCTCGGCGCTGGGCATGGACAAAGACGTGGCCAAGCGCCTGCTCACGCAGGCCGAGATCCCCGTGGTTCCCTGGCAAACCCTCCACGCCCCTGCGTTTCGCGCGGACCCCGAGGGCGTCGCCGCGCGCGCGGCCGCCCTCGCCTATCCGCTCTTCGTCAAACCTGCCAACGCGGGCTCTTCGGTGGGCGTCACCAAGGTGCCTGCGCCGCACGCGCTCGCGGCGGCGCTGGAACGGGCGTTTCGCTACGACACGAAGGTGCTGGTGGAGGCGGCCGTCAACGCCCGCGAGGTGGAGTGCGCCGTGCTGGGCAACGAGGCCCCCGAGGCATCCACCCTCGGAGAGGTGGTGGTGACCCACAAGGATGGATTTTACTCCTACGAGGCCAAGTACCTCGATCCGTCGGGAGCGCACTTGGTCATCCCTGCACCGCTGCCCGACGAGGTGAGCGCACTCATTCGCGACCTGAGCGTCCGCGCCTTCCAGGTGCTCGAGCTGTCCGGCCTGGCGCGGGTCGACTTCTTCGTCGAACAGGGCACCCTGGAGGTGTACCTGAACGAGGTGAACACGCTGCCCGGCTTCACCGCCATCTCGATGTATCCGAAGATGTGGGAAGCCTCGGGGCTTTCTCAAAAAGCGCTCGTCACGCGCCTCATCGAGCTGGCACGTGAGCGTCACGCAGTGCGGTCACGTCTCGAAACCAGCTTCGTCTGAGCCACGCGAGGCCACACACTGACTCTCCCTGGGCCCCCGACCACGGGGCCGCTTCGGGCTTTTCCAGGTCAGCCCCTGAGGGCCAGGTCCGCATTGACGCGAAAGGGCCTAAAAATGTCATCAGTGAGTCAAGCGGGCGCCCGTTTCGCTCGATGTTCTCATCGGATGGACCGCGGCTCTGTGGGGGGCGCCGAGGGGAACATCGAAGTGCCCCGTATCAATCACGCGTCCGTTCACCAGGATTAAGACCGGTGCTCAAAGTCCTCTTCGTCGACGACGAACCCTACGTGCTCGAAGCCCTGCGCGACATGCTGCGGCCGTTTCGCCACCGCTGGAGCCTGAGCTTCGCGAACGGGGGTCCGGAGGCCTTGGACCTGCTCGACCGCAACACCATGGACCTTGTGGTCACGGACATGCGCATGCCAGGCATGGACGGGGCAGAGCTGCTCTCGACGCTGAAGCAGCGACATCCCCACATCATGCGCGCCGTGCTCACGGGGCAAAGTGATCTGCGTTCGGCCGAACGGTTGCTTCCCGTGGCCCAGCAGATGATCCTGAAGCCCTGCGATCGGGGGCGCCTCGAGGACTTGCTTTCGCGCGCCGAACGCATCCGCGCCCTGCTCCCGGAGCAGACCGTGCGTGCCTGTGTTGGCCGCATCGAGCGGCTTCCGCCCGCTCCCCGGGTGTACGCCACGCTGGTCTCGGCCATCGAAAAAGGCGATACGAGCGCCCGCGACGTGGCCCAGATCGTCGCCGGCGAGCCCGCCATGGCCGCCAAGCTGCTGCAACTCGCGAACTCGTCGTTCTTCAGGCTCGCCCGCCAGATCAGCACCGTGGAAGAGGCGGTGGTTCACCTCGGGTTTCTCACGGTGCGCAACCTGGTGCTCTCGGTCGAGGTCTTCGAGTCGGCCGCGCCTTTGCCGGCCGCGTCCGAGCTCACGGTCGAGGGCATCCGGGAGCACGCGCTGCTCGTGGGGCGCATTGCGACCCGCATCTGCCCCCCCACCTTACCCACCCAGGTCGTATTCTTGGCGGGCTTGCTTCACGAGATCGGCCTTTTGGTGCTGGGGATGGGCATGCCCAAGGAGACAGCCGCCGCGATCCAGCACGCCGCCGACGCGCACATCCCGCTCGTGAGCGCTGAGCGGGAGCGGCTGCATGCGACCCACGCGCAGGCAGGCGGCTACATGCTGGGGCTTTGGGGCTTGCCGCTCGACTTGATGGAAGCGGTGGCCACCCACGATGACCCATGGCCCGAGCCGCGTCACATGGAACCCTCGCTCGATCTGTGTACGGTCACGCACTTCGCGAACGCCCTGGCCAATGGCCAGGGCTCCGTGTCCCCGCGGCTTCCCCCGGCAGAGCACCTGGATCAGGCGCTGCTTGCGGCGTTGGGTCTCGAACGCCACCTCGACGCCTGGCGCACCGTGGCCGCCGAAGAGGCGGGGCGCCTGCGCGCCTGAAGCGCACGCGTCAGGACAGCGGAAGCTTCACGAAGAACGTGGTGCCCTGTCCGGGACACGTCTCGAAGGAGATCTGGCCCTCGTGCCGATCCACCACGATGGCGCGGGAGATCGCGAGCCCCTGGCCGGTTCCGCGTCCCAGCTCCTTCGTGGTGAAAAAGGGATCGAACACATGGGGCTGCACGGCCGCGGGGATGCCAAGCCCATCGTCGCGAACGGACACCACCGCCAGGGTGCGGGCGCCCACCTGCTCTTCGTAGGTCTTGACCTCGATGAGGCCCCGGCGCCCCTGCTCTCGCGCGCGCGCCTCGATGGCGTGGGCTGCGTTGATCACGAGGTTCACCAGAACCTGCTGCACGTCACCCACGTGGCAGCGAATACGGGGCAGATCCGCAAGCTCGGTTTTGACCTCCGCCACGTGCTTGTACTCGCCCCGGGTGATGGTCAGCGCGCGTTCGACGGCGTCGTTGAGATCAGCCGGCGCCTTCTCTCGCTGGTCGGGATGAGAAAAATCCTTCATGGCCCGCAAGATGCCCGAGACGCGCCCAAGGCCGTCCACCACCCGATCCACGGCGCGGGGCACGCGGTTGATGAGGTAGTCCACGTCGTTGGCCTCCATCAGGGCGCGCAAAGCCTTGCGCAGCTCATCGGTCGTTTCCGGGGCGCCGTCCGCGCTGGGCCCTCCCGCCACGATCGCCTTGACGCCCTCGGCGAACACCTGGAGATCGGCGAACGCACCGCGAAGGAAGCTCACGCTGTCACCGACGAACTGCACGGGTGTGCTGATCTCGTGGGCGATCCCGGCGGCCAGCTGACCGAGCGCCTCGAGCTTTTGCGCATGGCGCAGCTCCACGTCGAGGCGGGGCTTCCGTGTCCGTGGGCGCTCTGGGTCAGCCACCTCATCGAGCAGGGAAGGTCCTGTGTCGTTTCGGATCGTCACTGGCACGTGGGCTGGTCATCGACGGGACTCCCTCGCGCCTTGACGTGGTCGGCCCTGTTCCTCTCGCAATGAGGGCTAAAGGCCCCGCTCACTTGGGTCGATGTTGACACGAGGCCAAGCAGGGCAACGGCGAATCACGAGCCCAAGGAAAAGGAATGTACGACAAAGTCCTGGTGGTGGATGACGAGCCCGAGGTGATCGAGGGCTTGAAGGTCGCGCTGAGAAAAGAGCCCTACGAAGTGATCGGGGCGCACTCGGCGGCTGAAGCCCGAGTGATTCTGTCACGGGAGCCGGTGGGGGCCATCGTGGTGGACGAGCGCATGCCCGGGCAGTCGGGCAGCGAGTTTCTGGCCGAGCTGGCCAAAGAACAACCTCACCTGCCCAAGATCATGCTGACGGGCCACGCGGATCTTCAGGTTGCCGTGAGAAGCATCAACGAAGGGCGCGTGTTTCGGCTGCTGCAGAAACCATGCGAGACCGACGAGCTGGCCATGGCCATTCGGGATGCGCTTCGCAAGCATGCCGTCAAATCCGTGACACAAAGGCTCGTTCACCTCTCGCGGCGCCAAGCCGTGTTGGTTGAGGAGCTCGACCGTGAGAGCGCGGGCTCGACGGACCCCGGCCTGACGGGGCTCATGAGCACGCAGGAGATGCCCTCGGTGGCGGTGTCCGACGACGAAGCGGACCCCGTGGCCATGTTGAGCCCCGAAGAATCAGCCAATTTGTCGCGCCGAGAAAAAGAGATCTTGCGCGCCATGGTCGCCGGGAAGAAGCCCCGCGAGCTGGCCCACATGTTCTTCATCAGCGTGCACACCGCCCGGAACCACGTCAAAGCGATCTACCGCAAGCTCGGGGTTCACTCTCAAGGAGAACTCATCGCCAAGGTGCTGAGGGCTCCCGGACGGGTCAAGTTCCGCCCGGCCTCCTGAGCGGCCTCCCTTTCATCGCCTGTTTTCGCAGGGTTGCCGCGCGCGGCCCGGGACGGCGGCTCCGCAGCGCGGAGCGTCCGCCAATTTCGGCACAACCGTCTTCCTGAAAGGTGGCGCCTGGTGTCAATATAGGCACCTTCACAATGGCATCACCTCATCGCAGGGGCTCCCCACGTGGACGGGGGGGCCAGTACCCCGCGGCCCGCTCCGTCTTGGTCATCGGTTTGGTCATCGGTGTCTGGGCGTGCTTCGGCCTGGGCGCGCCACTGGCCGCAGCGGCGCCGGTCAAGCCGCGTTTCGTCGTGCTGGTGGATACCTCGGGGTCCATGGCCGAAAACGCGTTGCGCGTGGAAACTCACGGCGATGGCTCCGAGACGCACCCCGGCTGCGATCTCGACGGCAACGGGCTTTTCGACGACAGCAAGCTCTTCCAGGCCAAAGCCGCGCTCACCGACAGCATCACGGCCTTTGGTGCGGCCGAGTTTTCCCTGGCCCGCTATCACCAAAACGAGCTGGGCGCGGTGTGCAATAGCCTGCAAAGCTGCCAAAGCGTCAACCCCACGGCCAACGTCTGCGAGGGGCGCTGCGGGTTCAGCATCCCGCTCATCAGCCCCGACTACGACGAGTGTACGGGCGGTACGGCCACGGGCAACGGCTGCGTGCGCTGCGCAGCCCCCGCAGACGACCCCACCCACATCTTTTACGAAGGCAACCTCTGCTGCACGGGCAGCGACCCCCGGGCGGGCGGCTTTGGCCTGGCGGGCGACGTGTTGGTGGGCTTCCCCGCTGCCAACGGCGCCAACCACGTCGAGCTTTTGTCCTGGATGGACGGCAGGGAAACCTTCCCTGAAGGAACGAACCGTGAGCTCCGGGCGGTGGGCATCACGCCCATCGGCGGCGCGCTCAACGCGGTTCGCGACTGGCTGGTGAACGACGCCAGCGTGGCCGGTCCCGAGCCCGGTATTTTGAACCGCGACGGCCAGGTGGATTGCCGGTCCTACAACGTCATTGTCATCACCGACGGGATCGAGACCAACTCCTGCACCACCAATTGCGGGATCAACGGCGCGATCGCGGCCGAGAACCTGTTTTTCGCCTGCACGAACGGCGGGCTGTGGGATCCCCTCGACAGCCGCTGTGAGCGCGCGGGCAACCCGGCGGGCACGCGCCGCGTGCGCGTGCGCACCTACGTCGTGGGCTTCACCGTCAACGATCCTTCGCTCAACGCGATTGCCGCATCGGGCGGCACCGGTACGGCGCTGCTCGCGAACGACCGCGCAGAGCTGACGGCCCGGCTGGGCGACATCATCGCCGCCTCGCTTCCGTCCGAACGCTGCGACTGCCAGGACAACACCTGCGACGGGGCGATCGACGAAACCTTCCCCCGCAAGGGCGAGATCTGCACGGTGGGCGTGGGGCGCTGCAAACGGCAGGGGGTGCTGGCGTGTTCTCCCGACGGCCTCGGCCTCGTCTGTGCCGCAAGCCCGGCCGGCCTGTGCCCGGCGCAAGGGCTCGGGGCGGCAAGCCCACTCGAAGAGCGCTGCGGCTCGGCGCCCGGCTGCCTCGCCCCCACCGCCCAAGACTGCGCCGACGACGATTGCGACGGCCTCGTCGACGAAAACCTGTCCTGCGCCTGCAGCGCCAAGCCCGAGGTGTGCAACGGCCTCGACGACGATTGCAACGGCGTGACCGACGACATCGCCGACACCGCGTGCGGCCTGGGCGTGGGCGCGTGCCGCCGCGGCAAGATCGCGTGCGCCGACGACGGGCAAGGGGGCAAAAAGGCCCTCTGCGTGGGCGGTACGGCCCCTTCCCCCGAGCTCTGTGACGGCCTCGACAACGACTGCGACGGCATCACCGACGGGTTCGCGCTGGCCTGCTACCCCGAGGGCGCCGCGGGTTGCACCCGCAACACCACTCCCCTGTCGTGCGGCGGGGCCCCGGCGGGCGACTGGACGTGCCGCGGCCTCTGTCAGACCGGGCTCGTGGCCTGCGAAGGCGGCACGTGCGGCGGGTGCGTGGGAGCCATCACCCCGCAACCCGAGGTGGCCTGTGACGGCGTGGACAACGACTGCGACGGCCTCACGGACGAGGGCTTCGGCCTTGGCGCTGCCTGCGGTCCCGGCCAGGCGGGCCAAGGCCGATGCAAGGCGGGCGTGTTGGGCTGTGTCAACAACACGCTGGTCTGCCAGGGCGCAGAGGGGCCCGAGGAAGAGGCCTGCAACGGGCTCGACGACGACTGCGACGGACTCACCGACAACCTGCCGGGCCCCTGCGGACCCACCGCGGGGGAATGTCAGGCGGGCACGTGGCGCTGCGAAGGCGGCCAGCCCGTCTGCGAGCAAGCCCGGGGCCCCACCCCCGAGTTCTGCGACGGCCTGGACAACGACTGCGACGGAGTGACCGACGACGAGCCCCGCGACCCCGACCTCGTGGTGCCCACGCCCTGCGGCCTCGACGAAGGCATCTGCCGCAAAGGCATGCTGCGCTGCCTGGGTGGCGGAAAGTACTGCGACGAAAGCGTCGACCCGAGCTTCGAGCGCTGCAACGCCCTCGACGACGACTGCGACGGCCAGGTCGACGAAGGCCTGAACCCTCCGGGCATGTGCCCGCCTCCGGGCCTGCCCCCGGGAACGGGCCCGCTTGGCGAGTGCCGTCCCGGTGCCAACATCTGCTTGGCCGACAGCCAGGGGGGCGCCACCTGGGCTTGCACGGGCGGAGTGGGCCCCGCGCCCGAAATCTGTGACGGCAAAGACCAAGACTGCAACGGCAAGACCGACGACCTCGCCCCGTGCCCCGAGGGCTTTGCCTGCGCGTTTGCCGAATGCGCCCCGAAGTGCCGCGACGGCGAGTTCCCTTGCGAAGGCGAACGTACCTGCGTCGACGGTGTGTGCGTGCAGGACGAATGCGTGCGGACGGCCTGTGCGGCCGGGTTCCGCTGCGACCCCAAGCGCGGCTGCATCGACCGCTGCGAAGGCGTCAGCTGCCCCGAAGGATTCCGGTGTGACAAGGGCTCGTGCTTGTCGTGTCAGACCGAAGGCTGCCCCGAAGGCCAGCTCTGTCGGGGCGCGGTGTGTGAACCCGATCCCTGTCGCACGGTCAGCTGTGCCGCGGGCACCTATTGCAGCGAAGGGTCCTGCGTGGCGTCTTGTCGAGGCGTCAGGTGCAACGCGCAGGACAAGCTTGCCTGCCGCCTCGGACAGTGTGCGCCCGATCGGTGCCTCGGTGTGGCCTGTGCCCGCACGGGGTTCTGCCACCCGGCCACCGGCCAATGCGAACCCAACCCTTGCCTGCTGATTCGCTGCCTCACGGGACAGGTCTGCGTGCCCACGCGGGCCGCCTGCGTGCCCGATCCCTGCCTGGCCACGGCCTGCAAGGGCGACGACGTCTGCGTCGTGCGCACCGACGGCGTGGCCGAATGCCTCGGGCCCGACCAGCTGCCACGGCTCGACCCCCTCGATCGGGTGGCCGCCGCGGGAGGCGGGGGGTGTAGCTGTGACGTCACCGGCAGCGCCTCCGCTCCCTCGCCCCTCGTCCTCCTGCTCTCCCTGGGTCTGGCGTTCTCATTCTTGAAACGGCGCCGGCGCCGCGCCCGTGCGGGAGGTGTGCAATGAACCGCCTCGTTTTCCTTTGCAGCGCCTTCGCCCTTTTTGCAGGCTGCGAGGTGCGCAGCTTTCCGTTCTTCGCCGAGACCCCCGACGGCGCTCCCACCCCGCAGCCTCGCCCCGACGGGGGGCTGCGTGAGGGCGGCCCCGTGCTCCCGCCGCCCCCCGACGGCGCAAGCCTCGAGACCGGGGCGCCCGAAGCCGGCACGATCTGCCAGCCGTCGGCCGAGCTGTGCAACGGTGCCGACGACGACTGCGATGGGCTCATTGACGAGGACTTCGACTTCAACACGGACGATTCCCACTGTGGCCGATGCGGCAACGCTTGTGCGCTGCTCAACGGGGCCGCCCGTTGCTCGGTGGGGCGCTGCCGGCTTTCCGCATGCAACCCGGGCTTCGTCGATCTCGACCGGCTCGAGATCAACGGCTGCGAATGCGCCCTCACGGCGGGTGGGCAAGAGCTCTGCGACGGCGTGGACAACGACTGCGACGGCCTCATCGACGAAGACTTCGATCTCGAAGCCGATCCGCTCAACTGCGGAGGGTGTGGCCGTGCCTGTGCCTTCGCCAACGCGGGAGCTCTGTGTGAAAACGCCCGCTGCGTGAGGCAAGCCTGTGTGCCTGGCTTCGTGGATCTGGACGGAGCGCCCCAGAACGGATGCGAGTACGCCTGCACGCCCAGCGCAGGGGGCCTCGACGCCTGTGACGGCCAGGACAACGACTGCGATGGCGCCACGGACGAAAGCGATCCGCTGGCAGGCAGAGCCTGCTTCCCCACCGGGATCGTGGGCTGTGATCCAGGCTCGGGCGCCTGCGGCGGGGGCTGCGCGCTTGGCACGTGGGCCTGCCTGCCCGGTGGCCTCGTTTGCCAGAACGCCAAGCTGCCCGAGCCCGACGTCTGCGACGGCCAGGACAACGACTGCGACGGCGCCACCGATGAAGACTTCGATCTGCAAAACGATCCCCGCTTTTGCGGCGCCTGCACCAACGCGTGCGCGCTGCCGAACGCCATCAACGGCTGCGCCGCCGGAGCCTGCCGTGTGGCCTTTTGCAAAGCCGGTTTCGTGGATCTCGACGCTGCACCGGACAACGGCTGTGAATACGCCTGCAGCCCGGACGGCCCCGAGGTGTGTGATGGCCGCGACAACGACTGCAACGGCAAAACCGACGAAGCCGATCCCGGCCTCCGCTTCCCACCCGAAAACTTTTGTCTGCAAACAGGCGAATGCGGCAAGGGCCAGGGGGGCTCTACGCGCTACCCGGGGTTCGGATCCTATCCCGTGTGCACCACCGCCGGGGACGGGACCGCGCCCGACTGGTACTGCAACTACCCGGCGTCCGTCGAGCTCTTCGCCCCCAATCAGGTGCTGGGGCAAGAGACGTGGTGCGATGGCCTCGACAACGATTGCGACGCCGAGACCGACGAGCACACCCAACCGCGCGTGGGCACCACCTGCAAGGACGAGGGCCTCGGCGCATGCCAGAAGGACGGCGTTTTGCGCTGCCAGGCCGATCGCTTGCTCCGCCCGGCCTGCGACGTCAGCGCCGCCCCCGACCACGTCGTGGTCCACGAGAGCTGCGACGGCCTGGACAACGACTGCGACGGCCTCACCGACGAGCCCTGGGACAACCCACAGGGCAGCAGCCTGCCCGCCTGTCAGGGGGCCCCGTGCCTGGGCGTGCGTGACGACGTCATCCATGTCACCACAGGCGGCAACGACTATTTCATTCACCGCTTCGAGGCGAGCCGCCCCGACGCCACCGCCGACGATCCGGGCAAGCTGGACGGCCGCGCCTGTGCGCTTGGCCCCGCGCACCTGCCGTGGACCTCGGTTTCCTACGACCGCGCGCTCGCCGCCTGTGAGGGCGCGGGCATGCGCCTCTGCCGCACCACCCGCCAAAGCGCCTGCTCGTCGAGCGCCCCTACGGCCGACGAGTGGGGCTTCGCCTGCGCCGCCGGCCTCATCTGCCCTGCGCCGACGGTGCAGCCTTACCCCTACGGCTGCGGCTACACCCCCAACGCCTGCAATGGCCTCGACGCCGCCCGCGCGTCAGCGGCCCCGGTGGGCGCCTTCGCGGCATGCGCCGGCCCCGACCTCGGCGGCGGGGCCCGCGCCTTCGATCTCAGCGGCAACGTGGCCGAGTGGACCACCGACTGCCGGGGTGTGCTGGCGGATGGCCGTCGCACCCATACCTTGAGGGGCGGCTCCTACCTCAGCATTCCCGCCGCCCTCGCCTGTGGCTTCATGGCCACCGTCGTGGGCGAGGACTTTGCCTTCGTGGACACGGGCTTCCGCTGCTGCTCGGGCTGCCCCCAAGGTCTCGCGGACTGCGAAGGCGCTTGCGTGTCGCTCGGCAGCGACGGCGCCCACTGCGGCGCCTGCGGCACGAGCTGTGAGCCCGGACAACGGTGCGACAATGGCCGCTGCCGCTAGGGCCGCGTCGCGCAACGAGACCGCGGCCTCGCAAGGTGACGCGCGCGCGGCGGGACAGCACCCTTTGGCGGCCGCCCGGGTCCACCTGCGCTATACTCGAAAAAGCTCCCCGCCCCCATGAAGCACCCTGGATGGCCGCGCGCGTTCGGGCATTCGTTCCTGGCTTTCGCCGTCGCTTTTGCCCTGCTCCCCCTACTCCCCTCCTGGAACCACCCGGGAGGCCCGCAGGTGGCGCCCGCTTGGGCCGACGGCATGCGCTGTGGCACCCGCCTCGTTTCAGACGGCGACAACGCCTACCAAGTGCGGTCGCTGTGTGGTGATCCCGACGCGATCACCTCGTGGGTCGAGTACCGCTCCGTCAAAGTTCGCGTGGGCAACGCGTGGATCGACCGGGTCGTCGAGGTCAAGCACGAAGAGTGGACCTACGACCAGGGCTCGAGCCGCCTCGTCCGCTTCCTGTTTTTCGAAAACGGACGCCTGCGTGAGGTCCGCACGGGGCCCTACGGCGAGAAGCACTGAGCCCCCGCCGAGGCCCCGGGAACCTCACAAGGGCTCGGCACACTCGGCCTTCACCACGTCGTCCACGGTCTCACGGCGCGAGATGAGCGTGGCCTGGCCGTCCTCCCACCACACCTGGGGTGGTCGGCCCTGAGACACGTAGTTTGAGCTCATGGCCATGCCATAAGCGCCCGCGTCGTGCAGGACCAAGAGGTCGCCTTCGTCGGGCAGAGGCAACAGGCGGGGATCCAGGAGCTCGCGATCGTCGCGCGTGAACACGTCACCGCTTTCACACAACGGCCCGGCCACCACCAAAGGCTCCTCGGCCCGGCCGGCCCCGCGGCCCACGATCGAGATGTGGTGGTACGACCCGTACATGGCGGGCCGCACCAGGTCGGAGAATCCGGCGTCCACCATCACGAACTTGTGCCCCGGGCCCTTGTCGTTCGTGCGCGTCTCCTTGATGTCCTTGACGCGGGCCACCAGGAGCCCCATGCCCGCCACCGGATAGCGGCCCGGCTCGATCTCGACCCGAATCGGGCGCCCTGCCTCCTCTGCCAGCAGGCGCACGGCGTCCTCGAGCACGGGACGGTACCAGGCATCGAGGTCATAGGCCGGCTTACCGGGGCGGTAGGGGTGAGGAATGCCCCCGCCCAGATTGACGGCGTTCACGTCGGGAAAGCGTTTCAACCAGGGCGCCATGAACGCCACCAGGCGCCTCATGTTCGCGTCGAACTCCCGCAGCTCGGGGCCCGTGCCCACGTGGGCGTGCAGGGTGACCACCGGGAGCTTTGCGTCCGTGGCGGCGGTGAGCACCGCCTCCAGCTGGTCAGGCCAGATGCCGTGCTTGGAGGAAGGCCCTCCCGTGTCGCACGACTTCACGTGCCCGTGCCCGAAGCCTGGGTTCACACGCAGGCCGATCGGGCCCCGGTAGCCTGCCCCTCGCAGCTCGTTCACCATGCCGGGCGAGCCCACGTTCGGCAACACGTGATGTTCGAGCACCGCCGTGAGCGCGTTGTCGCGAAACACGTCCGTGGTGAGCATGACGGCAGGCGGCTCGGAGCCCGCCGCAAAGCCCGCCGCCAAGGCGCGGAGCACCTCGTTGCCGCTGACCGCGTCGATCCACAAACCCGCCTCGCGCACCGTTTCGAGCACTTTGCGCGCCGAGTTTGCCTTCATGGCGTACCGACAGGCGAGATGTTTGCCCTGCACGAGTTGCGTCAGCTGCCCGAGCGACGCACGGAGAACCTGGCTGTCGTAGAGATAAAACGGCGTCCCGATCTGGTCGGCCAGGCGGCTCAAGGGGTAACGGGAAAGGTCGAGCATGAAAGCGCGGCAGATTAGCAACAGGCCCGGATCCTCGCCACAGAGCGCCCGCGACAGAGCCCGCGGGGCAATGTTTCATCGAGAGCTGCAGGCACGCTTTTGATTGCTTTGTGCCCCGGCATTTGGTAGCTCGCATCACGCGTAGGATCTCGCCCCACAGGGCCGAGGGGTGGTCGAGGGTGGCGTTAGGAGGGCAGGATCGTTCGTCCCGAGAAGCCCATGCCAATTCACCGAATCCGAAAAGGCCTCGATTTGCCCATCTCGGGCGCCCCTCGCCAGGAGACGGCGGGAACGGTACAAGTGCGCACCGTGGCCCTCGTCGCCGACGACTACCCGGGCATGAAGCCCCGCATGATCGTCAAAGAGGGCGACATGGTGAAGCGGGGTCAGGCGCTGTTCGAGGATCGCAAGACCCCCGGCGTGTTCTTTACTGCCCCCGCCGCGGGTACGGTCGAGGCCATCAACCGGGGCGCGCGCCGCGTGCTCCAGTCCGTGGTCATCAAGCTGAACGACCAGGAACTCTCCGGAGACCCCGATGCCGGGAACTTCGAAGCCTTCCCCAGCTTCACCGGATGGCCCGTGTCAGAGCTTTCCCGTGCGCAGGTGGTCGCGCTGCTCACCGAGTCCGGCCTGTGGACGGCCCTGCGGGCCCGGCCCTTCTCGCGCATTCCGTCGCCGACCACCACGCCTCACGCCATCTTCGTGAACGGCATGGACACCAACCCCCTCGCGGCGCAGCCCGAGGTGGTGGTCAGGGGCCGCGAAGACGACTTCGCCGTGGGGTTGGCTGCCATCGCCAAGCTGAGTGACGGGAAAACGCATCTGTGTGTGGCCCCGAACTCCCCCCTCAAGGCCGCGGCCCGGGCGGCCATCGAGACCCACGAATTCGAAGGGCCTCACCCCGCGGGGACGAGCGGCGTGCACATTCACACCATCGCGCCGGTAGGACGCAACCGGACGGCGTGGTGGCTCGGTTACCAGGACGTGCTGGCCATCGGCCACCTCGTCAAGACCGGCAGGCTCGACGGCCACGTGGTCGTTTCGGTGGCAGGTCCGCCGGTTCAAAATCCGCGCCTCGTCAGAACGCGGGCCGGGGCCAATTTGGCTGACCTCATCGACGCCACGAAGGTGCTCGCGGGTGGCCTGCGCGCCATTTCGGGTGACGCTCCGGACGTGCGCGTGATCTCCGGCTCGGTGCTCTCCGGCAAGCGCGCCCAGGGGGCCGTGTTCGGCTACCTCGGCCGCTACCACATGCAGGTGAGCCTTCTCACCGAAGGGCGCGAGCGGAAATTCCTCGGCTGGATGACGCCGGGTGGTCGCAGATTCTCGATCTTCCCCGTGTTCGTTTCCAGGCTGTTTGGCGGCCGCAAGTTCGACCTCGACACCGACACCAACGGCTCTCCCCGCGCGATGGTGCCGATCGGCATGTACGAAGAGGTCATGCCCATGGACATCCTGCCCACGTTTTTGCTGCGCTCCTTGATGGTGGGCGACATCGAACAGGCGGAGAAGCTCGGTGTCTTGGAGCTCGACGAAGAGGACCTTGCGCTGTGCACCTTCGTGTGTCCCGGCAAGGTCGATTACGGCCCCGTGCTGCGGGCCAACCTCGAGAAGATTTACGCCGAGGGCTGACCAAAAGGTGAGGTTGCACTGATGAAGGCTCTACGCGAAGCGCTCGACAAAGTAGGCAAGCCCTTTCACAAGGGCGGCAAGTTCGAGAAGCTCTATCCGGTCTACGAAGCGACCGACACATTCCTGTATACCCCCGGCCAGGTGACCCGCACCGGCTCGCACGTGCGCGACGGCATGGACCTCAAGCGCATGATGGTCACGGTTGTGGTGGCGCTGATCCCGGCCATTCTGATGGCCATGTACAACACGGGGTATCAAGCGCACCTGGCGATAAGCCAGGGGGCTCTGCCGCTCGACGACTGGCAGACCGGCCTTTACCAAGCGCTTGGCCTGGGCTTCGACCCGTCGAGCGTCGTGGCCAACGTGGTGCACGGCGCCCTTTATTTTCTGCCTGTCCTGCTCGTGACCTTCCTCGTGGGCGGTCACGTCGAGGTGCTGGGCGCCGTGCTGCGCAAGCACGACATCAACGAGGGCTTCCTCGTGACCGGCATGCTCTTCCCACTCACGCTGCCGCCCACGATTCCGCTGTGGCAGGTGGCTCTGGGCATCACCTTCGGGGTTGTGTTCGGCAAAGAGGTCTTCGGCGGCACGGGCATGAACTTCCTCAACCCGGCTCTCACCGCGCGCGCCTTCCTGTTTTTCGCTTACCCGGGCCAGATCAGCGGCGACAATGTATGGATCGCCGCCAACACCGCCGCCGCGCAATCGGATGCCGTCTCGGGAGCCACCTGGCTGTCACGGGCCGCCGTCGAGGGCAACGAAGCGCTCGCTCACGCAAGCTGGTTCGATGCCTTCGTGGGCCTGGTGCCGGGCTCGATGGGGGAAACATCGACCCTCGCCTGCCTGCTGGGAGCGGCGCTGCTCATCATCACCCGGGTTGGCTCATGGCGGACCATGCTGGGTGTTGCGGTCGGCACCTACATCATGGCGAGCCTCCTGAACCTGGTGGGGTCTCAGACCAACCCGTTCATGAACGTGCGGCCCGAGTGGCATTTCGTGCTCGGCGGCTGGGCCTTCGGCGCCGTGTTCATGGCGACGGACCCGGTGTCTTCGGCCTTCACCGACCGGGGCAAGCTAGTCTACGGCTTTTTCATCGGCGTCCTGGTGGTGCTGGTCCGGGTGGTCAATCCGGCCTACCCCGAGGGCATGATGTTGGCCATTCTTTTCATGAACATGTTCGCGCCGCTCATCGACCACTTCGTGGTGAACGCGAACGTCAAACGAAGGATTGCACGCAATGCCGCAGCATAGCACTGCCTACACGATAGGCTTCGCCGCCGCGGTCTGTGGCGTCTGCTCGCTCTTCGTGGCGGGTTCGGCGGTGGCGCTCAAGCCTCGCCAGCTCGACAACAAGGCCATCGACCGTCAGCTCAAAGTGCTCGCGGTGGCTGGCCTCATGGAGGGTGGGGAGGATCTCTCGAAAGAGCAGGTCCGCGAACGCTACGACCAATACATCCAGCCCGTGGTGGTGGATCTCAAAACGGGCGCGCCCGCGTCCGACGTCGACGCCAAGAGCTTCGACCAGCAAGAGGCGATGGCCAACCCGGCCAGCAGCGCCAAGGCCCCGGAGAACCCCGCCAAGGTGCAGCGTATCCCGAACAAGGGCGTGCTGTTCAAGATCGTCAAGGACGGCAAACTCGACGGCGTGATCTTTCCCGTTCAGGGCAAGGGCCTCTGGTCCACCATGTACGGCTACCTGGCCCTCGAGGCCGACGGGAACACCGTCAAGGGCATCACCTTTTACGAACACGGCGAAACGCCTGGCCTCGGCGGCGAAATCGAAAACCCCTTGTGGCAGTCGCTCTGGCCAGGACGGCAGATCTACGACCGCGAGGGCGTACCCAAACTGCAGGTGGTGAAAGGGCAAGCCGGCTCCGTAGCTGACGATCCTTACGCTATCGATGGGCTTTCGGGCGCCACCCTCACCAGCCGTGGCGTGACCGGTTTGGTCCAGTTCTGGCTGGGCGAAAATGGCTACGGACCCTATGTCGAGCGCCTCCGCGCGGAAAAGGGGGAAATATGAGCGAACCCAAAACGTCCGAGATCCTGCTGGATCCTTTGGCCAACAACAACCCCATCGCCCTTCAGGTGCTGGGCATCTGCTCGGCGTTGGCCGTCACCACGAAAATGGAGACCGCGGTGGTCATGAGCCTCGCGGTCACGGCGGTCACGGCTTTCTCGAACCTCGCCGTCAGCGCCATTCGCAATCTGATTCCGGCCAGCATCCGGATCATCGTGCAGCTGGTGGTGATCGCGTCTCTGGTCATCATCGTGGACCAGGTGCTGAAAGCCTACGCCTTCGCCATCTCGAAGCAGCTCTCGGTGTTCGTTGGCCTCATCATCACCAACTGCATCGTCATGGGCCGCGCCGAGGGTTTCGCGATGCAGAACAAGCCCATCCCGAGCTTCGTCGACGGTATCGGCAACGGACTCGGCTACAGCCTGGTGCTGGTGGCCGTGGCCTTCGTGCGTGAGCTTTTCGGTTCCGGCAAGCTCTTCGGGATCACGATCCTCAAGCCCGTCACCGAGGGGGGCTGGTATCAGCCGAACGGTCTCATGGTCCTGGCCCCGGCCGCCTTTTTCCTGATTGGCGGGTTCATCTGGGTCATCCGCAGCTACAAACCCAACCAAAAAGAGGAAGCCTTCCGTGTTGGAACACTACTTGAGCTTGGCCACCAAGGCGATCTTCGTTGAGAACATGGCCTTGGCCTTCTTCCTGGGGATGTGCTCGTTTCTGGCCGTCTCCAAGAAGGTAGAAAACGCGATCGGCCTCGGCGTTGCCGTGACGGTCGTGCTGGGCGTCTGCACGCCCCTGAACCAGCTGCTGCACAACAACCTCCTCAAGGAGGGAAGCCTGGCGGCCTTTGGTCTCGACGTGGATCTTTCCTTCCTCACGTTTTTGACCCTGATCGGCACCATCGCTGCCGTCGTGCAGATCCTGGAGATGAGCCTAGACCGCTTCTTTCCCGCGCTCTACAGCGCGCTCGGCGTGTTCTTGCCACTCATCGCCGTGAACTGCGCGATCTTGGGGGCCTCGTTGTTCATGGCCGAGCGTGACTACACCCTGGGTGAGTCGGCGGTGTTCGGGGTCGGCAGCGGCATCGGGTGGGCCCTTGCCATCGTGGCCCTGGCCGCCATTCGCGAGAAGCTGAAGTATTCCAACGTGCCCGCGCCGCTTCGCGGCTTGGGCGTGACCTTCATCGTCGTGGGCCTCATGGCCATCGGCTTCATGGTGTTCTCGGGCATCCAGCTCTAGTCCCCCCGCCCTCACGAGCTCCTAGAACCTTTCCAGGACCCTTCCCAGGACCCGCTCAGGAAACCTCTTCATGACCACCGTTATCGCTGGCGCCATTTTCTTCGTAACCCTCATCATCGCCCTGGTGGTGGTGCTGCAGGCTGCCAAGTCCAGGCTGGTTGCCAGCGGCGAGGTCACGATCACGATCAACGACGACCCGAACGCGAGCCTGAAGACCGCAAGCGGCAGCACTTTGTTGGCAACGCTCGCGAACAACAAGATCTTCATCCCCTCGGCCTGTGGCGGCAAGGGCAGCTGCGGTGTGTGCAAGGTCAAGGTCTTCGAGGGCGGCGGCTCGCTTCTGCCCACCGAAGAAGGTCACATCAATCGCGGTGAGGCGCGTGAAGGCTGCCGCTTGTCCTGCCAGGTCAAGGTCAAGCAGGACATGCGCATCGAGGTGCCCGCCGAGGTGTTCCACGTGCGCAAGTGGAAGTGCCGGGTGCGATCGAACAACAACGTGGCCACCTTCATCAAGGAACTGGTGCTCGAGCTGCCCCCGGGCGAAGAGGTGCCCTTCCGCGCAGGCGGCTACATCCAGATCGAGAGCCCACCCTACAGCATCGAGTTCAAGACTATGGACGTTCCGCCACGCTTCCGCGGCGACTGGGACAAGTTCAAGATCTTCGACCTCAAAGCGGTCTCGAACGAGACGGTCACCCGCGCGTACTCGATGGCCAACTGCCCGGACGAAAAAGGCGTCATCATGCTGAACGTCCGCATCGCCACGCCGCCGCCCCGACGCGCCGACCTGCCGCCCGGTGTGATGTCGTCCTACATCTTCAATCTCAAGCCTGGTGACGAGGTCACGATTTCGGGTCCGTTCGGCGAGTTCTTTGCCCGCGAGACCAAAAACGAGATGATGTTCATCGGCGGCGGTGCCGGCATGGCGCCCATGCGCTCGCACATCTTCGACCAATTCCGCCGGCTGAAGACCGATCGCAAGGTGACGTTCTGGTACGGCGCGCGCAGCCTACGAGAAGCCTTCTACGTGGAGGACTTCGACGGCATCCAGCGAGACTTCCCGAACTTCAGGTGGTACCTGGCCCTCTCTGAACCCCTTCCGGAGGACAACTGGACCGGCCTCAAGGGCTTCATCCACCAGGTGGCCTTCGAGCAGTACCTCAAGGCCCACCCGGCCCCGGAGGACATCGAATACTATCTTTGCGGGCCTCCCATGATGATCAAGGCCGTCACGGACATGCTCCTCAACCTCGGCGTCGAGCGCGAGAACATCATGTTCGACGACTTCGGGGGCTAAGACCCGGGTGCAGCGCCGCGGGCCCCTGTCGAAGCGCCAAGGCATCACGCTCGGGCTCTTGCTCGCGGCGCTTGTGGCTCTGTCCTGGTGGCGCCTCTCGACGGGCTAACCCCGTGCCGCACACAGACCGTAACTTGCTTGTCGAGGGCGGCTCGGGCCAAATTGGCCCGTAACCGAATGCCTGCACCCCCGTAGACCTCCATGAAGCGCGACGAGTTGACAGAGGAGGCGCTGATGGCCGCTTACGTGGCCGGCGATGGCGGGGCCTTCGACCGGCTCTTCGCCGCGCTTGCGCCTCGGGTCTACGGATTTTTCATGCGGACATTCAACAACCAGGCGATCGCCCACGACCTGATGCAGACCACCTTCCTCAAGGTGCATCGCGCGCGCAAGGACTACCAAAGTGACCGGCCGCTGCGCCCGTGGCTCTTCGCCATCGCGGCCCGCGTGCGGGTGGATGAGTTACGCAAACGTGTGCCGGGGCAGACGGAGTTGCTCGAAGACGAGTCGCTCGACGCGGAGAGCCCGCTTCACGCCGAGCCAACGGTCTCGCCCGAAGAGCACCTTGACGCGCAGGCGCGCCAGCGAAAAGTTCAGGAGGCCCTGGCCGCCTTGCCGGAATCGCAAAGGGCGATCGTTCACCTGCACCGCTTCGAGGGCCTGTCGTTCGCCGAGATCGCCACGGCGCTCGGGACGTCCGAAGGCGCCGTCAAGCTCCGCGCGTTTCGGGCCTACGAACGGCTGCGCAAGCAGCTCCGCGCCCTCGCGCAGCCAGCACCCGAGGGCGAACCGGTGCCAAGCGCCTCTGTGCGTGTATCATCGGCGGCGGCGCTTGCCGGTGCGGGTCGACCGCTGGCGGCCGCAGAGCCCGAGGAGCCTGCGCCATGAGCTTCCCGAAGACCCTCACGCCGCGCTCGACCTCGAAGGCCCTGAAGAGCGAGCTCAACAAGGCGGAGCTCGGGACGCCGGATCCTGTCCGCTGCGAAACGCTTCAGCGCGACGCCCTGGGCCTGGTCTCGCTGCCGAGCGAGGACCTCGACCGGCGGCAAGCCGAGGCCCACGCAACGGGTTGCCAACCCTGCGCCGATGCGCTCGGTGAGGCTCGAAGCCTCCTGGTGGTCATCGATGGCGCGGGGGACGCGCTCCCATGGGCTCCGGACGAGGCCGCGCTCGCCCGCGTGGCGAGCACGCTGCATCGGGTGGTGCAGGCGAGCCGCCACAGCCGCGTCTATGCAGCCCTGGCTGCCGTGCTCATCATCGCCACGGCGGGTGTGCCCCTGGCGGCAAGTGGAGCCCTGGCGCTGACGCCCACCACCAGCATCGCCATGGCCCTCGCCTTTGCAGGGGCCACGTTGGGGGCTTTGGCCCTGGGCGGTTTGGGGGCCCTTGCGGCTGTGCTTCCGCTGCTCTCCGCCGGGCTGGCGGCCTACGCAGGCCGAAGCGGGACCCTGCAGGCCGGGGTGGGCCTGCACTGCCTGGCGTTCGAGCTCGCGACGGCCGTGCCGACCTTGGCCTACGCGGTGATCTTGGTTCGTCGGGGTGTGTTCGAGCGCCCACGGTCAACGCTCGCCGCAGCGGCCGGGGCAGGAGCGATCGCGGGCCAGGCCGCGCTGCACGTGCTCTGTGAGGCTGCACCCTCGCACGCGCATCTTTTCGGCTTCCATCTCACCGGTGTGGCCCTGGCGTTGGGTCTGGGCGCGCTGGTGGGCGCCTCGCGCTGGGTTCTTCCTGCCGCCCTACGGGCCTAGGCGGAACCGGGTTGGTCAAGGACAGACACGTTCCATGAGCCTTTCCTGGATCGCCGTGCTGACGGCCCTCATGTTCCTGACCGGTGCGGTGGGAGCCATCACGGGAGGCAATAGCCTCATCAACGTGCCCATCTTGATCACGATGGGCATGAGCCCTCGTCACGCCGTGGCCACCAACATGTTCGGGGTGCTATTCATGACGGTCTCGGCCACGGCGCGGTTCGCCCGCAGCGGCCTCATCAAGAAGGATTTTTTGTGGCCCCTCGGCGTGATCACGGCCCTCACGTCAGCCCTGGGGGCCTTCATCGCGGTGAAACTCCCTGAGACCGTCGTCAAGGTCGTCGTGGGCGTCTCCATGGCGGCCCTGCTGCTCTTCCTCGTCTTCAAGCGACAGTCGGGGCCTCCGGTGGCCAGCTCCCCGGGGCGCCGCGCGGTGGGCTACACGGCCGCGACGCTCTTGGGGATCTACGGCGGCTTCTTTTCAGGCGGATACACCACGTTGATGACGGTGCTCTGCACGCTAGCTTTCGGGCTCACCATGATGGAGTCCGTGGCTCTCACGAAGCCCATCAACCTGATCTCGTGCGTGGCAGCGTGCGCCGTCTTCTTGGCAGGGGGGCTCATCGATCTACGGGTGGGTGTTCCCCTCGCCGTGGCCAACCTGCTCGGCGGCTACGTCGGGGCGCACGCCGCGATCAAGAGCGGCGACAAGTTCGTCCGCAGCCTCTTTCTGGCCACGGTGGGCGCACTGGCCCTCAAGTTGCTGGTGTGGGACGTGCTGCTCCGAGGGTCCTGAGGCAGCCCGGCCCGGGGCCCGATGGGGGTCCGCACGCCGCATCGACCGTACGCCCGCAGAAAGACCGAAACCCAGAGGGCCGTGCCCGCGTAGTTGTTTTCGTGCACCACACCCCTCCTTCCACGAAGTGGCGTCCGACGCTGGTTCTGGCGCCTTGGCTCATGCTCGCCGTCGCCTGTGACGACGCGGCTTCACCCCCAGCCGCCACCGCCCCGCCACCTTCCGATGCAGCGGCCCTGGCTCCCGAAGGGGGACCCCTTGGCTCGAGCCCGACGCCGTCCGATGGGGGCGCCGACGTGGCCCTGGGCGTGCAGTTCTTGAACTTGCGGGTGGAGGAGGTTGGCTCCCGCCGTGCGGTGGTGCGCTTCGATACGAGCGTTCCCACCACCTGCGAGGTGCTGTGGGGCCTTACCGCCGCGTCCCTCGACAGGGCGGCCAGTGATCCCGATATGGACCCGGCCAATCCCTACGCCCTGGCGCATGAGGTGCCGCTCGAAGATCTCCCCCCGGCCACACCCATAGCGTTTCGCGCCAAGGCCACCACACCCGGCGGCGAGACGTTTTTGTCGGAGCTCCGCACCTTCACCACGGCGGCCGCTGCCCCCGGCGAACCGGCCTGGGTCAACGTGGGGGACCTCGCCTCGGGGGCCTCCATCGCCGCAGTCAGCTCGAACTTTGGAAATACGGGCCCTGAGGGAAGTTTTGGAGCCAATAACGCCATCGACGGCATGATGGCCACCGAATGGTCGAGCCAAGGCGAAGGCAACGCCGCATCGCTCACGGTCGACCTTGGTGCGAACAAGACGCTGGTCGGCTTCGGCTTTCGCAGCCGCAAGATGTCGGACGGCACCTCGATCATCAAGGCCCTCAAGCTCACGTTCGATGGCGCGGCTCAGGCAGGCCCCTACCTCACGCCTGACCCTGACAACTTCTACAAATTCGCCTTCAAGGCCCCGCAAGGGGCGCGCCTCGTGAAACTCGAGGCGGTCGACACCACGGGAGGCAATACGGGCATCAAGGAGTTCCAGCTCTTCGCCACACCCTGACAGGCGCAGCGTCGCTCGCCAGGGCGCGGGCCGAGGTGCTATCACGGAGCCCCATGCGCCCCTGGACGACCCTGGATCGGGTGGACACCCCCGAAGGCCCGCTCGAGCTGCGTCAGCGCGGCGAAAAGGATTTCCTCATCACGATCGACAGCCGCGTGCTGATGACCAGCAGCGCGCACCGCTCGGAGGACGCGCTGGCGGTGGCAGCCTGCGAACCCCTCCTCGGACTTTCCAAACCGCGCGTCCTCATCGGCGGTTTGGGCATGGGGTTCACGCTCCGCGCGGCCCTCGACCACCTGCCCGCCGACGCCCGGGTGGACGTGGTGGACCTCAACGAGCGCGTGGTCGCGTGGTGCCGAGGCCCGCTCGCCCCTCTCACCCACGCCGCCGTCCTGGACCCGCGGGTGAAGGTGTCCGTGGGCGACGTGGCGCATACCATCGCCCGCGCGCCCGCGGGCCATTATGACGCGATCGTGATCGACCTTTACGAAGGGCCTCATCACGCGCTCAACGGCCCTCGCGATCCTCTCTACGGCACCGCGGCCCTGGCGCTCACCCACCATGCGCTCGCCCCCCGCGGCATCTTCGCGGTGTGGTCCGAAGAGCCAGATCGTCCCTTCGAGCAGCGGATGGCCGCGGCAGGCTTTTCCCTCGCACGCCAACGCAGCGGACAGGGAGGACGCCTCCACGCGGTGTACGTCGGCGAGAAGCAGCGGCTTCCGATCCGCCCTCCGCGAGACCTTGCCTCCCCGCCGCCCCGGCCCTCCGGGCGGCGGCCTCCGAAGCGCCGCGGCTGAGGCCCAACAGGCAACCGGGGCCGGCCTGGGTCATTCGAGCAGACCGCGTCAGTCCCTCGCGCGCAAACGCTCGAGGAGTGTTTGGGGCGTGTCGAAGCGAAAGGCAAAACGGCCCAGGACCAACGTCTCACCTCCCACCAGGGGCGCCTCTAGGCCGGATACGAGTTTTTCGCCGTCGAGCTCCGTGCCATTGGTCGAGCCCGTGTCACGAATCGCCCAGCCGCTCTCCCTGCGGAGGATCTCGCAGTGCCGCTTGGAGATGGAGTACTCCGGGATGTGCACGTCGGTCTCGGACGTGCGCCCCAGCGAAACGGGGCCAGGGCTCCCCGCAACCGCCTTCGCCACGAAGAAAACGCGGCCCACCAAGGCGCTCGCCTCGAGTTCTTCATTGAGAGATGTGGCGACGGTGGTCTTTTCCCCCGTGGGGCCATCGCGCAGCTGACGAGCCAATCCCAGGAGAACGAGCATGGGCGATGGGGCTGCGTCGAGATAGGCGCGAGCGCCTTTCTCCTTGAGCACTTTGGCAAAGTCCTTGAGGTAAGCGGGCACGGGCGGCTCGTCTTGAGTCATCGTCAGGGCTCGCGCTGCGGTTGAGGCCCGCGCTTCCCGGGACCTGCAGGACCTCCGAAGCCTGGCCAAGCGTCCTGGACTTGCCCTATCCTGGCGGGCGTGAATTACGTGAATCATCGCCTGCCCGCGGCCGTTTGGGGACTTGTCCTGGTGCTGTTCGGCTGTGGGGGCAACGACACGGAGGGCGGCGAGCCCCCCGGCCCTCCCGAGGTGCGGCTGGGCACCCCGGACGCAGAGACCGAGCTCAGCTTCGATCCACTGGAGCCCGGCGAACCCATCCGCTACGCAGGCAGCGGACAATCGGGGCTCTTCCTACGCATGGGGCTACGGGCCAAGCATCTGGGCGCAGACGTGACGGCGCTCGTCAGGGTCACCGACACGACCACCGGGCTGTCCGTGGAAGAGTCGTTTCGCTTTCAGATGGTCTGTGAGACGGACACCGGCTGGTGCACCGAGTTTCCGGTGTATCTGCGCGCCACGAGCCTCGGCACACCGCAAGAGCTGGACGGGCGCAAGGTCACGGTCTACGCGAGGGTCAGCACCAAGCAGGGCTGGGTGGCAGAGGCCACCACGCCGGCCGTGCTGGAGATGCTCTAACCATGGGACGCATCCTTTACGTGTGCCCCTCGGTGCGGCAACCCCGCGGCGGGGTGCGCACGATTTACCACCACGTCGAAACGCTCGTGGCCTCTGGGCGCGAAGCCGCGGTGGTGCACTTCGCGCCGGAGCGTCCTGATTGGTTTGCCTCGTCGGCACCCGTCATCGACGGAAACACCGCGCTGTCTCTGCGCGAGGACGACACCCTCGTTGTCCCCGAAGACTACCCGGCCGCACTCTTGGCCTTGCGACAGGTCCCGCTGCTCAAGGTGGTCTTTTGCCAGAACCACTACCACGTCTTCGAGGTGCTCGAACCCGAGGCTCACTACAGTGATTTCGGGGTGACACGGGTGCTGGCCAGTTCCGACATCATCGCCACCTTTTGTCGCGACACCTTCGGCTTGCCAACCGCCGTGGTGCCCTATGCGCTCGACCTGGACCGCCTCGCGCCTGCACCCGCGCAGAGGCTTCTGCAAGTTGCGTTCATGCCCCGCAAGGGTGCTTGGAACCTGCGCATCGTGCGAGGCCTGCTTCATCACCAACACCCCGAGCTCCGCGATGTGCCCTGGGTGCCCATCGAAAACAAATCTGAGGCCGAAACGGCCGCGATTCTCCAGCAAAGCAGCGTCTACGTGTCTACCAGCCACCGTGAGGGCTTCGGCTTGCCTCCTCTCGAGGCCATGGCGTGCGGCGCCGTGGTGGTGGGCTTCACCGGCGGCGGCGGCGCAGCGTTCGCCCGCCCCGACAACGGCGTCTGGGTGCCTGACGAAAACCCCCTGGCGCTCGCGCGCGCGGTGGCGCAAACGCTCACCGTCTTGAAGCGCGCCCCCGCAGAGCTCGAGCCTCTCCGCGCCAACGCCATGGCCATGGCCCACACCTTCACCTTCGCGCGACAAGCCGAAGCGTTGCGGACCTGCTGGGGTCTCAACGGGCACGAGCAAGGCGCGGGCGCCTGGCGTTAATGGCGCGTAAGCGCAAGCGCAGCGCCCACCACCGCCAAGGCGATGCCCACGGGCACGAGGCGCCGCCAGTGGGCCATGCCCACCGAGGTGGACGAGCCGTCTGTGGCGGTATTGCCCCAGGACCCCGCAGGCGCGCCCCCCGGGGAATCGAAGGGCAGCCCAGAACCAGGCAAGCCCCAGACCGCGGGCAGTCCGGCAGGAATCGAGCCCGCAGCGGCCCACAGCACCCGCCGCATTTCGAGCGCGCTCGCAAACCGCCCCGCACGATCCGAACAGAGAGCTCTGTCGATCACCTGAACCAGCCCGTCCCCAATGTCCAGGTGCAGAGGCTGCAGACGCGGAGCCTCCCCCTCTGCCACACGCATCAGCAGGCCCGTGAGCTCGTCGTCGTCGAAAGGAAAACGGCCACACGCCGCGCGATACAGAATCACACCCACGCTGTAGAGATCCGCGCGTCCATCGAGATCGCGTACGCCCCGGACTTGCTCGCGTGACATGTAGTGGGGAGTGCCCACCGTGTTTCCGGCGGCCGTGAGCCCCGCGTCGCCGGCCCATCCACTCGAGCGCGAAATGCCGAAGTCGAGAAGCTTGGGGATGATCGTATCGCCCTCGCGGGCCAAAAAGATGTTCTCGGGCTTGAGGTCGCGGTGAACGATGCCTCTTTCGTGAACGGCTGCCAGACCCGAGAGCACATCCGACAGGATCGAGACCAGCTCGCGCATGCCCATCAACGGAGGACGCGCCAGCCGCTCTGCGAGCGACTCGCCTTCGAGCCACTCCATGACCATGAAGAACTCGCCACCTTCAGTCTCGCCGAAGTCGAAGAGGTCCACCACGTTGGCGTGACGAACCGAGGCCGCGATCTTCGCCTCGCGCACGAACCGCTCCCGCTTGGCGGTGAGCGGGCCCGCTCCGGCACCGAGCAGCTTCACGGCGCAGGCGCGATCGAGGAGCAGGTGGCGGCCAAGCCATACGCTTCCCATACCGCCTTCGCCCACGAGCTGACACAGGCGGTATTTTCCGCCCAGGATCTCCCCCACTGAAAACCCTCTCGAGGACATGGGACGCGTCCGGCGTCTGCGTTATTATCGGCCCTCGACAGGTCACTCTTGAAGAAAAAAGTGATTGTTTCCGCGGGGAAAACTCGCAACGACGCCTCACCTCGGTCGCTCAAGGTCCCCCCCACGACGTCCGAAGCCCTTCTGCGACTCATGCTCGCCCGGCGCGCCTTCCGTCCGCGTCCTTGCGCCGCCCTGGCAACAGGTGCGCTGTGCTTGCTCCAGGCCTCGTCGGCCCGTGCCGCGTCCGGCGCGCCCGCGGCCCTGCCCTCTTTGGACGAGCTGTGGGTGCTCTTCGCCGCTGTCCTCGTGTTCTTCATGCAGGCCGGCTTCAAGTGCCTCGAGGTGGGGCTCACACAAAGAAAAAGCGGCACCTCGGTGGCGATGAAAAACCTCATCGACTGGGTGCTGACCACCCTTTTCTTTTTCCTCTTCGGCTTTGGCTTTCTCTTCGGCCGATCTCTGTCGGGCCTGCTCGGGACAGACCTCTTCGCGCTTGAAGGGTTCGAACGGCATCATCACGCCCTGGGCCTGACGTTCTTCTTGTTTCAAGCCGCCTTCGCAGGAACGTCGACCACGATCGTCTCAGGGGCCATGGCCGAGCGCACCAGCTTCATGGCGTACCTGGTCGGGTGTATTTGGCTCGCGGGGTTCGTTTACCCGGTGTTTGGTCATTGGGTCTGGAGTGGTGCTTTCGATCCGAATAACCCTGGGTGGCTCGAACAGCTGGGCTTCATGGATTTCGCGGGGTCGTCGGTGGTCCACTCCACGGGCGCGTGGTTCGCGCTCGTCGGCATGACCTTGGTGGGGCCTCGCCGTGGACGTTTCGACGCCCACGGTGCCCCGCGCCCCTTGCGCTCCCACAGCATCGCATATGCCGGACTGGGGGTGTTCATCCTGTGGATGGGCTGGTGGGGATTCAATGGAGGCAGCACCCTCGCGTTCAATGCCAGCGTGGCGCGGATCATCCTGAACACCAACCTGGCGGGCGCCATGGGGGGCTTCGTGGCCTTTGCGCATGCGCAAGCCTTTCCGGGTCGCAAGGACGTCGCCGAGAAGTTCCTGGGCGGCATCCTGGGCGGGCTCGTGGCGATCACCGCCGGTTGCCACGTCGTCACGCCGCTGGCCGCACTGGCGGTGGGAGCGGCCGCGGGCCTGGTGCATAATCTCAGTTACGACTGGATGCTTTACCGGCTGAGGATCGATGATCCCGTTGCGGCGGTTCCGGTACACGGGTTCTGCGGAGTCTGGGGCGTCTTGGCCGTGGCGCTCTTCGGACGGCCTGAACGCCTCAACCACCCGTGGCTGTATCAGCTCGGCATTCAGGCCTTGGGCGCGGCCGTCTGTCTGGTGTGGGCCGCGTTGAACGCCGCCTTCGTCTTTACGCTGGTGGGAAAGACCATTGGGTTGAGGGTCACGGCCACCGAGGAGGAGCTGGGCGTCGAGCTCACGCCGGACCTCATGGGCCGGGGCCCCTCCCCCCGTCCGCCTTCCTGACCGACCAACAGGGGCGTTGGAACCTGCCGGTGCGCCAGCCACGCTCGCCTCGCAAAATGGCGTGTGGGCGCTCTTGTTGTGCCTCGTAACAAACGTAACGAGCCCGCAACCATGACCTCCGCTCTGCCCGCTCGGGGTGGGGCCCATCGCGCGCAGCGGGCCTCGGAGCGGCTTCGGCAATTCGGCCGACCTTTGTCGGTTCGGCGGTTCCTTTCAAGCGGTTGGGTCGAGGCACGCGCCGTGTAGGGTCCGAAACGTTCGAACGACGCGCCCGTGCCGCAGGAGGTTGGCACGCCTCGTGCGTGAGGAGCACAGCAACGCCAACTCGAACCTCAGGAGACGAGCATGAAGACTTTCGCGATGATGAGTGCATCTGCAGGCCTGTTCTTTGCGAGCGCCGTCGCGTTCGCACAAGCCCAAGAGGGGCAGGGCTTGCAAGGAGCAGAAGACGACGACACGAACACCGCAAAGACCGGCTCGGCAGAAGACCAAGCCGAGGCCATCGACTCCTACCCTGCCGAAGAGGGTAAGCCCGATTTGGATCCACGCCCAGAGCCTCCGCGACCCGTGGGCGGTGAAGAGTCTCCAGGCATCATCAGGCAAGCGGGCATTGGCGGCCCCGTCGCCTATGCTCGTGCGGGCGTACTCGAGCTCGGTGGCTCGGTAGGCTTCACTGTGGCGAACGACGTTCAGAGCATCGACGTGTCACCTAGCATCGGGTGGTTCATCGCCGACAACCTGGAGCTGTCGGCCATCCTGGGCATCACTTACGTGAACGCCGATGATTCGGATGCCACGTTCGCCAAGCTGCTCTTCGAGCCCAGCTACCACCTGCCCTTCAACGACATGCTCTTTGGCTTCCTGGGCATCGGCTTGGGTGGCACATACTCGAGTGACGTCGACCTGGGCTTTGCCGTGGCGCCGCGCCTCGGAGTCAACGTCATGGTGGGCAGGTCAGGCATTTTGACGCCTGCGATTAGCTGGATCTACTCGACGAACGATGTGACGGACTCGGGTCAGGGTCAGCTGGTTCAAGTGAGCAACGCCTTGACGATGAACGTCGGCTACACGGTCATGTGGTAGCCGAGGCGCCGCTGGCACGAAGACCCGCCGCGGACGCGAACAACGGGCGTTGGCACCAACCTGGTGGCCAACGCCTTCTCTGAAGGTCGATGGGAGGAGGGGAGAGATGAAAACACTCGCATTCGCAACACTCGCCGTACTGGCAATCACGCCTGCCGTGGCACAGGCCCAAACCCAAGGGGGTGGCATGGACACTCAGGCTCCCACAGGGGGGCCCAGCGTCGAAGGGACAAGCGGCACAGGAACGATGCAAGCGCCGCCGAAGGCCAAGCCTGGGCGCTCATCCCGTGGGGCTGGCATGAAAACCGAGGCGTCCACGATCACCTTCGCGGCGGGCTCAGCGACGCTGGACGACGCCGCGAAGGACAAACTGAAGGACGTCGCGACGTGGCTCGAGGGCAATAGCCAAAGACAGGTTTACATCACCGCGAGCGGAACATCGCCCGAGGCCGAGTCCGAGGGAAGCGCTCTGGCAGCTCGTCGCGCCCAGGCCGCCGAGTCGTTCCTTGAAGGCCAACTCACCAACGGCAACGACGATCAGGTGAAGGTGGCCGGACCGGGAGAGGCCGTGCCCCGCAGTGGCGGTATGAACCAAAAGGTCCTCAAGGTCGCCACGGAGACCCAAGGCCTGAACCCCGGTGCCCCGAGGCGAAGCGGAGAGGCCCCTGATGTCATCGGCGTGTACAGAGAGACCGTGGTGATCCCTCTCGACCAAAGCGGCGCAGGCGCCCCGGCAACGAACGTCAGTCGCCAAACACAAGGCACCGGTGAGGTGGGACAGGTCTCTTCGCCTGGCAGCGAAGGGGAGCAAGCGGACGAGGAAGGCCCCCGGACCAGCGACACCGGCACACGTAGCCTGGCGGCCAGCACGACCCCCATGGACGGAGCCGACACCAGCGACAGCGACGGTGCGAGCGCCCTCGCCGAAGAGTCCTCCTCATCGGGCTACGGCCCCACCGCCCAGGCGGACACGGGCACGACGGGTGACCCCGACGTCACGGTACGCGTATACGACCCCTACGACTACGAAGGGTCTTCAGGCGAGACCATGCTGTGGAGGGAACGTCCCTCTCACCTCCTCACGCCTGCCGGTCTTGGAATCAGCGTGGGAGGGGGCATCACCAACTTCATCAACACCGACACGAGCGACGTAGCGGGCCTTGGGGGCCTGTGGGAGGCCCGTCTGACTTACGGCACCCGCTCCTTCGTGGCCGTCGAGGCGGCTTACGTGGGCTCAGCTCAACCCACTGACGTAACCGGCTTGTCGAGTGATGCGAATTTGATTGGCAACGGGGGCGAGGCCAACCTGCGCATCAACTTCACCCGCACCACCGTCCAGCCCTACATTTTCGGGGGCGGGGGGTGGACCCACTACCAACTCGTCAACGACGACGTGAACTTGTCCGGGGTCGACAGCCGTGACGACGTCTTCTTCGTCCCCGCAGGCGTCGGCCTCGGCATCCACGCAGGAGGCTTTCTGTTCGACATCCGGGGAACCGCTCGCTTCGCCTTCGACGAGCAATTGGTCGACAGCGCGGTCTCGGGCAACGGAGATCTCGACAGCTGGTCCGCCTCCGCGCGGCTCGGCTGGGAGCTATGAGCCCCGGCTCTCGATGACAGGAGCGTTCGCGGAGCCCTGTGGCTCCGCGTTTCGCTTTTCGGGTCCTGTCCGCCTACGGGCCCGAGGCTTCGGCGCCAAGCCGGTTCAAGGCCGCTGCGGCCCTCACCAATGAGACCAGACGCTCGATGAAATCCGAGTCATCGAGCGGGGTGGTCTCGGTGAGGCGCACATGCCTCATCTCCTGACCGCCCCCCACCAGCAAGCCCTCGCCTGGAAGCTCGGCGCCCCGCCAGAACCCGAAGTTCACGGTGCTTTTGAAGACCGCGATGTAGGAGAACGGGCCACCAAGCTCGTAGGTCGGTTGGCCCCACTTGATGGACTCGCGGGCTTCAGGAGCGGCCTCTGCGATGATGGCGCGCAAACGATTGACGGCCTTCGCCTTCCAGCCCACGAGAGCGGCGGCGTAGTCGGCAACTGTCAGGCCCCCATGGCGGGCAGGCCGTCTCCGGGTGCGTTCAAGGGGGCGTTCTGGGTCAGGCTCCGCGTCGCCGTCGGCAGCACCACCTGCATCGCCGCTGGACTCGGCGCCCTGCGGAGAGGAGGACTCGCCCGTCGGCTCGATCACTGGGGCAGATGCCACCGGCTTCGCAGCCCGCTTCGCCTTGCTGGCCTTCGGGGCGACCTTCTTGGCTGCCTTCTTGGCAGCGCGCTTGGACGCCTTCTTGGCGCCCCGGGGGCTTGCCGTTTTGGCCGCTTTTTTCCCGCCTTTTTTCCCGGCTTTTTTGGCCGTTTTCCTGCTCGCTTTTTTGGCGGCCTTTTTGCCTGCCCTCTTGCTTGTCTTTTTGGCCGCCTTTTTCGTGGCCTTTTTAGCCGCCTTTTTGGACTTCTTTGCGGCCTTCTTCACAGCCGAGCCCTTGGCCTTTTTCGAGGACTTTTTCGGGCGCCTCGATGGTCCACCAGCCTTCCGCTTCATCGCCATGGAAGCCGATGGTACCAGAAGTGCTGCGAAAACAAGAGTTTTTCGCAACATCGCTTACCTCGCACAGTGCCTTTCGGCGTGAACGTATGTGCGGTCTGCACGCGAACGAAGAACCGCCCGCATGACGAGACGATCGCGATTCCCTGCGTTCACGTCTCCGTTACACCTGAGTCGTCGGCCGTGACGCGTGCTGTGATATAGTCGCGACCCCCATGTTTACGGCCTTCGTCGCGGCTGCACTCGCCTACCCCACGGTCCTCTGGACGGTCGCCCTTGGCTTCGTCCTGCTCTACTGGCTGTTGGTGGCGGGCGGCTCGCTCGACGTGGAAGCGCTCGGGGGCGCGGACGGCGTGGGAGACGCGGCGGGCACACCGGCGGACGCAGGCCTCGGCGCAGCGGCGGGGCTGTTCAACTTCCTCGGCCTTCGCCACGTGCCCCTTACCGTTTACGGCACGGCCGTGGCGCTCTTCAACTTCGTCGCGTGCCACTTCACCCTCGCACTGACAGGGCCCGTCGCCCTCCTGCCGGGAGCGATCATCGCCTTTGGCCTGCTCGTGGTCTCGCTGCCTCTTTGTGGTGTCCTGGTACGACCGCTGCGGCCGCTCTTCAAGGTGCACGAAGCGCCCCGGCGTGCGCACCTCGTAGGCAAGTTGGGTGAGGTGGCCACGGGCCGTGTCGACGCGCGTTTCGGTCAGGCCCGCGTGGACGACGGCGGGGCTGGACTCATCGTGGAGATCCGATCCACGCCGGCCACCGCGCTCGCACGAGGTGAGCGGGTGGTGCTCGTCGCGTGGGATGTGAAGCGGGAGGCTTTCGAGGTCGAGCGCTTCGACGACGTACTCCCTGCCCGCGACTCCCCTGCGCCCCAGGGCGGGGAACCTCCCAACACCTGACGTTTCGGAAAACCATGTTCGAGGACCGGGCGTGACCCGCCTGGCAAACCTTCAGCCGGTCAGAACAGAACAACTCGAGGGCTCCGATGAGCGACATTCTAGACAATCAGACCTTGCAAATGGCCCTGCTGCTGGGCGGCGCGATGGCCGCGCTGCTCCTGGTCGTGGGCGTATTCATCTCTCGCTTCTACCGCAAGGTGGATCAGGGCCGCGCCTTGATCGTCAACACCCTGCGTACCGAGCCCACGGTTACGTTCACGGGCGCCGTGGTGATCCCGGTCATCCATCGCGCCGAGGTGATGGACATCTCCGTCCGCACGATCGAGATCGATCGGCGGGGCAAGGAGGGCCTCATCTGCAAGGACAATATCCGCGCCGACATCCGCGTGAACTTCTTCGTACGCGTCAACAAAACCGCCGAAGACGTTTTGAAGGTCGCTCAGGCGATCGGCTGCGCCCGTGCCTCCGATGCGGAGACGCTCGAACAGCTCTTCGTGGCGAAGTTCTCCGAAGCGCTCAAGACCGTGGGCAAGCGCCTCGAATTCGAGGAGCTCTACACGAAGCGCGACGATTTTCGCGACCAGATCATCGACGTCATCGGGAAAGACCTCAACGGCTACGTGCTCGACGATGCGGCGATTGACTTTCTCGAGCAGACCCCTCTCGAGATCCTCGATCCCAGCAACATCCTCGATGCGCAGGGGATCCGAAAAATCACCGAGATCACAGCGGGACAAAACGTCAGCACGAATGATCTCAAGCAAGAAGAGCTCAAGGCGATCACGAAGAAGAACGTCGAGGCCGCCGAGGCCATCATGGAGCTCGAGAAGCAGCGTGCGGACGCGGAGGCCCGCCAGCGGCGCGAGATCGCCAGCATCCAAGCGCGCGAGGGCGCCGAGACGTTGCGCGTTCAGGCCGAAGAGAAGCAGAAAGCCGAAGTGGCCCGCATCCGCCAAGAAGAAGAGGTTGCGATCGCCGACGAAAACCGCCGGCGGCAGGTCGAAGTGGCCCAGAAGAACCGCGAGCGTGTGGTGGCAGTCGAGAACGAACGGGTGTCGAAAGACCGCGACCTCGAGGCCATCTCGCGCGAACGTGAGGTCGAGCTGCAACGGATCGAGAAGGAAAAGGCCCTCGAGCTCGAACGCAAGCTCATCGCAGACGCGGTGGCGGGACGCATTGCGGTGGAAAAGCAGGTGGCAGAGGAAGAGGAGCGCATTCGCGACCTGCGCGTACTCGCTGAGGCCAAGAGACAAAAAGACGCTCACCTCATCACTGCCGAGGGCAAAGCTCAAGAGCAGGTCATCGCAAAGCTGAAGAACGCCGAAGCCGAAGCCGAGGTGGCCAAGTTCGTGGCGAAGCAAGCGGTGGTCAAGGCCGATGCGGATCTAGAAGCCGCCGACCGCGTGGCCCGGAGCAAGCTGCGGATCGCCGAGGGTGTTCAAGCCGAAGCCGCGGCCGACGGCCTGGCCCGCGTGCGGGTCAAGGAGGCCGATGCCCTGGCCACGGAGAAGGTGGGGCTGGCGCAAGCCCGCATCACCTTCGAGCAGCTCCAGGCCGAAGCCAAGGGCAAAGAGGTGCAAGCCAGCGCCATCGCAAAGGTGGGCCAGGCCGAGGCGCACGCCAAACAGCAGATGCTGCAAGCCGAGGCCGCGGGCGTGGAGGCGCAGGGCCTGGCCGAGATCAAGGTGAAGGAGGCGGACGCGGCGGCCATCGAGAAGGTCGGCGTGGCGCAGGCCACGGCCATTCGCGAGCGCATGGCCGCCGAGGCGCAGGGCCTTTCGCAGAAGGCAGAGGCCATGCAGCAGCTCAAGGGCGACGCGCGCGAACACGAGGAGTTCAGGATGCGCCTCGAAAAGCAGACCGAAGTCGCCCTCGAGTCGCTCAAGGCGCGGGTCTCGATCGCCGAGGAGCAGGCCACCGTCATGGGTAAGGCCGTATCCGAGGCGAAGATCAACATCGTGGGCGGCGACGGTGCGTTCCTCGACAAGTTCTTCAAGGCCGTTTCGCTCGGGCACGCGCTCGACGGCGCCGTGGGCAACAGCCAGCTGCTGGGCCAAATGGCAGATGAGTACACGAGCGGCGAAGCGAGCCTCCGCGAGGACCTCAAAGAGGTGCTGAGCCGGCCCGCGCTCACCACGGAGGCCCTGAAGAACCTGAGCGTGGTGGCGGCCTTGAATCACGTCATGAAGGCCGCGGACGGCACCAAGCGCATGGCGCTCGAGCGCCTGCTTGCGCAGGCCCAGGACCTGGGTCTCGAATAAACCGCGAGACCGCGGGGGGCGAAAGGTCGCCTTCCCGCGGCAGGTGCCGGCCATGGCTGAAACAATCGAAACGCAACGGCCCACGAGCGGCGTGGGTGATGGATACGAGGTCATTCGGGCGCGGCTCATCGAGCAGGCTCGGGCCCTGGCCGAGCGCGCCCAGGCGCTCAACGAAGCCCGCAAGGCTGCCTTCGGCAGCACGGAATGGGCGGTGTTATCGAGCCATCGCGCGCGCACCGAGAACAACTGCGTCCCGGCCGACATCCTGATGGTCCGAGGCGACCTGCTGTTCGGCTACAACGTGTTTCTCGGCCTCAAGACGGAAACCGCTGTGGGCGACGTCTTCGGGCTTCACCGGTTCGAGTCCGTGGATGGCGACATGGATCTCGTGCCGGTGCAGACCGGCGATCCGACCCTGTCCCTGCTGTCCGAGCCACGCTTCGTTGCCGATTTTCAAGAGCTCTACAGATACTACAAGCACGCACGTCTCACGAAGCTGTCGCGCACGGACACCAAGGTCCTGGCCATCTTTCGCATGGGGCCCAACCCGGGCGACCTGCGGGTGTTTCGGTGGGGTTTGGGTCGCGACGGAGCGCCCTCGTACATCGACAACCGGGGTGAGCGCGACTTCGTTTTTCCCCCGCAACACACCTTCGAGTGGATCGAAGCCACGCGCGACATGCACGTGGGCGGACGCTTTCCCCACGTCAACGTGCTCGACACGATCTTCGTCGAGACCACGGGCGGCACCCTCACGATCAAGGTCGAAAACAACACCGAAGACGGGCAAGGCATCTACAACGAGCCCGTCGATGATCCCCGGCAGGCACTCGACGACGCTGCCATCGCGTTCGCCCGGGTGGGCGCTCTCGTTCTGCTACGCATCCGCCCCTTCAACGAAAAGGTCACACGCTACCTGGTCTACGCAACACGGGCCCGTCACGTCAGCCGTATCGACGCCATCGGGCATGCGTGCGTCGAGCTTCCGGAAGACCACGGCATCATCTTTCCGGGCGGGTACTGCCTTCAGGATGGCCAGCACAAAGTCTTCGAGGGAGACTTTCAGGGCCTGGAATTCGAACGCAGCGTGCGCGCCCCGAACGGCGAGGACGTGCTTTACGTCTTTCACCGCAGATCCGACGGGCTGTACACCTTGCTCGTCTACAACCTCATCGAAAAACGTGTCTCGACGCCCTTGCGCTGCCATGGCTACAGCCTCTTCGAGGACGGACGCATGGTGGTGTTCCGCTCCGAGTCCGACGAGCCGACGCGCGTCCACCCCATGCAAGTCTGGCGAACGCCCTTTCTGAGCGACGAGCACGCCGCGCGGGCGCCGAAGGTCACTGGCCCCCTTGGCAAGGTGGGCAACTCACAGCTCGTGCGCGGCATCTCGGACGCGTTCGCGATCCGGCGCTTGGCGGAAGACACCTCGCCAAGCCGGCAGGTCTACGAAGACCTCATCGCACAGATTGGGCGCACCTTGGACCTTCATCACTGGTTGGGTGAGGCCTTGGCACCGGGGGGCAACCTGCTCGAGCCCCTGTCGGCGATCCGCCACACGGCGGAGCTGGTCGTCGACGAATTCGAGAAGGTCGAGGCGCTGCGGGCCCAGGCCGACAAGCAGCTGGCTGCCGCCAAGAGCACCCAGGCCGAGCTGCACAAGACCCTGAGACCAGACAGCTGGTCGGCCATCTCGCCGTACATGGAGGCCTTGAGCGCGCTGCGGGCCGAGCGAGGCCACCTGATTGGTCTCAAGGAGGTGCGCTACGTCGACGGCGCCACCGTCGACGCCCTCGAGGCGAAGACAGTCAAAGCGTTCGAGACGGTGAGCCAGGCTGCGGTGCAGTTCTTGCTCCGAGACGACGCCTTTGGGCCTGTCATGGGCGAACTCGCGGACCTGACGGCGCGGGTGGGCCAGATCGAGAAGACCCGTGAGCTTGCGCCCCTGGCCGGCAAGGTCGAGGCGCTCAATCAGGGGCTCAACGTTCTGTCGGAGGTGACGAGCGGCCTGGCCGTCGACGATCCCACGGTGCGCACCACGATCCTGGAGCGCATCGCGGAGGCGTACGGCCAGTGGGGGCGCCTGCGGGCCACCCTGGAGGCGCGACGGAAGACCCTGCTCCGCGCCGAGGGCGAGTCCGAGTTCGCGGCCCAATTCAAGCTCTTCGATCAGACCGTCACGAGCGCCGTGGGCTTCGCAGAGTCCCCGGAGTCGTGCGACGAGCAGCTGTCACGGCTCATGGTTCAGATGGAGGAGCTCGAGTCTCGCTTCTCCGAGTTCGACGAGTATCTCAGCACCCTGGCCGCCAAGCGCGAAGAGGTGTACGAGGCCTTCAGCCAAAAAAAACAGCGCCTGCTCGACGAGCGTCAGCGCCGCGCAACGCACCTGGTGGCGGCCGCCGAACGCATCCTCGAGGGGGTCAAGCGACGCACCCAGGGGCTGAAGAGCGTCGACGAGCTCAACGGCTACTTCGCCGCCGATCCGATGATCCTGAAAGTGCGGGAGTTGGCAGCTCGCCTCGCCGACCTCGGCGAAGGCCCCCGGGGCGACGAGCTGCTTGCCAAGGTCAAGAGCGCACAGCAGGACGCCCTGCGGAGCCTCAAGGACAAGCTCGACCTTTTCGAGGATGGCGACAATGTCCTTCGCCTCGGCAAACACCGCTTCACCGTCAACACGCAGCCTCTCGAGCTCACCCTCGTGCCCGACGCCACCCAAGAGACGATGGAGCTCGCCATCACGGGTACGGACTTTCGCGAGGCCGTGGCCGACGAGGCGTTCCTGGCAACCAAGCCCTATTGGTCGCAAACGCTCATCTCCGAGACCTCCGACGTCTACAGAGCCGAGCACCTGGCGGCGTGTCTGCTGTTGGACGCCGAAGCAGGCACGGACGGCGCCACGCTCGCTGCGCTCCACGAAGCCCGACGCAGCCCCGAAGGGCTCACGACGCTGGTGCGAAAAGCGGCGGCGGCACGCTACGAAGAGGGCTACGAACGGGGCGTGCACGACGCGGATGCAGCCCTGCTGCTGGATCGCCTGCTCGAGCTGCGTGACAGCGCGGGCCTTCTGCGCTTTGCCCCCTCGGCCCGCGCCTTGGCGGTCTTGTTTTGGGTCGAGGCCCCTTCCGACAGCCCACGCACATCCTGGCACCGACGCGCCGCCAGCCTCGCCCGGCTGCGCACGAGCCTCGGGCCGACGGGGGCGCACGAAGAGCTGGCCGCCGAGCTCGACGGGGCGCTGCGCGTCTTCGCCGAGGGGCTTGGCTTTGCGGGCCAGGGACTGACCGCGCAGGCAGCCCGTTATCTGGTTGAAGAACTGGGCACGGACGCCCCCCGCTTCGTGTGCAGCCATGAAGCCGTCGCCGTGCACACGGCCTTCGTGGCCCAGCTCGATCGGGACGGCCACCGTGTGGCGTTCGAGGAAGATCTGCGCCAGCTGCGAGGCGAGCTGCCCGCCCGTCTCGCCGTGGCGCGCGCCTGGGTGCAGGCGTTCGTCGGGCGGCCCGCGGCGGCGGACGCGGCGGCAGATCCCCGGTCCGGGCACTTCACGGACGAAGTGGTGGTGAGACTCCTCACCGAGGGCCGCGTCGACAGAAGCGAGACCGCGGCACGCACCGTGCTCGTCGTCGAGGGTCTCGTGGGGAGCCACGGGCGCATCGAAGGTGGCCGCTGTGAGCTGCGTCTCGACACCTTCCTGCCCCGCCTCGAACGCTTCCGTAGTGAACGCGTGCCTGGATTTCGTGCGTTTCGCGTGGCCCGGCAAGCGCTCGTCGAGCGGGAGCGTGCGCGGCTGCGCCTCGATGAGTACAAGCCCAAGGTGCTGACGTCCTTCGTACGCAACCGCCTGGTCAACGAGGTCTACTTACCTCTCGTGGGCGACAACCTCGCCAAACAAATGGGCGCGGCGGGCGAGAAAAAACGCACGGACCTCATGGGTCTTTTGCTGGTGATCTCCCCACCGGGATACGGCAAAACCACGTTGATGGAATACGTGGCCAGCCGGCTGGGTCTCGTGTTCATGAAGGTCAACGGCCCCTCTCTCGGGCACGACGTGCGTTCGCTCGATCCCGCGGAGGCGCCGAACGCCACGGCCCGGCAAGAGGTGGAGAAGATCAACCTCGCGCTCGAGATGGGTAACAACGTGATGCTCTATCTCGACGACATCCAGCACACCCACCCCGAGTTGTTGCAGAAGTTCATCTCGCTCTGCGATGCCCAACGACGCATCGAGGGCGTGTGGAAGGGGAAAACCCGCACCTACGACCTGCGCGGCAAGCGCTTCTGCGTGGTCATGGCCGGCAACCCCTACACCGAATCGGGAGATCGCTTTCAGATCCCCGATATGCTGGCGAACCGGGCGGACACCTACAACCTGGGCGACATCCTCTCGGGCAAGGACGACGTCTTCGCGCTCAGCTACATCGAAAACGCCATCACATCGAATCCGGTGCTGCAACCGCTCGGCACCAGGGATCCCGGTGACATCCACAAGCTCGTACGCATGGCCCAGGGTGAGGCCGTGCCCACGACGGGCTTGGCCCACGACTACGCCGCCGTTGAACTTGGCGAGATCGTCGCCGTGTTCAAGCACCTCTTTGCGGTGCAAAAGACCTTGCTGGAGGTCAACCGGACGTACATCACCTCGGCGTCCACAGACGACCGCTTTCGCACCGAGCCTCCGTTCAAGCTGCAAGGCAGCTACCGCAACATGAACAAGCTTGCCGAGAAGGTGGTGGCCGCCATGACCTCCGACGAGCTCGATCGGCTCATCGAGGATCACTACGTGGGCGAGGCCCAGACGCTCACCACGGGCGCTGAACACAATCTGCTCAAACTGGCGGAGCTCCGTGGCCGCCTGACTCCCGTCCAGGCGGCACGCTGGGCGGAGATCAAACGCGAGTACCTGCGGGTCAAGAAGCTGGGCGGCGCCGAAGACGATCCGGTCACGCGCGTGACAGGTCAGCTCTCGGACCTCGGCAGCCACCTGCAGGGCATCCGCGGTGCGCTCGAGAAGGTGAGCCCGAGCGGCGCCACGCCCAAGCCCGAAGGGGATGGCCTGCCTCCGTGGTTGGCCGACCACCTCGGCCGGCTCGACGCGATCTTGCACGCCATCGAGAAACGCCCGGTCAATCTGGCGATCCACCAGGAACCTCCGCGCGGCATAGAGGAGCTGCTCGGCCAGCAGGTGGCCATCGTCGAACGCACGCTCATCCCGCTCGTACGCGCGGCGGCCCGCAACATGGAAGACCGCCAGGCGCTCGAGCGCAAGGTGGAACAGCTTCTCGGCGCTCTACGCGGCACCGTGGGCTCGGCCGGTTAGGCGCACCCCTCGAGGCCTTGGCCTCGCTGGCGTGCGCCTTCGGGTGGGGTCAGCGGAAGTAGTAGACCAGCCCCGCGCTGGAAACGAACTGGGCCCCGAAACCAAAACGGTTGTCTTCCTCGCCGTCGTTGAAGGCCACGCCGAAGCCAAAGGACGTGCTCACGGCTACGTTGTCCGTGAGAAAAGCCCGCACCTGGGCGATCGCATCCACGTGAAGGTCGGTGGTGGAGTCGGCCGGGCCGTCGGGATCGCTGTTGATGAATCCAAGGCCCCCTCCGAGGGAAAAGTCCGAGTTTGCCCCTTTGTGCACCACCCACAACGCCCGGCCCCCCAGACCGATGTTCGTGCCGTTGGCGGAAACGAAGCTCAAGATGCCGTCGATGCGCAGCTGCCCCATGTCGTAGACGAGCGCCGCGCCGCCAGGTCCCGTGAGCATGGCCTCGGCCCCAAGCCCCAAAGAGGCTCCGCCCGCGCCGTCTTGTGCGTAGGCCGGCGCCGAAGCCGCGCCGGAGAGCATGATTGCCGTAAGGAGGGATTTTGTCTTCATGCGGCCCAGGGTGCCCTGGCCGGCCGGGAAAGGGCAAATAACTGGCCGCTCAGCGCGGCGGCGCCCGCACCTCGAGTTCGACCCCCTCGAGGTCCTTGGAATTCGGCCCCACGAGGACGTCAAAGCGCCCAGGCTCGATGGCCCGCTTCACGTCGCGCCCGAAAAACGCGAGCGCGCGGGCGGGCAAGCGAAAGGTGACGGTCTGGGTCTCGCCCGGCTCCAGGTGAACCCGTGCGAAGTCCTCGAGTTCCTTGACGGGCCGCGTGACCGAGGCCACCTGATCGCGGACGTAGAGCTGAACCACTTCGTCACCCGGCCGGCTGCCCGTGTTGGTGACCTCGACGGTGACGACCGCGGTTTCGGACGTGGTAATCGAAGCCGCCCCCAAGAGGGGCGCGCCCACCGCGAAGGTCGTGTAGCTCAGGCCATGGCCGAAGGGATAAAGAGGGCCTTCGTCGGCGCCAAGGTAGCGGCGTACGCGCGAGGGCTTGTGGTCGTAGGTTGCGGGAAGCTGCCCCACGCCGCGCGGAAAGGTGATGGGGGTCTTGCCTCCTGGGTTCACGTCGCCAAACAAGACCCGCGCCACGGCGAGACCTGTGTTTTGGCCCAGATACCAACCCTGCAGCACCGCATCCACGCGCTTGTGAAGAGGAGAGAGATCGAGGGGCCGTCCGCCCAGGACCAGCGCCACCACGGGTTTCCTCGTGGCCACGATGGCTTCGGCGAGCTGCACCTGATCCCCCAGCAAGGTCAGGCTGTCTCGATCGCCCAGATGGTCGTCCTCCCACGCCTCACGGCTCGTGGTCTCGTTGTCCCCCAGGACCAGAACCACGGCGTCGCTCCGCCGTGCCACACGAACCGCTTCCTGAATGCGCCGCAGGTTTTTCTGCGGGTCCGCCGCCGTCACCTCCCCGTCCTTCCAGAAGGTGGCCTCGGATTCCACGATGCGAACGCCTTCGGCATATGTGACCTGGAACCGACCTCGCGCATAGCGCTCGAGCCCCTCCCTCACGCCCATGCCCTCCCTGGGTTCAGCTGAGTAGGCCCCGAGGTGGATGTCTGCCGCGTTCGGCCCGATCACGGCAAGCCGGCGCACGCGGTGCACGTCGAGCGGCAGAGCCTGGTGTTCGTTCTTCAGCAGGATGAGGGCACGCTCGGCGGCGTCTTGCGCGAGCGCGAGGTGAGCCGGTGCGCCCACGACCTCCGGAGCCTCGTCTTCGGGAACCAGGGGATCTTCGAAAAGCCCCAGGAGAAACTTGGCGCGCAGCACCCTCGCCACGGCCTGGTCCAGCATGTGAACCGAGACCCTCCCCTGTTCGACCTGCGCTGCGAGCGTGGGATAGGCGAAGTCACGGTTCGCCAACTCGAGATCCACACCCGCCCACAGCGCCATGCGTGCTGCGTCCTCGACGGTTTCGGCCACACCGTGAAAGTCGCGCAGCTGGGCGATGCCTTTCGAGTCGGCCAGCACGAAACCCGAAAAGCCCCACTCGCCCCGCAGGACATCGGTCAAAAGCCAGCGGTTCGCATGTGAGGGGATGCCGTCGACCTCGTTGTACGAGGCCATGATCCCCATGACGGCGCTTCCCTTGACGAGGGTCTCGAAGGGCCCAAGGTGCACCTCCCGGAAGTGACGAAGCCCGAGGTTCGCAGGGGCCGCGTTGCGCCCTCCCTCGGGCGCGCCATGCCCCGCGAAGTGTTTCAAGACCGAAGCCACGTGCTGCTTATCGATCCCGCTCCCTGGCAGCAAAGCCTCGCCCTGCAGCCCCTGCACGGCCGCCAAACCCATGCGTCCCACCAGGTAAGGATCTTCTCCAAACGTTTCCTCGGTGCGCCCCCAGCGAGGCTCACGCCCCACGTCCACCACGGGGGCCAACACCACGTTGCGGCCGAGGGCCCGCATCTCCCGCCCCACCACCTCGTATACGCGGCGTACGAAGGCAGGGTCCCAGGTGCTGGCCAGCGCGAGGGCCTGTGGGAAATGGGTGCCCCCTTTGACCAAGGCGCCATGAAGCCCTTCCCCCACCAGCAAGGCCGGGATGCCGAGGCGGGTATGGGAGCGCAGGTAGCTTTGGATCTCGTTCGCCATCCGCGCGTGTACAGAGGGCGGAAACTTGTCTGCGGGAAGCCCGGTGATGCCGAGCCCCTCGGCCAAGACTTCGCGGGCCCGGACGGGGTCGAGCCGCCCCTCTGGGTCGATATACGCTGGCCACGGCTTGATACAGACCTGCGCCACCTTTTCTGCAAGAGTCATCTGCGCAAGGAGCGAGGCCACGCGCTCATCGATGGAGCGCGCGGGGTCCCTGAACGCCTCCTGCGCGGCGGGCACAAGGGGGCGGTGGGCGGGGGCCGCTTTGGGCGCCTGTGCGTAGGAGGGTGAACGCTCTCGCTTGATCGCTCCGCCATGGCATCCGAAGCCGAAAAGGACGGCACAAGCTCCCCCCATGAGGGCGCCCCGGTTGTGACCGAGGCCTACTCTTTTTCTCAGGACATGCGAAAGCCCCATGCCAGTTCAATCTAGCCAATCGGTTCGCGCCCGTGTTCGACTTCGTGGCAAGAAAGCGCGACGTGGGGTCAGCCCGGGAGGGTCGGGGGCGTCGACGGCCGTGGCGTCATCGACTATGACCCCCTCTCTCGAATCCCTTTCAAGCAAGCACCATCCATGTCACTACGATACGAAGTCCGAAAGAGCCGCATCCATGGCCGCGGGGTGTTCGCCACCCGCGTTTTCAAAAAAGGAGACCTCATCGGCATCTACGAGGGTCCCCTGACCAAAAAAGAAGGCGCCTACGTCCTCTACACCTACGACGATGACGGAAACGAAGTGCGCATCGCCGGCAAAGGAACCTTGCGTTTCGTCAATCATTCGAGCAAGCCGAACGCAGACTTCTGGGGCGATGAGCTGTGGGCCAAAAAGCGCATCAACCCCGGCGACGAGATCACCTTCAACTACGGGCCAGACTGGGATCAGGGTAAGTAGCGATCGCAGAGCCCCTAGGCGCGCACCTTCGTCCTGTGTAAACTTCGTTCATGACGACGAAACACAGGGGAAGCTGCCATTGTGGCAAGGTCCAGTACGAGGTGGAGGTCGACCTCGAGAGCCCCGTAGTGGCCTGCAACTGCTCGATGTGTGGGCGAAGCGGAACGCTTCTGTCTTTCGTGCCCGGACCCGCGTTCTCGCTGCTGAGCGGAGACGATGTGCTGACCGACTATCGGTTCAACAAACACGTCATCGACCACCTCTTCTGCTCGATATGCGGCATCAAACCGTTTGCGCGGGGCACACGCCCCGATGGCACTCCCACGGTGGCGATCAACGTGCGGTGCCTCGAAGGCGTGGACCTCGAGACCCTGAAGGTTCAGAAGTTCGACGGCCGCTCCTATTGATTGTCGCAAGGCGAACGCCCCGAAACCCAGGCGCCGGAGCCCACGTCCCCGGCGCCTGGCGCTTCAGCCCCGCCGCCTCAAACACCAAAGCCCTGCCAGCGTCACCGCCCCCACACCCGAGAACACCAGGGGCAACCCCACCTGCTCGGCCACGAACCCCAGCGCCACCACCAGCAGGCTGCCGGCGCTGAAGGCCACGTTCACGGTGGTCATCAGCAAGGGCCGCTCGTCCGCGCTCACACGTGCGAGCGAGAGGGCCATGAACGACGGGTAAAACGTACCGTGGGCGATCCCGAACACGGCGCCCAGCACCGCGATCGTACCCGGCGCCATCAGCTGTGTGCCTGCCACCACCACACCATAGAGCGCCAACGACGCCCGACAGGCCCGCTCGTATCCCACCCGATCCAGCCAGCGCCCCGCCACCACCCGCACCGCCAGCGCCGTTACCGTGTACCCAAGCAGGAAATCCGACACGCGCAGCACGCCCCGTTGCAGCGCCAGTGGTTGATGAAACGAGAACATCGTGGCGCAGGAAAACCCCAACACCGCCCACAGCGCCCACAGCTGCACAGGCAACACACGCCCCGCCGCGGGCGTCACCTGGGCCGTCTCGAGCGTGGGCCCATCAGCCGGCAAGCGCCCCGCCAGCACGAACGCCAGCAGCGCCGCCGCCACAGCAATGCCGAACACCACGATCGGGCCGCCCTCGGCCAGCAGCGGCTCGGCGAGCGGAGGGCCCACGGCGTTCATCGCCAACACCGCACTGGCGAACACACCCATCGCCTGCGCCATGCGCCCCGGAGGGGCCAGGTCGGCAGCCAAGGCGCTGCCCGCCGTGAAGATCATCGCCCAGGCGATGCCCTGCACGAAGCGCCCGAAGCCCGCCAAGAGCCCCGCGTGATCCACGAACATGAACACCGCGCCCCCCACGGCCGTGCACAACGCCCCCAAGCGCATGAACCGCCTGCGTCCCACCCGCCGCAGCAGCCGCGCCAACGGCTTTGCCAGCAGGATGTTCGCAGCACCGTAGAGCGCCATGATCCAGCCTATCTCGAAAGGTCCTGCGCCCAGCCCCACCGTGAGGTGCTTCGGCAAGATCAGAAACACCGAAAAAGACAAGCCCAGCGCTGATTGCACGAAGAGCAGGCGCACGAACGCGGGGTGCAGCAAGACCTTGGGCGCTGCGGCCGAAGCGAGGGAGGCAACCTGAGGCGGTGTAGAAATCGGTAACGTGGACATGACTCGTCTTCCGGGTCCCGCGGCCCTGGGGAAAGCGACGAAGGGGCGAAGCGATGAGGAAGAAGCCACAACGAAAAAACCCCTCCGGCGTCGGCGGGAGGGGTTTGGGTAAGTTCGATGCGAACGTTCGCTCACACGCGTCCCAGGTCCCCTCCGGTCTCGTGAACGAGACGGATGGCTACGGCTTTACGGCCGCACCAATACGTAAGGGTGGGAAGCATGGGCTTCGTCGACATCGAGCCCTCATGATGCGAGATCGGCGCGCGGCGGTCAAGCACGCGCGCCCGACGACCTCACAACGCCCCGAGATCGTTTCACCCTTTGCGCACGAGCCCTTGGGCCCACGCCACCGCCACCGCATCGGTGCGCCGCTGCACGCCGAGCTTGAGCAGCACGAGGCTCACGTGAATACGCACGGTGGCTTCGTCAATGCCCAGGGACCGCGCGAGCGCGCCATCACTCGGGTTTTCACACAACTGTTCCAGCACCTCGCGCTCCCGCGGGGAAAGCGCGTCAGACTCCGCCATACCCTCCTGCCGCGAGAGCCACGCGGCGACAGGCTCACGGACCCTTCGTCGAAGGGCCTCGCTGAAGGCCTCGCGCTCCACGCCCGCCGCGCTTGCGAACTCAGCCGCCGCAGGTGCCGGGAAACACACACCCACCTCCGTGCCCACGCCGCGTGCCGCATGCACCATGAGGGTTCCGTCCCCGCGTTCCGCACGGGCGCGCAGGCTCGCCTCGAAGCCAGGCGCGAAGTCCTCGCCGTCGCTGCGCAGCCATAACGAGACCTGCGCCGGCAAGGCCTGAAGCTCGAGGCTCACGAAGCGCGCATGTCCGTGATCCACGGCGTTCCGCACCATGCTTTGGGCCGCGTGCACGAGTTCGTACGCCAGTTCGGGCGGCAGCGCGAGCGCCTCGCCCGCGGCGCTCACCTCGATGAGCACGCCCTCGTAAAGCCGCGATTCGGCCTGGAGGGCCTCGATCACGGGACCGAGCCCGGTGGCCCGCGCTCTGAGCCGCAAAGCCGCCTGACGGGTGAGCGCGGCCCCTTGAACGAGCGCGCGTTGGGGGCCGGCCGGTCCCGCGCGGTCCCGCTGCGGCTCGGCGGCCAAGAATACCGGCGCCAGATCGTCGAGCAGATCGTGCGCGAGGCGCTCGCAGCGGCTCTGTGCCTCTGCACGCGCAAGGGCCAGGGACTTGCGCTGTTCACGCAGGCGCTGCCCGTGCCACACCCAAGCGCCGAGGCCCACCACCCCGAGCCCGAGCGCCAGGGCCCAGGAGCGTTTCTGCCAGGGTGCCGGGACGTGCAGGGTGAGCGCCACCCGGGCAGCTTGCGCGCGTTGGCCCTGGCGGTAGGCCTGCAGCTCGAAACGATGCGTTCCCGAAGCCACGCCCGCAAAGTGCACCGATCGCTGCCCTCCCTCGGCCTCGATGAAGCCCGCTTCGCGGGTGGGTTCATCGCGCCCCACCAGGCGGTAGCGAAAGCGGAGCCGCTCGGGCTCAGCAAAAAGAGGCGCGGTGAAAGACAGAGTCAGGGAACGCAGGTTCGCGGGAACAACGACCTTGCTACCCCCGCCGACGGAGACGGGATGCCCATCCACCCACACCTGGTCGATCACGGGTTGCGGGGGCGGTGCGGGCCGTACGCTCTCGGGAGCCTCGAAGACCAGGGCGCCGGCGAGGGTCGGGAACCAAAGGCGCCCGTCGCGGCCGCGCGTGGCACCCCCCGCGCGCGTGAGCTCGGTGGGCAGCCCGTCGTCGAGGCCGAACGCTTCGGGATCGAGCTGCCCCTGGCCCGTGCGCGCAACCTGGGCGGCCTGGCGCTCCGATACGGTGAAGAGGCCGCTTTCGCCGGCCAGCCACAGCCTGCCGCGGCTGTCCTCGAGCACATCGGTGAGCGTCGTGCTCGCAAGGCCGTGTGCCCCCTTGAGCAAACAGGTCACGCGCCCGTCGTGATGAAGCAGGCCGTGGGCCGTGGCGCCCCACAACACACCCAGGCGGCTTTCATGAAGGGCTCGCACCTCTTCCCCGCCCTGCGCGGGCCACACCACCACGCGGGCGTCGGCGTCCTGCACGGCAAGCACACCAGCGCCGCGTGTCCCCACCCACACGCCCCCAGCGCTCCGATCGGCGATCGCGGAGATCGCCCGCACACAAGGCGTGCCTGGCGAGCTGCATACGGGCGCGGGCGGCATCACCGCCACGAAGCGCCCCTGTCGGTACGAAAGCAGGCGCCCATCGGCGAACCCCAGCCAAACACCCTCGTCATCGGCCAAGAGCGCAGTAGGACGCGCGGCTGCGGGCACCTCGGGCACACGCAAGGTCTCGAAGGTGCGCCCATCAAAGCGGACCAAGAGCGGGTCGAGACCGGTCAGCCACAGATCGCCCGTGGGTGAGGCTGAGAGGCGCTGTGGCGCGGGGAGCGGCAGCACGGAGCCGTCGCCGGGGACCGCACGGCCCTGACTCGGCCACACCGTGAGCGCGGCGGGCGCGTCAGTTTTCACGAGCACCAAGCCCGCGGGCGAGAGCAACCACACCCCGCCCTCCCGCGCCGTTGCGGCCGCCCACACATCGTTGCTCGGCAGCCCCTGGGCCTGGCCCAACACCTGCCAGCGCCGCGGGCGGATCGCGGTGACGCCCCCCCCGAAAGTGCCCGCCCACAGGCCTCCCTCGCCATCAGTCGATAGCGACGTGACCAGGTTGGCGCCGAGGCCGTCGCGTGTGGTGTACGTCTGGCGGCCGGTGGAACTGGCGTGCATGAGTCCGCCCGCGCCCGGCAGCGAGAACCACAGATCACCCCTGCGGTCGCGCAAGGCGGCCACCACGGAACGGCCCCGCAGGTACGCCCAGCTGCCAGGAGGCTCCGGAAAAAGCGCATCGAGGGCGAGGGGCAGCGGAGACAGCTGCGGCCCCTGCCCCGTTGGCGCGGGCCCAAAGCGGCCGTGCGCAAAGGCCACGCGTCCGAGGCGGGTCTCGGCCCACAGCACCCCGCGCCCGTCCCTGGCCAAAGCCAAAATGTCCCGCGCAGGAAGACCGTCTTCGGTGCCAAACGCCACGAAGCCTTCAGCCACCCGCCGATAAAGCGCCGTCTCGGTTCCCACCCACAGCTCGTGCTCGGGCCCGAGCGCCATGGCGGTGACGCGGCCTTTGCCGGGACCTCCCTCAGCCGCCGCCGAAGCGAAACCGGCCCCCGTGCGATAGGCCAGGCCGCCCTGTTCGGTTCCCACCCACAGGGTGCCGCGTGCGTCGACCAACAACGCCGTCACGGCGCCTGCGGGTAGGCCAGGTGTGCGGGCGCCGTCGAAAAGCACCATCCGATGCCCGTCGAAGCGGACCAGCCCCCGCTGGGTTCCGATCCAAAGGAACCGGTCGGGCGTCTGTGCCACCGCATGGACGAAGCTTGCCGGCCGGTGCGTCGTAAAACCGAGCGCGGGAAAGCGCAGCTCGGCGTGGGCCGGCGCACAGCCGCCGCTCCGAAGCCCGGCCCAAAGCCCAAGGGCCATGGCAAGGAATGTGACGAATGAAGACCTGAAACCGCGGATGCGGCAAATGCTAACACGCACGACACGCCCCCTTGAACTCCGGGGGTCATCGCAGCCCTTGCGCCCACGCCCCCGCGAGGCGCATCATCTGCGGCTCTCAGGGTGAGCCCCACCGCCGGCGGCGCACGCGCCCCAGCGGCACACGCTTTGCGAGCCCTGGTTTCGAGGTTCATTTGCCATGAAGACTTTCCTTGCAGCCCTCGGGCTGGCCGTGGTCACGGGGTGTGGTGCCAGCAACCCCCATCGTGTGGATCCCGAAGAGATGAGCGCCGAGGCGCACCGGGTCGAGGCCGAGCGGGAGGCCGAGCAGGCCCGTGCGGAAAAGGCCCGCTACAATCCCGCGAAGACCGAGCCCAGCCCCTTTCGCGATCGCGCCGCCGAGGGCGATCTGGGCGAGGCGGTGGCGCTTCACAACCCCTCCGAAGAGCACCTCCGCAAGGCGCAATGGCATGATGCGCACGCCAGCGCGCACGAAAAGGCCGCGCGTAAGTTGGAGACGTTCGAGGACGAGGCCTGCGCGGGCGTCCCCGCCCGTGAGCGCGGTGCGTGCCCGCTGCTCGGACCCGTGGAACAGATCCGCGACGTCGCAGGCGGCGTGGCCATCGATCTGTCTCAGAAGGTGAACGCGGCCGCAGCCGTGGCTTCGATGCGCTGCCACTACGCCTATGCCCGGGCCCGCGGCTTCGCGAAAGAGGCAGCCGCATGCCCGCTTTACGTGCGGGGACTCGAGATCGAACAGGCGGGGGCCCACACGATCGAAATCACCGCCAAGGATCCGGCTACCACTGCCCACGTCCGCCAAGCCGCCCGCGAAGACGCGGGGGGCGCCCACTGACCGGCAATCGGCGGGTGCTGTCAGCGCGGGGCGCGATCACCCCACGCGGGTGCTTCGATGAGGGGCCTTTGCTGCACGAGTGACTTCACATACGCCGCAAGCGCCCACAACTCCGGCACCGAGAGTACGTCGTAGGGGCCCATGGGCGTGCCATCCAACCCGGTCTGCAGCGTGAGGAAGATGTCTTCCATGCGCTCGCCGCGCAGGAACTGGCCCTTTTTGAAGTCACGGATGCGCACGGGGCGTTCGGTCCCGGTCTGCTGGTACAGCGCAGCCGCGGGCCCATCCGCACCGCCCTCGGGTCCGTGGCAAGCGCCGCAGCGATGCCGCGCATAGAGCGACTGGCCCTTGGCCACGAGGGCCTCCGTGACGGGCGGCGTCTCCGCGGGCATCCCGAAGGGTTTGCCCGGCTCTTCGCTGCGGAAACGGGGCGAAAAGCTCATGATGCGATAGACCAGCGCCCACCGCTCATCTTCCGAAAACCTCGCCCACGGGAACATCTCGGTGCCATGCATGCCGCGTGAGATCGTGACGTAGAGATCTGCGGGCGTGGGCAAGGTTCCCGAAGGCGTGGAGCGCAGCTTGAAAATCCCCTTCGTGAAGTCGGGCGTGGGCACGGTCAGGGTTGCCGCCGCGGGCCCGCGCCCATCTCCCCACGTTCCATGACAGCTAGCGCAGTTGCGCTTGAACAGCGCCACACCCCGCTTCCGCAGGGCCGCCGTGTTGTCTGGCGCAGGTCCCTTCGGCGCGGCGTCAGAGGGTGGCCCCACCATCCACACGAGGTCCACCGGCGCCTTTCTGTGCCTTGGCACCTCCGCCGCTTCGGTGGGGGCCGCACCGCGCATCGAGGCGTCCGCTCCAGGTCCTGCACCCGTTGCTGAAGGCAAGCTGATCCCAAGCAGCGCGGCGACACGAGCCGCAATGAACACATTCATCACTTCCCCCCTGATGCTTCGAGGACAGTCCGCTCGCGGGCGGGCCTATTGGCTACACGCAGGCCCTGCAGGTATCTCATGACATCGGCCTCATCTTCATCACACGATGCAAAATCGAAGCCCAGACACAGCGCGCGGGGCCGCCCGCAGACGCAACTCCGCCCGTGTCGTCCGCGCCCAGATCGTGATACACCTCGCAAACCATGGGTGATTTCACCTTCTTCGAGCGGCTGAAAGACTACGTACGCTTCGGCCCGGACGATAGCCGACACCTCAAGGAAGCCTTCCCCTTCGTCGAGGCTCACTTCAAGCCCATCATCGACGACTTCTACGACGCCATCTTGACCCACGAGGACGCCAGCAAAGCGATCACGGGTGGGGACGAGCAAGTGGAGCGCTTGAAGAACACGCTCATGAGCTGGCTGGCCGAGATGTTCGAGGGGCCCCATGACGAAGCCTACTTCGACAAGCGCGCACGCATCGGACGTATGCACGTTCGCATCGGGCTGCCTCAGGATTACATGTTCACGGCCATGAACCGCATCCGGGTCCGGCTGCTCAAGGTGGTGTACGACAACCTGCACCCCGACAAAGAACGTTGCCTCCTCACGGCCACTGCGCTCGAGAAGATACTTGACCTCGAGCTTGCGATCATGCTCGAGACGTACAGGGAGTCGCTGCTCTCCGCGAACCGCGCCGCCGAGCGCTTGGCCACCATCGGGCAGTTCGCCACCGGCATCGGCCACGAGTTGCGCAACCCCCTGGGCGTGGTGGAGTCATCCATCTTCCTGCTGCGCCAGAGGCTTGGCCCCGAGGTGGCGGCCGACCCGCGCGTGGCCAAGCACATCGACCGCATTCAAAGTGAGCTCCGGCGCGCCAACAAGACCATCACCGACCTGCTCGAGCTTGCGCGCAACCGCCCACCGTCCCGCCAGACCACCTCGGCCCGCGGGCTGATCGCGCAAGCCGTCACGGCCAGCAACCTGCCCGACACCGTTCACGTGGTGGTGGAAGTTCCCGAAGATCTCTCGGTCGAGGTGGATCCCGGCCAGATGTCTCAAGTCTTTGCCAACTTGTTTCTCAACGCGGCGCAAGCCATGGGAAACGTGGGTCGCATCATGGTCAGCGCCAGCGCCCGCAACGGCCGTGTCGAATTCCGGGTCTCCGACGACGGGCCCGGTGTGCCCGTGGACGTGGCCCACCGTATCTTCGAGCCGCTCTTCACCACGAAAGCCAAGGGGACAGGCATCGGACTGTCGCTCTGCCGGCGGATTCTCGAAGCGCACGGCGGAACCATCACCCTCGCGCATCGCAGCACCGCTGACGCGGCGGCAGAGCGCGGAGCGACGTTCGTTGTGTTATTGTCTTGAGTCTCTCCCCCACCGCCCAAAGCCCATGCGTGCCCAACTCATGCCGCGCCGAATCCTCGTGGTCGACGACCATGTGGAGTTGGCTGAGAACATCGCCGAGATTCTCGACGGTGAGGGCTACACCACCGCGGTGGCAGAGTCGGCCGAAGCCGCTTTGGCCTGCGTGCCCGCCGCACGCTTCGATGCGCTCATCACCGACTACCGCTTGCCGGGCTTGAGTGGGGCCGACTTGATCAGCACGCTGATGCAGCAAGGACGCAGCCTCCCGGCCGTGGTCATGAGCGCCTACACCGACCCGCACACCATAGCGCTTGCGCGCTCGGCGGGCGCGCGCTTGGTGCTGCCCAAGCCCGTGGACATCGAGAGCTTGCTTACCGCCTTGCGCGACATCCTCCGCACCGGCGCGGACGCCGCTCCTCTCGAGGCGCGCTGAGAGCGCTCAGCGAACGCTCAGCGAACGCTTAGCGAACGATGGTGACGGTTCGGGTCGCCAGCGAGGCCACCCGATCCCCCACCGAGCCCAGCATGATGCGCGGCACGGGGCCGTGACCGTGCGCGCCCAGAACGATCATCTCGGCGTCGGCATCTTCAGCTTCGCCGCAAATGGTCTCAGGCACAGGGCCCGCCAACAAGATGCGATCGGCGCTCTCGAGACGAAGGTCGCGACAAAGCTCTTCCAGCACCAACTGCCCCTCGCGCAAGCGTGATTCGATCCAATCCTGCTCGGACAGCTGAAGGCGGCTGGCCATGGGCTCGGTGAGAGGCTCCACCACGTGCAGCAGCGCCAAGCGCAGATTGAACGCATCGGCGATCCGACTTGCGACCTCCGCCACCTTTCGTGAAAACGACGATCCGTCCACGGCGGCCAACACGGGACGCGCAGACGAAGGGTGTTTCGAGCTCGAGGACGAGGACAGTGTCGACATGGGTCGGCGGCGATGGGGCTTTCGGCCCCGGCTCGGGGCCATTTGATGCAAACTGCATACCTGCAAAGGAACCCCTTGCCGCCAAGGCTCTCCGCAACCACTGCGTCGCGCCTAAAAATAGGCGCAGGATTTTCGCGATTTCGCCTTTGTGAATCACTCCCGACGGAGCACGGCGATCACGTCGGCGCGATCCTCCCCGAAGCGGGCATGGTGGTCGGGGTCGTAGTCGAAATCGTGGGTGTCGACGTGCCTGAGCGAAGGCACTTTGGCGATCAACGTCAGGAACTGAGCGCGGCTGTAGGTGCGAAAGTGCCAGTTCGTCTCGAAACGCTTGGCCGACCCCTTCCCCCGGACAGGTCGTACCACCAGCCGCGAACGCGCCCGTTCGAGCCGGGTCCGGCGCTCCGGCGGCCAGATCTGGATGTTGCACGTGACATGGTCATCACCCCGGCTTTGCACCCAGCGTTCGCGCTCGGCGTTGGTGCGATCGTAATCGGTGAGGTGAAATCCCAGCAGATAAACACCGCCCGGGCGCAGGCAGGCCGCCACACGCTCGAGATGCGCCTGGGCGTCGGTCTCGGTCAGCAGGTATTTGAAGGTGCTGACCAAACAAAACGCCATGTCGAAGCGGCTCTTGTAGGAAAACCCCTGCATCGTCTGTGTCGACAAATGAACCCGCGCCCCGTAGGCCCGCGTCCGGGCCCTCGCGAACGCGATCATGCCCTCGCTGGCATCGAAGCCACTGACCGAAAACCCTCGTTTGGCCATGGCGGCCACCAAACGCCCCGAGCCGCACGCGGGCTCGAGCAAACGCCCCGTGGGACGCCTGACGTGCCGCGCGTGGAGGGCCTGCAAGAACGCAGCTTCTTTCTGGGTGTCCTCGTCGAAGACGATGTCGTAGTAAAGAGGGGTCTCGTACCAGTCGAAGGGCGCGTAGGTCTCAGCCATTCGAGGGGCATCCTGCCCGCAGGCGTACCGCTTCAGCAAGCCCGCATCGTGAGCGGGGGCCGATTAGCCGCTGGCAAGCCTTGCCGTCACCGCCGCGAGCGCGTCCGCCAGCGGCTGCTCGGTGTCCACGCGTAGGTGCACGGCCGCTGGCAGTTCGCTCAGGGGCTCGAAGGTACGCAGCAGGTCGTCGAGCTGGGCCTCGCGCGCGTCCGAGACCCCTGGCCGCGCCTGCCGCGCCCGCAGCCGGGCGCGCAGCACGCTCTCCTGGCACGTCGCTTCGACGAAGAGAAAAGGTACACCCTGCGCCGTGGCCAGGGCCCGGGCCTCGTCCCGCCAGGCGCGGCTGCGAAACGTGGCATCGAGCACGACGGGGCGGTGGCTCTCGAGCACCAACGTGGCATGCGCCCGCATCGCCTGCAGGGTGGCGTCCGAAAACGCCGCGGTGTAGTGGGCCGGCGCCGCTTGCTGGTCGGGCGACACACCCGCCAGGGCCTTGCGGGTATGGTCAGAGGAGATCACGGGCCCCACGATCGCCCGCGCAAGCGCTTCGGCCACGACACTCTTACCGGCCCCCACCAAACCGCCCACGCAGATCACGGCCGGGCGGCCCGTGTGGTGATCGTGACCGGCGCGTTCGGCCAGCGCGAAGAGCCGCCGCGCCTCGTCCCGCTTGCGCCTGCGCACGTGAGCAGGCGCTCCCACCGCCGTCAGCGCGGCCACCTTCGCCCGCACGGCGGCCCTGTACATCACGAACGTATCGATGAGCGGGTAAAACCCATAGTCCTGCAACGCCCGCGCAAAACACGACCACAACCACGCGGCAAGATCAGCCCGCCCCGCATCCTCGAGCTCCATCGCGAAGAACGCCACATCGAGCGCCATGTCGGACCCGCGGAACGCCGGCTCGAACTCCACGGCGTCGATCACGACGGGCACGAGCGCATCGCCCTCGAAATACACGTGCTCGAGGCGCAGATCCCCGTGGCCGTCTCGCACCGCGCCCCCGTCATGACGGGCGTCGAGCCGTGGCAGCAGCTTTTCGAGGTGGGACGCGGCGTGGGCACGCAACCGCGCAATGGACCGCGCAGGTGCAGGGAATTCCGGCACGCGCGCGATCTCGTCGAAGTTGTCGAGCACCAGCGCCCGCAACCGCTCGGGCGTCCCGAAAGCAGATGCCAGCGGGGCGCACCGATAAAACGCTGCCAGACGTTGCGCCAGCGCGGCGAGGTGTTCCGGCGAAAGGGCGTTGCGCGCCAGGCGTTCACGGCACGAGTCAGCATCGTTCAGGCGACGCATGCGCACCGCGTGCTCCACGACCTCGCCCGGACCCACGAAGGAGAGCTTGCCCTGCGCTCGATACACGGGCACGACGCCGCCATAAACATCGGGAGCAAGCCGCGTGTTCAAGCGCACTTCCTCTTCGCAGGCATGCCGCCGTTGCTCTGGCGAAGAGAAGTCGACGAAAGCGTAGCGCACGGGGCGCTTCAGCTTGAAGACGTCCCTTCGGCCCCTGAGCACCCATGAGATGTGCGTGGTGATGAGCTCGACATCACCTCCCCCTTGCGCGGGAAAGGCGGCCGGCGAGCAGAGCTGCTCGACCTCGTGCGCGAAGGCCTCGTCCGTCTCCATGTGCCAACCCTCCTCGCTTCATAGCACCCTCCCCCCGGCTCTTGGGCCCGGCGTGCACAGGGCATGGTTATTGCTTTGTGCCTCTGCGGGTCATGGGACGCGAGAGCCTTCCCGGCGACGACGAGGAAGACCTGCGCGAACAGGAAAGGGCACGGGCCAATGAATTCCGGTGAGGTGTGCGAAGACATAATGCCCGTCGTGGGGGTGGCCAGCACGGTGCTGTTTCCGGGGATGACCTGCACGCTTCTGCTCGGAACCCTGAGGGCTTACGGGGCCGTTCGCGAAGCCCACCGTACGATCGGCCCGGCTCACGTCGCCGTGTGTTCCGTGCCCGACCGTGAGGCCGACCCCACGCACGAAGGGCCGGCCCCCTTGTGTCCCACCGGCGTGCTCGCGCGGGTCTTTCGCCTGCGCCAGCACGAGACCGGGCTGTGGATCGCCGACTTTCGTGCGCAGGCCCGGGTGCATGTGACGCAGTTTCTGCGGGAACACCCCTTCCGCTTGGCCCGCGTGAAGGAGGCGTTCGACGAAAGCGAAGAGACGGCCTCGCTGGAGGCGCTCGTCGACTTGGCACGCGAGCGCCTGTGCCAACTCAAGCGCCAAAGTCCCGCGTGCAGCATGGCTGCCGAGGTGTTGGCGGCCCTCGTGGCGGCGCAGCACCTTCACGCCCGCATCGCCGCCCTCATGGGCTGCCTGACGCTCTTGCCCCTTGCAGAACGGCAAGCGGCGCTCGAGTCGAACCGGGTCTCCGCCCGGCTCGAATGCGTGCTGAACACCCTCGAAGCGCGCTTGGACCCGCTCGCCCGCCCCGCGGGCCCCCGCCCCTCCTGACGCGTCGTGCGCGCGGCGGCCGCCCCGCAGGACTTTCGGAGGGAGTGACGCAGCGGCGCAGGAGCTGCCACACGCACCCGGTCAAACGCAGCCTTTGCGTGTTTGGGGGTCAAAACAGGCTCAAAATCGCGGCCTCGTTTTCGCATAATGGCCCTGCGAAAGCCGAAACAAATGCAGCGAGCCAGAATTCTCATCGTCGACGACGAAGCCAACGCCCGCAACGCTCTGTCGGAGCTCCTCAAGGAAGAGGGGTACGCGGTGGAGACCGCCGCCGATGGGTTCAAGGCCCTCGGCAAGATGGCCGAGTTCGGCCCCGACCTCGTGCTGACGGACCTGAAGATGCCCGGCATGGACGGGCTCGAGCTTTTGCGCCGCACACACGAGATGCGCGAAGACGTCGTGGTGGTCGTGATGACGGCCTTCGGCGCGGTGGAGACCGCGGTGACGGCGATGCGCAACGGCGCCGCCGACTACCTCACCAAGCCCATCAACATGAACGAGCTTCTGTTGGTGTTGAATCGTGAGCTCGAGCATTTGCGCCTGCGGCGCGAGGCCGGCAACCTCAAGCAACGCCTGGCCGAGCGCTACAGCTACGAAAACATCATCGGCAACGCGCCCGTGATGCAGGAGATCTTCAAGATGGTCACGCAGGTGGCGTCCTCGCGGGCTTCCGTGTTGATCACCGGCGAATCCGGCACAGGCAAGGAGCTCATCGCCGCCGCCATTCACCAGCGCAGCCCGCGGGCCGCAGGGCCGTTCGTAAAACTGCATTGCGCGGCGCTGGCCGAGACGCTGCTCGAAAGCGAGCTCTTTGGTCACGAACGGGGGGCCTTCACGGGCGCGCTGGGGCGGCGCGACGGGCGTTTCATGCAAGCCAACAAGGGCACCTTGTTCCTGGATGAAATCGGCGAGATCTCCCCCTCGACACAGGTCAAGCTGCTGCGCTTTCTGCAGGAGCACGAGTTCGAGCGGGTCGGGGGCAACGAGACCATCCGCGTGGACGTAAGGGTCATCGCTGCCACCAACCGGGATCTCAAGGCGGAGGTGGCGGGCGGGCGATTCCGCGAGGATCTGTACTACCGGCTGAACGTCATCAACCTGGAGATGCCTCCGCTTCGGGCCCGCACATCGGACATTCCGCTGCTCTCCACATACTTTCTGCGCAAGTACGCCGCAGAGAACGAGCGCGTAGCAGACCGGGCCATCGAGGGGTTCACCGACGAGGCGCTCGAATACCTGGTGAACTATCCGTGGCCGGGCAACGTGCGCGAGCTCGAAAACACGATCGAACGCGCGGTCGTGATGTGCAACGGCCGCCGCATCGGCGTGGGCGAGCTGCCGCCCCACCTGCGGCCCAAGGAGGGCCGCGGCATCCAGATCCCAGGGTCGACCCTCGAGGAGATCGAGAACTACGCCATTCGCAAGACGCTCGAGATCACCGCGGGTTCGACGAGCAAGGCGGCCGAGATCCTGGGCATCTCCGTGCGCAAGGTGCAGTACAAGCTCCATGAGTACCAGGAAGCCCCAAAAAGCGGGGCTCCGGCCGTCATCTCGACGAGCAAGCCGGACTGAGGCCAGGGCCCGCGGCCTTTCGCGAGGGGCGGGCGCGGGCGTCAGCGCCGTGTGGCCGCAGGCAGCCAGATCGAGAAGCGAGTGCAGCCGGGGTGCGACTTCACCTCGATGGCGCCCCCGTGATCGCCCACGATCCGATGGACCAAAGACAGCCCCAGGCCGGTGCCCTGGGGCTTGGTGGTGAAAAAGGCATCGAAGATCTCGGCCTCGTTCTCGATGCCCACGCCCGTGTCCTCGACCTCGAGCTCGATCCCCTCGCCCACGCTCCGTGTGCGCAGGGTCAAGCGCCCCCCGTCCGGCATGGCCTCGATCGCATTGCGCGCCAGGTTGAGCAGCACCTGGCGGAGGCGCTCCCGATCACCTTCCACAGGCGGAAGTCCCTTGGCCAGCTCCCGCACCACGTGCACATGGTTCTGTTCGGCCTCGGGTTCGAGGAACGAAAGCACGCCCTCGATGACGACGTTGAGCTCGGTCGGTGCCACTTGCAGGGGATGAGGCCGCGCGAACGCGAGGAAGTCGTTCACCAGGCGTTCGAGCCGCTGAATTTCGCTCGTCACCACCTCGGCCACGGGACGTACGGCGGCGTCGCCGCTCTCGCCCCGATCGAGCCGCCGCATGAGCAACGTCAACTGCAGCATGGCGGCGTTGAGCGGGTTGCGGATCTCGTGCGCCAAACCTGCCGCCATCGTCCCCACGGCGGCCAAGCGCTCTGCACGCAGCGTGCGTCGCGCCATCTCTTGTTCGCGGGTCACGTCGATCCCCACGGCGTAGGTCACGGGATCGTTCGACGTGCTCGCCGCCGTCTCCCAGCGCACGAGGATCTCACCATCGTTCGCGGTGGGGATGGCCGAGGGCCCCTCGCCGTGAATGAACGTTCGGCCATCTCGGCCCAGCATGCGCTCTCTGCCAAGCCCGGTCACTTTTTCGAGCCAGCGGTTCCACAGCATGATGCGGCCCTCGGCGTCGAGGCCCAGCACGAAGGCCGGAACGGCTTCGACCACCTCACGGTGGCGACGCTCGCTGCGCTCGAGCTCCAGCCTCAGCCTTTCGCGTTCGGACACCAGCGAGGCGCGCGCCAGCGCCTGGTTCACCGTATCGATGAGCCGCGCGGGATCGAAGGGCTTGACGACGAACGCGAAGGCGCCGTCGCCCACGGCGGCGATGGCGCTTTCGACCGTGGCATCGCCCGTGATCATGATGACCTGAACGAAAGGCTGTAGATCCCGGAGCCGGCGGGCAAGCTCGCTGCCGCTGCCGTCGGGAAGGCGCACGTCGACCAGCGCAACGGCCCAGGCCCCTCGCCGTGCGGCGGACAGAGCCTCCCCGGCCGTCGACACGGTGGTGCCGCGGGCGCCGAGGGTCTCCACGATCTCGAGCAGATTGTCGGCGAGGGCTTCGTCGTCGTCGACGATGAGAACGCTGGGCTCCATGGCCCCCACGATCGGGCAAGCGACGCCGGCTGTAAAGCCGCGCCGCACCCGATGGCCGCGCTCAACCTCGTTTTCCGCGCACCACGAAAACGGGCTTGTCCGAGCCCTCGAGGATCGCCTGCGTCACGGAGCCCATGAGCGCGCGCCCCAGGCCCGTACGGCCATGAGACGCGACCACCAAGGCGTCAATACCGAGGCGCGTGGCCACCTGCAGCACGATCGTGGGAGGCCGCCCCCCATCGATGACGTGCACCTCGGTCTTCACGTGACGGCCCGCAACGCCCGCTGGCACGAGGCTCTGCAACGTCTTCTGCAGCTCAGCCTCGCGCGGCGAGCCGGCGAGTGCGCCCCGTGCCGTGTCGGGCGCCGACAAGGGGGTTGGCACGTGCCGTTCATGCACGTGAACCAGGTGCACCGTGCCGCCGTCGTCGACCAGGCTGTAGGCGTAGGGCACCGCCGCGTTGCCAAGCGGCGAGAGATCGGTGGCCACGAGGACCTCGCGCAGACGGGGCACGATGGCCTCGGCAGGCGCCGGCTCCGCGCCCGGCACGCACAGCACGGGCACGCTGGCCGCATGCAACGTGGGCTGGAGGGTGGCGCCCAGCCACATGCGTTTGAGGCCGCGTCGCTGATGGGTGCCAAGCACGAGCACGTCGGCGTTGAGGTCCGAGGCCGCGAAAGCCAGGTGCCCGCCCAACTCACCCCAGTTGGCGGCAATCTCGTAGTCCACGCGTCCTTGACCGGGCAGCTCGCCCACGAAGGCCTCGAGGTCGCGCCGGATGACGGCCACCGTGGTCGGGTCGGCGTCGTCGAGCGCTTCGGCCGTCGTGATGCCCAGCCGCGAGAGCTGCTCGGGTGGCCAATAAAAGTGTACGAAAGTGAGATCACACGGGGTCGCAGCCCGTAGCCGCTTGACCCAGGCCAAGCCATGCGCGGAGGCGTTGCTCATGTCGAGCGCCACGGCCACGTGCAAGGGCCGCTCACCCTTGGCCCACGCGATCAGGTTCTCGTCTCCGTGGCGCCGCGCCACCAGCACGGGCCGGTCGGCCTCGCGTACCAGCCGTTCGGCCACACTCCCCACGAAGAACCGCGACACCGCGTTGCGCCCGTGGGTCCCCACCACGATGAAGCGCGCGTCCAGCTCGTGTCCCAGTTTGGCGATCGCGTCGGCCGCCACGCCCCGTACCAAGCGAAGCTCCGCCGCGTGCCCTTGCTCCCGCAGGCGGGCGCCCAGGTGGTCCAGGCTGGCTTGAGCCTTCTGCGCGAGGGAGCGCTCGAGCGCGTCCACGTCCACGGCAAAGTCGGGCGATGTGACGACAGGCGGCTCCTGGGCGAAGGCCACGACCAGCTGATCTCCCAGCCGATGAGCCAACGCGGCAGCAAGTTCCACGGCGTGTTCGGCGGGCTTCGAAAAATCAGTGGCGACAAGGATGTTCATGGCACCACGGAGAGGAGCATGTGGCGTGCCAAGGCGTTGTGTAAGTCCTGGCCGGGCGGCCCCGGGCGAAGGGCGAAACCTGTGCGTTACACGCACACGGGACCGCAAAGCTTGCGCGTGGTCCCGTCGAGGCCCGGGCGCCTCGCAAAACCTTTGACGCAAAGGCTGCACCGAAACGGTGGGCATTCGCAGAGGCTGCGGCCGAAAAGGCCGGAAAGGCCCGGAAATCCCAGGCGTTTGCGTCAGCCTGCGTTGGCACGGATGTCGCAAAACTCCAAAGCGGAGGTTCCGATGACAGAGGCAATCCAGATCGTATTTCGCGACATTCCCCCTTCTGCCACCCTGGAGGCCAACATCCGTCGGAAAGTCGAGCGTTTGTTTCGGCTGCACGAGGGTCTTACCGCTTGTCGGGTGACGGTTGAACGGCCGCACCTTCACCACCACAAGGGCAGCCACTACCAGTTCCGCGTCGAGATGCACCTTCCGGGCGCCGAGCTGGTGGCGGGCAAGGACCACGACGTGGACAACACCCACGACAACCCTTACGTGGCGGCGCGTGACACCTTCCGCACGGCACGCCGGCTCCTGCAAGAGCACGTGCGCAAGCACCGGGCGGCAGGGCGCCAACACGAGCGTGTGGGTGAGATCTTGGCCAAAGACGAAGCGCTAGCTGCAGCGGTCGCCTGACCCCTGCACGAGCTCCTCGCAAGACGCAGGCCCCGGTGGCTCGTTCCCCGGGGCCTCGTCGTTTCTGTCATGCTCCCCGGTATGCGAGGGGCGCATCATGAATCCTGAGATGTCGTTGGGAACGCCGGCGCTCTTGTTTCCGGCCATCTCGCTCTTGCTGCTCGCGTATACGAACCGCTTTCTCGCTCTGGCCAGCGTGGTGCGCGGCCTTCACGCGCGCTACCGCGAAAACGGCGATCGGGCGTTGCTGGGGCAGATTCACAACCTGCGCACACGCCTCGACCTCATTCGCCGCATGCAGGCCACCGGCGTCTTCAGCCTGCTCATCTGTGTGGTCTGTATGTTCGCGCTGTTCGCCGGGTTCCCGCACCTTGGTCAGGGACTCTTCGCGCTCAGCTTGGTGACGATGATGGTCTCGTTGGCCATATCGGTGCGCGAGATTCAAATCTCCACGGTGGCTCTGAAGATCCAGCTAAGCGATCTCGAACACGAGACCCCGGTCACCGCCCCCGACCCTCGCGAGACCTCCGAGGTGCGACCTCTACCGTGAGGGCGGGGGGCGGAACAGGCCCTGCACCGTCCGTCCTTGCCCAACGGGCCACAGAAGAACTTCCCCGCCTGGGAGACGCGTGGACTCCAGGCGGGGTGCTCGAAGTACGCCCGGTCGTTACTCGCCGGCCCTCCAGTCGAGCAGGCTTTGGTGCTTGGGTGCAAAGTCCTGGTCGAGGAACTCTAGGCCCCCCCATGCGCCGTATTTCCCTGGAGCCGCGACGAACGAGAACTGCATGGCCATACTCACCCCGTACTGGTCGAGCAGTGTGAGGTATCGGTCATAAAGATCGCCCATGCGCTGATCCCTGTTGGCGGCGATCATGTTGGCCACGAATGTGGCGTCGTTCTGCACACTGGCGTCCACCCCCTTGACTGACTGGCCTGCTTCGATCGCCCAGATCTGCACGCCGTACGCCTTCCCCAAACTCTGAAGCTGCACCAGTCGGTTCACCACCGTGCCCTCGAGGTGCGTGCGCGCGTCTTCGAGGATCTGATCCACGCCGGGCGCGCCTGCGCCGAGGTCAGTACCACGGTAGAACTTCCCGAAATACGGGGCAATGGACAGGCCCTGCGCGCGGAGGCCCCGAGGGTTGATCTCCGCGTCCGCGAGCTCGGCAAGACGCCGATCGTTGACGTAATTGTTGGCAGCCTGTCCGCCGAGTGGCAAACGCACCCGCGTCTCGAAAGCAGCACCAAAGACGTCCGCGAAAAGTTCCCACACACGGACCTGCTGACGAACGGCAAAGCGCTGAAGGGCGTCCGTGGGCGTAAGCCAGGGATAGAGTGCGGCGCCGGCAGCGGCAACGTGTTTTCCTTGAGCAAACTGGGTGTTCCAGGTCTCATTCGAGTACTCCACGTAGGCCAGCAGGCCCGGAGCGAGCTCGTCGCGGATCATCGCGGCCATCTCCAGCACGAAATCATCGGAGGCGAGGTGAGGCACGTTGAACCAACAGTCGCTTTGCAGCTCGTTGCACAGCGCGATCATGTACTCGAGCGCCACGCCGTGATCGGTCTGCGTGTACCATTCGGTTCCTGGCCGATCTTGCCAGTGCACGAGATCGCTTCCGTTCGTCTCGGCCCAGTCCATGAAGCGCACCGGCGAAAAGCCACGTAGCCTCTCTACGAAGAGGGGCTCGAACACCGGTACGCTGCTTGCCCCCAAATGACGGCTGTGAAGAACGCGAAGGTTCCGAAGCGGGTTGCTGGCGGAGGTTTCGTAAATCTCGAGGTACGTTTGAATCGGGTTGCCGTAGTCGACGTTGCTGGCCACCGCCTCCAGGGTGCGGCTTCCCGGACCCGAGGCATTCACCAAGTGATTGAACCCGGCCCCTCGCACCCGAAAACGGCCACTGCCCTCGAAGAACAGCACGTAGGTCCCAGACTCGGGCAAGCGAAACGTGGTGTGCACCATCTGGGACTTGGCAGCTCCCGGAGGTGTGAAGGGCACTGCAAGGGGCCATCCGTTTGCGTCGATTGGCAAAGCGCCGCCAAGCTTCGTATCCCACGCGCCGGTTCCGTCGCTGTTGCGCGTGCTCCAGGCGCGGGCATGCTTGAACTTGTCTACGAAGGGGAGGTCCGTGCTGTAGTCCACGACGCCGCTCAAGTTCATTCCCACTTGAAGACGCGTTTTGGGCGTTTGTCCCAACCTGCCACCCAACGAAAACGACGTGAGCGACGTGGGTTTGTTTCGGTACTGGCTTCCGAATGCATAGATGCGGATCTCGAGGGGCTCGGTCAGAGCATTCCAGGCCGCCGTCGCCGGTAACTGGAACGCGAAGGATCGAGGCGCGCCCTCGGACTTCTTCATTGTCGGAGATACGAACACAGCCGCGTCTGCGGAGAAGCCGGTGTGGCTGGTGAAGACGGCGTAGGAAACGGGTGCGTTCCATTCGAGCCGGTCGACACCGAACGACACCGGGGCGCCGGACAGGTCGAGCCACCCAGAGGCCGCAGGTGCCACAGTCACACTCACATAGTGCCCAAGCGACACGGCCTCGGCCAAAGTCGTGGGCGTGGCGTTGGCGTTGATCAGGAACGCAAAGAGGTTGTCGTGTCCGAGTGCTGCCGGCACCTGAGGCGACCTCGTCCATCCGGTGTTCGAAACGCCCTCAGCCAACTGCGTCGTTTTCGACCAAGGCGTGTTGACCGCCGGCTGCGTGCCCACGAAATCGGACACCATGAGTGGCTCCGCAGCGCGGGCGCTCGAGAGGGTTCCGCCTTCGAGTGCGAGCAGGGCCGCTGCCACAACGGCGACCTGCGTTCGTCCGAGACTGCGAGTTATCCGGGTCCGTCCCAATTCCCTATTCATCGATTTACCTGCCGTTCGTTCTTAGCTGGCTGTCCGTCGAGACAACCACGGTTCCATCACGGGCATCTCGGGATGCCCACCACCGCGGCCTGTGCGAAACAACGGGGCCACTGGAACGAACGGGATCCTTCGAACGTCGCGGGGGTGCGTCACGATAAAGCGCGTCATCCCGCACGTCCACTGATCCCGGCGAAGTCGCCAGATCGCTAGCCACCCCGCCCGCTCTCACGCCCTCATTCGACCCGCAGGCCGGGCGTACCATCACGGTTGCCGGGGATCGAGCCCACGTCGAGTCCCGAGGGGTCTTCCTCCTCGCACCCACCGCCCGTCGCGGCGCCCGAGGCACACCGCCTTTGCGCCTCGCCCTTGCGGCTGAGCAGCCACACCCCGGCAAGACAGAGCAGCCCCGCAAAGCAGAGAAGCAACCAGCGTTGCCGGCGGGGCGCAAGGACCATCGGGACACGCGCGCAGGAACGCCGACCCCGCTACTGTCCGCCGCCGTCCTTGACCGGGTGAAGCCCACATTCCTTGCTCGCCGGGTCCTCCCACCACCAACGGCCCGCACGGGGGTGGTCTCCTGCGGCCACGGCGCGTGTGCACGGTGCGCAGCCGATGGAGGGGTAGCCGCGATCGTGCAAGGGATGTAGGGGCACCCGGTTCGTTTTGGCGTAGGCCCGCGTTTCGGCTTCCGACCACGAGATGATGGGGTTCAACTTGGCGATGCCACCGTGCCCTTCGTCAAACTCCACCTCGGGGGTTTCGCCGCGGGTCACGGATTGTTCGCGCCGGAGCCCCGTCACCCAGGCGTCGAGCGCCCCCAGGGCGCGCCCGAGGGGCTCGACCTTGCGCAGGCCACAGCATTCATGCCGGTTGTCGAGTGACTCCATGAAACTGAACAGCCCCTTGCGACGCTCGAGGGTCTCGACGGCCTCACGGGCGGGAAAATACCACTCGATCTCCAGCCGATACTTGTCCCGGACCCGCTCGGCGGTTTGGTAGGTCTCTTCAGGCAAGCGCCCCGTGTCGAGCGCAAATACGCGGACCTTCGGCGCCAGCTTGGCGGCCATGTCGATCACCACACAGTCCTCGATCGAGAAGCTGGACGCGATCGCCAAGGTGTCTGCGAAGCGTTCGAGAGCCCACGCCAGCACCTCTTGAGGGGGGCGGCCGGAAAGCCGCTCCTGGGCGGCGCCGATTTCTTGAGCCGAGGGTTTCATGGGGGACCGTTTATAGCGCAGATCACCGCCGAAGCCCCGCTCGCGCACGGAGTCGTTCGGCTTTTCATGCTACGTTTTTTCTCCCCCCACCGGCCCCCCTCGGGCCCCGCTCTCCCCATGAAAATCACTCTACCGTACGGAAACACTGACCTCGCCGTCGAGGTGCCGGGCCGGAACGTTCGCGTCATCGAGCCCACGTTCACCGCCGGCCTTCCGGACGAAGCCGCGGCGTTCCAGCAGGCCGCGCGGACCCCCATCGGGCGACCGCCGCTGCGCGAGGTGGTCAAGCCCGGCGAGCGTCTGGCGGTGGTGATTCCCGACGGCACCCGCCCCCTGCCCTCCGACCGCTTGTTGCCCTGGCTTTTCGCCGAGCTCTCGCACGTGCCGGACGACCACATCACGATCATCAACGGCACGGGCTCACACCGGGCCAACACGCCCGAGGAGCTGGCGAAGATGGTGGGGGCGGACGTTCTGCGGCGCTATCGCGTGGTGAACCACGACGCCTTCGAGCCCAAGAGCCTCGCCGAGGCGGGGCGGGGCCCGAACGGCCAGCCCGTTTACATGAACCGCCACTACGTGGACGCCGAGCGCCGCATCGTGCTGGGCTTCATCGAGCCTCACTTCATGGCGGGCTTTTCGGGCGGCTACAAGGGCGTGTTCCCGGCGGTGGCCGACCTGGCCACCATCATGCACTACCACCGGGCGCAGGTGATTGGCGATCCCCGCAGCACCTGGGGCCAGCTCCACGACAACCCCACCCAGGACCAGATCCGCACTTATGGCAGCCTGCTGCCCGTCGACTTCTTGCTCAACGTCACGTTGAACCGCAAGCGTGAGATCACGCAGTTCTTCTGTGGCGATCCCATAGCTGCACACGAAGCCGGCTGTGCCTACGTCAAGCGTACGGCCATGGCCGCCTGCGACCGGGCCTACCCGATCGTGCTCACCAGCAACGCCGGGTTTCCGTTGGATCAGAACCTCTACCAGACCGTCAAAGGCATGTCGGCCGCCGCACAAATCGTGGAGCCGGGTGGCTTGATTCTGGCGGCTGCCCGGTGCAACGACGGCTTCCCCTCCCACGGCAACTTCCGTGCGTTCCTCACCGAGCACGCCTCCCCCCAGGACCTTCTCGACACCATCAACGCCCCCGGCTTCTCGCGCTTCGATCAATGGCAAGCGCAGCTCTTTGCGCTGATAGCCCTCAAGGCACGCGTGGGCGTCTTCAGTGAAATGCCGGAAGCCGAGCTTCGCGCCGCTCACCTCGAGCCGGTCGCCGACATCGGAGCGCGCCTGAAGCAAGAGCTGGACGCGCGCGGCCCCGATGCGGCCATCGCCGTACTGCCCGAGGGCCCCCTGACCATTCCCTACCTCACCTCGCCGCCGGCGGTTTGAACCATGTCACGCACCTTCACACCCAGCCCCTTGCCTTTTCCCTTGCCGCGCGAGCGGGTCGCCCGCTCCTCCGGCTACACACCGGGCGAGCAGCCGCGCGCTCACCAGAAAATCATCAAGCTCAACACCAACGAAAACCCCTATCCGCCCAGCCCCCGCGTGGCCGAGGCCATCGCCTCGTTCCCCTGCGAGGTGCTGCGCCGGTATCCCTCACCGATGGCCGATCGCTTCCGCGAAGCGGCCGCCGCGCTTTATGGCCTGAGCCCCGCGCAGGTGCTGGCAGGCAACGGCAGCGACGACATCCTGAACATCATCATTCGGGCCTACTTGGATCCGGGCGACGTACTCGCCTACCCAGACCCGAGCTATTCGCTTTACCCTGTTTTGGCCGACATCCACGGCGTGCGCGTGGCCCCCGTGGCCTGGGAGGACGGCTGGACCCTGCCAACCGAAGGGCTGCTGCGCAGCGGGGCCCGCGTGGTGTTCATCACGAACCCGAACGCCCCGAGCGGCACCGTGGTGCCTCTTCGCACGCTCGAGTCGTTCGCTCGGGCCTTTTCGGGCTTGGTGCTGCTCGACGAGGCCTACGTCGAGTTCGCCGAACAAAGCGGACTGCCCCTGCTCGCGTCGTGCCCCAACGTGGTGCTGTCGCGGACCCTCAGCAAGTCCTACAGCCTCGCCGGCCTTCGTTTTGGTTACGCGCTGGGGGCAGCGGAGGTGATGGCGGAGCTTGCCAAGGTGAAAGACAGCTACAACGTGGACGCCCTGTCGATCGCAGCGGCCACGGCGGCGCTTTCCGACCAAGAGTACGCCCGGGGCACGTGGGAAGGGGTCAAAGGCGAACGCAGCCGGTTGGTGGCCGAACTCACAGCGAGGGGCTTCGATGTCATCCCCAGCCAGACGAACTTCGTTTTTGCGCGGCCTCCCCGCGGGGACGGTGGCAGCCTTTATGCGCACCTCAAGCAACAAGGCATCCTCGTGCGCCACTTCGACAAACCTGGGCTGTCGGATCGCATCCGCATCAGCGTCGGAACGCCCGAAGAGAACACCGCACTTCTGGCCGCGTTACCTGATCCCGCATGAGCTGGCGTTTATCCCGTCTGCGAAGCACGCGGCCGTGGGCCGCCTTTCTGTTCGTCGCCGTTGCGCCGGCGGTTCTCACCGCCGCGCGGGTGCCCGCGGGCGCGGCGGATCTGCTGGTCGACGAGCAAGAGCACGATCTCGACGCGCTTCCGCCGGTGCCCGCGCCCTTCCGCATGGCGTTCTTCGCCCGCGAGCCGCTGATCTCGCACCCGGCGGCCCTGGCCTTCGACGCGAAGGGACGGCTCTACGTGGGCGGCGGGCCGCAGTTCCGCAAGCCCACCCCGCAAACACCGCCCGATAGCGTCGTCCTGCTCGAGGACTGCGACGGTGATGGGGTGGCCGAGCGAGCCACCACTTTTGCCAGCGGGTTCAACAGCATCCAGGGGCTGGCGTTCAAGGGAGGCGATCTCTACGTGGCGAACGCCCCCGATTTGACCGTGGTGCGTGACCTCGACGGCGACGACGTGGCCGACGAATACGTGCGCCTTTACGAAGGCTTGAGCCACAACAGACACGGTCTGCACGGGTTGGTCTTCGGGCCCGACGGCTTTTTGTACATGAGCCAGGGGAACAGCCAGGTGCAAAAGCACGCCCCCAAGGCCTTTCGCGACCTGATGGGCATCAGGTCGAACGCTCCCGCGACACAGAAACCCCGGCGGTTTTCCGGCGGCGACTATGCACACACCTTCGTGCCCACCTGGCCCGAAGCCGAAGGCGGGATCTTGCGCGCCCGCCCCGACGGAACGGGACTCGAGATCTTCGCGCGAGGTCTGCGCAATCCGTTCGACATGGACTTCGACGCCAACTTCGATTGGCTCGCCACCGACAACGACGATGGCCCCGAGCACGATCGGGTGATCACGCCCTTTCGGGGCGCTCACTTCGGCAAGCGGCACCCGTGGTACGGGTCATGGACGGGCGAGGACAGCCCGGCCACCGTGCCTCTGTCAGGCCTGTTCCCGAATGCCAACGGGTCCGGGGTGGGCGTCGTCTTCTACACGGCCCCCCAGTGGCCAGAGGCCTTCCGGAACGCCTTCCTCGTTGGCGACTGGATTCGCAAGTCTCTTTACGTCTACCGCCCACAGTGGCAGGGCGCCCAGCGCACGGGTGAGCTTCACGAGCTGTTTTCTGCCCGCGGCACACCGGCCCTGTTTCGTCCCACCGACATGGTCACCGGGCCCGACGGCGCGCTCTACATCGCCGGGTGGGGCTCGCATTACGGCTCGAAGTCTGCGCCCTACCAAAACGGCGACGATACGGCCGCCCTCAACGAGGGCCGCGTGTTCAAGATGTGGAACGGCGCCTCGCCGCTCATCGAGGAAAGCACCTCCGTTCGCCTGCGGCGGGCCCGCCCGCTTGCCTCCTGGACCCTGCACGAGCTCATCGACGATCTCGGCCACTTTCTGCCGGCGCGCGCGGTGCAAGCCCAGGATGAGCTCCTGCGCCGGGGGCAGACCCCCTTCGCGCCGCTGAGGGCTGCCCTGCAAGACGAACGACGGTCCCCCCTCCAAAGGCTGTGGCTGTCCTGGACCCTGGGTCGGCTGCCCCGTGCCGGCAAGGTGGGCAGGCAAGTCGACCACCTCTTCTTGACCACGGCCGCCAACGACCAGGCACCGCTCGAAGGCCGCATACAAGCGCTGCGCATCGTGAGCGCGCGCAGATCACCCCGGCTGCAGGCGTTGGCGCTCGACCTGCTCGACCACGGCGACGCCCGTCTGCGCAGGGAGGCGGCCGAGGCGTTGCGTTTTGGGCCCCGCCCCCCGCGTGCGCGGATCCTCGAGGCCTTGGCGGCCGAGACGGACAGGCTGGTGCGCTACGCCCTGTGGAAGACGCTGGCCGAGCAACACGCCCCCGCGCTTTCGGCGCTGCTGCGTCACCGGGAGCCGCGCGTGGCGGAGGCGGCCTTGCTGGCGCTGCTGGAACGTGATCGCCTGACGATCCCCCAGGTCGAGCGGCTCGTCCGCAACCCCGTGGCGCCCGTGGCCACCCTGGCCCAAAAGTGGCTCGAACGCACGGGCGTAACCACTCCCCCCTTGCCCCCACCGGCCACCCCGCTGGTGCACGAAGCGCTCGACCACGAAACCACGCTCGACGAGGTCCGTGCGCGCTTCGCGCACGCAAACCCCGACAACGGACGGGCGCTGTTCTTCCACCGTAGTGGCCCGGGCTGCTACCTCTGCCACAAGATGGGCAACGATGGCCGCGCCGTGGGCCCCGATCTTTCGGACCTGGCCTCTCGGGCCTCTTACGACTACGTGGCCGAATCGATCCTGGATCCCAACGCCACCCTCATCGAAGGCTTCATGCAAGCACTGGTCACCACGAAGGACGGGCGAGAGTACGCGGGCATGATTCGTGAGGACACGGCCAAGCTGCTGCGGCTTTACCAGGCAGATGGCACCACCGCAGTGATTCCGAAAACGGAGATCGCCCAACGCGAGCTGCTCGACGTCTCGGCCATGCCCTCGGGGTACGGCACCTTCCTGTCGCCGCAAGATGTGGCCGATCTGGTGTCCTGGCTCATGCGGCCCCCGGCGCTGGGCGTCGAACGGCGCTGAGCGCGCGGCCCGCGCACGACCGCATCAAAGCCGCTGCATCAGCCACCAAAGCCCCGCCACCACCAGCGCCGCCGAGCCGAGCGGCAACAGGCCACGCTCGTAAAGCCGGGGCCGGCGATGAGCCAAGGTCACAAGGGCCGGGAGCACCACCGCCACCACCACCAGCTGCCCACTTTCCACCCCCACGTTGAACGCAACGAGGGCGGCCAGGAAACCCTCTCGCGGCAGGCCGACCTCCTGCAGCACGGACGCAAAGCCAAAGCCGTGGATGAGCCCAAAGGCGAAGGCCAACACCGCCCGGTGCCGGGGCAGCCGCGGCAGCAGGTTCTCGAGCCCCACGATCGCGACGGATAGCGCAATGATCGGCTCCACGAAGCGGGTGGGTACGAGCGGGGGCCACAGCGCGGCCACGACCAGCGTGAGCGAATGCGCCAGGGTAAACGCGGTGACGATCTTCGCCGTCGCGAGCAAAGCGCTCCGCAGGGGCATCACCACCGCGGGGCTGGCCCCCCGGCTGCGCGCCGCCAGCGCCGTCACCAGCAGCAGGCCCCCCAAAAAAGCCAGGTGGTCGTAGCCCGTGAAGATGTGCTCGACCCCCAAGATCCAGAAGCGAAAGACCTGCCCAGGTAGACGGCGCGCCGGCCCACTTTGCGCCACCCGCAGCTCCTGGTGATCGGCGCGAAACACCTCGGCCAGGGAGGATGCGCCCGCGAGGTTCACCTGAGCGAAGCCCGTGTGGAGCGGGTCCAGGTCGAAAAACAGCGTCTGCCTTAGCGTGAGCGGCCCTGGATCGGGACAGCGGAAAACGAAGCCCAAGATGACCTCCGTTGCCGCCTCTGTCTCCGCGGGCGCAAGCCGTGGGGCGTCTGCCGACACCATCGGACAACGCTTCGGCCCGGAAGACACGAACACCCGCGCGCGGACGTACGTGCGGGCGTCCGGGAGGAGGGGGGCGAGACGTTGCGCGATCTCCCGTTGCCCCCCCGCCTCGGGAAGGCCCAGCGGGGCGAGCAGGTCCACGGCGCGGACGCGCAGCCGCCAGCGGACGTCGGTTGAAGCGATGTCGATGGTCGAAAAGCTGGAGGTGCGGCTATGCGCCTGCACCGGGCGCACGCCCAGCAGCAATACCCAAAGGCCCAGCGCTGCCACCGCCGCGCGAACGCGGCGTGAACCACCTCGCGCCCCCGGCGCCAACCCGGTTCGGTCGTGAATCCTCATGAGGAAGGGCCGCATCCTAGATCATGCGCAGCACATGCGCCGGCCGCGGCAGCCCCGCGAGCTGCCATTACGCTAGAGGCACCTGGGCGGCCGCAGGAGACGAGCAAACGTTGTATACAACACATCGACTGACCCGCTCGGAGACTCGGATGGCCGACCGCAAGAGCCCCTCGCCCAAAGCCAGCGTGCCCCAGAGGAAGGGTGTGCGTTCTCCGGCCGCACAACCCCGGGGCCCGGGCCGTACCCCAAAGAACAGCACGACGGGCGCACTCGTGCGGGTCAAACCCAATCGAGCGCGAGACCAGAACGACGAGGACGAAGCGCGCGACGAGCTCGAGGCGCCCGTGGCCCCCGAGGTCCTGGTGGGCGACGTCGTGAGCGACGAGGACGATGAGACGCTGGCGTTGTCCGACGAAGACGACGAGGACAGCGCAACGGGCGAGGGAACCTTCGACGATCCGCTCTCCGAGTTCGAGTTGGTCGTGCCCGGCGAGCGTCCGGCGCCGCTCGCGCCCATTCGCGACCCGTTGCAACGTTTTCTCAGCGAAGCGCGCAGCTACCGACGCCTCACCGATGCGGAAGAGCGCGAGCTGGTGGCCGCGGCCCGTGGACAAGGCGACATCGGCGCCGCGCGCCGCCTCGTGGTCCACAACCTTCGCTTGGTGGTCACGATTGCGTATCAGTACCGCCGTGCGTGGACCAACATCCTGGACCTGTTCCAGGAAGGCAGCGTGGGCCTGATGGAGGCCGTCAGCCGCTGGGATCCCGAGCTCGGCACGCGCTTTGGTACCTACGCGGCCTACTGGATCCGCGCGTACATTCTGAAGTTCTTGATGACCAACGCCCGGCTCATCCACGTGGGCAACACGCGGGCGGGACGCAAGCTGTTCTTTCGCCTCGAAAAAGAGCGGGCCAAGCTCCGTGCGGCGGGCTTCGAGCCCACTCCGAAGCTGCTCGCAGCCAACCTGAACGTCGATGAAAAGGACGTGCTCGAGGTCTCTCAACACCTGGCGTCGCGCGAGGTTTCGCTCGAACCACGCCCCGACGACGAGGGGGTCTCGCTCTCCGAGCGCATCTCCTCGCCCGATCAAGCGTCGCCCGAGCAACAAACCTCACGCAACCTGCTGGCCGAGGGGGTGCGCCGCGCGATGGAGAGCTTCGCCGCCGCGCTCGACGACGAGCGGGAGCAGGCCGTGTGGTCCGAGCACCTCGCGGCCCCCGATGATCCCGTGCCGCTGTCCGAGCTGGGCGCGCGTTACGGCGTGTCGAAGCAGCGCATGGGGCAGATCGCGGATCGGCTGAAAAAGCGCTTTCGGGACACCCTGGTCGCGCAGCTCGGGCCGGAGATCCAGATGAGCTGGCAGCCTGGGCAAGACGAGTAGCCACGGTTGTCCACAGGCGTGCTAGGGCCCGCAGCGCCCCGCCGCTATCATGGGGGCGTGCCGCCAACGGACACCCCTTCGGATGCCGTTTTCCCCCACGCGGGCGGAAAACGGGGGCTTCGTCGCTGGCTGCTGTGTGCCACGCTCGCCCGCAGCGAGGCTCCGCGTTCGTGCTGGGGCGCGGGTGTGCTGTGGCTCAACTGGCAGCGGCGGGGCGACTTTCAGCATCTGGTGCGCGACACCCGTGAGAACGAGACCCGCTTGGGGTGGGCTCACGTGCAGGCCGATACGCTGGCCGCCCACGAAAGCCTCGTGGACGCCTTTTTTGCCACCCCCTGGCTGAGCTTCGATGCGTTCATCGCCGAGCCCAACTTCCCCGAGGACTCCGGGTCCGACGGCGCTACCCAGCGGCGCGCCTTCGAGGACTTCCTGCACGCCCAGATCGCAGAGCGGCTCCGCGCCGAGCCCGACGAGCCGCAGCCGGTACGGATCTGGCTCGACGCTCAGCACAGCGGCTACGAAAGCCGAAAACAGGCCACGACCGCGATGGAAGATCACGTGTTGCGCCCGGTGTTCGGGCGCCTGCGCCCCTGCGACAAGGCCATCCCTCATCGTCTCGAGCGCACGCAAGGGCTCGAGCTCGCCAACCTCTTGCTCGAGGCCCTGCGGGCGGCTTGGACCCGGACCACGCTCGGAGGCCCCCGTCGGGCCGTGCAGGCGCGCCTGGCAAACCACCTGGGTTGGGCGGATCTTTGCACCACCAGCCGTCCGGGCGAAACGAAGTTCAACGTGCGCCTGGGCGCGCCCCAAGAGCGGAGCCGGCGCGCCACCCAGCTTCCGCTCTTCGCCCTGCCCCCCTCCTCACGCCGTCCGGTGCTCTCACCCTGAGCGGCTCGTGCCGACGCGGGTGGCCTACCCCCGCCGCCAAAAGTGGGGAACGACCAACACCAGTACGGTGTAGATCTCCAGCCGACCGAGCAGCATGCCGAAGCTCAAGAGGTAAAGCCCGAGATCCGGCACGTCGGCAAACGGCTCTACCGCCCCCACGGTACCTAGCCCTGGGCCCACGGAGTTCATCGCCGAGATTGACGCCGTAAACCCGCTGACCAGGTCGAGGCCAAGCGCGGTCATGATGAGCCCTCCCGCGGTGATCGCCACGATGTAAAGCAGGTAAAAGCCCAAAATGCCCTCGGTGGTCTCGCGAGGCACGTCGCGATCCCCGATGTGCAGCGGGCGTACCAAGCGGGGGCGGATGAGCTTCTGCAGCTGCACGCCGGCGTGCTTCATGACGACGTAGAGCCTCACCACCTTCGAGCCGCCGGCCGTCGAGCCTGCGCAGCCCCCCACCAGCATCAAGATCACCAGCAAAGCCCGAGAAAAATCCGGCCACAGATCGAAGTCTCGCGTTCCAAAGCCCGTGGTGGTCATGACCGAAACGGTCTGAAAGGCCCCGTGGCGCAAAGAGCCCCCAAAGCTCTCGAAGCGCCCCTGCAAGTGCAGGTTCACCGTCACGAGCAGGATGCCGACCAACATGATGAGGGCGTAGAGGCGCACCTCCGGCGCCCGGAGCATCACGCGCACCTGGCCCCGGATGAACGCGCGGTACTGAAGCGTGAAGCTCAGGCCTGAAAGAAACATGAAGACCATCACGATGAGCTCGATCCACACGCTGTCGAACGCGGCAATGGAATCGTTGCGGGTCGAAAAGCCTCCCGTGGCGATGGTGGACATGGCATGCGTCACCGCATCGAAGGGCCCCATACCCGCTAGCCAGAGCAAAACCGCCTCCGTGCCCGTCACCAGCACATAGAGCCCCCACAGGCGCCGCGCCGTCGCCGCGATGCGGGGGGCAAGCTTGTCCGAGTCGATGCCACTCGACTCCGCGGCGAAGAGCTGCATGCCGCCCACCTGAAGTTCCGGCAGGATGGCCACCGACAACACGACGATGCCAATGCCGCCGATCCAGTGAGAAAAGGCGCGCTGGAACAACACGGACACGGGCAGCGCCTCGATGTCGCGTGCCACCGTGGCCCCCGTTGTGGTGTATCCGGACATCGACTCGAAGAACGCCCCGGCAAAGGTCTCGAACGCCCCCGTCAGCGCGAACGCCACGGCGGTGAGCAGGACCAGCAGCACCCAGCCCAACGTCACGGCCACGAAGCCCTCGCGGCGCCGCAGCGATTCAGCGGGGGCCCTTCGCGCTGCCGAGAGGCGGGAGATCCCCACCGCCCCCAGGGCCGCGGCCACGAGCGGCAGAGCAAACGCCCACCACACCTCGTCGCCGTAGAACCACGACACGACCAAAGGCACCAGCAAAGAAAAGCCGGCGAAGCCGAGCAAGCGGCTGGTGATTCTCAGGAGGACGCCGGCGCGCATGTGACGTCAGCCAAGGAGCTTTTCGACCGCCCCGATCGCATCCCTCACCGCCACCACCAGGACCTCGTCGCCGGGCTGAAGCTTCGTGTTGCCATCGGCGATCAGCACCTGGTCGCCGCGGCATACGGCGCCCAGAATGGCCCCCTGCGGGAAGTCCAGCTCGCGAAGGGGCTTATCGACGATCTCCTTGTTGCGTGGGTGTTCTGGAATCTTGAAGTCCATGATCTCCCCGTCGTGATCGCCCAGCATGTGCGAGCGCTGTACCTTGCCCCTGTGCACGAACTGCAAGATCGCATCGGCCACCGCCCGACGCGGGCTGATGAGCGCGTCGATGCCCATGTCGCGCCCCAACGGTTCATACGCGCGTTTGTCGCAGCGAACGATGATCTTCTTGGCGCCAAGATGCCGCGCCATCAGCCCCGCCACCAGGGCTTTTTCGTTGTCCTCGATCAACACCACCACGGCATCGGCGCGCTCTTCCAGCTGCTCGCGAAGCAGATCGGGATCGGTGCCGTCGCCCTGTAACACGATTGATTTGGCGAGGTTGCGGCTGACGAAGTCCGCCCGCTCGCGATCGAGCTCGATGATCGTGGGGAAGAGGTTGCGGCGCTCGAGTTCCTGCGCGAGATAAAACCCGATGTTGCCGCACCCGATGATGAGCACGTGGCGCACGTGGTGCCACGGCTTGCCCGATAGGATCAGGAACTCTTCGACGTTGCGAGGCACCGTGAGCACATACGCGCGTTCGCCTTGCTTGATGCGATCGTCGCCCCGCGGAATGCGGAGCCCGCCGCGGCCCGCCACGGCAGCGACCAGCGAGGGCGAGGGCATCACCTCCGAAAGCTGGGCGAGGCTCTCGTGGATGAACGGCGAGTCTTCGGCGAGCGGCAGCTCGATGAGCCGCAGGTTTTTTCCAAACAGATCCCAGAACTGCCCCGCGCCGTCGAAGTTGAGAAACTCCACGACCTGCTCCGCCACGGCCCGCTCGGGCCCCACGACCAACCCTATGCCCAGCTCGCGGGCGGTGAGGGAGCGGTCTCCGCCCAGGTAGCCCACTTCACGCACCCGGGCCACCGTGCGCGCCCGGCTCATCTTGGCAGCCGTCATGCAAGCCACCAAGTTGACCTCGTCGACCTGGGTCACCGCCAAGACCAGATCAGCCCTTTTTACACGCGCCTTCTCCAGGGTGCGGAAGTTCACCCCGCTGCCGTGGACCACGAGCGCGTCGAGCGACGACTCCAGTTCGCGCGCGAGCTTTTCGTCTTGCTCGACGATGGCCACGTCGTGCTGCTCTTCAACGAAGATGCGCGCCAGGTACTGGCCCACCTCGCCTGCGCCCACGATGACGATATACAAGTCCCGCCCTCTTCCGAAGGCTCGCGCCTCCGCCTTATCTATGCCACAGAAGCCCGCAGGCTTGGTGGCAAACCGACCCCGACGGTCGGCCACGACGTGGGGTCTTCCCGACGGCGGGCGCACACGCCTGGGGGGGCGTGAACGGCCCCCCCAGGCGCGGTGCTGCGTTCAGGGGGCTGCGGCCGGCACGCCCGAGGTCTTCCTCAGGCCCACGATGAACGCGGCCAGGTCACGGATCTGCTCCCCAGACAGTTTGCCCGCAAAACCCGGCATGTCGCTCTTTTCGCCGTACATGAGTTCGTGATCGGGGGCCTCGATGAGGCGCGCGACGTACTCCACCGTGCCGCGCTGGAACAGGTTGGGTCCACTGTTGCCAAGCTCCTTGTCGTCTTCTTCGATGTAGTGGCAGGAATCGCAGTCTTTTTCGCTGAAGAGCTCGGCCTCCTTGGCCTTGGCCACCACATCGGCTTTGACGTCGGGCGCGCCCGTCTCGGCGTAGACGAGCTCAGTGAGGAGGGCCAGCTCCTCTTCTGTGCCCTCGACCGGCTTCATGCCCTTGTCACCTTTTTTGGCCGGTCCCATGAACAGGGGGCCCTGCGGATCCTTCAGGAACGCGTTGATCCAGGCGCGCGAGTTGTAGTCGGCAAAGTCCGGCCCTTCGTCCCCCCCCTGGCCCGTAAGGCCGTGGCAACTGCCGCACTTTTCTTTGTACAAGGTCAAAACGGCGTACTGAGGATCGTTTTTGAACACGTCGATGCCTCCCGAGGGCAACACCCCGCGCGCGGCCAGGCGCCGGGCGCGCAGCCCTTCGGCTTCCACCTCGGCGCGGTGACGCTGGAAGCTCTCGTCCGCAGCGTCTTTGCGAAGCGACAGGGTGGTCAGAACCGACGTGGCGAAGAGCCCGAACATCACGGCGCCCATGACCACGGGGCGCTTGGCAGGCGACAGGTGCGGCGAACGATCGAGGAAGGGCAGACCGAACACCAGGGCGCCCACGATTCCCGGGATCACCATCGTGGCCACGATCTCGAGGGGACCCTCGAAGTACATGCGCAGCTGATAGAGCGGTAGGGCGTACCACTCGGGCCTGGCCATGTAATTACTGGCCGCATCGGCGGGCGGTTCCAGCGCGGCCCCTCCCTTGACGACGACGAAGCCGATCACCACCGCCAAGGCCGCAGCGAAGAGCAAAAGGTCACGAAGCGCTTGACCTGGAAAGTAGGGCTCGGTGCGCGCGACGATGGTGTGCGGGTCCATCCAGAAGGCCGGCGTGGGCCGGTGCCGGCGGGCCAAGTATACGTGCAGGCCCATGAGGCCCATGAGCAGCGCCGGCAGCACGAAGACGTGAGCGGCGTAAAAGTGCAGCACCGTATAGTTGCCGTACTGCGAGCCCCCCTGGACCAAGCGCTCGAGCAAAGGTCCCACCACCGGTGTGGTGCTGAGGATGCTGGTCTCCACCAGCTTGGCCCAGTAGCCCGCTTGATCCCAGGGCAAGCCATAGCCCGAAAGCGCAAAGCCAAGCAGCAAGAGCATGAGCGCAAGGCCCACGAGCCAGTTCACTTCGCGCGGCCGCTTGTAGGCGCCGAACAAAACGACCTGCAAGAGGTGAAGCCCCGCAAGCACGATGAGCGCGATCGAGCCAAAGCTGTGCACACCGCGCACGAACCAGCCCATGGTGAGCTCGTCCTGGATGAAGGCTGTGGAAGCCCAGGCGCTGGCGGCTGAAGGTGCGTAGTAGAACGCCAACAGCAAGCCGGTGAGGAACTCCACACCCACGAAGAACGCCGTGGCCATGCCCAACGTTCGCCAAAGGCTGGCGCCGCCGGGGATCGGCTCGTTCATCGCGCGGTGGAAGGCCGTGATGAGACCCGTGCGGTCGTCGATCCAGGCCTTGGCCTGCTCGAGCCGCGAGGGAGGAGGTAGCTGGATCACACTTCTTCCTTGTTCGACGTGCCCAGGCGAAACCGCCGGTAAGCCACCTTCAGCCGCCCGCCATCCTCGAGCTTGACGTCGAGTTCATCCATGCCCCGCGGGGATGGACCCGTCACGACCTTGCCTTGCAGATCGAAGAACGTGTCGTGGCAGGGGCAGATGAACTGCTGCTTGTCGGCTTCCCAATCGATGCCGCAGCCCAGGTGAGGACAGACCGTCGAGAAGGCCTTCACGGGGTCCCCGTCTTTCTCACGCACCAGCCAGCACGCACCCAACTTCACGTCGGGTGTCCGCATCCAGGCGTCGCGCAGCTCCCCGCGCACATCCACCATCACCGGCTGCCCGGGCTTTACCTGGGACGCCGAAGCGCCCACATCCAGAGGTTCTTTTCCGCCGTCGACCGTGTCTTTCCTCAAGGGGTGGGCCAAAAAGGCCAACCCCGGCAACGTGACCACAGCGCCAAGCAATCCGCCTAGCCAGCCGGTCACGGTGCGAAGAAAACCACGGCGTTCGTCGGCTTTGGCCGCCGCGTCGTACAACATTCGCTAAACATGCCGCGCGGCCCCCAAATCCGTCAACCGAAGCTTTTGCGGCTCGTGCGACACCCTGAACTCCGCCAGCGTTTGCTAAAGCCCCAGGTATGGCCGATTACGTCGAAGAGCGTGAGTTCACCTTGAGGTTACAGGTGCGGTGCACCTTCCCTGCGGAGTACGAAGGAGACGAAGACGGTTATCAGTGGGCGGCGACCCTGCCCAGCCTCACGGCCGAGGTGGTCCAGGCGGCGCTAAAGGCCCTCAAGAGCCACTCCGAATGGGCAATCCGGCCCGCGAACCGGGGTCGATCGGCCGAGGACGAGGTGACTTTGGTGCTCGAACGGGTGATGCAGGACTGAACCGGCGCGTTGCCCACTTAGTTCAGCGACTCCCTTCGGGCGCAAGCACACCCTTGAGAAACGCGCGCACGTCCTTGACGCCCGCCACCCGAAACTCGGCCCGGCTGGCCCCGGGTCCCACGTGCAGGGCCACGTGCCCGGGCGGCAGGGCCGCGAACATATCCTCATCCGTACGATCGTCACCGATCGCCACCAGCAACGCGCCCGGATGCGCTTCGGCCAGGGGGCCGACCACACGCCCTTTGTTCACGCCGTGCGGCCGGAGCTCCACGACTCTTTCTCCCGAAAGGATCTCGACGGGCGCGTTGGCGAAGCGCTCGAGCAGATGGAGCCGCAGCTCGTTGGCCTGACGCGCCCCGAAGTCGGGCTCGGCCATGCGGTAGTGCCAGGCCACACCGACGACCTTCTCCTCGACCAACGACCCGGGGGTGTGTGCGGCGAAGTCGCGCAGGATCTCGAGAGCGGGCTCCCGCCAATCGAGCACCCCCGTGATCAGGTTCTCCCGGCCCTCGCCGCCTACCGGTCGCGACCAGCTGCCGTGCTCGGCGTGAAGCGCAAGCGGCAAGGGCCCCAGCCAGCGCGCCAGGGTGGTGCGGTCGCGGCCACTCACCACGTTGACGAAGGTGTTGGGCCGCGCGGCCAGGCCCCGCAGCAGGGACAAGAGCTCCTCGTCGGGTTTGGCCAGGTCGGGGGTGGGCGCAAACGGCACGAGGGAGCCGTCGTAGTCGAGGAACAACACCAGCGACGACGCGTCCCGCACGCGGGCGAGCAGACGGGCGAGCTCGTCGGAGCGCGTGGGCTTGGTGGCGGGATGCAGATGAGCCTGGTTGCGCAGGGTCGAAACGAAGCGGTCGGCCCAGGCCTGTACGGAGGCCCCAAGCACGCGCTTGCGCAAGCCCACCATGCGGGTGTGGCGATCGTCCTTGGGCATCGTCAGGGCGCGGTACAGCACCTCGGCCGTGCCTTCGACGTCGTAGGGATTGATCGAGAGCGCCTCGGGCAGATCGCTCGAGGCCCCTGCGAACTCACTCAGCACGAGCACGCCGTCTTCGTCGTCACGCGCGGCCACGAACTCCTTGGCCACCAGATTCATACCGTCGCGGATGGGCGTCACCAACATGACGTCCGCGGCCTTGTAGAGCGCAAGGTTTTCCTCGAAGGGCAATCCACGCAGAATGTAGTTCACGGGCACCCAGTCGGGCGTGGCATAGGTGCCCAGGATGCGTCCCACGAGGCCTTCCACTTGAGAGCGAAACTCTTGGTACGCTTCGACGTTCGTCCGCGAGGCGGTCCCGCATTGCACCAGCTGGACTTTGCCATGCAGTTCGGGATGTCTTTGAAGCAACCGCTCGAACGCCAGCAGCCGCCGGGGGATGCCCTTGGTGTAGTCGAGCCGATCGAGTCCAAAGACGAGCTTGTTGCCGTCGCGTGCCCGCAGCTCTTCGGCGCGCGCGTTCACCTCGGGTTTGGCCGAGGCATTGCGGTAGCCTTCGACGTCGATGCCCATCGGAAACACACCCGTGTGCACCTGGCGGTGGCCCCATTGCAACGAGGTCACGTCCGACGTGGCGCCCAGGACCCGCAGCGCGGACGAGGTGAAGTGGCGGGCGTACGCGGCGGTGTGAAAGCCCACGAGATCCGCGCCAAGCAGGCCCTCGAGCAAGCGCTCACGGAACGGCAAAGTCCGAAACACTTCGGACGAGGGAAAGGGGATGTGCAGAAAGTAGCCGATCGTGGCGTCGGGCAAGCGCTCCCTCACCATCTGCGGCACGAGCATGAGGTGATAGTCGTGGACCCAGACGACGTCACCGGGCTGGTGGTTAGCCACGATGGCGTCGGCGAATCGCTGGTTCACGGTCTCGTAAAGGTCGAAGCCATCGAACTCGAGGGGCAACTTGCCCATGAGGTAGTGGAACAGAGGCCAGAGGATGCCGTTGCAGAAGTCCTCGTAGTAGCGGTGAATCTCGGCCTCGGCGAGGGGCACGGGCACGACCCGCAGCTCTTCGAAGCGGGGGCCAAGCTGCTGACGGTCAGCGTCGCTCAAGGCGTCGTCGGCCACGCCCGGCCAGCCGATCCAGCGCCCTCCCGAAGCTTCATGCACGCCCGAAAGGCCCGTGGCCAAACCGCCCGTGCTCCGGCTCACCTCGATTCCCTCTTCGCGCTTCGAGACGGAGATGGGCAACCGGTTCGAGACGATGAGCACGCGAGACATCCCTTTCGTATACAAATCACCGGGGGGGCTCGTAACCCTTGACAGGGCGTTTGTTTCTGCCGCTGCGCAGGAGAGCGGGTCGATGCCGCAGCGTGACGCCGATTGACTTCAGGGGCCGTCTTTTTTCATGTCACGATGAATCGTATCGGGCATTGCATGAGCTAAGATGTGTTTTCATGTGTGCTCAGCTCAGAAACGCGGTCTTTTGGGCAGTTGCCTTCGGGCTGGGAAGCGGGGGATGCGCCAGCCAGCCGCCGCTCGCGGGTCCGCCCCCGCGGCCCGAGCCTTCCGTGCCCGCCTCCGCTTCGCCGCACCCGCGGCCCCCCTTGCCAGCGATTGACCTCGCAGGCCCGGCGGGCCTTCGGAACTTGTGCGATGCGCTCCGCGCCGCTGACGACGTGGCGTTCAAGGGCAGTGACGAAGAGCAGGAACGGCAGAGGGACGCCTTCGAGGCGCGTCGGGACGAGGCGGAGCAAGCCCGCTACGTGGTCGAGCTTCCGTCGGCGGGTTTCGACCTTGCCGGCTACGCACCCGATGAGGGTCGCCTGCGTCTGTCCGATCGTCGCTTCTCAGTGGGGGACGACGCCTCGATCGACCGGCCCAGCCCTGACGAGCCGATCGACTTTCTGCTGAGCGCCCCGGCTGCGGACCGGCTTCTGCAACTTCACACCGAGGGGCAACTGGGTCTCCGCCTGGTGTTTCAGCCTCAGCCTTCTCAGATGCGGCCCAACGCCTGTCTACGACAAAGCGGCGGGCGCATCGTAAAGTTGGGCGCTCACATCCTTGCTGCCTACCTGGTCGGCAGCGTGGGGGCGCCGCTCGCTCGTTTCGAGACCGACGGGTTTGCCCAAGAGGTGGCCCGTCTGACGCCGGTCGTGAACCCCAAGGTGACGCTCGGCAAACCGTTGTCCATGGACGCCACCCCCGTGCCCCCGTCGCTGGAAGCGGCCCTCACGAAGCTCGAGGGACCCCTCCTCTCGTGTTACCGGAAGGCGCTGGCGCAGAGTCCGGTGACCCAGGGAACGGTGGTGATCACGGCCGCCCTGCTCCGCGACGGCCGCCTGCAGAGGGCCCACGTGGAGATGAGCACCACGAGGGATCAGGGCCTCATCGATTGCGCCTTGGCCGCCACCAGCGCGCGACTCGTAGAGAGCAGCCCCGGCCCTTGGCCTTCCGGGATCTCGCTGCCGGTGACGTTCGGCCCAGGGGCGGGGTGAAAACGAGAAGACCGCCCCGAGGCGCGGCTAATTCACCCAAAGATGCGCACCGTTTCGGATCCAGGTGCGAATCAACTCGACTTCCGCCTTCGTGAGCTCCGTCCCTTTGGAGAGAGAGGGCGGCCAGGGCATAAGGAACCCATGACAGCGAGGCACATCGCCATCCCTACCTCGGTCCACTGTGATCTGGGAAATGTCCTTTCCGATGTACTCAGCAGCCACCTGACGCAACTTCATGACGAGGTAACTGTTCTTCGGATCACCGGGACGTACGCGGATGTTGAGACCACCCTCTTTCGTCGTGAGCTTCGGCTCGACCTGCCGCACGTACTTGGTGCCGCAGGTCCGATCCAGAACCTTGTGGGCCGCAACTTTGTTGATGGCCGTGTCGGCGATGGCCTGCGCGCTCGACAGGTCCATACCCGGATCGCCCCCCTCCTCGTAGACGTCGGGGCAATCGTATTTGTCATCTGTGCCCGGGTTGATGGGCTTGTAGTTGGGACAGCGTGGCCCCGTGATGTGGCACCCGGAGAGCGCGCAGCTCTTCTTGAAGATGGGTTGCACCTTCAAATAGTCTGCGTCGAAGTTCTTCCCCTTTTTCGGATCCAGCTGCCCGCTGTCCTTCGGGCCCGGGCCCGAACCACCCTGGCCACTCGAGCCTGCAACCGCTCCGCCCGTACCGGCTCCTGCGGTTCCGCCGGCGCCGGCCTGGCCGCTCGCGCCCCCCTCCGCGCTGCTTCCGCCAGCGCCTGCCGTGGCGCCGCCTTGGCCTCCCTCGGCTTCGGCCCCGGCGGTCCCTCCCGCCGCCTGGCCGCCGCTTCCACCCTTGCCCCCGGAGCCGCCTTTACCCGCGCCCGCTTGTCCGCCTTCGCCGCCGCCCGTGCCCCCCGCTTCGCTCTCGCCTCCCATGGCGCCCATTTCGTCGTCGTCGTCGCCCTCGTCGTTGGTGGTGCCCTGGGCACACGCGACGTAAAGCCCCAGAGCGGCAACGCCAACGAACATCAGGCGTTGAGAGCGAAACAACATGCGTTCACGAACCATCCGAACCTCCAGGACGAAGCCGCCTTGGCCCCGCGGAAGCGAAAACCGAGACGAAACGTGACTCCTCCCCCGCGATCAGGGCGGGGTAAGACCCTAAATTAATCACATAGGAAATACCGTAGTCAAAGCCAGAGTGGGACCGATGCCTCACCCTCCTCGGCAACGCGAAACGCTAACGCGCCGCGCTTCCGCAGCCCAGCTCCCCTCCCCCCGCCCGGCCCGCCTGGCATCTCCCCGGATTTCATCGGGAATCCTTTTTTGATCCCGAAGCCGCCACCTGCGGTCTAATGGCCAATGAACGTGGCGGTGCGCGAAGACTCAGCCCAGGAAGGGATGGTCGATGCCGACTGGCTCAGTCGGTGTCGAGCCGGCGACAAAGTCGCCTGGCGCCAGCTCTATGACCTGCATGCGCCCCTCGTCTACCGTCTTTGCCGGCGCATGGGTTTGTCGGACGAAAGAACCGCCGATGTCTGCCAGGACGTCTTCATGCGCGTGTACCGCAACCTCGGCCGCTTCCGCGGTGACGCTCAGTTTTCCACCTGGCTTTACCGCATCGCCATCAACGAAGTGTCCCGGACTCAGCGCGAAGGCGGTGTGCGCCGCATGCTGCTCAGCCTCGTCGGCCACGAAGTGCAGGACACCGATCCCGATCCTGGCCCTGAACGCCGGGCACAGGCATCAGAAGCAGCCGAGGTTCTCGAGCAGATCCTCGCGCGCATGAAACCAAAAAAACGCTCGGTGTTCGTGCTGTACGAACTCGAAGACCTTACGACAGAGGAGATCGCGCACGTGCTTGGTTGTGGAGTGGAGACGGTGAAGTCGCGGTTGCGGCACGCACGGGCCGAGTTCGATCGCTTGCACAAGCAGCGCAGCCTGATCCTGGTCAAGGGGGGCCGCGCGTGAAGCTCACCCCCGCCGACCGGCCAGGCCGGCCCGAACACAATCCCCCCCGCCTCAAGGACGCAGGTCCCGATGCGCAGAGGGCCTTGCTGAACGCACCGCCTCCGGTGATGCCGCCTCACCTCGAGGCGTGCGTGCGCATGCGCGTCGAGAGCGGTATGCGCACGAGGCGGTTCACGCTGAACCTGACGCGCCTGGCACTTGCAGCGTCGGTCATGCTGCTCACGGGAGGTGCCTTGGCCTATGGCGTGGTCACCGTCCAGGGCTTTCGCCTGCGGGCAGAGGGGCCTCGCCCTCACCTTGCGCCCCGCCCCAGAGCGCCAGCCCCGCCTCACGTGGTCGAAATCGAACCAGCCCCCGCTCCCACCCCGGCGGCGACCGAGCCCCCGGCCGCGCCCGAGGGTCCCCGCGTGCCCCGGCGCCGGCCGCGGGCCGAGGTGCCTGCCGGGCGGCTCGCTTTGTTGACCCCGCCCGTCGGGCCGGCCGCCCCCGCCCCCGCCCCCGCCCCCTCGCCCGTCAAGGCGCCTGGACTTAGCTTTGGCGAGCTGCTCATGCAAAGCGAAGCCCCGCCCCCCCTGGAGCCCCGCAACGAGCCCGAGGCCACGCGCCTCGTGCCGAAGCCAGGGCGGCTTCTGGTGAACTGGGCCGGCCGCCGCGGCGTGAGCCTCGACGTGTTGGACCTTTCGGGGCAGGGCGATGGCTTGGCCCGCATCGTGGGCCACGTCAACCGCACGCGCTTGGCCGTCGAGATCCGCCGCGGGCTCATCGTCGGCAAGATCGGCGATGAACCCGTCAACATTTGGCTCAAGGGCGAGGAGCGCGCCGACGGCTCCATCGCAGGCCACACGGTGAGCATCAATGTCGCTCCCGTGAAAAACGGCTATCTGCTCCGAGGGACCCTGCCTGGTCACACGGCACGCCTGGAAGAGCGCAAGGGCCTGCTGCGCTGGTACCCGGGCTGCGAAAGGCCGCTCGTGGCCACCGCCGCCGGCGTTTACCAGGGTACCTGCACGGAAGGCCGGACGGCATCGGTGGTGGTTCCCCCCGCGATTCGGCAATTGCCCCCGCTCGCCCGGCTCGTGATGCTGGCCCTGGTGCTCACCGAGCGGGATCCCGTGTTCGACGAGAAAGATCCGCAGCTCTTCAACGCACGGCCCTGAACGTCCGCGGACCTAAGAGGGGTTCGGGCACGGCGGCTTCGTTCTGCCGCGCCAGCACCGCGAACGATTCGGCCTGAGCGTGCGCGCCTTGCGACGCCAGCACGGCCGCAAGTCTGCCAAGCGGCACACTCCAGCGGGGCGCCAGGCGCGCCGCGTGCTTGAAGGCTTCGAGCGCCCCCGCGACCTGTCCAGCATCGAAGCGGGCATCCCCCAAGTCGATCCACACCGAAAGCGACGTCGAAGCCCCTCGGGCCAGCCCTTCGAGACGAGCGAGACGGGTCTCGGGCTCGAACAAGGCCAGATAACGAGCGGCGGTCCCTTCGGAGGGAAGCAACGCCTCGGCCGCGCGCAGAGCCGGAAGGGCCGCCGGCGTCTGTTCGCGATCCTGGCTCGTGACGAGAGCTTCGTAGACCAGCCGTTCGTAAGCCGAAAAGCCCAAACGCACATGGTTGCCGTTCGGCTCGGCGCCTGGCCACGCGCACGCGTCCTCGAAGAGGTTGTCGGAAGGGCGAGCCGGCGCCCCCGAGGCCCACAAGCCCTCGTAGAAGGCCAGGCGCGCGTCGACGTTCTGGGACATGAGCCGCTGCGTGCTCACATAGCGGTAGGCGGACCGCGCCACTTCCCCGCGGGCCTTGGGGTCCTGGTGCAAGGCTGAAAGAATCGTCAGCAGATCGCCCGTGTCGCGAAACCCAAAACCCGTCAAACCCTCCGTGAGGGCGGCTTCGTAGGGCGCCAAGCGCTGCACCACCGGCACCGCGCCGTGGGCGGCGTACTCGAGCAGCTTCACGTCCGAGCGGCATCGGTTGAAGCCCGTGTCCATCAAGGGCGCCACCCCCACGTCCAGCGTCTGCAGGAACGCCGTGTAGCGCTCCATGGGCCCCGGAGGCACCCAGTGCAGCTGCGCCTCGGGACAAGCCGCGAACACGGGGCGAAGCTGCGGGTCGGCCATGACGGCCAGCCGCACGTCGGGGCGCTGCTTCACCCAGGCCCCGAGGGGGCCCGCCACGGCTGCCAGATCGTCACGGTGGCCCACGGAGCCCCCCCAGCCCACCACCAAGCCCTGCGCTGGCCGTGGCGAAAGCGGTGGCAATGGGCCTGGCAGATGATTCGGGAACACCAGGTGGCGGCCGTTCAGATAGCCATACCGTGCCGCCAACGCCGCTGACGAGAACTGAAGCGCATCGCAGCTGGCCGCAAGCAGCCGCAACAGCCGACGGTTTTCCGCGTTCGAGAAGAACGCGTAGAGCGGGTTGGCCGGCTGCACGAAGGCCACATCGTCGTTGAGCTCGAACACGGTGGGGCGCCCTTCGGCCCGCCGGGCGGCGACGAGGGGCAAGAGGTCCGGATCACATGACATGTTGAGCACCAGCACGTCGGCGCGCAGACACAGCTCACGCGCCTTTTGGTGCAGGAAGTTCGTCTCCACCACGCGCGCGCCGGCCGCAGCGAGCGCCAGGCCTGGCAGATGCGTTCGGTAGAACCAGTCCCCGGTGCGGCTATCGTGAGGCGACTCGACGAAGGCAACGATCATGCGGCGGAGGCCTCAAGGCGCTTGCATGAAGGGGTACCGATAGTCGCGTGGCGGGTCGAAGGTCTCCTTCACCGCGCGCGGTGCCACCCAGCGCAGCAGGTTGTGCGCACTGCCCGCCTTGTCATCGGTTCCAGAGGCCCGTGCCCCCCCAAAAGGTTGCTGCCCCACGACGGCACCCGTCGGCTTGTCGTTGATATAAAGGTTTCCCGCCGCGAAGGTGAGCGCCTGGCATGCGTGCGCGATCGCCTCTCGATCGCGCGCGAAGATGGCACCCGTCAACCCATAGGGCGACGTGCGATCCACGAGGGTCAACACATCACCGTAACGAGCTTCGTCGTAGACGAACACGGTGAAAAGCGGCCCAAAGAACTCTTCCGTCATGAAGCGCGACGTGGGGTTGTCGCTCAGCAAGACCGTGGGCGGAACGAACCAGCCCACGTCGCCTTCGCTCTTGCCCTCTGTCAACACCTCGATTTCAGGGTCGGCCTGCGCATCGGCGAGCACGCCGGACAGGCGCTCGAAAGCGGTTTGTTTGATGACCGCGCCCATGAAGTTTTCATGGTCGCAAACGTCCCCCATGCGCAAACCTGCGACCGTATCGATCAGGCGATCTCGCAGGCGCGCCCACAAACCCTTCGGCAGGTACACCCGAGAGACCGCGGAGCACTTCTGCCCCTGATACTCGAACGCGCCCCGCACGATCGCGGTCAATAGAGCGTCCTCGTCCGCCGAGGCATGTGCCACGATGAAGCCCTTGCCACCCGTTTCTCCCACGATGCGAGGAAAACCGCGATACCCATAAAGGTTCTCGGCCACCGCTTTCCACAAACTCTGAAACACCGGTGTCGACCCCGTGAAGTGTAACCCCGCGAAGCGGGCGTCCTTCACGAGAGGAGGCACCACGTCAGGTCCGTGACCCGGCAAGAAGTTGATCACACCGGGAGGCAGGCCCGCTTCGGCCAAGATCTCCATGATGACGTGGGCCGAGAGCGTTTGGCTCTCTGCCGGCTTCCACACCACCGTATTGCCCATCATGGCGGGAGCGGTGGGAAGATTGGCCGCGATGGATGTGAAGTTGAAGGGCGTCAGCGCCAGCACGAAGCCTTCGAGCGGACGCATCTGCAGACGGTTCCACGTGCCAGGAGCGCTTTCGGGTTGCTCCTCGTAAAGCCGCGCCGCGAACTCGGCATTGAAGCGCCAGAAGTCCACCGTTTCGCACGCGGCATCGATCTCGGCCTGGTGACAAGTCTTGGATTGCCCCAGCATGGTGGTGGCGTTGAGCCACGCGCGGTGGCGCCCCGCCAGCAGCTCGGCGGCCTTGAGGAACACGGCCAGCCGATCCTCCCAGCGCATGGCTTGCCAGCCCCGCCGGGCCTCCTCCGCCGCCGCAAGCGCCGCGTGCACCTCGGGCACGCCGGCTGCGTGGAAATGTGCGAGCGTGTGGCCGTGGTCGTGAGGCATGACCACCGGCACGAGACGCCCCGTGATCACGGGCTTGCCCCCGATGAGGCATGGGATCTCGCGCGGGGCCGCGGCGACGCGGGCTAGCGCCGCGGACAGGGCCGCACGTTCCGGCGTACCTGGCGCATAGCTCGACACGGGTTCGTTCTGCGGCTTCGGCACCCTTGCGATGGTCTCCATGTCGCCTCCTCTTCGTGAGAATACCTCGGAACCGCGTCCACGGCGTTCCGCGCGACGAGGCCCGTTCACTGGTATCGTGGACACATGGCACCCTCGGCTGCCAAGGACGACGTCGCCCCCACCCCGCTGCGCGTGTTTTACGTATCGCAGACGCATCCAAGCCACGCTCGGGCTGCGCTCGACTACGGGCAAATCATCAGCACGCACCACGAGGTGGTCGCCGAACCCGAACAGGCCGACGTGGCCGTGTTCCACATCGAACCTCACGCGGTGGCCGCAGCGTTGCGGGAGTACCCTGCGTTGCTCGGTTGTCACCGCATCGGGTATTTCGTTTGGGAGGCCAGCGACCTGCCCGCGGCCTACGTACCGGTGATGCGCCTCGTTCACGAGGTATGGACACCCTCGCAGTACTGCGTGAACGTGTTCGCGCGCCACCATGCCCAGGTCTGGAAGGTGCCGCACGTGGCCGCGCGTCCGCCCGTGTCCCGCGACACCGCCACAGTGGTGCGCCAGGCGCTCGGCCACGATCCCGCGCAGCTCACCCTACTCGCCATCTCGAAGCCTGCCGATCCCCGCAAAAACACTGCCCAAATCCTGAGGGTGTTTCCCCGGGTCCGCGCGCAGCTTCCCAACGTTCGGCTCATCGTCAAGAACCTGCGCCCCGAGCCGCTCGAGCGTGCCCTCGCAAGCCCCGGCGTCACCTTCGTCGAACAAGCCATCCCCGATCCGGAAATGACGGCCCTGCTGCAAATGGCCAGTGTCCTCGTCAGCGCCCACCACGCGGAAGGCTGGGGCTTCAACGTCTCGGACGCGATGTCGCTGGGCGTGCCGGTGGTCGCCACGGCCTACTCGGGCAATCTCGAGTTCACGAGCGACGAGACCGCCTTTGCCATTCCCGCGACGGAGGAGCCGATCCGCCCCGAGGATCGCTTCGGACTCTTCGACGGCTCGATGAAGTGGGGCTATGTGTCGGACGACGCCCTCACGGACCAGCTTTTGGCAGCCTGTCGCGCCGTCACCGAGGGCCGCGCGGCACAACGGGCGGCCCGCGCCCGTCAAACTGTAGAAGCGTTCTCTCTTCCCAACGTGGCAGCCGTGACGCTCGAGCGTCTCTCGGCGGTTTCTGCCCGGAGACGCTGAGGCCGAGACCGGTGGCCGGAGTGTGACGGGTCCACCTCGCGGCCCCTCTCGTTTGCGCTGGCCGTCCTCTTGCACAGACAAGTCTGCATGGGCCGGTTCGCAGGACGTGCCAGGTACGACGGTCTCGGGCCGCCGGTGGGGGGAACATGAAAGCCGAAACGCGCATGAGCCAGATGCGTGCATGGGCCTCCGACTTTCCAGCGTCGGTGGTGGTGTTTCTCGTAGCACTGCCACTTTGTATGGGCATCGCGGTGGCCTCTGGGGTGCCTCCGGCCCTCGGCCTCCTCACAGGGATCGTCGGAGGCCTCGTGGTGGGGGCCCTGGGCGGAGCGCCTCTACAGGTCAGCGGCCCCGCAGCGGGGCTCACCGTCCTGGTGTGGGATATCGTGCAGCGCTATGGGCTGGGCGCGCTCGGCCCCCTCGTTCTCCTTGCAGGCGCGCTCCAGATCGGAGCCGCCCTCCTGCGCGGAGGCCGCTGGTTTCAAGCCGTGCCGGCCTCGGTGATACACGGCATGCTCGCCGGCATCGGCGTGCTCATCGTGGCCAGCCAGTTCCACGTCATGGTGGACGACGCGCCGAGTGGCAGTGGGCTCGACAACCTCGTCAGCATCCCCGTCGCGATGTGGAAGGCAGTCTTTCCCGCAGACGGAACGCCGCACCAGATGGCGGCCGCGATAGGTTTGGAGACGATCGTGGTGATCTCGCTCTGGTCTCGCTTCGCCCGCGGGCGGTGGAAAGTGCTACCCCCGGCTCTCGTAGGTGTCGTGATGGCCACGCTGACGGCGCACCTTTGGGACCTGCCGATCGCGCGGGTCGCCGTTCCCGACAGCCTCGCAGGTTCGGCCAACTGGATCAGCCTGGCAGGCGCCCTCGAGGTGCTGCGGCAGCCCGCGGCGATCGGAGAGGCAGTGGCCTTGGCCCTCATCGCCTCCGCGGAGACTCTGCTGTGCGCCACCGCCGTGGACCGCATGCACAATGGCCCCCGCACCCACTACGACCGCGAACTCGGCGCTCAAGGACTGGGCAACATCCTCTGCGGCGTACTGGGAGCCCTGCCCATGACGGGGGTGATCGTGCGCAGCTCGGCCAACGTGCAGGCGGGCGGAAAGACGCGCGCTTCGGCCATCATGCACGGGCTGTGGCTGCTGGGCCTCGTGTGGCTGGCCCCCGGTTTGTTGCGCTACATCCCCGTGGCCAGCTTGGCGGCGGTGCTCGTGTTCACGGGGTTCAAGCTGATGAACCTGGCGGTGTTGCGAAGCCTGCGCAAATACGGCCGCTCCGAGGTAGCCATCTATCTGGGGACGGTGATCGCCATCATCGTGACGGATCTCCTGAAAGGGATTCTCTTTGGCCTGGTGTTGGCGCTCGCCAAGCTGCTGTGGCGGTTCAGCCATCTGCGTGTGCAGATGCGAGACGACCACGACAAAGGGCGCACGGTGGTGCAACTGACCGGGGCCGCCACCTTCTTGAGCCTGCCGAACCTCGCTGCGGCCCTGCAGAAGGTGCCCGAGGGGCGCAAAGTCGAGGTGCACGTCGAAGCGCTCGACTACATCGATCATGCCTGTCTCGAAGCCCTCGCAGAGTGGGAGAAACAACATCGGGCCCGCGGGGGGCAGGCTTCCATCAATTGGAAGGATCTCGAGTTCCGATATCGGGAACGCAAACCCGCCGCGGCGCCGCCGCGATGGGGAGAACGCCCGGCCTCATCCTAGAAGCTTCTAGGAGCGCTTCGTCCAGCCTTGAATCTTGTCCCAGGTCTTCTGCCCCTGGGCAACCGTCCACAGGGCCGCCACGGGGACCTGCTTCCAGCTCTTGAGGCAGGTGTCATTGCCCTCGATGAACACATGGCTGAGGTATTGGAGCGCCCAGCCCACGGCCAGCGTGGCCACCGACCAGCGCAACGAAACGAAGGCCACCGGCACCGCTGCGCCCATCAGGGGCAACGCCACGAGGTGCGCGAGGCGCGTGCCGCGACGTCGATGTGCCGCATCGTAAACCCTCAAAAACGATCCATATCCGCCCGCCGCCAAGCTCTTGCCTCCAGGTTCGGGCAGAATAGCGCGCTTTTGCCGACTTGCCTCGCACCGTGAAGCGCGGCGCGTCTGCGTCAAGGCCGGCCTTCGGGCTTCCGATGAGTTCTGACGTGAAACGCATCGGCATCCGCGTCGGCATCTCCATGGGCGCCCTGTGGCTGGGCATCGCCTGCTTCGGCGACACCGACAAACTGTTTTCCGGGCGCCTGGCCCAACAAACCACCGCAGTGGGCGGGGCCGAGACACAGGTGAGCCTGGGACGCGGGCGGGACCGTGTGGAGTTGCTCATTCCCGCAGAGGCGCTTACCACCCGGGCCGAGGTGCAGCTGAGCGTCGTCTCCGGCACCGTGCGACGCGGACGCTACCCCGTTACCGACACCGCCCTGCTGGTCGAGCCCCAGGGCCTTGCCTTTGCACGCCCTGCGCGGCTTCGGCAATTGGTACCGCCACCTCCCCTCGGCCGCCGCTACCGTACGGTGGTCGTGCCGGATGGCGGCGCCAGCTTCATCGCCAAAGGGCTGGCACGTCGTCTGGGCGGAGCCACCGCCGAAACGGAAGGCCACGAGCCCTGGGAGAGCGATTGCGAAGGCTCGGGCCTCTGGGGTCTGGCGCTCGAAGAGCCTGGTGACGAAGGCTCTGGCTCACCCATCGATGCCGGCGCGCCCGACGCCGTTGCCCCCGGCGTTCCCGCCTGCAAGCCTGCCACCTCAGAGGGCTGCAGCGCCACCGAAAGCTGCGTGGTCTCCTGTGTCAATGGTGAGGCCACGAACCGATGCGCGGCGGCTGGCCTCAAACAGCCGGGCGCGCTGTGCAGTGGGGCCGAAGACTGTGCGCCGGGCTCCGTTTGTCAGGCCAGCACGTGCGGCGTCAAGATCTGCCGCCGGTACTGCGATGCCGACGACCAGTGTCCGCAAAACACCCGCTGTGCATTGCAACTGACCTGCAGCACACCCGTCGCCAGCCCCCGCCTTTGCTCTCAAGCCTGCGATCCCCGGGGCACCGCCCGCACGGGCTGCGCGGAGGGCCTGCGCTGTCTGCTCTTCCCCGGGGAGATCACCACGTGCGGCTGCGTGTCTCCGCAAAGCTTCGGAGTCGACGGCGCCGCCTGCACCACCACGGGCAACTGCGCCCCGGGGTTCGTTTGCATCAACACCGGCAGCCCCGTGTGCCGACCGGTCTGCCGGCTGGACGAGCCCACCACGTGCACGGCAGGCCGAACGTGCCAAAAGCTCATTGCGCCCGCGTATCAAGTGTTCGGCGCGTGCGCACCGTGAGTGCCCCCACATACGACGAAGGGGACGAAACCGATTGGCTTCGTCCCCTCGTCGTTCAGGCCGCGTGCGCGGCCTCAGGCCTCACGAGGCCCGTGGAGCTCAGTGTTCGTGACCACCGCCGCCTGCGGCGGGAGCCTCTTCATGCTTGGGCCGCTCGGCGATGAGGGCCTCCGTGGTGATGAGCAGCGAAGACACCGAAGCCGAGTTCTGCAGCGCAGAGCGGACCACCTTGGTCGGGTCGATGACGCCGGCCTCGATGAGATCCTCGAAGGTGTCGGTGGCGGCGTTGTAGCCGAAGCCACCCTTGCCTTCCTTCACCCGCTGCACGATGATGCTGCCTTCCTTGCCCGCGTTGGCGGCGATCTGGCGGCAGGGTTCCTCGATGGCGCGACGGATGATGTTCACACCCACGCGCTCCTCGTCGGTCAGGTCCTCGAGCTTCTCGAGGTCCTTGACGCAGCGAACCAGCGCCACGCCGCCGCCGGGCACGATGCCTTCTTCCACGGCCGCACGGGTCGCGTTGAGGGCGTCTTCCACGCGCGCCTTCTTCTCCTTCATCTCCGTCTCGGTGGCAGCGCCCACCTTGATGACGGCCACGCCGCCCACCAGCTTGGCCAGACGCTCCTGCAGCTTCTCGCGATCGTAGTCGCTGGAGGTCTCTTCGATCTGGGCGCGGATCTGCTTGCAGCGGCCCTCGATGTCGGGCTTCTTGCCCGCGCCATCGACGATCGTGGTGTTGTCCTTGTCCACCTTGAGGCTCTTGGCGCGCCCCAGCTCCTTGAGCGTGAGGTTCTCGAGCTTGAGCCCCAGATCCTCGGTGACGGCCTGACCGCCCGTCAGGATGGCGATGTCCTTCAGCATCTCCTTGCGGCGATCGCCAAAGCCAGGCGCCTTCACGGCGCACACCTGCAAGGTGCCCCGCAGCTTGTTCACCACCAAAGTGGCCAGGGCTTCACCCTCGACCTCTTCAGCGATGATCATGAGGGGACGACCGGAACGCGCCACCTGCTCGAGCAAGGGCAAGAGGTCCTTCATGTTCGAGATGCGCTTTTCATGGATGAGGATGTAGGGATCCTCCATGCGCACTTCCATGCGGTCCGTGTCGGTCACGAAGTAGGGCGAGAGGTAGCCACGATCGAACTGCATGCCTTCGACCACGTCGAGCGTGGTCTCCATCGACTTGGCCTCTTCGATGGTGATGACGCCTTCTTTGCCCACCTTCTCCATCGCGTCGGCGATGAGGCCACCGATGTACTCGTCGCCGTTGGCGCTGATCGTGCCAACCTGGGCGATGTCCTTGTGGCCCTTCGTGGGCTTGGACAGCTTCTTGAGGCTTTCGACGATCTTGCCCACGGCCTTGTCGATGCCGCGCTTGAGGTCCATCGGATTGTGACCGGCGGCCACCATCTTCGAGCCCTCACGGAAGATCGCCTGCGCCAGCACCGTGGCGGTGGTGGTGCCGTCACCTGCCACGTCGGAGGTCTTCGAGGCGACCTCTTTCACCATCTGGGCGCCCAGGTTCTGGAAGCGGTCTTCGAGCTCGATCTCTTTGGCGACGGTCACGCCGTCTTTCGTCACCGTGGGGCTGCCCCACGACTTCTCGATGACCACGTTGCGGCCCCGCGGCCCGAGGGTCGCCTTGACCGTGTCGGCCAGGATGTTTACGCCGGCCAGGATCTGCTCGCGACCCTTGGCGTCGAAAAGAATGTCTTTAGCTGCCATGTTGGTATCTCCAGGTAGGTTGGGGTTGCGATCGCGGCTTACTTCTCGATGACGCCGAGGACCTCGTCCTCGCGCAGAATCAAGTGCTCGACGCCGTCGATCTTGATCTCGTTGCCGCTGTACTTGCCGAAGAGGATGCGGTCGCCCTTCTTCACTTCCAGCTTCCGCAGATCACCGCCATCGGTGACTTTGCCGTTGCCGACGGCCACCACCTCGCCTTCGGCGGGCTTTTCCTTGGCCGAATCGGGAATGATGATCCCGCCCTTGGTCTTCTCTTCCTCAGCAACGCGACGGACCAGAACGCGGTCATACAAAGGCCGAACTTTCATCTTATTTTCCTCCGGTTGGGCAAGGCCCGTTAGCACTCGGGCCGGCAGACTGCCAACGAGGAACGATAACCACAACCCTGCGCGTGTCAACCGCTTGGCCGGCCAGCGCTGGCACTCCAGACCTGCTCCTGCCAATTGTTTCTAGACAGTATCCATCTGATATCATTCAAGTTTTCTTGTCGTTTGGGCGATCTTTGTTTCAGACTTTAGGGGACAAGGAGGTGTGGGCCAGGGAGCCACGCCAGGACGAGCCAAGGAGGCAAGCTGATGGAAATCCGCGATTCGCTGGAGAGTTTTTTTCACGCGCACATCGACAGGGCCATGAAGCACGAGGGGGTTTCGGCCGACCCGATGACCGAGCACTACCTGGTTGTGCTGCTCACGGGATTCGCTGCCGCCCCGATCGATGACAAACCCCTCGCGCTCAAAATGCTGGGCACGCTGGATCTGGCGCCCCGGCAGCGGCGCGATCAGCTTCGAGACATCGGCGACACCTCTCTTTACGTCTCGGGATTTTGGGCGGAGAGCCTGCAACGAGGCCCCGTGGACGTGGACTACTACATCGGGATCGGTGAGTCCGCCTACGGACAGCTGGCCCACCGCACGCCGCTTGCGGCAGGTGATCCCTTCGTCAAGGTGTTTGCGGACCTTGCGATCAACTTCCCGCGCTTCGTGCGGGTGCTCGCGGCGATCAGCGAGATGGTCAACACGGAGGCCGGGCCCAAAGACATCGTTCGCCTTTACGAGCGGTGGACCCGGACGGGTAGCCGCTGGGCCCGCAACCGCCTGGCGAAGCTCGGCGTCTCTCTGCCGGACCGGGCGAACGTCGGTGCGGCCGCGAAGTTGCAGTGAAAGGGTGCCTCGCGCGGCTCACCCGCGCGCAACGAAAGGAGTTCACTCGTGCCTCATACGCTCGCGCCGAATGGGTCTGTCATCGGACGTCTGCAGCGCGGTCTCGAGACGCTCTACCGCGTCGACACCCACCTCGACGTCGAAGCGTTCATGGTGGACGAGGCGGCTCGCAACGACGTGCTTGCCAAGATCGATGGCGCCAACGGCACGGCGCGACGCCCCCGAGAGCAGCTCTTGGTGGCTCACGAAAACGATGAGCTGCACTTGGCGCTGTTCCTGGACGCGGACGCACTCGCGAACCTGGAAAAACACGACCCCTCCCACGGCCTCGCGGACGCGAATTTTCAGGACTTCTGTCTGGCCGTGGAGGGCGTGAGCCACTTCGTTTACGTGGCTGTCTGCGCGGCCGGCGATCGCTCTGTGAGCGCCCTCGAGCTCGAACTTCAAGCGGAGGTGGACAAGTTCGTCACGTGCCTTCTCATGCGAGACGACCACGCGAAGCACGCCCCCCAGGTCAGGGCAAAGCTCTTCGAGCGGCCCCGCTACGCGCCCGATCTCAGCCACGAAGAGCGCGAACGCTACGTTACCGCGCACCGGGCGGCCGAACGCTACGCCGGCTCGCTCCATCGGCGCTACCTCGCCCACCGGCGCACGCCCGACATGCTGGCCGAGCTGCGCGCGTTTTATCGCCTGGGCCTCGACGGCAAGCTCGGCCACATCGAGCGTGCCGCCTGAGAGCCGCGCGGCTCGTGGCCGCAGCTCCTGGTCAACGAAGGGTGGGCGTCTCGATGGGCGCCGAGAACGGGTGAGGCTGCGCGCCCGCCACCACGATGCTTTCCCACCCCTCTTCAGGGAGGGGCACCCAAACGAGCGAGCTGCCGGAATCGGCGATCGAGGTCCGGTACACGGTGGGCGTTGCCACCACGGCTCCGCTGGCGTCCAAGATCGTTGCGGTCTCCCGCGCGCCGCTCGGCGCCTCGGTCGTGGTGATGGGGTGCCCCCAGCGCGGCCTGCCGAGGGGACTGACCAGCAGCACCTTCCATGTGGTGGCCACCGAGAGCGCTTGGCCTTCCGGCTGGCTCTGGAGAAGGGCCGCGTACTCGAGGAACCCCTGGTAGGTGAAATCACTCACCCACGAGGGCGAGCAATATCCCATGATGTCGGAGAAGCCAGCCGGATCGATGAGCCTGTTCGAGCTTGCATCGTAGCCCCACACGCCCACGCTTCCTCGTTCGTAGGGGAAGGTGGGATCGCCGTCGACGTTGCACGGAGAGTGGAAGCGGCCATGCTGGTGGCCGAGCTCGTGGGCAAGTGTCAGCGCCGCGAACTGCCCGGTGAAGCCTACCCCCACGCCCACCCGCAGCGCCGGCTGCCGGTCCTTCGAGACATACGCGATGCCGGCGGTACACCCGCGGCCGCAGTAGGAGCTGAAGGTCGCCGCAGGGTTGATGACGCCGTAGTAGTGCAGGTCGGCGGGGGCGCGGTCTTTTTGGCGCAGCTGCCGAAGCGCATCGAGCAGGTCTTCCCACCCGGCGGCCGCGCTGACCCCGAGTTCCGTGGTGACGGTGTCGCGCACCTGCAGGGACACGCTCGTGACCGGGTACATCGACATGAGCAGGGACCGGTAACGTTCGAGCTGGATTTCGGTGAGGTCGGGTAAACGACCGGAAGCGTCGGTCTGATAGGCGATGGGCACGATCATCACCTTCAGCACGCCTGTCGCGCGGGCCCCGAGCGGCTGAGACAGGCCCGGCACCGGGACTCTGGCCGATGCGAGGGTTCCGCAGCTTGCGGGGCTGACCACGTCGAGACGCCAGGCCGAATCGGCGAAAACGGCATCGCCCGGCACCTGAAAGTTGAACGTGCTGTCGAACTGGAGATCGGTCGACGGGCGGCGAAGGTCGTTCGTGGCGTCAAAGGTGCGGGTCCCCGCGGAAGACGTCAACGTCAGGCGTGCGGTGGCCACGCCCTGCCAATCGAGCCTGGGCGTCGCGAAGGCGCGAATCAACGCAGGACGTCCCGCCACGAGGTCGGCATTGCGGATGGACGCAGGGGCCAACACGCCGTCGGGCCCGAGGCCGGCCAGAGGCACCTTGACCGCTTGGTACACGGCGACTTCGGTCAGATCGAGGGCACAGGGCCCCTCGTTGGGGATGGGCGGAGGAGCCTCCTCGAGGGGAGGCAGCGGCAGCGGCTCGCCCGGGGGCCCCCCAGGCTCCACCTGACGCTTGGCAGCTTGCCCATCACAGGCGGTGACAGCCAGGAGGCAGAGGGCCCACACGTGAACCCCATAGGGGGCCACCCTAGCGGCAACTTTCCGGAACGACGGGAGACTTGTTGCGCACTGCATCAACATAAACTGGGCCTCGCAGACATGACGCCGATTCGACACCTGGCGGGCACCGTTCGGCAGCTCACCTGCCATAGGATGCCACAAGCCCTGCCGTCGGCTTCGGGCGAGCGATCGATTCTCGCGCAAAAACGAAGGCGCTCCCGGAAGCCCAGCTCCGGGACGTTCGCCGGGGCGCAGCAAAGCTCACACCCGCACACCCTGCCACGCGCCCCTGCGAAAGACGTGAGGCTCAGGGCAAGCGCATGTTGTCGATGAGCCGGGTACGGCCAATGCCGGCGGCCACCAGGATCACGGCTGGCGCCTTGGCGGTCTCGACGGGTACAAGGGTCTCGGCATCCCGGATCTCGAGGTACTCGAGCCTGTCCACCTGGCCCGACAGCTCTGCGTAGGCGGCGGCCCGTAGTGCGGCGGCAGAGCGCTCGCCCCGGCCCCACAGGGCCACGGCGGCGGACAGTCCCTTTGACAGGGACAGGGCACGCTGGCGCTCCGCGGGCGACAGATAGGTATTGCGCGACGACATCGCCAAGCCGTCGGCCTCTCGCACGGTGGCCAGACCCACGATCTCGATGCCCAGGTTCAAGTCGGTCACGAGGCGGCGAATCACTGCGAGCTGCTGGTAGTCCTTTTCCCCGAAGACGGCCACGTCCGGCCGCACGATCTGAAAGAGCTTGGTCACCACGGTCGCGACGCCCCGGAAATGTCCAGGGCGGCGATCACCGCACAGCCCCTGCGAGACGACCTCGACGTCAACGGTGGTTTGATACCCATGCGGGTACATGGCTTGCGGTGAAGGCGCGAACACCACGCTCGTGCCCTCGGCACCTGCCTTGGCCAAATCCCCGTCCCAATCCCGGGGGTAGCGCTCCAGATCTTCGGTGGGGCCGAACTGGGTGGGGTTCACGAACAAAGACATCACGAGTTCGTCCGAGCGCCGCCGGCCCTCTTTCAGCAACGCCTGATGGCCCTCGTGCAAAAAGCCCATCGTGGGGACGAAGCCGATGCGCGCCCCGCGCGCCCGAACCGCATACGCCCACGCCGTCATGGCTTTCGGATCGTCGATGACGAGCGGCGTGTTCATTTGAACGTCTCCTCGGCGGCGGGAAAGCTCCCCTCTCGCACGTCGGCCACATAGGCAGAGAACGCGGCGCGGGCCGCTTGGCCAAGCTGGGCATAGCGGCGAGCAAAGCGTGGTTTCCAGTCCGGATCCAAGCCGAGCACGTCGTGCATGACCAGGATCTGGCCGTCGCAGGCGGCGCCCGCGCCGATGCCGATGGTGGGGATGGACAGGGCCGAGGTGATCTCGGCGCCCAGGCTCTCGGGCACGCTCTCCACCACCATGGCGTAAGCGCCGGCATCCGCCAGCGCGCGCGCGCCTTCGAGGATGCGGTCGTGAGCCTCCTGGGCTCGCCCCTGCACGCGGAAACCGCCGTACTGATGCACCCACTGAGGCGTCATGCCCACGTGCCCCATGACGGGGATGCCGAAGGAAGACAAGCGTGCAACCAGAGGCACAACCTCCGCCCCTCCCTCGATCTTGACCGCTTCGGCCCCGCCCTCCTGAAGCAGACGACCGGCGGCCCGCATTCCGTCTTCCACGCTCGCCTGGTAGCTCATGAACGGCAGGTCCGCCACGACATGCGCATGACGGACGCCGCGCACGACCGCCTTCGTGTGGTACACGACCTCGTCGAGCGTGACCGGCAAGGTGTTCGCATGGCCCTGTACCATCATCCCCAACGAATCCCCCACGAGGACGATGTCCACGCCGGATGCATCGGCCAGTCGTGCGAACACCACATCGTACGCGGTCAGGGCGGCAAGCTTGCCCCCGGCGGCGGCGGGAGCGCCTTTGCGCGCACGCACGGAGGCGGCGGTAATCTTCTGTTCGTTGTGGCTCGTGGCCGTGGTGGTCGACATGTCAGCTACGGCTCCAGTGGTTCACCCCCGCGCGCGTGTGGGCCACCACCTCGATGATCGCCTTGCGGTCGTCTTCATTCGCAACGAAATCGATGTCGGAGGTGTTCACGATGAGCAGGGGGGCCTCATTGTAGTCGAAAAAAAACCGTGCGTAGGCCTCCCCCACGTCCCGAACGTACTCGGCGTGAATCGGCCTCTCAGCCGAACGCCCGCGTCGGTGAATGCGCTCCATCAGCACCTCCGTGCGGGCCTGCAGATAGACCACCAGATCGGGCCTCAACACGCGCGGGTGCAGTGTCTCGTAGATGCGATCGTAAAGCGCCAGCTCGTCGGTCGACAGCGTCAAGGATGCGAACAGCCGGTCTTTGGCGAAGAGGTAGTCGGACACGACACCCCCCTGGGCAAACAAGTCGCCCTGTAGCAGGTCTTGCTGCTGCGAGTAACGCTGGAGCAGGAAGAACAACTGTGCCGAAAGCGCATGCCGCTTCGGATCCCGGTAGAACGGCCCCAAAAAGGGGTTGCCATCCGGATCCTCGCAGATCATCCGTGCGCGGTAGGCCTCAGCCAAGAGCCGGCAGAGCGTCGACTTGCCGGCCCCGATGGGACCTTCCACGGCGATGTAGCGGGCTTTGGGCCTCACCCCTCGGTTCTACAACCGAATGAGGCGCTCGCACGAGAAACCCGCGCGTCCCGTTACGGGCTCGTCAACAGAACCTCGACCAGCAGCGCCAAGGTGTCGCCCGGGGGAGCCTCTCCGGGAGGAGTTGGGGGAAGGCTGAGCGCCGCTGACAGGGCGGTGGCGAAGCACGCGGCCACGCGCGCCCACCCCGGCCCGAGCGGGGCTTGTCCCCGGGCCACACGGAGCGCCAGGGTCAGTCCATCCAGGTCCTGGCCACGACCAGCAGCCGAGGCGCTGCGCCCGCGTGCGGGCGTGGATGCGGCCCGCGTCCAGAACCTCATCCGATCCTGCCGCCCCGGCGGTGGTGCCCCGCAACTCAGGCGAAACCGGCAGAGGCCCGGTCTTCGTCTAAAGGTCGATCTCGGCTTGTTCCGCGCGCTCCATGATGAAGCGAAAGCGGGCCTCCACGTCCTTGCCCATTAGATCCGTGAGCACACGATCCGTTTCCTCCACATCGGCGATGTTGACACGCAGGAGGCGGCGCGAGTTGACGTCCAACGTGGTGCGCTTTAGCTCCTCGGGCTGCATTTCGCCCAACCCTTTGAAGCGCATGATCTCGGGGCGCGCGTTGGCGGGAAGCTTCTTCACGATCCGGTCGCGATCCGCCTCATCGAGAGCCCAGTAGGTGTTTTTGCCGTGGTCCACCCGAAAAAGCGGGGGCTGGGCCAGGTACACGAAGCCCTGCTCCATGAGCGGCCGCAAGTGACGGTAGAAGAACGTAAGTAGCAACGTGGAGATGTGGTTCCCGTCGGAATCAGCGTCCATCAAGAACACGATCTTGTGGTAACGGAGCCGTTCGACGTTGAAGTCCTTGCCCACGCCGCAGCCGAGGGCGCTGATCACGTCCTGCAGCTCCTTGTTGGACAGGACCTTCTGAAGGGATGCTTGTTCCGCATTCAGCACTTTGCCTCGCAGAGGCAAGATGGCCTGGTACTTTCGCTCTCGCCCTTGTTTGGCAGAGCCCCCTGCGGAGTCACCTTCGACGATGAAGAGCTCGCTCTCGGCCGGGTTCGTCGACTGACAGTCGGCCAGCTTGCCCGGCAGATTCAGCCGGTGTGAGATCGCCGTCTTGCGCGACACCGCCTGCGACGCCGCGCGGGACGCTTCGCGCGCCTTGGCGGCCAAGGCGATGCGCTCGATGATCGAGGCGCCGGAGCTTCGGTTCTCGAGAAGAAACGTCTCGAGGGCCGGACGCACGGCCGAGTCCACGAGCCCCTGGGCCTCGGGGGTGCCCAGGCGTTCCTTGGTTTGCCCCTGAAACTGAGGCTCCTGGATGTAGATAGACAGCACCGCCACGATGCCTTCGCGGATGTCTTCAGCGGTGACGTTCACGCCTTTGGGCGTGAGGTTGGCGCGCTCCATGAAGGTCCGCACAGCCTTCACGATGGCCGCACGCAAGCCTTGCTCGTGGCTGCCGCCCTGGGTGGTTGGCACGCCATTGACGTAGGAGCGAATCGTTTCCTCGGGGGCCTCCGTCCACTGCAGCGCCACCTCGATGCCAAGCGGCTCGTCTTTTTGCAGATAGAACACCTGAGGCGCCGTGGGTGACTTGGCCCGGTCCTTGACCACCTTCGCCAAAAAGTCGGCGATTCCCCCCTCGTGCTCGAACGTCTCGGTGGTGCCCGCCGCCTCGTCTTTGAAGACGATCTTGAGGCCCTTGTGAAGGTAAGTCTTGGCGTCGAGGCGGAACCGAATGGTGTCGGAGCTAAACGACTGATCGCCGAAGATCACCGCATCGGGCCGAAAGAAGATCGTGGTGCCCGTGCCGCGGGTGGTGCCGGTCTTCGTCAGTTTCGAGGTGGGCTTGCCCTGTTCGTAGGTCTGCTGCCACTCGAAGCCGTCTCGCTTGATGGTGGCTACCAGGTCCTTCGAAAGCGCGTTCACCACGGACGACCCCACGCCGTGGAGGCCACCCGAGTACTTGTACTGACCCGACGAGAACTTGCCGCCCGCATGCAGCGTGGTCAGCACCAACTCGAGTGCCGATTTGTTGTAGGGCTTCTTGATCTCGACGGGAATGCCGCGACCGTTGTCCGAAACGGTGATCGACTTTAGGTCCTTGTGAAGCGTCACCACGATCTGGTTGGCATGCCCATTGATGGCCTCGTCGACGCTGTTGTCCACCACCTCCCAGAGCAAATGGTGGAAACCTTTGTTGTCCGTGCCGCCGATGTACATACCCGGCCGCTTGCGGACGGGCTCGAGGCCTTCGAGGACTTGGATGTCGTCGGCTGTATAGGATTTTGCCATCAGTTCACCAGAACGTCGTCACCATCGGCCGAGAGCACACGCGCGATCTTGGTGCGCTTCCCAATCGCCCGACCCTTGCTGCCGCGACTGACCACCTCGTCGTGGCCCGGACCCACTTTGTGAATCTTGCCGCCGTCCGTCTCGGCGCGAACGATGGTGTCGGCGTCCTGCGCGCCCAGGCCGAAGCCCACGACCTGGTCATCGTCTTCGAGCTTGATCACCGTCACCCCACGGCCGGGGCCCGCGAGCTCGGTGACCTCGTCGGCCGCGCACAGCAAGGTGCGAGAGTCGCGCGTGACCACCGCCAGCACGTCCTTCTTCGCCACGGTCATCACGCCCACGATCTCGTCACCGTCAGCAAGCTTCGCAAAGCGGCGCCCCGAACGGGTGGACAGCTCGCGGTGGGTGTCCAGGCTGAAGCGCAGCCCGAAGCCGCCCTTGCTCATGGCCAACGCCAGGGTGCCCATCTTGATCGATTTTTCGGACAGGTTGAGGGCCCCCACCACGCGCTCACCGTCGCGGAAGTTGAACAGCTTCTGGATGGGCTCCCCGTAGCCCGTCGACGCGGGCACGTCGTTCACGCGCATCACGTAGCAGCTGCCCGCGTTGGTGAAGATGCCCAGCGGCTCCTTCGTCGAGGCTCTGACCACGGCCAAGACCGCGTCGCCGTCGCGCACCCGCGTCTGCGACGGATCTTTGAGCTCACGTACCCGCTTGAGCCAACCGTCGCGCGTGAGCACCACGGTCACATCCTCATCGACGATGAAGGCGTCGGCCGAGAACTCCAGCTCTTCGGCGCCGGCGCCGCCCACACGCGTACGTCGCTTCTCGCCATACTTCTTGGCGATCGCCTCGAGCTCTTCCCTGATCACCCGCCACAGCCGCTTTTTGTCGCGAAGAATGGCGCGGATCTCCTTCGCTCGTTCTTGCTTCTCGCGCAGCTCCTCGACGATCAGCTTGATTTCGAGCTTCGCGAGCTTGTAGAGCTTCAGCTCCAGGATGGCTTCGGTCTGATCGGCGTCGAGCGGAAAGCGGTTCATCAGCTTCGCAGCCGCGTCGGTCTTGCCCTCCGACTTTCGGATGATCTGAATCGCCTCATCGAGCAGGTCGAAAACGATCCGAAAGCCTTCGAGAAGGTGAATGCGTTTCTCGAGCGCCTTGAGCTCGTACTCGAAACGCTTGGTCACCACCTCCTCGCGGTAGACCAAGAATTCTTCCAGGATGCTCTTGAGGTTGAGCCTCATCGGGCCGCAGATCTCGCGGTTCTGCGTGGGCACGAGGCACGTCATGTTGACGTGAAAGGCGAGTTCCATGGGAGTGTTTTTGTACAGGTAGGCCATGACCAACGCCGGATCCGCCCCCGGTTTTACCTCGAGCACCACACGCACGTCCGAGGTCGACTCGTCACGCACGTCGACCAGCATGGGCAGCTTTTTGTTGATGATGATCTCGGCGATCTTCTCGACCAACGTGGACTTCGTCACGTTGTAAGGGATCGACGTGATCACCAGCTGTGACTTCCCTCCCTTCTGCTCTTCGAGCTCCCATTCGCCCCGAATGCGGATGGGGCCCTGGCCACTCTCGTAGATCTCCCGCAACTCGGAGCGCGCGTTCGTCACGAGGCCACCCGTGGGAAAGTCAGGCCCCTTGATGTGCTTGAGCAGGTCCTTGGTTTCGAGGTTGCGGTTGTCGGCCAGCGCGATGGCGGCGGCGCAGAGCTCGCCCAGGTTGTGGGGGGGGATGTTGGTGGCCATGCCCACCGCGATGCCCGTGCAGCCGTTCGCGAGCAGCTGAGGTAGACGGGCCGGCAGCACGATCGGCTCTTCGAGAGATCCGTCGTAGTTGGGACGAAAGTCCACTGTGCCCTGACGCAGCTCCTCGAGCATCTCCATGGCCAGCGCGGCAAGGCGCGCTTCGGTGTAACGCATCGCCGCCGGCGCGTCGCCGTCGATCGAGCCGAAGTTGCCGTGGCCCTCGACCAGCGTATAGCGGAGCGAAAAATCCTGGGCCATGCGCACCAGCGCGTCGTAGGCCGCCGTATCGCCATGCGGATGGTACTTGCCCAACACCTCACCCACGATGGCGGCGCATTTGCGAAACCGCGCGTCGGGGTAAAGGTGCAGGTTGTTGAACATCGCGTACAGGATCCGCCGCTGCACCGGCTTGAGACCGTCGCGTACGTCGGGCAGGGCGCGCGACGTGATCACGCTGATCGCGTAGTTCAGGTAACGCCGCCGCGCCTCGTCGGCAAGAGACGTGTCCTGCGGAGGCTCGCCGCCGCCGCCCTGGCCATCGGCACCGCCGCGGCCGCTGCCGCCCCGGCCCCCCCCTTTCCCTTGTTTCCCGCCCCCGGCTTTCGCGGATTCCTTGGATTCGTCTTCGTCGAGGTCGAGCTGCTTGTTGGCCATGAACCGGGAAATCCCTGGCGGACCCTACGAGAGACCCGAAACCCGGTCAAGAAAAGGGGAAGTGGCCAGAGGGCGTGGCGCGGATAAACGAAGGGCCCGGCGAGACACCGGGCCCCTGGCCACCTTCCCGCCTGCGCCCAAGGCTAGCTGCGCAGCTTGCGGCTCTTCTTGCGCCAGCCGCGGGGAGGACGCTTGTCGGGAGAATCCGGGTCGGATCGGCTGTAATCCACCCAACGGTACGAGGGCGGAGGCCGCACGTCGACGTGCACGAACTCGGAGCGGGGATAAAGCCCGATGCCCATGCCGCCCGCATCCAGCGACTCGACGTAGGCCCGGAGCTTTTTGGGGGGCACGCCCGGCACCCGGACGTCGGAGGCAGAGGCCTTGTAGTGGTAGCTCGTGGTCTTTCGCTGGTTGCGAAACCCCGACAAAAGCTCGATGGGCGCCTCGTAGTGGTCGTAGACGTGAGACAGAACCGTCAGCAAGCGGGGCTCGATGTCCCTCTCGACGTCGGTCCGCTTGCACCGGAACAGGTGCGTGATGGCCTTGAGAGACTCGACGTTGTACGAGCCGTCCTCGTTGTAAATGTTGACCTTCAGCTCCTCGTGCCTCGCGATGTTGACGAGGTGGAGGTTCCCCGAGGGGGGCGGCGGGGGCATAGGCCGGAGCTTCGCGTCGGATACCGCAAAGCCTTCGGCTTTTCCGTGGCGGTGACGACGGCTTTTTCCCCGGCTTTTGCTGCGGCTCCCGCGTGCCTTGCGGGCGCGCTTGTCGGTGCCCGTGGGGGCGCCCGAGTCGTCTAAGCTTTCTCCCCCGGCCTCGTGAGAGTCGGGGGCGGCTTGCACGTCGGTTGCCAGGGGAAGCCCCAGCACCACCGCGAGCGGAATCAACAGCAACCGCATGGCCTATAAGGCTTCGACAGTTTCACCACCAAAGTCAATTCGCTTGTTGCAGGGGCGACCAATATTACAGACAGGAAACAGTCGCACACCGCCGCTGATGTGCGACTGGACACTACCCAGAAACACCAGGGGCCGCTGGCCATGACAACGCATCGCGTAAGTCTGCCCGTCGCCCGGGTGCCCTCCCCTGTGAAGCGCGTGGCCCGAAGGCCGTCGTGCCGCTAGTCTATGGCCCTTCTCGGACCACCTCCCGACCGGCAGCTGCTAGGACATCCCCGTGAGCAAACCCAAGTACCTTTTGTTCTCCGCCCTGGGTCTCGTCACCATTCTGCTCGACCAGTGGACCAAGGCGCTGGCCCGTACACACCTGCGCCCCCTGCGCTTTGGGGAGAAGAAGGTGGTGGTCGAGGGTTTCTTCGACCTGCGTTATTCGGAGAACCCCGGCGTGGCGTTCGGGATGTTCCAGGACTTGCAGGGCGGTCGCGTCATCTTGACCCTCGTGGCCGCCTTCGCGCTCGCGATGGTGGTCGTGTACCTCCGGCGGGCGGACGACCGCCACTATCGCCTGCACGCCGCACTCGGGCTCATCGGCGGGGGCGCCATCGGCAACCTCATCGACCGCATCGCGTACGGCCGGGTCACCGACTTCATCGTCTGGCGTTACCAAAGCTTCGAGTGGCCGGCCTTCAACATCGCCGACGCCGCGCTGGTCGTGGGCGTGGGCCTCATGATCCTCGACATGATCCGCGCACCCAAGCGCCACGTGTCCGAAGGCGCCTCGTCCGACGCGTCTGCTTGAGCGGCTTCGCGCGGGACCCCTTGCATGCGTCCCATCCTCTACGATTTTCACATCGACCTGCCCCTGCTCGGGCCGCTCAACTTTCCGTCCTACTTCACGATGCTCACCCTCAGCTTTCTGCTGGGGTTATGGATGACGGCGCGCGAGGCCCCCCGCCTGGGCCTCGATAAAGACCGCATCACCGACATGAATCTGTGGATCGTGGTGTGGGCGATCGTGGGCGCGCGCGCTCTGCACGTCCTGGCAGACGGGCACCTGATGGACTACGTGAACCTGTGCCTGGACCCCACGCAGGTCAAGGCCCTCGATGCCAAGGTAGCCCTGTGCCACACGAGCGCCGAATGCGGCTACGACTACGTATGCCACCAGGCCACCCGCACCTGTCACCCCCCGCAGGACTGCCTGGCAGCCCTCAAGGTGTGGCGGGGAGGGCTCGCGTTTTACGGAGGGTTCTTGTTCGCGGCCACGTTTGGGCTTTGGTACGCCCACAAACACCGCATGGGCATGGGCAAGGTGGCGGATCTCACGTCCCCCTGGATTGCCTTCGGCCTCGCGCTCACGCGGACAGGCTGTTTTTTGAACGGCTGCTGCTTCGGCAAGGTCACCGACGGACGGTTTGGAGTGCACTTTCCTTTTGGATCTGCGGTCTTCGATCATCAGCGCGGCCTGGGACTCATCGGACCTTACGAAAATCCCTTGCCTGTGCATCCCACCCAGCTTTATCAGGCCGCCCTGAACCTGCTCACTTTCTTCGCGCTCTACTTCGTGGTCAGACGCCGCAAGCGCTTCGATGGTGAGGTGTTCGCGTGGCTGCTCATCCTCAAGGGCGTGTTTCGATCCCTCGTGGAGATCTGGCGTGATGACGACCGGGGGGTGTTCGCCGGTGGCACCGTCTCCACGTCGCAGCTCATCTCGCTGCCGCTCATCGCTGTGGGGATCTATCTGCTCGTGAAGAAGCCGGGAGCCAAGGCCTCGGCATCTGCCCTCACGTGATGTGACGCTTCAGGCGGACGGTTGCCAGAGGCTTGCAAAGGCTTGCGCCTTGATGGCCGTCTCGGCCAGCTCGGCGGCGGGCTCGGAGTCCATGACGATGCCTCCCCCCACCCACAGTCTCAGCACGTCCTGCTCGACCAGGGCCGTCCGGATGGCGATGGCCAGATCCAGATCGCCCGCGGCGCCCAGCCATCCCGTGGCGCCGGTGTAAGGCCCCCGGGCGCGCGGTTCGAGTTCGCTGATGATCTCCATGGCTCGCCGCTTGGGCGCGCCCGTAATCGACCCGCCGGGGAAGGTCGCCCCCAACAAGTCCTCGAAACTCTCGGCCGCGGGCGCCCGCAGCTGCCCTTCCACGGTGGACACCAGGTGATGCACGGTGGGCAAGTGAAGCAGCTCTGCGTGCTGCACCACCCTCACGCTCCCGGTCTGGCAAACGCGCCCCAGGTCGTTGCGCTCGAGGTCCACGATCATGTCGTGCTCGGCCCGGTCCTTCTCCGAGCGGGTGAGCTCGCGCGCCGCCGGATCGGCACTGGCCGCGAGGCCGGCCGTGCGGCGGCGGGTCCCCTTGATGGGACACGTCATCACGGTCCCTTGCGGCGACACGTGCAGGAAGCGCTCGGGCGAATTGCCCACGAGCCCGCGCCCCTGCTCGTCGGGCGACCACCAAAACGCAAAGGGTGCCGGTGCTTGCTCGAAGAGCGCGAGGGCCAGAGCGAGGCCCGTCGTGGTGCCGGCTTCCGCCAGGGGGGCTTCCAGCTCGCGGGCCAGATTGACCTGATACGTGTCTCCTGCGGCCAAATAAGCCTTCACGCGCGCGATCCCTGCGAGATGCGACGCCTCCGGCCATCGTCCCCGCAAGGGCCCCCGCAAAGATGCAGGCACCATCCCGGCAGGCGTGGCAAGCGCAGCCAGCAAGCGATCTGCCGCGGCCGCGTCGACCGCGAAGAGGGTGCCCGGACCGTCATCGGGCAGAGCCAAGACAGCATCGAAGAACCGAAACGAAAATCCGGGCCACCCGCTGGGCTCCTGAGGAGCGTAGCGCCCCTTCACCAGCCGCGCGCCAAGATCGTAGGACAGGTAGCCAAACGCGACGGGCACACCGGCCACCGCCCCGTCGCCCCACGCCGCGCGGGCTCGCGACCAGGCCTCGGTCAGGCGCGCCAGATCCTCGCCGGTTTCGATCGCCGTCGGTTGAGCGCCCAGGAAGTTGATGACCCGCCCGGAGCCAGGCTGGGGCGATCGGGCCCACACCGAAGGGCCAACGGAGGCCAACCGCCGAACCGCTTCATCCAGGCTGAGCGCAGGGGACGGTGCCGCGATCACGACGCCGGCGGCGCCGCTTTGTCCGGCTGCGCACCCACGGCCTTGAAGAAGAACCGGACGTATTCCGCGGCCGACAGCAACGACATCGCGAGGGAGAGGTACATGATCACGAGCCCCGCCTGGTGAAAGTCGATCGGCTTGAGATCGAGCCCCAGCATGGGGTAGCGGAAGTGGATCATCAGCATGACGGTGCCGGCAAACTGAAGAGCGGTTTTGACCTTGCCGCCCTCACTCGCCGCGATGACGAGCCCTTCGGCCGAAGCGATGCTGCGCAGGCCTGTGATGGCGATGTCCCGCGCGATGAGCAACACCACCACCCACGCGGGCATCCGCCCCATGGCCACGAGGTACACCAGCGTGGCGGTCACCATGAGCTTGTCCGCCAGAGGGTCCAGGAACTTGCCGAGCACGCTCACCTGGCCACGGCTGCGGGCGAGGTAGCCATCGAGTCCGTCGCCCGCTGCGGCGAGCAGGTACAAGATGGCGGCGATGAAGCTGCGCAGAGGGCTGAAGTTATCGATGAACAGCAGCACCGCCGGGATCAGGGCTACGCGCCCCATGGTCACGAGGTTGGGCGCGTTCGTCAGTTGGCTGGTCAAGGAGCCCATGCGTACTGACCAATAGCACTCCTTCTCCCTCGCAGGCGACCAATCTGCCCTCTGCTCGACCCGTGGGCCCTGGAATTTCGACGGCGTGCGCCACGACCCGCCCGACCCAGCCGAGCAGGCGGGCGCGTTCGACCCACAAAGAGCGGTCGGCGGGGAGCTTGAACGCGCGGAACCTTTCTTCCCCCACGTCCAACACGGCGCGGCCGTTGCCGCGGAGCTGAAGGAGGGCCAGATCGTCCCCCGGCAGGCGGCCCACCTCCCAGGCGACGTCTTGGTCGAAAGCCACCACGTGCGCCTGGCGCACGTACAGGATGTCCTGCTCGAGCGTGAGCGCCAACAAGCGGGTCGAGGGTCCCATGGGCGCCAACCAGAGCTCTCCCTTGCCTTCGCAGTGCCAAAAGGCGCCGTCGGCCAGGGGCTCCTCGAGCACGCGCCCCCGCGATCGTCGCCGTGCTGTCTGCACCCCCAGCGCACCGGTGGCCGCCAACAATGCGGCGGCCCGTACGTGCGCGTCCCCCTCGACGGCAAAGCGCAGGACCTCGCCCACGAGAGAGCCGAAAGGCGCCGTGAATTCATCTGTAGGTGGCACGTCGAGCAGACGCCCGAGCACGAAGTTCGTGAGCGACGTTCCCGCACGCTCCCCGGTTCCGGTGGGCGGCTCGTCCTCGGCCGCTGCAAAGCCCTCCACCTCGAGAGGCGCCGTCACCGGCTGGCTCGCATCCGCACCAGCCTCGTAGGGCTCGGGGCTGAAAAAACCGCTCTGCCCCCCGCCCTGGGCGGCGGACGCACGGGCAGGACTTTGCCAGGAGGGGACCTTCGCCGGGGGGTGCGCCCCTGCGTCGGGCGGCTCCTCGAGGCGAACGGCCTCGACCTCGCGAGCCAGCTCGTCGTCACCCGCCTTGCGCAAGGCCTCGGCTGCCAGGGCGTTTCTGCCGAGACGCGCGTAGGCGTACCCCAGATAGGTCCAGACCTTCGCAGGAGCCCCTGGCAGCCGGGCAGCGACCTCCAGCTCTGCGACCGCCGCTTCGGCCCAATCCATCTTGAGCGCGATCAACCCCAGCGCCATGCGGACGCCCGCGTCGTCGGGGTTCACGCGAGCCAGCACCTCGTACACCTCGCGGGCCTCGGCATAGCGGCCCTGCTTGAAGCGAACGAGCGCCAACACCTCGAGGCCCCGGGCATCCGTGGGCTTGACGTTCAAGGCGCGGAGCGCTTCCAGCTCGGCCTCGGGCAGGTGCTCGGCCTTCACGAGGGCGGCGACCTGCGCCAGGTGCTCGAGAAACAAAGCATCTTCGGCGGGCTCCGCAGCAAGGCGGGGCGCGTGGGCCAGGGGATCGTGCCCCTCGCTCACGGCGAGCCTTCCCAACGCGCGCCAAGCGCCACTTCGTCTTCGGGTGCTTCTTTTTGGAGGAACTGCTCGAAGCGCGAGAGCACGGTGGCAACGTAGGTACGCGTCGTTTGGTAAGGCGGCATGCCTCCGTACTTGTCCACGGCCCCCGGCCCCGCGTGATAAGCGGAGATCACCTTGACGTTTTCCTCGGGTGAACAGTGAAAAGCAACCTCGGCGCCACCAGCTCCCTTCGTACGGCAGTAACGGCGCGCCAGGATCTGCAGGTAGCGGCAGCCGCCCATGATGTTCTGCCGCGGGTCGAAGGGATCGGACACCCCCATGTCTCGGGCCGTGCCCGGCATGAGCTGCATGAGCCCCATGGCCCCCACGCTGGACACCACGTGCGGATCAAAATCACTTTCGGTCTTGATCACGGCGCGGGCCAAAGCGGGGGGGATACCGTAAAGCGTACGTTGATCCCGAATGTGTTCGTCGTAGCGGCCGTAGCGTTCGGGGGAGCGATCCTGAGCGGGTATACGATCGGTGGTGCCCCGCACGGAAGCCGCCTTGCCAGGCCCCGTCTTGAACAGCACCTTCCAGCGGCCCCCCACGGGGTGCAGGTTCGTGAACTCCACCACGCCATCGGCACGCTCGCGAAACCAAAACGCGCCCGCCCCCTTCGAGGCCGTCCTCACTGCGGCGGGGGGGGGAGCGGCGGTCTCCGCGCGGCCCGCGGGCGCCGGCCTCTCGCGCCAGCCAGAGCCTGCCCGCGGCACGTTCGTGAACTCGACGGTGCCGTCCTGGTTCTCGCGGGTCCACACCCCCGCCTGGCCCCTGGCTTCGTCCCCGAGGGACAGCGCCAAAAGCGATGAAAGAACCAGCGCCGCAAAAAGCGGCCAGTGCGGTCGGACCTGAGGCATCGAGGATAAGGCAGAAGCCGCAGCCGGGCTTCCGGACACCATGCTAGCAGCGTTGCCTGGCGGCCACCACGAATCGGCCTGGCGCCGCTTTCCGCCTCCTACAAACCAGGACGCGCGGCGGCCGCCTCTCCCACGGGGTGAAATTCAAGCTAGATTGTGGGTCTCCGTGGAAACCGACTATCTGGTTTTGGGGTCCGGGCTCGCCGGCCTTTATTTCGCTCTGCAAGCCTCACGGCACGGGCGGGTGGTGGTGGTGACGAAGCGCAGCCCGACCGAGGCCAACACCCGCTACGCCCAGGGCGGCGTGGCCGGAGTGCTGGGCGCCGACGACACCCCCGCCATGCACGTGGCCGACACGCTCACCGTGGGCGAGGGGCTATGCCACAGGGACATCGTGGAGATGTGTGTGGCCGAGGGCCCCGAACACATCTTGAACCTGGCCGACGAGGTGGGTGTACCCTTCGACCGCGGCCAGGACGGGGGCTTTGACCTCGGGCGCGAGGGAGGCCACAGCGCCCGGCGGATCGTGCACGCCCGCGACATGACCGGCGCGGCCATCCAGACCGCGCTCATGGAACGCATTCTCGAGCGCGCAGACCGCATCACGATGCTGTCCGACCACATGGCCGTCGACCTACTGACCACCGCGAAGTACGGCGGTCCGAACGCGGTGTTCGGTGCATACGTGTACGACCAAAGCAGCGGCGAGGTGAAGACCATCGCCGCCAAAGCCGTGGTGTTGGCCACGGGCGGCGCGGGCAAAGCGTACCTCTACACCACCAACCCCGACGTGGCCACCGGCGACGGCGTGGCCATCGCCTACCGGGTCGGCGCCAAGGTGGGCAACATGGAGTTCTTCCAGTTTCACCCCACCTGCCTTTACCACCCGAGCGCAAAGTCCTTTCTCATCAGCGAGGCCTTGCGCGGTGAGGGCGGCATTTTGCGCACGGCGGACGGCACGGCGTTCATGGCGCGCTACCACGACATGAAGGACCTTGCCCCCCGCGACGTGGTGGCCCGCGCGATCGACGCCGAGCTCAAGCGCTCGGGCAACGACTCCGTGTTCCTCGACATGACCCACCTGCCGCCCGAGTTTCTCGAGCAGCGCTTCCCCAACATCTTCAAGCGCTGTCTCGAGCTGGGCATCGACATGCGGCAGGTGCCGATCCCCGTGGTGCCGGCCGCTCACTACAGCTGCGGCGGGGTGGTGGTGGACAGCCATGGCCGCACGAGCGTCAAGAACCTTTACGCGATCGGCGAGGTGGCGATGACGGGCCTACACGGCGCCTGCCGGCTGGCCTCGAACTCGCTCCTCGAAGCCCTCGTGTTCGCCGCCCGGGCCGCCCGGGATGTGGCCACGCTCGAAACCCCCGCGCCAGCCCGCCCCGCGCCCTGGTACGCCGGCGAAGCGCGCTCACCCGACGAGGCGGTGGTGGTGAGCCACAGCTGGGACGAGATCCGACGGCTCATGTGGAACTACGTGGGCATCGTCCGCTCCGACTCACGCCTCGAGCGCGCCGCGCGGCGGCTGGATCTCATCCGCAGCGAGCTGCGGCAGTACTACTGGAACTTCATCGTGACCAGCGACTTTCTCGAGCTACGCAACCTGGCCCTGGTCGCCGATCTCATCGTCGCGTGTGCCCGCCGCCGGCCCGAGAGCCGCGGCTTGCACTACAACATCGATCACCCGGAAAAAGACGAACGCTTCGTGCGAGACACGGTCCTGGCCCGGGGTGACGGGCCCATGAGCTGAACGACGGATCGTGGCCCTGAGCGCTAGCTGATCTCTTTGATCTCCCGGGCGCTCAAGCCGAGAAGATAAAGCACCGAGTCGAGACCGCCTGCGGAGATCGCCGTGTCCGCGCGCTCGCGTAGGGTGGGCTTGGCGTGAAACGCGATGCCAAGTCCTGCCTTCTCGAGCATCAGGGCGTCGTTGGCTCCGTCGCCCACGGCGATGGTCTGGTCCAGCAACACCCCCTCGAGCTGGGCGATGAGCTCGAGCAACTCGGCCTTCCGCTGCGCATTGACGATGGGCCCCGTCACCCGCCCCGTGAGGCGACCGTCAGCGATCTCGAGTTGATTCGAGAACGCATAGTCCAGCCCCAGCCGCCGCTTGAGCGCCTCCGCAGCCTGTGAAAAGCCACCGGACAAAACGGCGATCCGGTAACCAAGCCGCTTGAGCACCCGCACCAAGATCTCGGCGCCTTCGGTGAGCGGCAGCTCGGCGCAGATCTGCTCGAGGATGCGCGCGTCCATCCCTGCCAGCAGGCTGACCCGCTGGCGTAGCGATTCGTCGTAGTCCATCTCGCCGCGCATGGCTTGCTCGGTGATGCGCGCCACCCGTTCGCCCACGTCGTACCGCCGGGCCAGCTCGTCGATCACTTCGATCTGGATGAGGGTGGAATCCATGTCCATCACGACCAGCCGCTTCGAGCGGCGGTAGAGGCTCTCGCGCTGCAGCGACACATCGAAGGCCGAGCGGGTGGCCACTGCGAGCAGCACGCGCTTGAGATTTTCGTGATCCCGATCGGCAGGCAGCTTTGCGTGAATCTCGAGCGAGGTGATCGCGCCTTCCGAGAGCCGCGAGATCTTCTCGATGTTCGCGCCTTCACCGGCCAAAGTCGATGCCAAGGCGTGCAGCGAGGGCGGCCCGAGCGAGCGGCCGATGGCGGTGATCACGTACCGCCGGCCGGTGTCTGCAGCAGCAGCCGCCGCCTCGGTGGGATCCACGGGCTTGAAGTCGAGCTCCATGTCGAGCTGCTTGGCTGCGAACAGCATCTCTTTGAGCACGTCGCTCGAGGGCGGCACCGAGATGAGCAGGCAGAGGGTGAGTTGGCCTTGCACCACCACTTGCTCGATGTCGTCGAGCCCGGCACCTCGATCGGCCAGGATCCCCATGAGTGTTGACGTGACACCGGGGCGATCGGGGCCGGTGACGGTCACCAAAATTTGAGCTGCGTCGGACACGCGCGCAGTGTAGCCGAAACACTCGCCGGCGGGGCCTGCCGCGCGAGCGCGGTCAGCGCAAACGATCGAAGCGGGCCACCACCTCGACGTGAAAGGTCTGGGGCATCAAGTCGATGGCGTCGGCGTCGACCAAATGAAGCCCGGCTTCGGCGAGACGGCGCGCGTCACGGCCCAGGGTCTGGGGGTCACACGACACGTAAACCAGCCGCCGCTGGGCACGACAGGCCAGCTCGAACCCCTGCGGGTCGAGACCCGTCCGGGGGGGATCCACGAGCACCTGGTCGAAGTGCACCTGCGGGGAGACCTGGTCGGGGCTGACCCACTTCGCCTCGGGCACGTTCTGCCGGCCGAGCGACAGCGCCACAAGGTCGGCGTCGCTGGATTCCACCTCGTATCCCCGCCGCACGAGAAAACGGGTGAAGTTCCCGGCCCCGGCGTAAAGCTCGAGCACAGGGCCGCCCGGAGCCTGGAGCGACGCCAGCACCCGCTCGACCAGCACTTGGTTGGCCAACGCCCCCACTTGAGCAAACCCTCCGATCGCGATCCGCAGGGGAGGCTCTGCAGGGGCGGCCACATCCAGGTGCTGCACGGGCTCGGTCACCCCTTCCCTCTCACGCAGAGTCTCGTCCGCGGTTTTGACACCCACGAAGCCGTCACAGCCCGCCTGAAGGTAAGCGTCGCCGGGAGGTGGCGGATGCTGCCTGAGCCAGGCCAGCCCCCGGGCAGCCACGGGTGACAAGAGGGGACAGGCGGGCACGTCGATGACCTCGTGAGACTGGCGCCGCTTGAAACCCAGCACCGTGCGCTCGCGCTCGACCGCAACGAACTTGGCCCGATCTCGGTACCCGAATGCCAAAGAGCCCGCGAAGAAGCGCACGGCCTCGCTGCGCAACGCCCGCTTCACGATGGCTTCTTTGGCAGCCTGCTGCACGGCGAGGTCCACGTGCTGCCACTGGCACCCCCCGCAGCGGCCGAAGAGTGCACACCGGGGCGTCACGCGCCCTGCGGCGGGCGTTTCCACCTCGAGCAGCTCCGCGAAGGCCACATCGCGTTTTTCCCGCACGAGCCGCGCCTTCACCACTTCACCGGGCGCCGCAAAGGCCACGAAAGTGGCCCGTCCCGCCGCAGCGCCCCCCACCTGGCGCCCGAAGGCATCGCCTCCGGGAGCCAAGGACTCGACGGCGACGCGGATGACCTCGTCGCCTGTCCTGCGGGCAGAACCCACCCTTTCAGTTCTCTTCGGGCGGCATCATGGACATCGAGTCCATGAGACACTCCGGCAGGTTGGAGGCGTTTGCGCGGCAGGTCTCGTTGACTTGGCAAGGCACGGGTTGCCCCATCCGCGAACACCCCCCGGCCCCGTCACACATGAGCTCGACGTAGGACGTCGAGGGATCACCCGCAGAGCACATCTTTCCGCAGGCCACGTCAGCGCGAAGGGTACACGCCCCCGCCCCGTTGCAGGTACCGTCCTGTCCACAAGGCATCGTGTTGATGTTCGAGGCAACGCACCGGTTGTCGGGGTCCACGCCGCCCACCCCCACGAACGAACACTCGCCCTTGTTCTGGGACCCGTTGCAGGTTTTGCAGGTGTCCGTACAGGCCGAGGTACAGCAAACACCCTGCGAACAGACCAAAGCGACGCCCGAAGTGTCGCACTGCTGGCTTTGCTCACATTCCTCGCCCTTGCCGACCTTCTTGACACAAGTCTCGAAGGTCGGTGATTGGCTCCAGTTTTGGCAGTAGTAGCCCGCCTGGCAGCCGGCATCGTCTTGGCACTTGTTTCGGCACTGGCCAGTGCTTTCGTTGCACGTGAGGCCGTTCGGGCAGTCCATCGGCTGGTTGGTGCACCCACCCGCCCCGTTGCAGGTGGAGCCCACCACGCCGGATTTGTCGGGGCTGCAGCCAGACGCGCAGGTGTTGACGGCGCAGACCCCCACGGTGCCATTGCTCGTGCACTGCCCGGTGTTGCAGGCGCGGTTCTGCATATTCGGGCTGCACAGCGGATCGGCCCCCGAGGTCACCGGCACACAATCGCCCTGGGCGTTGCACTGCTCGCAGGGGCCCTTGCAAGAGGATGCACAGCAAACGCCATCCACACACTGCAACTCCAGGCCCAGGTCCGCCGCGCAGTTCGGTTTGCCTTCGCCACACGCGCCCCCCTTGGGGGTGGGGGGATCGACACACACGCCCGTTTGACAGACCTTGCCCCCCGTACAGTGGCTGTTCTCTGAACAGTTGGAGCGGCAGCCCGTACCCTGGTCGTTGCAGGTCAGGTTGTTGGGGCAGGTCACACCGGGGTCTGCCACACACGACCCGCTGCCGTTGCATTTCGACGAGACGCTCGTGGTGCCGCTGCAGGTGGTCCCGCAGGCAAGACCCGTAGGCGCTTTTCGGCAATTGCCACTGCCGTCGCAGGCCGCGATGGTCCCGCAGATCGGATGCTCGGTGGGCCCTGGTGCGCAGGCACCGGGACCAGACTGACCCGCCGGCGTTGCGGGCACGGCTTGGCAGGTCCCGAACTTGCCCGCGACCTTGCAGCTCTTGCACGGACCACACGAGTTTTGCCCCGCTGGCACGCCGCTACAGCACACCCCTTCCACGCACCGACTACCCGTTTTGCACTGGTTTTGGCTCGTACACTCTTCCCCATCGTTCCTGCGACCCCCGCAGGACATGCTGCCTTCGTCGCAGAAGCTCGATGGGACGCACTGACCGTCGGCCATGCAGTTGGGCAGGCAGACATTGTTCGTGGTGTCGCACCGGATGAGCGGGCAGGTCGTTGCGGTCGGAGCCGGGGGACACTGCCCCTTGCCGTCACACTTCGTCTCGGGCGTTGCGCTCGAGCTCGAAGGACCATCGACACAAGTCTTCTGGCGACACACCACCGTGCTGGCGTGGAACGCACAAGCCCCGGCGCCGTCGCAGACCCCCGTGGTTCCGCAGGTCTCGGGGGCCTTCGTTTCACAGCGCCCCGCCACGTCGGGCTGACCCTGGTTGACGTTGGAGCAGGTGCCGCGTTTGCCCTCGAGGTTACAGGCTTTGCAGACCCCGTCGCACTTCACGTTGCAGCAAACACCCTGGGAACAGTTGCCGTTCTCACATTCGGCGTTGGCCTGACAGCTTCCACCCACGGGCTTCTTTCCGCACGACCCGTTGGCATCGCACGAATTGTTGTTCGCGCACTGCGCGTTGGTGCTGCAGGACTCGAAGCACTCCGTGCCGCCGGTGTTGCACTTGTAGTTTCCGCAGGTGCGGGGCGATCCCGCCTCGCAGGTCCCCGTACCGTTGCAGATCGACTCCGGCACTTCGCTTCCGTTGCTGCAGCTGGCCGCGGCACAGACCCTGCCCTTGGCGTAAAGCCGGCACTGTCCAGAGCCATCGCAGGTCCCGTCGCTGCGGCAGGTAGAGACGGTCTCGTCCTTACAGACGCCCGCGGGGTCGGGAGCCCCCGCCGGCACCGCCGTGCACACGCCCTGGCTGCCCGGCAGGTTACAAGCGAAGCACCGGCTGCTGCAGTTGGTTTGACAGCAAACGCCCTGACGACAATAGCCGCTGTCGCACTCCGCATCCTTGTTGTTGCACTTGGCGCCGTCGGGCTTTTTGCCACACGAGCCAAGGGTGCAAACGTTGTCTCCCGTACACTGGTTGTCGGCACCACAGGCTGTGGCACAAACCTTGCCGTTACACTTGTAAGGCGCACACGTTTGCGACCCCTGGGCGCGACACTGGCCGGATCCGTTGCACAGCTTCGGCTCGGAGTAGGTGTTCGTCGAGGTCGAGCACGACTCGGGAGCGCACACGGTTTTGTTGTCCCACCGCTGGCAGCCGCCGTTGCCGTTACACATCCCGTTGCGGCCACAGGTGGTTTTGTCTTGTTGGGTGCACACGAGCGCCGGGTCGGTGATGCCGGCCGCAAGACGCGGATCGGGCACACCGGCAGCGACGTTCACGCACTTGCCCTTGGCCTGTTGCGACGCACAGAAGCGGCACTGCCCCTGGCAGGCGCTCTCGCAGCACACGCCGTCGACACAGAAATTCGATTGGCACTGGTTGTTGCCTTTGCACTCCTGACCGTTGCCCTTTTTTCCGCACGACCCACCAATGCAGGTGTTTCCGCCAAAGCAGTCTGCGTCCGACATGCACTCAGACTTGCACATTCCCGCTGAGCAGATGAACGGAAGGCAGGCTGTCTGCCCCCCCGCGTTGCAACTGCCCTTGCCGTCACAGGTGCTCGCGGCCACCTCGCTGTTGCCCTCACAACGTGACGGGCGGCAGACCGTGGTGTTGCTGTACCGTGCGCACGCGCCTTCGCCATCGCATACGCCACTCGTACCGCACGTGTTGGCCCCCTCGTCTTTACACAGCATGCGTGGGTCTGGCAGGCCCTTGGCCACGGGAAGACATTCCCCCATCTTCAGAGGCTGGTTGCAGCTCACGCACGCGCCGTCGCAAGAGGTGTTGCAGCAGACCCCATCCGCGCAAAACCCCGAGATGCACTCGTCTGCGGAATCACAGGCCGCGCCGCCGGGCTTCTTGCCGCAGCTTCCGTCTTTGCACTGCTGGCCTGGCGCGCATTGGCTGTCGTTCGTGCACTCCCCGAAGCACTGGGCCGCAGCCGGGTCGCAGCTAAAGGGCGTGCAAATGGTCTTCGGCCCCGCCTCGCACTTGCCCCCAAGGCAGACTTTTTCGCCCACCACGGTGGCCACGTCGCAGGTTCCCGGCGTACAGATGGTGCCGTCTGGGTAGGTCCGGCAGCCTCCAAGGCCGTCGCAGGTTCCGTCGGTGCCGCAGGAGGACACCTCTTGCTTCGCACATTGCGCGGCGTTCTTTGGCTTGATGCCCGCCGGGATGGGCGCACACGTTCCCATGTTTCCAGGTACGTCACAGGCTTGGCAGGTCCCGTTGCAGGGGCCCGAGCAGCACACGCCATCGACACAGAAATTCGAGTCGCACTCTTCGTTGCACCCACACGCTTGGCCGCGCTCTTTCAGACGCTCCTGAGGCTCGCACCTCGGGGGAGGAGCCCCACCATCGTCGCCCGGCGTTTGCCCTTGCCCCCCTTCACCCCCGACCTGACCCGGGGTGCCCCCCGTCCCGCCTCCGCTGACATCGGGTCTGGCTTTGGGGTCGACGCCCTTGTCGGACACCGAGCAGCCTGACAGACCCTCCGCGAGAACGAGGCCACACAACAATGCGGAAACGACGACCCCGAAACGGCGCGCACAGCTCATGAACCCCTCACGTGTAAGACAACCTAAGCAACTAGCACCAACGCGCCGCGTTGTCGCGTGCGGGGCACATGTCAAGCCTTTAGATACACGTGTGCATGCCCGGGAGCAAGCTCTCTCGAATCGTCAAGTGTTTTGTCCGAGTGTGGTTGCAACGATCACAACAGCCGTGTTAGACTTGTAATGCAAACTACCGACAAGGCGTGCTCGTTGAGGAATCCTGCCAAAGTCCCCCAGCAATGACGACAGGCTCTCATGGTCGAAACGACAAGGACCAGGTCTCGAACGCCCTCGATGCCGAGTTGGGTGAAGGCACGGTGGTCATGTTCAACGTAGGCGACAAGGCCGTATACCCTTCCCAGGGCATCGCGGAGATCGTCGGGTTGGAGCGACGCGAAATTCACGGAAAAATCCAGCGTTTCTACGTCTTGCAGATGACCGAGACAGGCCTGCGCATTCTCGTCCCCGTGCACAAAGCCGAGCAGGTGGGTCTGCGACCCGTGGCGGGGCAAGACGAGATCGCCGAGGTCCTTCAAATTCTTCGGGAAAAGGACGTGCCCCTGGATCGGCACACCTGGAACCGCCGTTACCGCGGCTTCATGGAGAAAATCAAGTCGGGCTCCCTGTTCGAGGTGGCAGAGGTCTTCCGGGACCTCCATCACCTGCGCCGCACGAAGGCCCTCTCTTTCGGCGAACGGCGCATGCTGGACACGGCGAAAGATCTCATCGTTCAGGAGCTGTGTGTCGCCCAGTCAGCGGCCTCGGAGGTGGTGGAAAAAACCCTCGAGCTGGCGCTGGCCGAGGGCACGAACGAGTAGTCCCCCGCGCCGCCTGCCGTGGCGTAAGGCACGCGCGTGTGGACAACCCGCTGGGAGCCTCGACCCGCATGTGGTACGGTGAGCCATGGAAGCCCTCGTGGCGGGCAAAAGGAAAATGATAGTTCACCTGGCGCAAGCGGACATTACGGAACTCGCGGTCGATGCTCTCGTAAGTCCCGCAAATTCCTGGGGAATCATGGGCGGAGGCGTGGCCGGAGCGATCTCGCGCAAGGGGGGCCCCACCATCCAAAGGGAAGCGATGTCGCTCGCCCCCATCGCGGTGGGCGCTGCCGTCGTGACCAACGCCGGAAAGCTCTGGGCCAAAAACGTGATTCACGTGCCCACCATCGACGAGCCCGGGCAAAAGAGCACTGTGGAGAACGTGCGTCGGGCCGCGCGCGCCGCGCTTCTTGCTGCCTCTCGCTACGGCTTCGAGGTGATCGCCATGCCTGGCATCGGCGCGGGCCTCGGTGGGGTCGACCCGGGTGACGCGGCACGGGCGATCGCGGACGAGCTGCGCGCCCACAAGGGCGAAAAGCCGGCCACCGTGTACCTGGTTGATGTGGACGAAGAAACCGTCGAGTACCTACAAGAGGCCCTCGAGATCGCGACCAGCTAGGCCTCGTTCAGCGGGTCGCTCGTCTTTCGACGCGGTGAGCGCGCTTGGGCGTTCGTCACCGCGGGCGGCCCGCTACACTAACCCGGTCACGCATCCAACCTTCAGGAGACGCCACCGTGAAAATCCTCGTCCCTTGCAAACGCGTTCCCAATCCTGAGCAAAAACTGAAATTTGCGGGAGAGTCTCTGGACCTCGCGAACCCTGGCTGGCAGGTGAACCCTTTCGACGAATACGCCGTGGAAGCGGCCCTGCGCCTGACGGAAAAAGGCAAGGGCGGCGAGCGGGCGGGCGAGGTCGTGCTGGTGACGATCGCGCCAAAAGATGCGGGCCAGCAGGTGCGGGGCTTGTTGGCCATGGGCGCCGACCGCGCGCTGCTGATCGACGGCAAAGACGAAGAGTTGGACTCGAACGCCGTGGCCCAGATCCTCAAGGGTGTCGTGGAGGCGGAGAAGCCGGACCTGGTGGTCATGGGCAAACAAACCGTGGACGGTGACGACAACCAGGTGGGCCAGTTGCTGGCCGGCTACCTGGGCTGGCCCCAAGCCACCTTCCTTGCCAGCTTGAGCCTGGCGGCCGACGGCAAAAGTGTGCTGACGACCCGCGAGGTGGATGCGGGCGTCGAGGAAAAGCGCGTTCCCGTGCCCGCCGTGCTGACCGTGGACCTGCGCATCATCAGCAAGAAGGCCGTACACAACGAGGCCCTGGTGGGTCCCGACGCCGAATGGGACGAGGGCCCGCGCTACGCCTCACTCAAGGGGATCATGGCGGCCAAAAAGAAGGAGATCAAAGAGGTCACCGTGGCCAGCTTCAGCGTATCACCAGAGGTGCTGGTGAAAACCGTCTCTCACGTGGCGCCCCCCGCACGCCGGGCGGGCGTAAAGGTGAGCTCTGTGGAAGAGCTGGTTCAGAAGCTACACAACGAAGCCAAGGTGCTCTGAGGAGGTCGTCATGTCGATCGTCGTATATCTCGAGACTTCTGACGTGGCCGTTCGCTCGGCCTCCCTGCCCGCCCTCACCGCCGCCCGCGCGCTGGCGCAGCACCGCGGGGGTCCCATCGTGGGTGTGGTCATCGGTAGCGGCCTCGACGCCGCCGCCAAAGACGCCGCCCGCTATGTTGACAAGGTGCTGGCCTACGATGCCCCCGAGCTCAGGGCCCCGCTTGCGGAGACTTATGCCCCGGTCTTGGTCGCGGCTTTGAAGGCCGCCGGCGCCGATGCCCTCGTGGCGTCAGCCACCAGCACCGGCAAGGACGTTCTGCCTCGCACGGCAGCGCTTCTGGGTGCCGGCATGGCCAGCGACATCTCGAGCGTGGAAGGGGCGGCGAAGTTCAAGCGGCCCACCTACGCCGGCAACGCCGTCACCACCGTGGAGGTGACGAGCCCCACCGTGATCGTATCGGCCCGCCAAACGGCGTTCGAGGCGGCGGCCCCCCTGGCGACCGTGGGCGGCGTGGAGCTGCAGCCGGCGGGAACGGTGGACGCCAGGGGTGCGGCGTTCGTGGCGTTGCACGCGTCGAAGAGCGAGCGGCCCGACCTCACCGAGGCGTCGATCGTGGTCTCCGGAGGCCGCGGCATGAAGTCAGGCGAAAACTTCAAGGTTTTGGAGGAGTTGACGGATCTGCTGGGGGGCGCCCTGGGCGCAAGCCGCGCCGCGGCCGACGCAGGCATGGTGCCCAACGACCTGCAGGTGGGGCAAACGGGTAAGGTGGTCGCACCCAAGCTTTACATCGCGGTGGCCATCTCCGGCGCGATCCAGCACCTGGCGGGCATGAAGGGTTCGAAGACCATCGTCGCCATCAACAAGGACGCCGAGGCCCCCATCTTCCAGGTGGCCGACTACGGGCTGGTGGGGGACTGGGAAAAGGTGGTGCCGGCCATGATCGAGGAAGTGAAGAAGCTCAAGGCGTGAAGACGCGGAGCGTCGTAATTTGTTCGATGAGATCGTGTAAATTGCATGATCTGAATGTGGATACCGCGCGCTCAGGAAGAAGAATTCCGCAGGCTGGTGGCAAGCCGGCCGGTGGTGTTGGTCACGGGCGCGCGGCAAACGGGCAAAACGTCGCTGGTTCGGAGGGTCTTGCCCGGCAGGGAGTACGTATCCCTGGATCTACCCTCGGAAGCGCTCCAGGCAGAATCGGACCCGGAGGCCTTCCTGCGACGGCATCCACCCATGGGTGAAGGGGTCGAGGCGATCGGGGTGGAGGAATTGTGAGGGGTGGGTTGGGGGGCTCAGTGCGACAGGCGGATGAGAAAGGAATGGAGGAAGGCGGAGCGTAGAGATAGGTTCTGCTCGCCTTCATTGGCCTCTAGAGCCTCTTGCTCGTTTTCGGCGTAGCCGAACCTGAACCTTTTGGGCCATAGCGGACGTGGTACCGGCGAAGTCTTCGGCAGAAGAGCGACTTATTCCTCATGGATTCAAGAAATAGTCCGGATGAACTGGCACGCACGTGTCTACCCTGCGAGTCCCTCGTGTCCAAAGCAGTAGGCGACGTACTAATGCTCGTTCACATATCGTCGGGTGACTGTTACGAGCTCAACCAGGGTGGACGACGTGTCTGGGAAGCATTGTCAGCGGGTTCTTCCGTTGAAGAAGTGGTCGCGCAACTCACCTCTGATGAAGGTGTAAGCCGAGAGAGGGTACTGGCCGATGTGATTGAGTTTGTCCGCCAGCTGCAACGCGTTGGTTTGCTCAGACTTGCAACCCGGATTGAATGAAATGCGAGCGGTAACTCAAGATTGTGCGACTGCCATAGTTGGCTCATTCGCGTTCGCGCAGTTCGGGAAAGCCGACGGTGAGGGAGCTGTCCTCCTCGATCTTCAATCGGGCCAACTGTTCACGATGAACGCAACCGCCGCATGGCTCTGGAAAGCGCATCTGGAGGGGCGGACCTGTGAGGAGATGGTGGAACGACTATCGCGTGAAGCGCGTATCCACCCTGACGAGGCGCGACGCGCCGTCCACAACGCGCTGTCGTTAGTGGCCGATGGAAATTCTCAAAAGCCTGACAGAGCGTCTCCGGACTACCTCTACGGCATTGATGCCCCGGAGCACGGCCTCGTAGGGTTCCGATATGGTCAGTCACCCCTTTTCGATTTCGTTCCCGAGGAACTGCTTCTGCGGCCAAGAAGACTCCTTACAATGGACGTATGGCGGAGGCATCTCTGGACTTTGGCGCCCAATCTGTTGGCCATGATGGGATTCCCTGCGCTTCACGCGGCAGCCGTTGCGGTCGGCGGTTCAGCCATCGTTTTCTCGGGCCATAGCGGAGCTGGCAAGACGACGATGGCGAAAATGCTAAGCGAAGCCGTCGGCGGTTTTGTGCTCAGCGAAGATAAATTGGTGCTCGATAGCGGTCGCAGCCACTGCGCATTCTTCGCAGGAGCGGAGTCGTTCATCCGGGATTGGATCGATGGGGCTTGCGAGAGCCTGATTCGGGGCACCGGAACGACAAGAGCTCTGAGACTTGCCGCATCGGGGCCCGTCATCCCAATCCAGAAGGTTCTTTTCTTGCACGAGCTCGACCGCCAGAGGGATTCTCAAGACATCACGATGCTTAACATGGAGCGTCCCGAAGCTCTATCCTTCGTCCTCAAGCAGACCTTCACCGGATTGAACTCGCGGGAAGGCTGGGTACAAAAGTTCACCTGGGTACGCGACCTGATCATGGAGGTCCCAATTGCTCGACTCGTCGTCCCTTTGGGCCTCGAGTCACTGCGGCACGCCACGCGAAACTTGGCCCGGGACTTGATGGTCTGATGCTTTCGCTAGGGAGAGAAGGTAAGGACGAGGTCGTAGCTCCCGTCATCCTGCGTCGGTCCGCCGTCAGCGCCTTGGAACCAGACGTGACCGAGCTTTCCACGCCTCAACCCCAGCTTAACCGTGCGATCTCTGGAATCAGCGAACAGCAACGTCTCGAGGAGGACTTGCCGGTAGCAAGCTCCCCTGTGTCCCTCGGCCCTAATCACGCCCGCGAGGAGCCGTTCAAGAATCCTCACCCTAGGAAATCCGAGATTTCTACGCCGGGCATAGTCTATGGCCTTAACCGGCCCCACGAGCTTTTGTATGGTTCTCAAGCGGCACACGACCAAAGGGGTCTCCAACATCGACACGACGGAGAATCCGGTTGCCACGTTGGGACACCCTATAGCCCTTATCGTTAGCCCCCGAACACACCCGTTCCATCACCGTCGGTTTCCGAAAAGTCGCTTCCCGCGACCAAATTCCTGATGTTTCCAACCAGCTGCACCTTCGGAGGAGAGTACGTCAACGACGCCTCACTATGCTCCGAGGCAGGCGACGATTCGATCCGCTCCTCAGGTTCTCTTCTCATGACGCCGTGATGATACCCTAGCTCAACTTGCGAAGCCAGAGCTCCACGGCGAGAGCGGCTGAAAGCCAAAATGCTCGGCGGAGATCTGGGCTTTGGGTAAAGCTCTCAAGATCCGCTCGAAGGGCTGGAACGTCGAAGTACTCTGCAGACCGAACCCGCTGGCCAGAGAATGTATCCCTTATCAATCCAGACATTCTTTTGACATTTTCTATGACCACAGGCGTCATGTCCATTTTCGATCGTCCATAAGCCCAGTCTCCTGGAATGCGCCTCGCCAATGCCTCGCGCCATAGACTGCGCCAGTGTGGGGAGGGAAACCGAGAACTTGGGTGGAGTGCGGCGATCCAAGATATCAAGCTCGCGTCAAGAAGCACAGGACACCAACTAACCCCTCGCCGTCCCCAGGACACCCGTTTTTTGTCGACGTAGCACGTCATCGATGGCTGCGTGACGGTTGAGAAGACTAGCCGGCCCGTGAGGTTGGGGCCCGGGGCCAGTCTCACTGTGGGCTGACTGGCTGCTGGTTCCGTTTTGGTACACATAGACCATCGAGGAAGTCCGAACGAGCCGCTACTTCCAACGGCCGGAATGATCTGCCGCAAGATTTGGCCAGCTAAGGCGCGCAAGCGATGAGGTCCGCTCCCCACGGCTTGACACGCTCCCGTCACATCCCCCACGCGAAGGAGGTCGGGAACGAGTGTACGATCGTCAAAGACTTGGTCTCCGCCAAACCCACTCAATAGAGAATCCGCACCCAGTGTCTCGACCAGAGCCCGTTCGCGGTGCCCGAGGACTGCCAAGCCGGATTCGTCGGGCCAGGCAACCCCAGGCGCGGCGAACTCCGCGATCCCCAATTGGCATCCGTTCCATTCCGCTCGCTCAAGCGAAAGCAGTTGCCTGATGTGCTCGAATCGCTTGGATTCGTCGCAGGGAAGACCAGGATATCTCGCCGACACGGCGACGCCCCGAGAAGGCCCCCAGCCTTCCGAGAAGAGTTCATTCAGAGCTAAGGTCACCCCTGACGAGTCAAGACCGCCGCTCAGCTCGGTCGCCACCGTTCTTGCTCCCGCAATGTTTCGGCTTACGCTCTGCCTCAGCCGCAGCCATAACTCCTCGACAACCTCATGAGGGGATACGGACGAGCGCTCCGCATCTATTCTGAGGTCCCAATAGCGTCGTCTCGATAGGCGCCCTTGATACCAGTAAGTCAAATGGCCGGGAGCGACAGGTTGCATCTCGCGGATGAAAAGCCCGTGGCAATCGAGTCTTCTAGAAAGGAAGCGGACGATTGCTCCGGCGTCAGGGGTTACGCCCGGCGCAAGGAAAGCCGCGATGCTATGCGGATCGTCTGCGACGATAAATCCGGGATCGGTGGTCGAGCAGTAGAGTGTCGCAAACCCCATCGGGTCACGAAGAAGACTGACAGTACCCGTCTCCAACTCCCATCCGATCGCAGCTCCTGTCCCCTCGAGCGTACGTGCAAGAGTTGGCAAGTACGAAGGTCTGGCTGGCTGCCCTTCTGGAAGTGAAACCGAGCCCGTCGTCGCTATCCCGAACGACTCTCCATGCCGGAATCGCCACCTCGAGACCTCAGAAGCACCACAGACGGCCAGCAAGAAGTGGCGGCTCGTTCGCTGATCTATAAGGGGGCGAGCAGTATCGAAACCCAATCCGGAGAGACGTCGTTGAACACCAGGCAACGATCTCGGGTCTTGCCCGAACAAGAAGATCGTTCCCCGGCGTTCTGATCCTTCGCCTACTACCAAAATACGATTGTACGCCCTGGGAGTGGGTTCTGAGCGTCGTTAAGATACTCCCCGACCGCGAAGTCGGCCCAACCGTCACCGTCAAAGTCGCGAATAAGCCCGCCAGTCACCTGGAAGAACGAGGCCAGCTTCCAATCCGCGACGTAGTTCGCCAACGGCAACCTCACTGTCGCCCCACTTGCCAAATCAACATCCCCGTTCGCAGCCGATATAGCGGCTCCATCGTAGATGTACACGCTGCCAGGTTGTCCGCCACTCTCGGACCGACTGACTACGACCAGATCGCCAAGGGCGGTGTCCCTGGTGTCGCCCACGAAGGGAAGCGCGACATTGGTGCCTTCAAGAACAGACCCGAATGCAATTTGGGCAAAGTAGTCCGGCGAGGCTGCCGTGGCCGAACTCGAGACGCGTACTGATTGACTAGAGAGAGGCCCCTCGGCAACGGTGGAGAGCGAGAGCGAAACGTAACCTCGACCGAACGTTCCCGGAAGCGCCGCAGCGTAGGAGCCTGCACCGAGTCCGAAACGGCCCCCGCCCAATGCCCCTAATGACACCAGGGCCTGTCCGAAGAGCCCGGATGTTACCTGAGGACCTCCGACGGATGCTTTCGCGTCCGCGATCGTATAGGCCTGGCCGGGGGCGAGGCCGTGGAACGCGAAGACACGTCCGTACCGCTCAGGTGACTTTGGATCAAAGGTCGCGGTGGCCAGAAAGGTAGATCCCCCTCCGGGATAATAGCGACCGACACCGAGCGTGGGTCTACCCATGAAGAACGTTGCCGATGTTCCGTTAATTACGATGCGGTTGGCTCCCGTGAAACCACCTGACTCGCCCAGGATGATCTCCACGCTCCCTTGGTTGCCGTTAGCGCGCACACCACTGACGACGAAATCCGGTCGGCTGTCTCCGTCAAAGTCTCCTACCGAAGAAAGTGACTCTCCCCATCCCACTGAAGTGCCGGTGATTTCATACACATCGGTCGGACTGAGACCCAAGGTGCCATCCTTCAGCCCTGCCCACTGCGCGGGTGTTCGGCCCTTAATGACCACAACCTTACCCACCAGGGTCGAAACGGCGATGTCACGATTCCCGTCACCATCTACGTCGATTACGGCGACATCGGTGCCGAAGGCAGTATCTGCATTGCTCGGAACGATCAGTGTTTTCCGTCTATTCGCAGCCGTCTGAAGACTAGTAGTCGACGCCCCCCATAGGATGGCCATCCTTCCGACGACGTTGTCGGAGTTAGACCCGGCGGATCCGACCACAACGTCGAAGAACCCGTCCCCATCCAAATCGGCGCTTCCGTCAACCGCGGCCCCGAAGCGCTCGTTGGTCCTTGGGCTCTCTAGAGAGAATACTGCGGTTCGGAAGCTCGCTCGGACAGGCTGCATCGTCGACGCTAACGGGCTTCGATTTCCGACGGCGTCGACCGCCACGATACCAAAGTGGTAGTCGCGCTCAATGAAGAGCCCACTCACGTCTATCTGGTCAGTTCCACCCGGAGCCTGAGGAGCTCCGGAGAACACCACCGGCTGAGCTGTCGTGTAGTCTGCTGGACTCATTCCGGCGTTGGACCAACGCAAGTCGTACCCTGCGGCCGCTTTTCCGCCGTCATCGGGGGCCTTCCAAGCAGCGGTGAAGGACGTCTCGCGCCTATTCTTCTCGGTGATTAGAAGCTCCGTAGGAGCCGCGGGGGGTACGGAGTCCACAATCACGGTCCGAACCGCTAGTCCTGGGCCGGTTCCGTTGAGATCAGATGTAGTTGCTCTAAGCGTAACAGCAGTTCCGTCGGGAATCGTCAAATTGGCCAGCGTCGCTTCGCCGTTGGCCCCGATGTTGACGGCAGGCTGGTCAGCATCGCCGACCCGGAATACCACCTCGCCCGATGTTGCCGGCATAGCCGACAGGTCGACGCGAACCTTGAGGGTTCCCTGCCATCCTGGTGTTCCCGCATCGGCGTCCGGCACGCAGGTGCCCGTGTTGTTCGAAGCTGCACATAGATTTTGACTTGGGGCCGGCTCCAGCCACGTCAACACAGGAACTTCGCCCACGCGGAACTGACAAGTCGACGCCAACGCGCCTCTGTTTCCAGACACGTCCGTCGCAATGGCGGTGACCACGTTCGAGCCCAGGCGGAAAACGACATTGTTGAACTGTAGCTGCAGACCTGAGACTACCGGCGTGTCGTAGGAAACTGCTCCGCTACCATCGTTGGTGACGGTAAGTACCGTCGACAGAACCGGCTGGTTGAGGGCGAACCGTATCGGTTCGCTCGTGATGTCCACGCTCGAAGGCTTAGTATCACAGAGGACGGCTGCGCTTGGGGTGAGGAACGCAATAACCGGGGCGGACGAGTCCACCCACACTTGGGTCGGGTCACTTGTATTTTCCGCTGTGGACGAATCAGTAACCTTTACGCGCAAAATCGTAGCAGCCAGGAGTGTACCCGAGGTGTTAACCGAACTCTCAGGTAGCGTGACCCCGGTCCACTTGGCAACGAAACCGAGGTTGGTATCCGCACACTCACCCTGCGTAGCTTGTTCTACCGAAACGGTCGTGCCCACTTTGTCCAACTGCCCCCCCGCAAGGCCCACGAGCAGCTCCGCACTCGCGCCCGCCTTGTCTGTACACGCCACGACGTTCGTTTGGGCACCGTTGGTGTTGGGGTCCAAGTCCTTGAACACCTGGTCTGCATTTGCCGCCAGCAGCCGCTTCGTCGGATCCGTGAAGTCGTTGTCGCTGACCGGGGCCACGATTTCGACAGTGGGCAGCTCACTGGCACAAGCGATTTGAGTGATCGTCTGGGTGCTCACGTTGCCGGCGGCGTCCGTGAGGGTCATCGTGAGGTCGAAGGGTGTGCCGCCTGGGCAGGTGACCGGGATGCAGGTCTTCATGGCCGCCTCGCCCATCTTCACGCAGGTCTCCGCGGCCATACCGCGACGAACGCATAGGTTCAGCGCCTTGGCGAGCACGTCAGGAAGGTTGGTCGCGTCCGCGTGGGCGGCCGTGGTGGTCGCGCACACGTTGAATTGGTTTTGCGCGTTCAGCTTGAACTCGCTCTGCGAGTCGGGAGGGCCGAAGAACGTGCCGCTAGGTGGATCCGTCACGGTCAGCGCTGGCGGGGTCACGTCCACTGCGTAGTCGGCCTTAGCCGAGATGCCCACCACGCCCTTCGCGTCCTGGCAGGTGGCGAAGACCTCGAACACCGTGTCCGGAGTGGCGATAGCGGGGTCTTCGGCGGCAGCGTTCAGAGGCGAAAGCGTGGGAGAGAAAGCTGCCTTGCCTCCCATGGCCACGCCTTCCAGCGTGGTGGCGACGGAAGGGTTGTCCTTGCGGGCCACCACCAGGCGAACGGGCTGGCCGTCGGCCACGTTCGTCGTGATTTCGAAGGCCACCTGGAAAGGAGCCCCCGGGGAGCTCGAACGATCGGCGCTGTTGAGCTTGGGCTTGCCCGCGCTCAGTGCAGGCTTAGTCACCGAGCAGGTGGGAACCCCGCAATCGATTGCGATCATGGCCGAGGCCGAGCAGCCTGCCGATCCGATTTGGGCGAACAGAGTCGCCGCCCCCTGGGAAGGAAGCTGGACGTTGGGGAAACGCACGAAAGCGCCCGAAACGAGAACCGGGCCCGCTACGACTTGCTGGTTCACGATGAGCGTAACGGGCGTGCCGTCAGGCGCTCCAACGGCCAGCTCGACATCGCTTTGGAACCCGTCCGCGCAGGAGTCGCCGTTTTTGTCGTTGGCAGCGGTCAGGCTGGCGTTGGCCACCGGGGAGAGGAAGGTGGCGCTGGGGCAGCCGGCGTCGCCGCCACCCGAACCCGTCTCTGGGATACCGCCATCCATCGGTACGATGGGAGCCACAAGGCTCCTTTGCACATCGTCACCGCAGGCGGCAAACGCGAGAGGGACGGACAGCAGGGCAACGGTCTGGGCTAGTCTTCTCATGGTTTCTCCCACCGGGACTCTTTCGTTCAATCTGAGCAGCGAGTATCGAGCCAAGTTATGCGGCCGCAAAATAATACTTTGCGCCAGCCTCAGGAATCCAGCCCCTTCCATCGCGAAGGAGCACGGAAAACTTGAGGCCCACACTTTTGAATGTTGCTTAGACCCCGTGCGAGCGACTGTGGGTAATTGCTTTTCGTCAAGCAGAGGGCTTTCGTTTCCGGCGGATGTCGGATAGTGGTTCACACAACTCAAGCCATCAGGGCTTGGGCCCGAGGATAGGGGGACTGGTATAAAGTGGAGACGATGACCCGCATAGCAGCGGCCGAGGGATTCGAAGCGGACTCGGCCGAAATGATTCGTCGGCTGGAGGCGAACATCGCCAAGGTCATCCGGGGGAAGGAGGAGGCCATCCGGAGTGCAGTTTTGGCGCTGGTGGCGCGGGGCCACCTACTGATCGAGGACGTTCCAGGTGTAGGGAAGACTACACTCGCCAGGGCCTTGGCGGGATCCATTGGCGGGACCTTTCATCGCATTCAGTTCACCAGCGACCTCCTTCCTTCCGACATCATCGGCGTCTCCGTGCTCGATCAGCGCACCGGCCAGTTCGAGTTCAAGCCAGGGGCCATCTTTGCAAACGTGATCCTGGCGGACGAGATCAACCGCACCACCCCGCGCACCCAGAGTGCCTTGCTCGAGGCCATGAACGATAGCCAGGTATCGGTCGATGGGCGCACCCACAAGATCGAGCCGCCGTTCATGGTGATCGCCACCCAGAACCCGGAAGAGCACTACGGCACCTATCCCTTGCCCGAATCGCAAATGGACAGGTTCATTCTGCGCATTCGGCTCGATTACCCCCGCCCCGAGGACGAGCGCCGGCTGCTTTTGGAGATGCCGGGGCGCCAGGGGGCCGCTTTGGAGGCCGTGCGGCCGGCCGTGCTCATGCGCGATATCTTGTCGCTGCAAGAGGCGGCCGATGGCGTTCGCTTGTCTGCCGAGTTGGCGGATTACATCGTGGCCGTGGCCCAGGAAACACGTCGCTCGCCGTTTTTGTCGCTGGGCATCTCGCCACGCGGCCAGCTGGCGTGGCGAAACATCGCCCGGGCGTCGGCTTTGGCCGAGGGGCGCGATTTCGTGTTGCCCGACGATCTCAAGCGTACGGCCGTGGCAGCGCTCGCTCACCGCGTGTTGCTTGCCCATCATGCCGAAGGAGGGCGGGCGCGTGAGGATGCCGAACGGATCATCGGCGAGATCGTGAACCAGTTCCCCGTTCCCGGGTGACCGCGGGGCTCGGCCATGTCGCGGGTCCCTTCGCCGCCCCCCCAGCGCGAACGCATCGCCACGGCACGACCTTCGTCGTTTCACGGCGTCGTTGACGCCGCCACGAAGCCTCCCACCGGGGCGCTCCGGCGCAGGCGGAGCGTGCTCAAGCGGCTTCCCACCACACGCGAGGGCGTTTGGTTTTTGGGGGCCACCTTGGTGGTGGGTGCGGCCGCAGTAAACGCTGGTTTGAATCTTCTGTTTCTCGTCTTCGGGATGATGCTGTTTCTCATCCTGGCAAGCGGGGTGATGTCGGAGCTGTGCCTGCGCCGGCTCAAGGTGTCGCGACGGCTGCCCACGGGCATACATGCGGGCGCCCCGTTCCTGATGGGCATCAGCGTGCGCAACGAAAAGGCGCACGCACCCACGTTCTCGCTCGAGGTGGAGGACCTCATGGACGAGCGCCCCGTGGAACGGCGCTGCTACTTTTTGAAGATTCCGGCGGGGCGGGAGCAAGAGACGGCTTACCGGAACCTGCTTGGGCGGCGGGGCCGTCACAAGCTCGTGGGGTTCCGTCTGTCGACGCGCTTTCCGTTCGGGCTCATCCGCAAGTCGAAGGAGATCAACGCGCCCGCCGAGGTGATCGTGTACCCGGCGCTGGTGCCGGTGCCGCCGCTGGTGGCCCTTGCGGGGGCCACGCAGGCCCAGGACCGGCAAAGTGCGCGGCCGGCGCGCTCGGGCGAGTTTCATGGGCTGCGCGAGTTTCGTGTGGGGGACGACCCGCGCCAGATCCACTGGCGGAGCAGCGCACGCCGGGGACGCCTGCTGCTTCGTGAGCACGAGGACGAGGTGGGGGGGGCCGTGTTGGTGCGTTTGGAGGCCTCGCTCACGAAACTGAAGGACGAGGCCGAGGCGTTCGAGGCGGCGGTGTCGATGGCGGCTTCGGTGGCGCTTTCGTTTTTGCGCCAGGGGTATACGGTGGGGCTACAGGCGGGGCGGGTCAGCGTTCCCGCGCGCGCCGCCAGCACGCAGGCGCAGGGTTTGCTCACCGCTTTGGCGCTCGTGACCCTGGAGGACGTGCGCGCGCTCAGCCCCGAGCGGCCGAAGGCCGCGATGCTGACCACGGTGCGCATGGCGCCCGGATCTCCCATTGTCGAGGTGCAGAGACTGCGGGGGGCGGCGGCGTGAGGTTCCGGGCGGCGCACAAGCTCACGTCTTACCTGATGGTGGCGTCCGCCGTGGGCACGTTGACCGTTTCGGGAAGTCTCGCGCTGGGGTCTCTTTTGGCCTTCACGGCGGCGGCCGTGCTGTCGTGGTTTGCCGAGAGCGACGCGCCCGGTATGCGGTGGCTGCAGCGTGTGGACACGCCCCTCAAGGTGCTGGTGCTCGGGTTCTTCTCGATCACGGTGTTTGGTCTCGTGCGCGCGTTCCCGGAGCCCGACCTCACGTCGCTTTTGGACTTGGTGCTGGTGCTGCTGGCGTACAAGCTGCTCCAGCGCCGCACGAACCGAGACTATCTGCAGATCTACATCCTCGCGTTTCTCCTCGTGCTGGCGTCCTCTTGGCTTGCACAAAGCGCGCTCTTTGCCGTGGGCTTTGCCGTGTACGTGGTGGCCCTCATCTGGGCGCTGATCCTGTTTCATCTGCGCCGCGAGATCGAGGACAACTACCTGGTCAAACACGAGGCCGCTTCGGCGGCTCAACGTGTGACCGCAGCGCGGGTGCTGGATTCGCGGCGGGTCGTCGGGCGCGCGTTTTTCTGGGCCACGGGGGTGGCGGCGCTCGGCGTGCTGGCGGGCGCGACCGTGGTGTTTGCGCTCGCGCCGCGCATCGGCATTGGCTTTCTCAGCGGGGGGCTGCGCCGCCAGGGCAGCATCGTGGGCTTTTCGGACCAGGTGGAGCTGGGGCACCACGGGGTGTTGTCCACGGACAACCAAACGGTGGTCTTGCGCGTGGGCATGCCTCGCATCGCCGCGCTGGCTTCGGACGAGCAGCGTGACACCCAGATCGGGGGCATGTACTGGCGGGGCACGGTGTACGACACCTACCAAAACGGCCAGTGGCTGCGCTCGCAAAGATCTTCCACACGCACCCGGGTGACCCACACGATGGGCCGGGACGGCAGCCGCTGGACGTGGATCACGGGACCGGAGACCCCCGACGACGCCCTCTCGCATCGCGAGAGGCTTGCCGGCGCGGAACGGCAGGACATCCAGCTGATGGGGCTGTCCCACCCCGTGGCGTTCGCCCTCGACCGCGCGGTGGCCTACGAGCTGACCGAGCCGCCCGTGGGCTCGTTTTTGACCACGCTCGTGGAGCCGCGCTTTTCCGGGGAAGCTTCGCTGCGCAGCGCCCGGGCCTTTCCTTCGGGGCGAACGGTGCCCCTGCCCGACTTCGCGGGCGCGCGCTACGTGGCCTACTCCATCGACAGCCTCCGGCGGGTGCGCCCGGGGCAAGCCAAAACGATCGATGAGCTGCCCGAGGGGCTTCTCGTGCCCTATCTGCAAGTGCCGGAAGCGCTGCGCGCGCGCGTGGGGCCGCTGGTCCGGGGCATCACCGCCCGTGCAACGACACCCGCGGGCCGCGCGCAGGCCATCGTCGACTGGCTTCATGCAAACAAGCAGTACTCGCTCGAGCTCAAGCGAGATACGGCCTATGCGGACCCGCTCGAGGATTTCCTCATCGCGCAAAGCGCGGGGCACTGCGAATACTTCGCTTCGGCTGCGGCCATCATGATGCGCCTCGCGGGTCTGCCCACCCGCTACGTCAACGGCTTCCTGGGCGGCGAGTGGAACGCGCTCACCCAGCACCTCACGGTGAGAGACAATCGGGCGCACTCTTGGATCGAGGTTTATTTTTCCGGCTTCGGCTGGACGCGCATGGACGCCACGCCCGTGCTGTCGCGCCCCACCCGCATGGGCCGGGTGAAGCAGCTCCTGGACTCGATCGAGTCGTGGTGGGGCCAGTGGGTCATCGAATACGATGCCAGCCGGCAGATGGAGCTGGCCCGGGGGCTGGCGAAGTCGTTGGGTCTGAAGAAGCGTCAGGGCCCGGGTTTGTCTTTGCCCCGGCCGAGCCTGAGAACCGTTGGGGGATTGAGCGCGGCCGCTGCCCTGTCCTACCTGCTCTACCGACGGCTGCGGCGACGCCGCCCGCGCAAGGAAGAGGCCGCTGCGCCCCCACCGCGCACCGCAGGGCACCGCCTCTACGAACGCGCGCTGCGGGCGCTGGCGCCGCTGGGACTCAAGCGGGAGCCCGCCGAGACGCCCCGCGAATTTTTCGAGCGGGCGGCCAGCGTGTGTGCCGCCGTGCGGGCGCCGCTCGGAGAGATCACCCGGGCTTACGAGCAGGCCCGCTTCGCCGAGCGCCCCCCCACGGCCGCGCAGCTCGAGACGCTCCCGGCGGCCGTCGCCACCCTAGAGCGTGTGTGCCGCGAGGCCACGGCCAGGCGCCAAGCCGCCTAGGGCCCACACGACCGCTGCATCGCCCCGGTTGGCGAGCTAGGATGCGCAGCGTGCGCCCTCCCCTCGCTTTTTCCTCCCTGGCTCTTCGCGTGACCCTCGGGGCTGCCGTCGCGGCCGCCGCGATGCTCCCCCTCTTGACACCTGCGCCCGCGAAGGCACAAGGCACGGGAACGGGGGGAAGCTCGGGTACGTCGCAGGCGGTGAGCAAGGCCGACTTTTTCATGCGCCTACTCAGACCCGACGGCGAAGACAAGTGGACCATTTTCACGGAGTTCGAGCAGAAGTACTACTTCAATCGAGCGCGCTGCAGCTGTAGCGACGAGGTCGTCCGGCTCGAACTGGATCTGTCGACCACGGGCGCCGCGAAGCGCACGATGTTCGCGACCAACCAAACGGTCATCCAAGTTCTCATCGGCGAAGTGGCCTGTGTGTCAAGCGATCCGGCGGCCTTGAAGGCGGCCATCTGCAGCGACCCACCGCTTGCAACCCTGACCTTGGCTGACCTCGCACGGGCCCGACAGCGCACCACCATCGACATTCCCGTCTCCGCGTTCTACGGGCCCTCGGGCGGCGAATGCACCCGGCGAGGCCAGCAGTTCATTCGGCTCCGGGTGGACACGAACGGCGACGGGGTACCGGATCTCACGGGGGAGGCAGCGCCGGTGCTGTCTGTGGAGTACGACGGTGAGGCCCCCCCGCCGCCCGCCACGGCGGGCATCAAGGTGCGGCCCGGCAACGAGGCTTTGGAGGTGTCGTGGGAGAGGGATCAAGGTGTGGCGGACTTCCGCGGCTATGTCGTGTTCTGCAGCCGAGGCGAAGCGCCGGTGTACGCCGAGTCCTCCTACGACGACCAGTACCGCACCGCCGAAACGGAGTGTCCGAGTTCCGCGACGGTACAGCCGCTGCGTAGGGCGGACGGGCCGCAGCTGCCGCCCTTGGCGCAGGCCCAACAGGCCGACGACGGCGCGGGGGAAGTGAACGGCACGCGGGAGGCCGAAGGGCCCTTCACGGCACCCACGCCCTTTGCGACGCTCGACACACGCTTCGTCTGCTCCGAACTGTTGGTCTCGCAAGACTCGACCCGGCTCACGGGTTTACAGAATGAGATCCCCTACCTCGTAGGTGTGGCCACCATCGATCTGCACGGCAACGCGAGCCCCATCGAATCCGTGCTGTTGCAGCGGCCGTTTGCCACGCGGGACTTCTTCCGGGGCTACCGGGAGGCCGACGGCCAAGCGGTGGGCGGCTACTGCGCCATGGCCCGGCCCGGCAGCCGCGGTGGCGTCGCCGGGCTTGCGGGGTTTGCTCTCGGCGTGTGGCTGCTACGGCAAGGGCTTCGCCGACGGCGCTCCTGACGCCCGCCCGGTCAGCGATCCTCACGCCCGGTTAGCGATCCTTGAACTCGAGCGGGATCGCGAAGGACCGAGGGCCCGCACCGGGCGGCCAGTCGGTGACCGCGGCCACCTGCGCCTTCGCGGCGTCGCAGAGCAGCGGGTGGATACATGGTTCCTTGACCCCGAGGCCAGTCACGGTGCCCTGGGCGTCGACATCGACCAGGACGGTCACGGCGCCCTGCAAGCGCAAGGGCCTGGCAAGCTCGGGGTAGGTGAGCGCGGGCAAGAGCGAGGACTGGACGAGCGCGTCGAGGCGCGCGCGCGTGTCGGGGTCGAGAGGCTCCACCCCGGGGCGGGCCTCGCGGTGGGCTCCCTGGGGTGTGACCACCACGCGGGCCCCGAGGGCACGGGCCAGGTTCAAGCGCGCGGGGGCCTTGACCTGACCGGCGGGCGGGTGTGCGGCTTCCGCGGGCACGACGGAGACGGCCACGCGCCGGCCAAACAGTTCGTCGACGTTCCACGCCGAGCTGAGCGCCAGCCCGCCCAAAAGCAGGACGTGGGCAGCCACCGAGATCACCAGCACGCGCCGTTTGGTGCGGGCGCGCCGGGTGCGATCCTCCTGCCGCTCGAAGAACGAGGCAAAGGGGGCCTCGCCGGGGGCCCGGGCCAGGCCCCGCGCGGCGGCCGCACGTTGACGGTAGCGTTCGGCGGGCGTCGACATCGAAGCAATCGTAGCAGCGAACGACAGCGCGAGGCGGGAACCTCGACGGCCACCCGATTGCTCGGCGCGTTCACCTGCGCCATCATGACCGCTGCGTGGCCTCCGCCACCAGGAGTGTGCCCTCATGTTTGACGCCTTGTATCGCCGTTCATGGCTTGTGACGGCCCTTTGGGCCGTGCTGACGGTGGCCTGCGGGCGAACCTCGTTGACCAGCGGCGAAGACGAGTTCGGGGAAGGTGGCGAGAGCGGAGCCGGCGTGGGCGGCTTTCCGTTCGACGGGGGCAGCTTCGGCGGGGTCGGAGGCGAAGCAGGAGGGCAGACCGGCTTCGGCGGGGAGGGGGGATTCGGCGCGGCCGGGGGATTTGGCGCGGCCGGGGGATTCGCCGGTGAGGGAGGATTCGGCGCGGCGGGGGGCGCGGGCGGCGGGACCGGCGGCAACGGTGTGTTCGACCTGCGTGTGTCCCCCTCGTTCGTGCCCTTGCTCGTGGGCGAAGTTCTGCAGCTTCAGGCCACTGTGCCCGAAAACGGCGGACGAAGAGACGTGACGGCCGAGGCCTCGTGGGCCAGCCTCATGCCGCAGATCGCCTCGGTGACCACCACCGGACGGCGGGGGCGCATCACGGGCGGGGCCCCCGGCACGACCGTGGTCAGCGTGATGTTTCAGGGGCTCGAGGCCACCGCCCAGGTGCGGGTGGAAAACGACCGCCTCGTCAGTCTCGAGGTGGAGCCCAAGGCGCTCTCGCTCGACCCGCTGGCGCTCGGGCAGGTCGCGGCGATGGGTCGATTTGCGTCGGGCGTCCGCCGCGACGTCACCCGCATGGCCACCTGGACGAGCGACGCGCCGGACGTCGTGGCCGCAAACCATCTGGGTGTGGCCGGCCTTCTGCAGGCCGGGGCGTCACCGGGGTTCACCACCCTGCGGGCCCGCCTCGAGGGCCTCGAAGCCACGGCCGCCGTGACGGTGGTCGAAAGCCAAAACGTGACCATGGTCCTCGAGCCGGGCCAGGCAGAGCGACGTCCGGGCGAGAGCGCCTCGTTCCGCGCCACCGGGCTGTTTCCCGACGGCACGCAGCGCAATCTCACCAATTTGGCTGCGTGGCTATCCTCTGACCCTTTCGTGGCCACGGTCAACCGGGGCGTTGCCTCGTGCGTCGGGGAAGGCACGGTCACCCTCGTGGCCACGTTTCAGGGTCTGTCCGCCACGGCAGACCTCGTGTGCCGCAGTGCAACCGTGCTGCTCCTGCGGCTCACGCCGGCCGAGGCCGAGCTTCCCCCGGGAACCAAGCTTCAGTACACCGCGACAGCCTTCTTCGCGGACGGCACGACACGCAACGTGACCGAGGACGCACGCTTCGAGAGCGTCGAACGGCCAGGTGGCTCAGGTGACGAGCCGGGGGCAGGTGACCGCGCTGGCTTCGGGCACGACCACGATTCGAGCCACGTTCGACGGGGTCACGGGTGTCGCCACGTTGACCGTCCGCTGACACCGCCGCCTGCGTGGCGCGATGGTGCGGGCACGCGCACCGGGTGTGCCGTATACTGGGCCGCCCTCATGCGCGTTGGTCCTGTCGATCTTGGCCCTGGCATCGTGTTGGCCCCCATGGAGGCGGTCACCGATCTGGCGTTCCGCACCGTCTGCGAAGAGCTGGGGGCATCGATCACCTTTACGGAGTTCCTCTCGGCGGAGGCGCTCACCCGTGGGAGCAGAGAAGGCCGTGGGCCGGATGTGGCCGAGCTACGACAACCGCCCCTTCGTGGTGCAGATCTTCGGGCGTGATCCCGTGAGCCTGGCCCGGGCCGCCGAGATGGCGGCCGAGGCGGGCGCGTCCATCGTGGACATCAACATGGGCTGCCCGGCCAAAAAAGTGACTTCAGGCCTCTGTGGATCGGCCTTGATGCGCGAGCCCGAGCTGGCGGCCTCGTTGGTCAAGGCCGTTCGCCGCGCCTTGCCCGCGCATCTGCCCGTGACGGTGAAACATCGGCTGGGATGGGACGACGACAGCGTGAACGCGCCCGAGTTTGCGCTGCGGATGGTGGACGCCGGGGCGGCGCTCATCACGGTGCACGGCCGCACGCGCTCGCAGGGCTTTTCGGGCCAGGCCCGCCTCGAGCCCATCGCCGAGGTGCGGCACCGGCTGCCGCGGGAGATCCCCCTTTTGGGCAACGGCGACGTTCAGACGGTCGAGGACTACGTGCGCATGAAGCACGTCACCCGTTGTGATGGGGTGATGATCGGACGCGGCGCCCGAGGTAACCCGTGGCTCTTTCGGTCGCTTCAGGCGCTCGAGCGGGGCATGCCAGACCCCGGCACCCCCACGCTCGACGAGCGCCGCACCGTATGGCGTCGCCACGCCGGCTTGGTGCGGGAACACAGCAGCCCCCGGATGGTGCTTCACGAGCTGCGCAAGACCCTGGCCTGGTACTCGCGCGGCCTGCACAACGGATCGCACCTGCGCCAGGAGGCCTTCCGCATGACCTCGCCCGAGGCTCTCACGGAGCTGGGCGAAAGCTTCTTCGAGCGGCTCTTGCCCCTGGGAGACGACGTGGTGGCGCCTTCGGAGGATCCGGTGGCGAAGTCGCTGGCTCGCCATGGGCGGCGGCAAAGCGCGGTGGGGGCCCAGGCGCCCGCGGACGCGCTTCCCGTCTCCTGACCGGCTGTGGCCGCCATGTGCGTCCCTTCTTCGTCTCTCCCCAAGCGGCGTGGCCTCGCCCGCGCCGTCCTCACAGTCTGGGGCTTGGCTTGCGGGTCTCTGCTGGCCCTGCCGGGCTGCGAGGGTGACGTTCACAAGGACATCCACGAACAGATTTACGTGCTGGTCACCCGGCAGGACCTGTGGGCGGACAAAGCCGCTCGGGCGCTGGAAAGCCATGGGCTGCGGGCGCTGCCCCAGATCGAGACCGCGCTTCACACGGCCCGCCCAGAGGGCCGCGCGCGGCTGGTGGAGGTGCTGGCGCGCATCGAGCACCCTGACAGCGCCCACTTGCTGCGGCACGTCACCTTGCACGACGTGGATCCCCGGGTGCGCACGTTGGGCGAGCGCACGCTCAAGGCCTTCGCCCGCGCCGGCGCCCACCCCCAGCTTGCGCGCGAGGCCTCGCAGGCGCTCGCGTGGGTGGTGCAGGAGCGGGAGCTCGGGGACACCCCGTTGGTTCGCGAGGCGGATCCGCCCCCGCGCACGCCCTGAGCGCGCACGGAAGCCTCAGGGCCCGACCGCGGACACGAGCTGCACACACCAGGCGAGCCACGCCGACGGCAAAAGCCCGAAGCCCAGAACGAAAGTGGTCAGCCCGCCGATGAACAGAGCCAAGGCCGCGGGGGTGGGCTCGGACCACGCACGGGACGCAGGCTGAAAGTACATGACCGCCACGAAGCGCCAGCTCGCGTAGGCGAAGAGGATCATGCCCCCCAAAACGGCGGCCACCAGCGCACCGAGCCACGGAGACGCCGTGGCGGCTTGCAACAAAGAGAGCTGCGCCACGAACCCCACGGAGACGGGCAAGCCCGTCAGAGACATCAACGCCACGCTCATCGCAAAGGCCAGCAGCGGACGCGCGCGCCCGAGGCCGGCCCAATCGTCGAGCACGTCCTGCCCCTCCGCGGCCCGCGGCGCAAGGCTCGAGACGGACAAGGCGAGACACAACGCCATCACCTGACTCACGAGGGACGCGCCGAGCGCCTGACGGGCCTCTTTCACCTGCTGGGTCAAGGCGCAAAGGGCCACCAGCACACCGCCCACCTGCAGGGCCGCCGCATGGGCAAGCCAGCGCCGGGTTTTGTCGTGGCGAAGGCTGCCGAGGGCGCCCCCCCACACCGAAGCCAGTCCCAAGACGCCGAACGCCGCCGCCAACCCGGACCCATCAGGTGAAAGCGCCGGGTGCAAGAAGCCCACTGAGAGCAAACGAACGAAGGCCAACAGCAGCGCAAGCCGGACGACCGAGACGTTGAGCAACGCCGCGACCAGGGATCCGCCTTCGAGCAGATCGGGGACGCTCATGTGAAAGGGCACCACACCGACACGGAAGGCCAACGCCCCGAACACGAGCAAGAGGCCCAAGGTGCCCAGCGGGTCGGGGCCCGACGCAGCGTAGCGCAGAGCCAGGGCCTCGTAGCCAAGAGCGCCTCGGCTTCCGGCGTAAAGAAGCGCCAGGCCCAGCCCGAAGACGCCCACCGCCACCGCGCCCGTGACGAAGGCCTTGGCCGCGGCCTCGGCCGCCCGCCCTACCTGCGTGTGCAAGCCCACGAGCAGATGCGCGCCGAGCGCCGTGGCCTCGACAGCGAGATAGAGCACGCCGAGGTGATGGGCATGCACGGCCACGAGCGCCGCCGTCGCGGTCAGCAGGACCAGACCGGGCGCTTCTCGGGCCGCGGCGTCGGGGAAGCCCGAGCGGCAGGCCGAGACGAGCAAGGCGGCCGCAGTGAAGAGCGCGCAGGCCACGCTGGCCAGGCGCGCCGGGATGTCGACGACGAGCGTGCCCTGCATCAGCAAGGTCGGCCCCACCTCCGGGGACGCAGGCCACGAGACGGCCGCAGCCAACGCGGCGCCGAAGGCGGCCAAGCTGGTCAAAGAGCGAGGCAGAGAGGGCGCGAGGGCGCCGAGGGCCAGGACGACGAGCGCCGAGGCCCCCATCACGAGGACGGCAAGCAGGGGCTGCGCCCCGCCGAGAAGGCTCAGCGCGCTGCCGGGCATGGGCGGGTTCCGGGGCCAGGGGGGCGCGCCATCGCCAGCGGCGTGCGGGCATCGGGAAAAAGATGGGCGGGCGCTTCGGGCTGCAGGCCCGCGTGCTGCAGGCGCCGCGAAAAGTCCGTTTGGTACCTGTTCAGCGAGGCCCTCACCCCCTCGAGGCAGGGCTGAGGGCGCAGCCCGAGGGCCACGAGGACGGCGAGCCAAACCGCAAGGGGCCACCCGCGTCGGCCCGGCCACGCCCACGCGGCCGAGGGAAGCGCGCGCACAGCCCTGACGAGGGCCATGCCCAAGCCGCCGGCTCCCAGCAGCCCCAGCGCCAGAAGCCAAAGGGGGTCCACACCGTAGGCAGGCGTGGTGACCTCGAGGGCGCGCCCTGAACGATCCGCCGACGCCACACCGGAAAGAGTAAGGACCGCGGCGGTAAATCCGCCGAGCCCTGGCACGAGGGCCAGCGCGAGGGCGAAGGTGAGGGCCACCCGTGGGCCCGCGCGGCCTGCCTCGGGAGCGGCGGCGGGCGCCTCGGGAGCGGAGGGCATGCGGGCCCCTCGCAGGGTCTCGAAGGAGAGGAGCCCGATGAACGCGCCCGTGGCCACCACGAAGAGGGTGAGGGCGCCGAGGAGGCCCTCGGCCGTGAGGGAGGTCACGCCCAGAACCATGAGGGCCCCTTGCCCCAGGGCCACCCAGCCGAGGCGATCCCGAAACGCGCCCCCGAAGGCCGCGACACAAGCCGCCACGAGGGCCGTCGCGCCGGCGAGGGCCCCGACCGCCGGCAACGCATGGAACGACGCCAGGGGAAACAAGGGTGCCGCCAGGCGCACGAGCCCGTAGAGGCCCGGCCCCAAGACGAGCATCACCGCGCCCGCGGCCGGCGCCGCTTCGTGCGCGTCTTGCCACCACGCCGCGACGGGCAGGAGCGGCAGGGCCACTCCCAGCGCCCCCAGGAGGCACACCAGGCTTCGGACCTGCTGCGACAGAGGCAACATGAGGTGCGTCCAGGTCTCGTAGTCGAATGACCACGCGCCCGTGAGGGACTTGACGGCCGCCGCCTGGGAGACGAAGAGGCCGAGCAACAAGGCAAGGCTCGCGGCCCCCGAGACGCCCAGCCTGGTGGCCGCGCGGGCGCCCCGGCTACCGCCGCCCGCGCCCACCCCGAACGCACAGCAGGTCAGGTAAAGCGCCCAGCACAGCCACAAGAGCAGCATGTCACGGGCCATGAAGAGGCCTGCCAGCGAGGCCTGGCAGACGAGAAGCACCTCGAGGGCCGGGCCAGTCGTTGCGGCGTCAGGGGCGGCAGGCGGACGGCAGACGAGCGTCAAAAACACACCGAGGCCTGCAGCCGCCAAAAAGGGGAGCGACAACCCATCGACCCCCACGTCCCAGGTCGCACCGAAAACCGGGATCCAGGGCGCGCGCGCACGCTGTTGCACTTGCCACAGCACGGGATCGAAGCTGACTCCCACCACGGCGAGGGCTGCGAGCGCGCCTCCCGAGCCCAGCAGGGCCAGCGTGCGCCGCCACGCGGGACACACGGCCGGCACGGCGGCCACGGCCAGCGCGGCCAAGAGCGGCGCCCCCGCCACCCAGACGAGAGCGGTCATGGCCCGACCCACACGTCCCGCTCGAGGCGGGTGGCAGTGCCCCAGAAGGGATCGCGGACGATCACGGTGACCGCGTAAGGGCCTGGCGAGGAATAGGCATGGCTGGCGCGGGGGCCCGCCCCTGCCCGATCGATCCGATCGTCACCGTCGAAGTCATAGTCGAAGGTCAGCCGCGCGGCCGAGGCGGCGCTGCGGCCCGCGTCCGCGCGGACCCTCAGCCCCTCGGTGTGAATCTGGAGCACCGGCGCAGCCGCGGGGCGGCTGGCGGCGTACACCGCCGCTGCCAGACCCAGGACCCCGAACGCCACGTATCTCTGCACGTTTCCCGATAGCCAAAAGCGGAGCACCCTCGACGCAAGCTCTGCCAGCGCACCCAGGGTCTGAAACACCAGCCCTCGCAGCACCCAGACCTCGAGGGCGCGGACCGCTCGGCCGAGCGCCACCCCGAAGGCCCAAGCCGCTCGGGTCACCCGGCGCCAGCGCAGGGACACCGTCACGCGCCACCCCACGAGCAAGCCCACCCCCACGGCCAAGGCGGCGACGCCCCGGACGCCCCCCTCGTGACCTCGCCACAGGAACGCCGCGCGCAAGGGCAAGAGCGCCGTGGCCAAAAGCTCGACCCCTGAGGCGGCCAAAAGCGCCAGCCCCCGGGGCATGGCGCCCGCCGGACGCGTCCCCCGCACGAACGCGGCCAGCAAAAGGAGCCCCAAGGCCCAATCCGCTACCGCGAGCCCCAAAACAGGTGTGAGCAAACCACTGCTTTCGTCCTGTAGGCGCGCCGCAAGGCTTGCCCATCCCTCGGTCGCATCGAACGCAACGACCAGGACGGCCACGAGCAGCAAAAGAAGATCACACCCCCGGTTCGCCAGGGCGCGCGCGGGCGACGACGCCGCGCCTCGCGTGGCTGCAACGCCCTCCACCGCCCAGGCCGTGCTGAGCGCCGCCGCGGCCGCCACGACGAAGCCTTCCGCGAAGACCCCCGCCAGTGCAGCCAGCTGCGCCGCCAACACCCATCCGAGCGCCCCCGTACGGTCATGACGCCAGCGCCATGCCGCCGCGGACGTCAGCATCCAGACGAGGTAGGCCCCCAATGCCCAAGGGCTCTCGAGCTGGAAGCTGAGGTCGACGAACAGCTCCCCCGCGCTCACCCACACCCCAAGGCGCTCGGGCCCGAGGGCCCCGTCCACGTGGCCAAGGCCGATGGCGTTCACCAGCAAACCGCCCACCACCGCGTGCACGAGCAGCGCGAGCCGAGCGGAAGAGGAGGCCAGGGCCGTGTGACGCCCGGGCACACGGGGCCCCGCCGCACCAAAGCCGAAGCCGCAGGCCACGAGGGCAAAAAGGAGCAGCGTGCGAAGGCTGTAGCTCTCCATGCGCACTCACCCGCGCAGCAACCGCGCGTCGTCCACATTCGGCGTGCGTTGCTGCCGGTGAAGCCCCGCAAAAGCGGCCAAGCCGACGGCGGCATGACAAACCGCCACAGACAAAACGACAAACGCCATGCCCTGCCCCGCTGCATCGCCAAAGAGCGCGGCGAGCGCCGTGAACAACAGAGCGCCAGCCATGCCTTGCAGCAGAACGCCCAGCACGATGAAAAGGCCGTTACGCCTCAAGAGCAGCGCCACCAAGCCCACCAGGTAGAGGGCCAAGGCGAACACACAGGCCAACGCGACGGCGCTCGACGACATCAAAAGCCCTTCGGGTTACGAGCGGTCACGCGCGCAAGCGCCAGCGTGCCCACCACGACGATCAACGAAAGAAGCGCCAGCATCTCGGACGCCACGAGCAACGGTCCGTAAAGAGCCCGCCCGAGCGCGAGGGTGGTGCCGAAATCTCGGGTCTGGGCCTCTGTGGTCGTTCCTGGCGTCCACGCGCCTCGTGCCACGCCGAGACGGGCCACCCACCATAGCAAGCTTGCTCCACTTGCCAGCGCCAGGAGCCGACCGGGCAGCCCAAACGGCGCGATCGGCTCGGTGTCGTCCCGGTTGAGTACGACCACACCAAAGACGAAGAGGGCCAGCAGCGCCCCCGCCATCAACGACACGAGGGCCACGGCCAGGAAAGACGCCGACAGCAGCATCATGCATCCCGAAAGGCTCACGGCCGCAATCAACGCGGACACGCAGGCCGCAAGGACCGTCCTGCGGGTGATCGCCACGCTGGCTCCCACGAGCGCCACGCACCCCAGGATGAGCATGGCCACCTCGACCGACGTTGGGGCCATCGTCGTCAACGTCTCTCTTTTCTAGGGGAATCCCCGAAAGCTGTCAAAATCCAAACCTCGCACGAAACCCTCGCTTGGAAGGAACTCACGATGAGTGTGCCTGCATCTGCTGGACGGCGAAAGCTCTTCACGCTGGGACTTTGCGGCGGTGTGCTGCTTGCCGGAGGTGGCATCACGTGGGTGGGGCTGCGCAAGACGAAGCTCGGACTGCCCCCGCGGACGCCTCTGCGCTTCTTCACGTTGGAAGAACACGCGGTGCTCACGGCGCTGGCCGCGTGCATGCTGGCTGACCTGCCGGCGCCGCCCGCAGGTTCGGACGCCGAGTGGGTTCGCTTTCCCGATCCCCACGAGCTCGACTGCGCCGGGCAACTCGATCTGCTCGTGGCGAAGTTGCATCCCGAGACCGGCGCCGAATTGAAGCAGCTCATCGCCCTTTTCGAAAACGGGCTCACGAGCCTGGTGACCTCGGGGCCCTTGCGGCCGTTCACCCAGCTGCCACGTGAAGCCCAGCGGGCGCGGCTCGCAGCGTGGGGACGTTCCCGCTTCATGCTGCTGCGTTCGGGGCACCTGGCCCTCACCCGGCTGATTCACGCGACGTACTATGCGTCGCCGTCGACTTACGCAGCCATGGGCTACCCGGGCCCGCCGGAGGTGCCCGACTTCGGCGAAGACGCGCCCCGCGGAGGGGCCGCACCGGAGGCCCCATGAGGCCAGCCGCGGCCAGTGTTTCGGGCACGACGCTTGTGGGCACCCACGAGGTCGTCTGCGATTTTTGCGTGGTGGGCAGCGGGGCGGGCGGGGCCATCGCCGCCGCCACCTTGGCGGCAGGCGGCGCGCACGTCGTGGTCGTCGAGGAAGGGCACCACCACCGCCGACGGGACTTCAACATGCAGGAAGCCTGGGCTTATCCCGCGCTCTACCAGGACCACGGCAACCGGGCCACGGCCGACCTCGCCATCTTGCTCCTGCAGGGCCGTTCGGTGGGCGGTGGCACCACCATCAACTGGGGTTCGAGTTTTCGTGCGCCCCCGCGCACGCTGGCGCTCTGGCAGCGAAAGCACGGGCTCGCGCTCGACGAGGCCACGCTGGCGCCACACTATGACGCCGTCGAAGAGCGGCTGTCCGTGGGACCTGGCAACCCCGACGACGTCAACGCCAACAACGCCAAGCTGTGGGACGGGGCGCGCGCCCTTCACCTTGCCCCCGAGCTCATCCGGCGCAGCGTCAAGGGGTGCGCGCGCCTCGGGTACTGCGGCATGGGCTGCCCCCTCGACGCCAAACAGTCATCGCTCGTGACGTACCTTCCCGATGCGCTCCACGCCGGCGCTCAGCTCTTTTCGGATTGCCGCGTCCATGCCCTCGTGGCCACGGAGCGCGGTGCCGAACGGCACGTCGAAGAGGTGCTGGCCGAGGCACTCGACCCCGAGCGGGCGCGGCCCACGGGCGCCATGTTGAGGGTGCGCCCACGGCGGGGCGTGGTCGTGGCCGCCGGCGCGCTCAACACGCCGGCGCTGCTGATGCGCAACGGGTTCGCCAAGCTGCCGGCGCTCGGGCGTCGCACCTTCTTGCATCCCACCGTGCCCCTCGTGGCCCTGTTTCACGAACGCATCGAGGGATTTTATGGCCCGCCCCAGTCCGTGGCGTGCCACCACATGAGCGATCGCGGCCCCGGACATATGGGCTACTTCCTCGAGACGGCTCCCGTGCACCCCATGCTGGCCTCGGTGGCGTTTCCCGGGCTTCGCTGCGCCTCACCGCGCCCTGGCAGCCTCGCTCGCGCACGCGCAGGCCACCATCGCGCTGCTGATCGACGGGCACGGCGACGACGAAGGCGGCACGGTGAAGGTGTCGACCGAAGGCCGCGTGGCTTTGCATTATCCCTTCGCCCCGGCCCTCGTCGAGGCCGCCCGAGACGCACTCGTCACCATGGCACGCATACAGTTCGCTGCCGGGGCACGGGAGGTCGTTTCTCTCCACCACGAGCCGCTCAGGCTGCGGCATGTCGGCGAGGTGGAGCGGTTGAGAGCGGCGCCCTTCGCCGCGTTGGACCACACGGTGTTTTCGGCACACCAGATGGGCGGATGCGCCATGGGCCGCAGCCCCGCGCACGCCGTGACCAACGAGGACGGCCGCGTTTTCGGCGCGCAGAACGTGTGGGTGATGGACGGCTCCCTGTTCCCGACCTCGCTGGGGGTCAACCCACAGCTCACGATTTATGCGCTCGCCAAAGTGTTGGCCGAACGCCTCCACGCGGCGGGCTGACCAGGCTCGAAGGGGGCGTCGTCGTTCAAGTTTTGGCGCAGTCGCGTCGAAAAGACCTCTCAGCAGAGAGCCCCATCGGGGGGCCGATGGGAGCACATGGCGACTTTGGATCGTTACCTGGACGCGATGGTGAAACACCGGGCCGACGCCCTGGTGTTTCGAGCGGATTCACCCGTGGCCATGGTGCTGAGTGGAGCGGCCAAGCCGGTGTCCTCGAAGCCCGCCACGGAAGACCAGATCGTGGCTTTGCTGGCCGAGGTCTTGGGCCCGGCGTACACGCCCGGTTTGACCGGGACACGATCCTTCCCCTACCCCTCTCCGAGCGGGCCTGTGAACATCACGGTGGAAGAGGGCGTGGCAGGCATCGTGGTGATGATCGAGCCGGGACGAGCCGCTCCGCACCACGCCACGACCGCGGGGGGCACGGGCCGGCCCCGCGCCCCCTCGCCGGCGGGCATGCCTTCTGTGTCGATGAACGGACATCGCGCCGCCGCCGCACCGGCCGCCGCTGCACCTGCCGCGGCCGCACCGGCCCGCGAGCTCGCCCCGTACGACAGCGCCGAGCTGAGCGCCGTCAGCGCAGGGCCCTCGCGGACGCCCTCCCACATCGACGAGCTCTTCCACCAGATGCTCGACATGAAGGCCTCGGACATTCACCTCAAGGCCGACGTGGTGCCCATGGTGCGTGTGGATGGCGGCATCGCGCCGATGCCAGGCCGCGGCCCGCTCTCGTCAGAAACGATCGCCCGACTGGTCGAATCGATCACGCCCGAGCGCAACAAGAAGGAGTACGCCGAAACGAACGATTCGGACTTCGCCTACGAGCTGCCGGGGCGTGCGCGCATGCGCTGCAACGTCTTTCGCGACCTTGCCGGGGCCGGCGCCGTGTTTCGCCAAATCCCCTCGAAGGTGCTCACGGCCGAACAACTCGGTTTGCCGAAAGCGGTTGTGGATCTATGCCAGAACACCAAGGGCCTGGTGGTGGTCACGGGCCCCACGGGCAGCGGCAAGTCCACGACGCTTGCGGGCATGATCGATTGGATCAACAAAAACCGCAACGATCACATCATCACCATCGAAGACCCGGTCGAGTTCGTTCACAAGGACATCAAGTGCCTGGTGAACCAGCGCGAGGTGGGCGTGCACACGAAGGGCTTCAAGAGCGCGCTTCGCGCAGCGCTGCGCGAAGATCCGGACATCGTGCTCGTGGGCGAGATGCGCGATCTCGAAACTGTGGCCATCGCGATCGAGACGGCGGAGACGGGACATCTGGTTTTCGGAACGCTCCACACCAACACGGCCCCCTCGACCGTGGACAGGTTGATCGACCAATTTCCAAGCGATCGACAAAGCCAGATCCGCCTGATGCTCGCGGAGTCACTCAAGGGCGTGGTGGCGCAGACGTTGCTCAAGAAGAAAGGGGGAGGCCGGGTGGCCGCGCTCGAGATCCTCGTGGTCACCTCCGCCGTGGCCAACCTCATCCGAGAAGGAAAGACCTTTCAAATTCCGTCGCTCATGCAGACGGGGCGCAGCCTCGGCATGCAAACGCTCAACGATTCCATGATCGAGCTGGTGCGCAACAACGTGGTCGAAGCCGCCGAGGCCTACGCCAAAGCGCCGAACAAAAAAGAGTTCGGAATGATGTTGGCGCGCGCCGGACATCAGGGCCCCTGGAGCGCAGGAAAGGCTGAAGAGTGAAGTCACTCCAGCCGCTTGCTGCCACCCCCACGCCGGCCCGGATCCAGGATGGTTTCACACGGCAGGACAGTCCCGAAACCAAGCCCGCACGCTTCAGACCGGTAGGCGATCCGCCGATTCAAACGTAAGCCAATGGGCAAAAAGATCCTGGTCGTCGACGACGAATCCACAGCACGGCAGAGGCTGTGCGCACTGCTCGGCGAGCAGGGTTACGTGCCCGTTCCGGCGGCCAGCGGACTCGAGGCCCTTACCCGCCTGCACGACGAGGATTTCGACCTGTGTCTCACCGACCTCGACCTGCGCGGCACGAACGGGTTTTCGGTGCTCGAGGCGGCACGACGACGCCACCCCAGCGTGCCCGTCATCGTCATGACAGCCCAGGGCCGCATACGCGACGCCATTGCCGCGCTACGCGCCGGCGCACTCGACTTCGTGGCCAAGCCCGTCAGTGCCGTCGCCCTGGATACGGCTGTGCGCCGGCTTCTGGACAGCGCCCTGCCCTCCAACGGCTGGCGCCCCACCCAGGGCGCCGCCCTCATCGGGGAGCACCCGGCCGTACGCCTCGTGCTCGAGCGGGTGGAGCAAGTGGCCGACACAGACGCCAGCGTGCTCATTCGCGGTGAGACGGGCACGGGCAAAGAAGTGGTGGCCCGCCTCGTTCATGCGGCCAGCGAGCGCCGCACGGGGCCCTTCGTGGCGGTGAACATGGCGGCCATCCCGGACCCCCTGGCCGAGTCCGAGCTTCTGGGGCATACCCGGGGGGCCTTCACCGGGGCCGAGCGCAGCCGCCCCGGCAAGATCGTAGCCGCCGAGGCGGGAACGCTGTTTCTCGACGAGATCGGCGATATGTCGAAGGCGCTGCAGTCGAAACTCTTGCGGGTGCTGCAAGAGCGCGAGGTCCAGCCGCTCGGGGCCACGGAGCCTGTGCGGGTCAACGTGCGCATCATCGCCGCCACGCACCGGAACCTCGAACAGATGGTGAGGGACGACGAATTTCGCGAGGACCTGTTCTATCGGCTGGACGTCATCCCCATCGAGCTGCCCCCTCTGCGTGACCGGCCGGAGGACATTCCTCTTTTGGTCGAGCACTTCCGGATCGAGATGAACGCCCGCCACGGGCGCAGCGTTCCTGGATTCACGGCCGATGCGCTCGACCGCCTGCGAAGCTACGACTGGCCCGGGAACGTGCGGCAGCTGGCCAACGTGGTCGAACGCCTCATCATCGTGGCGGGGGATCGTGCGGTGGCCCTCGACGACTTACCCCCCAATCTGCGCACCAGCGTGCTCGACCTGGCCAACACGCCCCTCGATCTGCCCCCGTCGGGCGTGGACTTGCGGCTGTTGCTTTCCCAGCTCGAGGATCGCTTGATTGGCCAAGCGCTCAAGCGCACGGGAGGAAACAAAAACCGAGCCGCCGAGTTGCTGGGCCTCAACCGCACGACGTTGGTGGAAAAGCTCCGCCGTCGCAACGTGGCCTGAGCGCTTTCATCGGCCCCATAAAACCACCTGAATTCCTCACATTCCCTGGTATCGCACCCGCCGAGAGCCAGGCAGTGTCAGCCAAACCAACGCCGTCAACCAGGTGACGGGCCGAGGCGATGGAGATCGTCATCGGGATGACGGTTTCGGGCCGATCGACACCGCGACGAAGAGGCAAGTGCTGGAATTCTCGTCGACAGATTCGTGGCACGAGCCATGCAATTCGCCCGGCCATGGCCATCGTCAAGACTCGCAAGCCGCCTGTCAGCAAAGCCCCCAGCGTCAAGACACCCATCGCCTCCGAAGCCCGCAAGTCTGCCAGCAAAGCCCCCGCGCAAACGACGGCGGCCAAGACGATGGCCAAAACGACGGCCAAGGCGCCCACCGCCCCGAACAGCAAGGCGCTCGCCAACCGGAAAAAGCCGAAGCGCGCGTCCGCCGCCGAAGCGATGGCGGAAAAGCGCCGCCAGTACGCCGCTCAGTTCTTTCCCTACATCGAAAAGGTGGCCCGTCGCCTGGCCCGTCGCCTTCCCGCCCATGTCGAGATCGACGACCTCATCTCCTCGGGTGTGATTGGTCTCATGGAAGCCGCCGAGCGCTTCGATCCCAACCGCGTGGACCGCTTCGAGGCCTTTGCCGAGTTCCGCATCCGCGGCGCCATGCTCGACGACCTGCGCTCGCGTGACACCCTCTCGCGCGACATGCGCCGCCTTTCGAACGAGCTGCGCGAAGCCACCCGCAAGCTGGAATCGCAGCTGGGGCGCACCCCCGATCAGGAAGAGCTGGCCGCCACGCTCGGCGTGGAAGTGGACGAGCTCTACGCCCGCCAGCAAAAGCTCTCCGGCTCCTCGGTGGTGGGTATCGACGACGCCGGCCCCGACTTTCTCGAGCGCACCTGCGACGAAACCTCTCCCGACCCCTTCGAGATCACGTCCCACCGGGAAACGCTGGGCCGCTTGGTGGAGGGCATTGGCCGCCTGCCAGACAAGATGCAGCAGGTCCTTTCGCTCTACTACATCGAGAACCTGAATCTGAAGGAGATCGGGACGGTGCTGGGCGTGACCGAAAGCCGGGTGTGCCAAATCCATGGAGAGGCCACCCGCCGCCTGCGCGAGACCCTGACCGACCTGTCGGCAGAGGCAGCCGCCTAGGCCCCCGTCCAGGCCCCGCGACCCGCCCTCGCGCCCGCGCGCGGAGGGCTTCGGCCGTTTCAAACCGCTGATAAGGCTCGGGTTTTCAAAATGTCGTCTTTTTTTCTCAAGCGTTTCCGATTTGGCACCGATGTTGGTGTGTATGAAGGGCACAGGTAGGCTCACAACCAGGCGGGCGCCGGCGGGAAACAAGGCGGACTTTCTGGCAACCCAGTCGGGCGAGGACGTCGCCCGCGCTGCGCGGGTCGAGGACCTGCGACGGATGGTGGCTTCGGGCCGCTACCGGGTGGAACCGGATCGGCTCGCCGAACGCATCTTGCGGCGCGCGCTGGCACGCAAGCCCCGCGAGGACTGAAGCTTCGGCGCACGCGGCGCCGGCCGGCTCAGGGCGTGGCCGGCGCGGGCAAAGGTGTGGCGAGCAGCAAGGCCTGCTCGATGGGACGAAGTCCAGGCAGAAACGCAACCAGCGCTTCTTCTGGTCCTGGGACTCCCACCACATACCCGAGCGCGGTCCCCGCCCGGTCGGTGACGACCACCCGCTCCCCCTCGACGTGCGCAGCCGCCTTGAGGTCGCCTCCGGGACCATGCAGTGTCGCGGAGGCTCCGTCCCGGCGAATGCGGCCCTGGGGAAAGCCATCGGCATCACCCACCCGCAGGTGATCGTCTCGCCGTTCCAGCGTGAACTTCACCCTGCCGTCCTCCGTCATCACGAGCGCGCGGGTCTCGCTTCGCCGCAGGCTCACGCGCGCGCCCTCGAGCGACGCCGTTCCTGCGCCGCCTGCCAGGCGCTGCACCGACCCGGCCGTCTCCGCGTCCGCGTACCACGCCAGGCGCTCGTCGCCGTGATCTTCGCCTCGCCGCGCGACCTGCAGCCGTAGCTGGCCGTCAGGGCCTCGCACTTCGGCAAGCACCCGCTCGGCGGGAGCGGGAGTGGCCGACTGCTTACACGCGGTGAAGACGACGAGCCCTCCCACGAGGAGGGTGAACGAACGACGAGGCAAAAACGGCATGAGCCTCGTGTTTAGCGTCAGTCTTCCGCCTCGGCCACCTCCACGCGGTTTCGCCCCGCCGCCTTCGCCCTGTACATCGCGGCGTCGGCCAAGCGCAAGAGCACGTTTTCCCGGCGACGCTTGCTTCCCCCGGGGCCCAAATGCTCCTGGTACGAAGCCACACCGATCGAGCACTGGACCGAAGGCAGGCGTTGACCCGGGCCGTCGGGCTCGGTCTCCGTGTCGAAGAGGGTCAGCTCGCGGATGCTACGGCGGAGCTCCTCTGCCGCGCGGCAGGCCTGGCCAAGATCGCTGCCCGGGAGCAGCACGACGAACTCGTCGCCACCGTAGCGGGCCAGCACCGAAGCGGCAGGAACGTGCTCGGACAACACGCGGGCCACCTCTCGCAAGGTCCAGCTGCCCGCGAGGTGGCCGAAGCGATCGTTGATGGTCTTGAAGTTGTCGAGATCGACAAAGAGCACCGACAGTTCCGACCCGTCTCGATCACAGCGCGCGATCTCGTCCTGCAAGCGCACGTGGAAGTAGCGACTGTTGAACAGCCCCGTCAGGTGATCCAGGCGCGAGAGGGCCCGCGCCCGAATCGCATCCAGCGCGTTTTGGATCGACGAGGACATGTATCCGGCAAAGATGCGCAAAAGCTCGCTGTCCCGCGCCGTGTAGGGCCCGCCTGAACGCCGGTTGATGAGCGTGAGCACGCCGCAGATCGACTCGCCCACGATGACCGGCACACCAATGATCGACTCGACGGCGGCACGGCGGGCGCCTCGCGGGGGGCACAGCGACGTCACGGGATCGTCGTAGCCGAGGTGCGCGACCCTGCGCGCGCTTCCTGAGCGATAGACCTCGCCCACGAAGCCCCGATCACTCGGGATGCGGCGCCCAAGGCGCTCGGTGGACGCCGGGCCATAGACCGCGATGAAGGTGAGACGAGGCGTCCGTACCCCCGCCAGCTTGGCCCGGGGATCATCGAGCAGAATGCCTCCCGACTCGGAGGGCACGAAGTCGTTCGCCCGCTCGAGGATCTCGCGAAGCGCCCCGTCGAGGCGAATGTCCCAGCGCTCCCAGTCGTGGTCACGCCGCGCGCGCACGAAAAAACGGCTGATCTCATCCGAGGACACCGTGAGGATCGGCCCCGGGGGCATGGGGGGATTGGGAACCGACGTATCCTCGATGCGAAGCACCTGAGGAACGGCGCCTTCTTCACTTTCCTCGGGGCCACCCGGCCAGCTTCCGCGACTCACGACGTTTTCATCGTAATCCAAGTTGCGGGTTTTCGTCAAAGGGTTGTCGCGGGTCAGGGGGGCGGCGTGCCAAGCCCATGGGCACGGAGCATCTCTGCGAGCCGTTCCAGCGGTATGCCCGGGGCCACGTGCCCGGACTGACCTTCCATGTCGCCGGCCATACAGAGCGCGTTCACGATCGCCTCCTCGGTGCACTCGACCACGGCCTCGTAAAGCCCATCACAGGCCGGGTCGAGCAGAACATGCAAGTGAGTCGTCATGCCGGTGCTCTCGCGCGGGACTTTGTTCGCGGTGGAGAACCCCACGATGATCTCCCCCGAACCGTGCGCAGCGAAAGAGCCCGTACGCCCGATGCCGAGCGCGGCGCGCTTGCACAAACGTGAGATCTGAGACGGCAGAAGCGGGGCATCGGTGGCCACCACGCAGATGATGGATCCCGCGTTGCGCACCCGCTTGTTCATCTCGGCGAACTCACGCTCGAGCGTTTCGCCCACCGCCACGCCGGCCACGTGCAACGCCCGCATGACCCCGAAGTTCGATTGCACGAGCACGCCCAACGTGTAGTGCCCCGACTCCGCAGGCACCCGGCGGCTGCTGGTGCCGATGCCTGCCTTGAAATCACACGTGATGAGCCCCGTGCCGGCGCCCACGGCGCCCTCGGGCACGGGGCCGCTCGTGGCCGAGTCGATGGCCTTGTACACGTGCTCCGAGCGTACGTGGCGCCCCACGGCGTCGTTCAGCCAGGAGTCGTCACACTCACCCACGAGCGGGATGATCACGTCGTGCTCGGTGCCGATCCCGGGGTAACGTTTGGTCATCCACTTGACCGTGGCGTCCGAGACCTTGCCCACGGACATCGTGTTCGTGAGGAGGATCGGCGTTTCGAGCAGCCCCCACTCCACCACCTGAGTGAGGCCCGAAACCTCGCCGGCCCCGTTGAGCACGAAGGCGCCCGCCAGCACGCGTTCATCGAAGATCGGCGCGGGGGGCACGATGGCGGTGACGCCTGTGCGTACCGGCCCCTTGCCCACCACCAGCGGCCCCTGCCCCGAGATGATCGTGCTGTGGCCCACGCGCACGCCCGGCACGTCGGTGATCGCGTTGCCAGGCCCGGGAGGCAGGCGCCCGATGCCGAACCCCAGCTCGCGAAAGCGGCACCGTCCTGCCGCCCTCGTCATTCGTGGGGCTCCGGCCGGGAGGCGACGGACATCCCTGACGCGGGCGTCACGACGGGAGGCATCCGCAGCGGCTTTTCGGAAGCCCGAGGCTCGGTGGGTTCGTGACTTTGAGGCCGGCGCCGCTGGCGCATCCGCTTGAGGCCGCCAGCCAAGATCTCGCCGATGAGCTCCCGGTAGTCGATGCCTGCGGCCGCAGCGATGAGGCACAGGTCTGAATAGCCCGGTGTCAGCCCTGGCAGAGGGTTGATCTCGATGACGAAGACCTCACCCTTGGGCGTCATGCGCAGATCCACCCGGGCCACATCGCGACAGTCGAGCGCCATGAACGTCTCCCGGGCCGTTTTCTCGATGGCCTTGAGTTCGCCCGAAGACAGCTTTGCAGGACACTCGTAGGCCACGTACCGCTCCCAGTCCTGCTTGATCTGAAAATCGTAGACGGGCCGTTTGTTGCTAGCGTCCTTGAAGATGATTTCCATGGGGGGCAACACCCGGGGGCGACGCTCTCCGAGCAGCCCCACCGTGAACTCGCGCCCCGAGATATATTCCTCGATGAGCGCAGGCTGCCGGTAGCGGTCGATGATCTCCCGCACCACGGCGCGCAGCTTGGCCTCGTCGTCGACCACGGAGGCCGAGGCGCTCACGCCCTTCGACGAGCCCTCTTGGTTGGGCTTGACGATGAGGGGAAAGCGCAACCGCGGCGAAAGGCGCTCGCGACCGGTCTCCATGACCTGGAACTCGGCGGTCTTGATGCCGTGTTGGCGCAGCACTTTTTTCGACAGGGCTTTGTCGAGGGCGATGGACAACGTGGCCGCATCTGAGCCCGTGTAGGGCAGGCCCATCAGCTCGCACAGGGCAGGCACCGCGGCCTCTCGGTTTCGGCCCGCCATGCCTTCGGCGATGTTGAACACGAGATCGACGCCTGCCTCGGCCAGCGTGGGCGGCAGCTCGGCGTTGGCTTCGAGCATGACCACGTCGTGGCCGTGGCTCTCGAGCGCGCCCCGAATCGCGTCGATCGTCTCGGGCGCGTCGTACTCGGCTTCCTGGTCGTTGCCGCCCTTCGTATCGACACGCTTGACGTTGAACGTGAAGCCCACGCGCAGGCGGTCTCGGGCCTTGCTTTTTTTGCCGACGGCGGGCGCGTCAAGCCCGCGTCGCCGAAGCGCGCTGGCCGCGATCGCCACCACGGTCGCATCGTAGGACAACCCCAGGCGGGCCGTAGCGGCAAAGGTGGCAGACCCGCGGCCGAGGTTCGGAACACCGTTGGCCTCGAGAAAGTAAAGGCGACCGTCTTCGGCCACGCGGAAGTCGATGCGCCCCACGTCCCGGAGGCCCAGCACCTGCACCACCCGACGCGAGAGCGCCGTCAGCCGCGCCAGGACGTCCCGCGGCAACTCGGCCGGACAGCGAAACTTCACCCGCCCGGGCTCCCGAATCTTCAAGCGGAAGTCGTAGAGGTTGTGACGGCTCCGGGCGCCGGCATCGACGACGAGGTCCACGGGCTCGAGCACACCGTCAGGTTCGCCTTCCAGTCCCTCGATGAAAGGCACGGTCACGTCGACCCCGGGCACGAACTCTTCCACGAGCACGCCCGTGGGGTAGTTCTTGAGAACCCGCGGCAGCAACTCCGCGAGCCCCTTTTCGTCCGTGGCCACCGTATCATCGCCTATGCCCTTCGACGACCCTTCGTAGTTCGGCTTGACGATCACCGGGAACGCGAGCCGCGGCCCCCCGCCCGTTTTGAGGCGGCGGTAGGAGTCAGCGGTAACCAGCCGGGCACGCGGGGTGTCGATGCCTTCGGCGGCCACAGCCAGCTTCGTCAGCCACTTGTCGAGTGTGAGCGTCAAGACGTAGGCATCGGAGCCGGTAAACGGAAGCCCCAGTTCCTCAAAGAGCGCGGGGTAGAACGCCTCGCGCACCCGCCCCCGGCGGCCCTCGGCGGTGTTGAACACCAAGTCGGGCCCGAAGGACTCGAGCCGCCCGACCAGGTCGGGGGTCGTGCACGCCACATCGATTCTCTCGACGTCGTGCCCCGCAGACGTGAGCGCCGCCGAGATGGCGTCTACGGTCTCTCGGGTGTCGAACTCGGCTTCGTCCTCGGAATCCGACAGACGCAGGTTATACGTAAACGCGATCTTCAACGGCGCTCATCCCTCCGCCACAGTGATCGTGGCGCCGCGAGCTTAGCCGAGCGTCCCCGTTCGCGACACGAGGGAAATGCGGAGATATCAGCCGAGCAAGATGCCGCGGCTCCGCAGCGCGCCCGCCACCTTGTCTTCGAGCGCCTTCATGTCCTCCGTGGGACGCACCAGGTAGGCGTCTGCACCCACCTCGAACGCCTCCTGGATGGACTCGTACGAAGGATAGGCGGTGTAGAGCACCGACGCGCAATGAGGCAAGAGCTGTTGCGCCTGCTCGATGACCCGCTTACCTGTCATGCCCGGTAGGTTCCGGTCCGCCAGGACAACATCGAAGCGCTCCTGCTCGAGCCTGAGGAGCGCCTCGGTTCCGTTGGCCACGGCGACCACCTCGTACGTGCGCCCCAAGAACTCGGCCAGCGGCTGCCGCCGGACTTCTTGCTCTTCCACCAACAAAACCCGCGGTTTCGAGGCCGTGAGCTCCGGGAGCGGCACCCGCGACATCTGCTCGTCGCGCCGGCATAACGCGCGGCGGATGCGCTGCCGCAACAACTCGACGTCCTTGATGGGCTTTTCGATGTAGTCGAGCGCACCGGTCTCCATGGCTTCGACGGCCGAGTCGTAGGACGAATACCCCGTGATGAGCACCACGGCAGGCTCGGGCGTCAGCGTGCGGGCGAAGCGCAACACGTCGAGCCCCGACGCCCCGGTGAGGTTTTTGTCCGTCAGAACGAGGTCGAACACCTTCTGTTTGAGAAGCGCGATCGCCTCCTCGGCCGAAGCCGCCGTGGTCACGTTGTATCCCCCTCGACGAAGCGCTTCGCGAAGAACCGTCAACACGACCACTTCGTCGTCCACGACCAAGACTTCGTGTCCGCTCGGCACGAAGGGGCTGCCGCGCGATGTGACGTCGGCGATCATCCGCGCACCGAGGTCACGTGAAGGTACGGGCGCCTGGCCCCGGTGCTCGAGGAGCCCAAAGCGGGCGAGCCCTTCGATCAAACGACGGCCCGCGGCTTCGGCTTGCCGACGCGCCCCCACCAGCTTGAGGGCACGCGGCAGATCCTCACCGCGTGCACGCACGACGTAGGCGCGCGCGCCCCCGTAAATGGCCGCGAGGACACGCGCGGGCTCGGGTGCGGCGTCCACGAGGATCACCGCCGCCCCCGCTGCCCGGGTGCGCGCTTCGGCAAGCCGCGCCTCGATGCCATCGGACGCGTGGGCCGCAACCACCACCACGTCGGGGGTCGTCTCCGCAGGGCCGCCTCCCACGGCCTGAACCAGGTCCGGATCTCCCAGCACCCACACCCGCATCGCAGGGGCGGCGTCGTCGATGAGCGGCTCGAGGGCCGCCAACATGGCGGGTTCGTGGCGCTCGAGAATACCGCGATGCCGTGCCAGCAGCCCGCGCAGCAGGATGCCGCGGGAGCGCGCCCGCCGCAGCGAGATCAACCAGCGCACGTGGGCGCGCAGCAGGGCCTCGTTTTCGGGCAAGGGCCGTGGCAACGCGGCGGCCAGCCCTCGGGCGAACGCTTCACTCACCCGCTCGGGCGCCGGCTCCATGAGAAACGCGAGGTCCGCCTTGGCGCCCAGCTCGCGGAGGGCCTCGAGCGGGTCCACGTCCAGCGCCTCGCGTTCGGGGTCGAGCACCGCGAAATCGAACGGCTGCTCACCAAGCAGGGCGAGCGCCTGACCCAGCGAGTCGGCAGTTTCGATCTGCCCCTCGAGCTGCATCGTCGCCGCGAGCCGCGCCGCCTCGGCGCCCACCCTGGCGTGCAAGACGAAACGCTCCTGCCCCGAGCGAACCGCTCGGCCCAGGGCCCCGAAGAGCTCGGCAGCAGGCGCTTCAGACATGCCTTGAAATTGTAAGTCGAAAAGTGGCAGCTTTCCCGAAATTCCCCCACATCCCGCCGAATTCCTCGGGGCCCAGGGGGCCCCTTCGGCCGGGGCCACGCCGGCGTGCTTGAGATTCGCCTGCCGCGCGGTATGAATTTGAGGTGGAGCGGCCGCGTCCATCCGACAGGACCGCACCGGTCCGACGGCAGTCTCTTTGCGTCTCGGAGGAAGAAGAACATGCGGAATTCTCGCAGGTCGGGCGGCGCACCGCGCCCCGTAGGTACGGCCGGCATCGTGGGCTTGTGGCTTCTAGGCGCCTCGTTTCCCGCGGCGGCCTGGGCGCAGGAGCCGGGACCGCCGCCGGCCGAAGGCACACCCCAGCCCGGGACCGTTGCCCCTCCCCCCCAAGCGGAAGCAGCCCCCCCCGCCGGGCAGGCCGAGCCGGCGCCACCCGAAAGCGGGTCCGACCCCCGTGCCCTTCCTCCCCCCCCGCCCCGTGGATACCAGCAGGGCGGCGCCCCGCAGGCGCAGGGGTCGCCCTACGGGTACGGCTACCAGCCCAGCTACGGCGCACAGGGGCAAAGCTACATGCCACCGCCGCTGCCTCGAGGGGTCTTCCGTCCTTTTTCGTTCGGCGTGGGGGCCGGCCCTGGCGTGCTCAGCCTGCGCGGCGACAACAGCCAGACCGAAAGAGGCATCAGCTACATGGTCCGCTTCGGCTTCGGCGTCGAGCCCAACCTCAGCGTCACAGTGGCCTTCGAGGGAGCCGCTGCAACGAGCAATGGCACCCTGGCTTCGCAGGACGCGCTGCTGCTCGGGGTTCAGTACTTCGTGTCGCAGGTGCTCTACCTGCGCGGCGGTGTGGGCATCGCGAACGAAACGGAACGAGACCCGGATACCGACGTGGTGTTCGTCGACCAAAACGGCTTTGCGCTCCAGGGAGGCGTAGGTGTGGACCTCATCCAGTCGGCGAGCGTCTCGCTCGGCCTCGAGGCCAGCGCGCTTTTGGGCCAGTATCCCGACGAAACGTGGATCGGTGGCGGCCTGAACTTGGTGTTCAGCATTTACTGACAGCTACTGCAGCTGCGTCCGAAACGCCTCCTTGACGGGGCGGCCAATCATTTCGGACGGTGCGGGATGACCCAGTGCCCACAGCGCCGTGGCGGCGGTGTCCACCGTGGAGACTTCGCCCGCGATGCGGTGGCCGGGGCGAACGCCCGCCCCCCAGGCCAGCCAGGGGATGAGCCGGTCTTCCTTGCGGGCGCCCGAGTGGTTGTGGCCGAAGCCGCCGTGATCCGACGAAACGAGAACGAGCGTTCGGGACGCCAACGGAGACGCAGCGATCGCATCGATGAGGGTGGCGAGGCAGCCGTCGGAGTTCGCAACGGCGCGTTTCTGCCCCTCTGACATCCAGCCATCTTTGTGCCCCAGGCTGTCGGGATCGGAGAAGTGAACGAACTGAACCTGCGGTTCGTGATCGATGAAGTACTGCGTGGCCGCGTCCACCACCTTGCGACACAAGTAGCCCGGCCGGGCGAAGACGTCGACCACCCCGGGGCGCACCACGTGCGCCAGCTTCCACTTGCCCACGAAGGCCGCCGCGCCCTTGCCGGACCCCGCGGCCGCTTCGAGCACGGTGGGCACCTTGATGAAGCCGCGCTCGGGCCGCCACGCGTTCCAAAAGATGCCGTGGTCGTGCTCGTCGAAGCCCGACAGCATCGCCGCGTGAGACGGCAGGGTCGAGGCGTGGCGGAGGGTCATCGCCCGCAAGGAATACGCCCCCTCGGTCATGAGCCGGTGGTGAACCGGGGCGAGTTCGGGCGTGAGCAGGTCGGGACGCATGCCGTCCTCGCTGACAATGATCACGTGCTGGGCGATGGTGGGGCTCTCGACCGGGCGGGTGTCGCGCCCGGTCGGCGGCGCGCCAAGTGGCCCCTCCAGCGCTTCGCCGGCAGGCCCTTGCCCGTGCCGCCGCACGTGCCCGTGCGCCGGTGCGGCTGCGCGCAGTGAGGGCCCGCGCGCGCGCTTGCAGGCCGGAAGCGTCGACGCCATCAGCAAACTCAGGGCCAAGACGGCGACGCGCATCGCAACACTTTACGCCTGAATGCCCCTGCCGGCCAAGGTCTCGGCGCCAGCCGGTCTGGCAAAACGCGCCTCGAAGGTTGCGCACTTGCGCGTTATCTCCCACCATACCAGCGGCGAGTCAGGGAACTTTTGGAAGCGCCAGGCTCTTCCCGACCCCGCAAACGGCTCTCGGTTCCTGCCGAGGGTCCGAGGGCGAAACCCGGTTCACCCGCCCCTCGCCACGGCACCGGCTGAGCGAGCTTTGCCAAATCTCATGTCCTTCATAGCCGCAGCGTTACCCCCGAGTCCCCCCGGGGGCGGCGGCGGGCGTCGCGTTCGCGCAGAGCGGAGACACCGGGTGGCGCCCACCCTGCTCTGGGGCACGTTGGGGCTTGCGGCGTGCGTGACCCGGCCTCCCGCGGCCATCCCTCCCTGCGGGTCCGATCGCGACTGCAAGCTCGAGCGGATCTGCGAACGGGGCATCTGCGTGTGGCCTGCGCCCCTTGCTGCGCGGGCACCTGCAACGCCCACTCTCCGCCCCGACGCCGGCCTCGGCGATGCGGGCGCGAGCGCCTTTGGCCCTGCGCTCGGGGGCGGCTTCACGATGTTTCGTCAGGAGCCCCTGCACCGGGGCCGCAGCCCGCACGTGCTGCCTGAAGAGGCGCCCTCGATAGCCTGGACCTACAGGACTTCGGCCCCCGTCACGTCGTCACCGGCGCTCGCCACCGACGGTACGGTGGTGTTCGGGGGCCACGATGGAAAGATTCACGTGGTGGATCCCTCGGGCCAGGGACGCTTCACTTTGCAAACGGGCGACCTCATCTTCGGCTCACCCGCCGTGGATGAGCGCGGGGACATCCTGCTCGGCTCGGGAGATGACCACCTTTACAAGGTGGACCTCGAGCGGCGCGTTCTCGCCTGGCGCTTGAAGCTGGGCACCTGCAAGGCCACGCGCGGGGTGGGCCCCGAGGCGAGCCGCTGCGACGTGGACGGAGGCCCTACGGTGGGACCCGACGGCACGCTTTACGTCGGCGGAGATGGCCTGTTCGCCATTGCCCCCGAGGGCCGCATCCGTTGGCACTTTGCCACCCCCAGAAGGGTGCCCACGGCCCCCACCCTGCACCCGGCGGGCCTGGTCCTCGTGGGCGGCCAGGACGACACCCTCTACGCGCTTTCGCCCGAGGGCAAAAAACTCTGGGATTTTCGGGCCGGTGATGACATCGAATCCACCCCCGCCGTCGGCGATGACGGCACGATTTACTTCGGCGCGGACGATCAAAAGATCTATGCGCTCACGCCTGAGGGCGCTCTGCTCTGGGCGTTCTCGACCGGCGACGACGTGCGGGCCTCGCCCGCGATCGGCCGCAATGGTCACATTCTGGTGGGCTCGTTCGACGGGCTCTTTTACGCATTGACCCCCGAGGGAACCCTGGCCTGGAGCTTCCGGGCTGGCGATCGGATCGTCTCGTCTGCGCTCGTCGATGCGCGCGGCGCGATCCTGTTCGGATCGCAAGACGATCGCCTTTACGCTCTCGAGGGGGATGGAACACTGAGATGGTCGGTGGCGCTGGGCGGAGACATCGACAGCTCGCCCACCCTGGGACCGGAAGGAACGATTTACGTGGGTAGTGATGATGGAAACTTGTACGCGCTGAGGGCCCCATGAGACCCACACGCTCTCGCACGCAGGCGCCAACCGAAAAGCTGCAGGTCGGCCGCATCAAAGTGCACCCGGACGGCTTTGGCTTCGTAACCCCCGAGGACGGCTCGGAAGAGATCTTCGTGGGTGGCCGCAACCGCGGCAACGCCATGGATGGCGACACGGTCGAGGTGTCCTGGTGGGTGGGCCCGCGGGGCCTCGAAGGCGAGATTCACGAAATCGTCAACCGGGGCCGCTCGAAGGTCACCGGCACCCTCGTGCAAAAGGGGCGCAAGGTGCACCTGGTGCCCGACGACCCGCGGCTCGGCTTCGCCCTCGATCTTCTGGGAGAGCTCGACGGTGCCCGCGTGGGCCAGGCGGTGGTGGCGAAGATCGTGTCTTATCCCCACCATGCCGACGAGGCCATCGGGGTCGAGGTGCTCAAAGCCCTGGGCGATCCCGACGACCCGCGCACCGAAGTGGAAAAGATCCTGGCGAACGCCGGCATCGAAGACACGTTCCCCGGACCGGTGGACGCCGAGGCTCAGGCTTTGCCCTCCGTGGTCACGGAAGCCGACCGCCGGGATCGCGCGGACCTACGGAACCTTCCGTTCGTCACGATCGATCCCGAGACCGCGCGTGACTTCGACGACGCCGTCTGCGTGGAACGGCGCTCGACGGGGTATCGTTTGTGGGTGGCCGTGGCGGACGTCTCGCATTACGTCCGCGAGGGGCGCCCCCTCGACGGCGAGGCGCGCCTGCGTGGCTGCAGCGTTTACCTTCCGAACCGGGCCATCCCCATGCTGCCCGAGGCGCTGTCGTCGCACATGTGCTCGCTGGTGCCCGAGGAAGACCGGCTGGCCATGGTGGCGTGCATCGACCTCGACCGGCACGGCGTGCCCGTCGAGGCAGACTTCTCTGCCGCCGTCATTCATTCGCGCGCGCGCTTCGATTATCCCGGTGTGGCGGCGGCGCTCGGCGGCGACGTGCGGGGCAAGCGCAAGAAGTACGAACCCTTCCTTCCGGCGCTCGAACTCATGGACGAGCTCGCCTCGAAGCTGCGCGAGCGGCGCTTCGAGCGGGGCGCTCTCGACCTGGACCTGCCACAGGCCGTCGTGGAACTGGACGAAGACGATCCGCGCCGCGTCCGCAACGTGCGGCAGTCCCGCAAGGACCCCGGCGAGCGCGGCGCGTACGCCATGATCGAAGAGTTCATGTTGGCCGCCAACGAAGCCGTGGCCCGCAGCTTCACGGAGCGGGACGAGGACACGCTGTGGCGGGTTCACGATGCCCCCGACGTGGAACGGCTCGAAACCTTCGCCACGTTGGCCGAAGGGTACGGCATCGAGGTCGATCTCGACGAGACCCGCACCCCCATCGGGCTGGCGCGGGTTTTGGCTGAGCTCAAAGGACATCCAGCGGAAAAGGCGCTTTCGTTCCAGCTTCTGCGCTCGCTCAAGCAAGCATCCTACGACGTCGCGAACATCGGCCACTTCGGTCTGGCGGCAGGCGATTACGTCCACTTCACCTCACCCATCCGGCGCTACCCCGACGTGGTCGTTCATCGGCTGCTCAAGCGCAGGCTGGCCACTTTGGGCAAGCCGGCGGGCGGGTTCCCTTCCCTGGCCGCCCACCCGCCCCTGCCCACGCCCGAGGAGCTGACCGCCATCGCGGTGCAGGCCTCGTTGACCGAACGCAAGGCCATGGAGGTCGAGCGCGAATCCGTGGACGTGTACCGCACCTTCTTCATGCGAGACCGGCTTGGCGACGCCTTCGACGGCACCGTTTCTGCCGTGACGACGTTCGGGTTCTTCGTCACCATCGCCGAGCCCTTCATCGAAGGGTTGGTGCGCATCGAGGACCTGCCGAACGACGAGTACGCGTTCGATGAACGCACCTTGCGCCTTTCGGGCGCCTACAGCGGCAAGAGCATCGTGCTGGGTGATGCCGTACGGGTGGAGGTGCTGAACGTCAGCGTCCCGCGCCGCAAGATCGACTTGCGCCTGGCCGGCGAGGTCGTTCACCCCGAAGGCGGGCGCAGGCCGGAACGCACGCGCAGCCGCGCAGAGAAAAAACGGGAAGCGGCGAAGCACGACAAGAACGCCCGCGCGAAGAGTGGACGCGGCGGTCAGTCCCGCGGCGCGCGGACGGGCGCGGGCGAAGCCCGCAAAGGCGAGCGCCCCGCGCGAGCCGCCAAAAAGGCGAAGGGACGCGGCGCAAGCAAGCGCTCACGGGGGAGAAGATAATCATGGTGGCCGAGCGCCCCGAGGCCGCGCTGTCCGTGCGTGAGGTGCTCGAGGAGTGGCTTCCGCAGAGCTTTGCGGCGCGCGGCCGGCCCATGCCACCCGATTGTCCCCGCCTGCGCGTGACGGTACGCGGGGCCACTCTCGTCGATCGGGTCTTCGCCGCCTCCGAATACGAGCTGGACATCCTCGACGACACGGAAGACGCCGACTTCTGGGTGCGCCTGTCCGAAGCCGATTTCAAGGCCTTGCTGCATGGCGATCCGGATCTGCCCGTACTGCTGCCGCCCGAACGAGACCTCATCGACCTCATGGTCGTGGATGCCGCCGAGCTCGAGCGCTTCAAGGCGATCGAAGGGCGGCTGGCGGTGGAGATCACCGGGCGGAGGCGAAGGCGTTTTTGTCTGGACGTCGCTTTCGGCCCGGCGGGCTTTCGGGCCGGCAGGCCCAAGAGCACCGTGCGGCTCGACGGAGCCGCGGTGGAAGACGTTCTGGCAGGCAAAAAGGCGCCACTTCAGGCCCTGCTGGAAGGCAAGATCCGCGTGGAGGGAGATCGGGCGCTGGCCATGCAAGCCCTGATGCTGGTGGTCTCGCAGACCGCCCGTCGGTGAGCATGCCGTTCGGTCAGTCCTGCTCGGGCAGGGCGGCGTCCCCGCCCGACGCCTCTCCGCCTGCGTCCCAGTTCCCGCTGTCTCGCGCCCCATCGAAGGGCGTCGCATCGCTCGCGGCGTCGCTCGTCGAGAGCACGAAGGTGATGGTGTGCATGTGCCCGAGCTCCGAGGACGTGGGGCGCGTGACGGTCTGACCGACGTTGAGCGCCTCGAGATCCACCCGGCGCAGCTGTACGAGATGCGTGTGGCGGTTCTCGACCGTGGTTTCGAGGATCACCCCCGCTGCGGGCGGAGCCTGCACGTCGCTCAGCCAAACGAGCAGCGTATGCAGGTGCCCATCCGCGAGGGAACTGTCATAGGCAAGCAGGCGAAGAGTCCGCCGCTCTCCCCCGCCGTCGGCGCAGGCAGAGAGCCCCGTCGCAGCCAACGGTGCGCACAGGGCCCCACGGGCGCCTTGGGACAGAAATGTTCGCCGTTGTCGCTGATCAACCTTCACCCGTCGCTTCTCACTTGGTGCCATCGCCGCCTCCTTGATCCATCGCCCACGTCGCAGGTGGGGCCTTCGTCCGCCTGAACGCCCCAGCCATGACAAAGCAAGCAGCGGACCACGCCGGGCGACAGCCGTTCCCCGGCACATGCCCCCCGGCTCGTCACACGAGCCCCACGCCGCCTTCGGTCAAGGCACCCGCGCGTATCAGCCGAGACCACCCTCGCGCGGCGCGCGAGGGCTACGAGGCAAGCGCAAGGTGAACGTGGTGCCCTGCCCCGCCTCGGACCGGGCCTCGAGCGTGCCCCCGTGGCGACTCACCACCTCGCGGGAAATGAACAAACCCAGCCCCAGCCCCCGCCGGCCCGCCTGGAGGCTTCCGCGAAACGGCGCGAAGAGCTCCCGCACCACCTCGGGGGGGATCTGCCCCGCGTTCCACACCCGCAGGGTGACACCCTCCGCCTCCAGGCCCTCTAGCCACACCTGCGGCGCCGGATCGGGCTCGCCATGATGAGCCGCGTTCGCCAGGAGATTCGAGAACACCTGGGCCAGCCGGTCGCCATCCCAGTGTCCTTCGAGATTGCCGCGGGCGCTCACCTCGAAACGCACGTGGCCGTGTGCGCTCTGGACCTCGTCCACGATCTGCCTCACGAGCGGCTCGAGCGCGAGCGTGGTGGGCCTTATCTGTAAGCCGGATCCGAGGCGGATGCGCGTGAAGTCGAGGAGCTGGTCGATCATCTCCGCCATACGGCTGGCGCTCGCTTCGATCCGCGAGGCCGTACGCCGGTGTTTTTCTTCTTCGAGTTGCCGTCGGAGAAGCTGTGCGCCCGTCTTGATGGCGCTGAGGGGGTTACGCAGATCGTGGCCCAGCATGCCCACGAACACCTGGGCGAAGTGTGTGGCCCGCTCGGCGTCCGCACGGGCCTCCTGAGCACGCACGAGCGCCCCCTGCAGGTCCTGCACGTTGGTGGCCGTGCCGTACCAACGCACCACCCTGCCGGATGTGTCGCGGGCCGCGTGAGCCCTGCTGACATGCCACTCGTAGGCGCCGGATGCGCGCTTGAGGCGGTGGATCATTTCGTAGACGCCGGCCCCACTTTCGTTGGCGGCCTTCCACGCTTCGACCGTGGCCTCGCGATCATCGGGATGAACCACCGCGCCCCACTTCCATTGCCCCTCTTCGTCTTGTCTGAGGCCTTCGTACTCCTCCCGGCGGCCGTTGTAGTAATCCACCGACCCGTCCGGCAAGGCCGTCCATACGAGCTGTGGCATGGCATCGGCAAGCGAAGCAAACCGCTCGTCCTCGGAGGGCGCGCGCGGAACTCCCTCGGGCGAGGGCCGCAGCACGACGACCACCGCTTCGGGCACGCGGATGAACTCCATCGCAAAAGAACCGGGCAAGGGCGCCAAGGACCCCTCGAAGACGACGTGGGTCTTCTGCCCTGTCTCGAACGCCTTGACCGCCGCACGAAAGGCAGCGGCCCCGCTGCCGGGAAACCAGTCGAGCACGCTCCGATCGCCGCCTTCGAGGACGTGGGGCAAAAGGGCCCTCGCCCGTGGGTTCGCGTGCAGGCACGAGCCCACCAGGTCGAGAACGAACGCCGGTGCGGCCATCGCGTCGAGCAAGGTGGTTGCCGCGATCCCCGCGCATGTCTTCGGGGAACCGGCCAGCGGGACCGAGGAGATCACGGGGGCCAAGTCTGACGCGCAGGATTTGCGCAGTCAAACGAAGCTTTCGCGAGCCCGCCCTCCGGTCAGTCGGCCGCCGTGCGGCGACGGGCGGCCTAACCAACCAGGAGCTTGAAAAGCAGCGCAAGGGCCAAGGCCGCGGCGCCGCCCAGGGCCACTTTCTTCCAAACGAGCGCCTTGCTGGCCTCCTGGTGCGGGTGAATTCCATGCCGCGCCAAAAAGGCCTGACCAACGCTCGGCGCGGCCAAGAGGCCATGGAGCGCAGGTCCGGGCGGAGACCCCGAGCGCTCTGCGAAGGAGGCAGCGCGGGGCACAGGCGGAAGGGACGCCGCACTTTCGAACGGTGCCACGGGAGGGAACTCTTCCACGGTCACGCCCGCGCCGGGTTCAGCGAACTCGGGGAACAGCGTGGCCGCCGGCACGGTCAGGTCGCCTACGTCGAGGAGATTCCCCCCGCCGCGCTCGACCTCGGCCCGGGGACGGGGAACGGCTTCTTTGCGGCGCGGCGGCAGGCCCGCCAAGGGCTGCGGCGTCACGACGTTGGGCGGCGGTGTGGGGCCCTCGCCCGCCTCGATTCCCAGGAGCGCCGCCACCGCTTGACCGCGGCCACGAGCGATCTTGGTGAGCGCGTACTCGAGCTGCGCCATGCTCTGGGGCCGCCGGCCCGGATCTCGATCCAGCGCCCACATGACCACGTCCTCGAGCTCCTTCGACATCTCGGGGCGCAGCTCTCGGGGAGATCGCGGCTTTTCACGGGTCTTTTTGACGAGCACGTCTGCGTAACCGCGGCCCGCGAAGGCGGGGTAGCCCGTGACCATCTCGTACAAGATAGCGCCCACCGCGTAGATGTCCGAGCGCGCGTCCGCGGGATGTCCATCCGCCTGCTCTGGCGCCATGTACTCCGGAGTTCCGATCGGCGTTCCCGGGTTTGTGAGCGGCCGCCCGTTCTGCCCTACGGCCGACGCCTCGAGGCTACGCGCGAGACCAAAGTCGATGATCTTGACCCGATCGCCTTGCGGTCCTCCAGGCTGTAAAAAGATGTTTTCGGGCTTGAGGTCGCGGTGGATGATGTCGGCTTGATGAGCCGCCTGGAGGGCCTGGCACATCTGGATGGTGATCTGCACGGCCCGCGCCGGCTCCACCGTGCGCTCTTGCGCGAGCACCTCGGCCAGATCCACGCCCTGAAGTTGCTCCATGACGTAGTAGACCAGGCCCTCTTCGGTGGTGCCGAGGTCCGTGACGTCCACGATGTTCGGATGCCCAATCTTCGAAGCCGCCCGGGCTTCCAGGCGAAACCGTTCGACGAGATCGGGCCGTCCCGAACAGGCCGGCTGGAGCACCTTCACGGCGACGCGCTTGCCGATCTCGATGTGTTCGGCCGCAAAGACCTGCCCCATCCCCCCCTCGCCGATGGACTCGATCACCCGGTAACGTCCACCGAGCATGCGTCCCACGAAGCCGCGAGAGAAGGCCCGCGAGGGATCTTCGGAGGCATGGCGCGATTCGACCGCACCCTCGATGGATGAGGGATCACTCCTGCGCAGATCGCCGTGGCCGCGGGCGGCGTTGCCGGCACCGGGCGGTGGCGAGGGCGGCAAGCCCGGTAAAGGCACGCCCCCCAGGCCCTTGCGCGCCGGAGCCGCTGCCGGACGCGCGGCGCTCGGCCGCTTGCGCGCCGGGACCTCGCTGTCGGTCCGACCCACCCTCACCCGTGGCAGGGTGGCCGAATCTTCCCCCGCGCTTGCGGGCGCTGCGGCGGGGGGGGCAGGCCGGGGCGGCGGCGGCACGGGGCGGGTCTCGGGGCGCCCACGAAACGTGGGGATCACGTCCTGAAGGAAGCGCTCACGCTCTTCGCGCTCTTGGGCGATGACGTCGGCATAGATGCCCTCGATGAACTCGGAGATGCGATCCGCCCCCGACCGAGGCGCGATGCTGGCGATCACGTCGCCCAGCGCCTTCCGCATCTCGTCGGCGGACTGAAACCGCTTCTCTCGATCGGGCGCGAGCGCCGTCAGCACCACGTCGTCGAGTTCTTGTGTGATCCAGCTGGCGCGGGTGGAGGGCTTGACCAGTTGCGGGTGGCGTACGATCGCGAGGGCCGTGGCCGGATCCAGCCCCGAGATCTGCAGAAACTGCTGACCCGTCAGGAGCTCCCAGAGCACGATGCCCAGGGTGTACACATCGGTCCGGGCGTCGGCGACCTCACCGCGCGCTTGCTCGGGCGCCAGGTAAGCCGCCCGCCCGTAGACCACCCCGGGGGCCGTCTGCTCTTGTTTGAGCACACTGCGCGCAAGGCCGAAGTCGGTGAGCTTCACGTCGCCCACGTACGCCAGAAGGATGTTGGGAGGCGCCACGTCCCGATGCACGAGCTTCAGCTTGCCGTAGGCGTGTACGTAGGAGAGTGCCCGCGCAACCTCGCGCACCACATGCAACGCGACGTCGAGCGGAATGCGCTGGCGCGTGCGCACACAGCGATTCCACACATCGCGCAGGTCCTTTCCCTCGACGAGCTCCATGGCGATGTAGAATTCACCCTCCACCTCCCCCGCGTCGAAGGTGGTCACGAGGCAGGAGTGCGACAGCCGAAGCACCACTTTGGCCTCGTCGAGGAAGCGAATGGACTTCGAGCGATCGGCCTTCTCGGCGATCACTTTTTTGATCACACACAGCTTTTCGAAGCCGCCGATCTCGCCGCCTGCGGCCACGTAGATCTCACCCATCCCGCCCTTGGCCAACGGCTTGAGCAGCAGATACTTTCCGAAACGCCTGGGGTATCGAGCCGTCATGGAGGGAGACGAGGGCCTTGCGCTACATTACACCGGCCCCTCGAGCGGCGCGATGGTTTCCTCGGCGCTCATGGCAACCTCCGTTCGGTGGACTCGAGGTTGCTGCGTGCCGCTTTGTTGTCTGGGTCGAGCTTGAGTGCGTCGCTGTAGGCCTTCTTGGCAGACGGAAAATCCTTGAGCTTGAAGAAGGCATCACCCAGCAGCACGTGAGCGCTCACACCCGCGCCTGCACTGGCCCCCTGCTTCGCCATGCGCACCGCCTCCTCGTAGTCCTGCTGCTGAAAAGCGATCTGCCCCATGCCCAGGAGGGCCCGGCCGCGGACGGCATGCGTGCGCGCCGCTTTCTCGAAGGCGCGCTTCGCGTCGTCATACTTTTGGGCGTGGAGCATGCGCTGTCCTTCTTCCAGGAGGTCACGCGCGGCGACCGTCGACGAGCGGCGGCGGCGAGGGGCGTCCCCCACGGCAATCTGCACTTCCAGGTCCTCGGGCGCCAAGGCCGTCTCTTCACCTTCGGCCGTGCCTTGCTCCTGGGTGGCGAGGCTCCATTCGTCGGCGGGGCCACCAGGCACGGCTTCGGGCGCAGCTGCGGGGGCCGGTTCGGCCTCCGGCACGGCAGGAACCACCGGCACGGGCGGCGGCACCGTGACCACGCGCGTGGGCAGGGACTTGCCCGCAGCGACGGGGCTTCCGGGTCTCACGGTCGCCACCTTGACCACCACGAGCAGCCCCACCACGGCCAGAGCGCCGGCCGCCATCAAGGTCGAGCGACGCGACAGCCCCAGGGACGACAAACCCGTGACCGGCTCGATCGCCCCCACGAAAAAGCCGGTCTCCTTGCGAACGGGCCGTACCTCGGTGGGTGTGCGGCGCCCCACGAAGGCCTCCAACACGAGGCCGATCTCGGCGGCGAAGGCGGCCATGCTCTGGGGGCGCTCGTCCGCATGGCGCGCCATGGCCCGATCGACGAGAGCCTCGACCGTCACGGGAACGTCGGGCCGCACCTGTCGCAGGGGCACGGGAGACTCCGTGGCCTTCTTGTGCAGCACCTCCATGACGTTGTCCCCCTCGTAAGGCGGGGTGCCGGTCAGCATCTCGTAGATGATCGAACCCACGGCGTAGATGTCCGAGCGTGCGTCGGCCGACTTGCCCGCCGCTTGCTCGGGCGCCATGTATTCGGGGGTCCCCATCGCCACGCCCGGTCGAGTCAACCTGCGGCCGGCCTGATGGGTCGAGTCCTCCACTTCCGCCACCCGTGCGATGCCAAAGTCGAGCACCTTCACGAAATCGGGGCGCCCCTCCCGCGCGACGAGAAGCACGTTTTCGGGCTTGAGATCCCGATGGATGACGCCCGCGTCGTGAGCGGCCTGAAGCGCCTGACAGATCTGGTCGGCGATGCGCAACGCCCGCTTCACCGCGAGCGGGCCTTCTTTGTGGATGAGCAGGCCCAATTCCGACCCCTCGATGTACTCCATGACGAAAAAGAACGAACCGTCATCGGTCGTTCCTGAATCCGTCACGTTCACGATGTTCGCGTGCCCAATGCGCGAAGCGGCCCGTGCTTCACGGCGGAAGCGCTCGACCACGTCGGGCGTACGTGTGTAAGCCGGGTGCAGAACCTTGACGGCGACCCGCTTGCCGATTTCGACGTGTTCCGCTTCGTACACCCTGCCCATGCCCCCCTCACCACAAAGGCGGAGGATCCGGTAACGGCCGCCCAGTACCGTACCCACGATTTGGGACAGAGACTCGGGAGGCGGCGTGGGACGCGGCCCTGCGATCGCGCGGGTCTCGCCCGTGCGCTGGGGCGGCTGCCGGCTGGCCCCGGGGCTCGGAGGCGGCGTGCGCTCTCCCGGCGGGCGGGAGGGGTCCATGTGCTCGGTCGAACCCTTGCGCCGCACCAAAGCCGGGGTTGGAGCGTCGAAGTCGTCCCCGGGTTCGGGGGGACGCGGCGCCATGGGTGTCCCCACCTTGGGCAGCAGCGCCGCCCCCGAGACCTGCAAAGCCTCACGGGCGCGCTTTTCCTTGCCGATCTCGTCGCCGAACAGGCGGCGCAGGAAGGCAGCCACGTGTTCACCATCGGTCGAGGGGCTGGTCTTGGCCTGAAACGCCGCCAGAGCCGAGCGGAACTCCTCTCCGCTTTGGTAGCGCTGACCGGGCTCCGCAGCGAGGGCCCTGAGCACGATCTCGTCGAGCTCGGCGGGAACGCGAGAGGTCTTCTGCGAAGGCGGCGCGACCCGGGGGTGACGCACCCGCTCGAGCAAATCATCTTCCCCCCCCAGCCCCGCGAGGCCCGTGGAGGCCGGAAAGAGCTGCCGCCCCGTGAGCAGTTCCCACAGCATCACGCCGGCAGCGTAGAGATCGGCGCGCCCGTCGAGCCCCTCCCCGCGCGCCTGCTCCGGGGCCATGTAGCTGACTTTGCCGTAAATCACGCCCGGGGCGGTCTTCTCGAGCTTCAACGTGGACGAAGCCAACCCGAAGTCGGTGAGCTTCACCTCGCCCGAGTACGAAAGCAGCAAGTTGGGCGGCGAGACATCGCGATGAACCAGGTTGAGCCCGCCGAACGAGTGGGCGTAGCCGAGCCCCCGCACCAGCTCCTTCGTGATGTGCACGGCCACGTCCACAGGGAACGCGATGCCCTTTTGCGCGCAGCGGTTCCACACCGCGCGCAGATCCTTGCCTTCGATGAAATCCATGGCCAGGAAGAGCTCGCCCTGGATCTGTCCGGCATCGAAGACGGAGACCAAATTGCCGTGCGAAAGCCTCACGACCACCTTCGCTTCGTCACGGAAGCGCTGCAGGTACCCTTTGTCGGCCAGGTGATGCAGGGCCGTCTTGATCACGCACAGCTTCTCCATGCTGCGCTCGCCCGAAAGCGCCAGATAAAGCGCACCCATCCCGCCCCGAGCCAGCGGCTTGAGCAGGATGTAGGGTCCAAATTTTCGCGGGAACTCGTCCGCGTTCATGAGTTTCCGGGGTTCGCCTTTGCTGGCCGGAGCTGTGGAAGCTGCCGTCTTCATTTTTTCAGCGCACGCCCCCTTCCCTTTTCATCGACCGCTTGCGCGGCTTACTGATGCTGGGCACGTCGAAGCGACACGTTCGTGCCCGATGGCCCTTGCACAGAGTCTGCTACATCGTGGTACCTACTTCGACATCGTCGTTTGCCCCCCGAGGGTTGAGGTTACCGGCTGCACACGGCCAAGATCTGTTTGACGTCCGTTCGGCCCGCCACGGCTTTTTCGATGCCATCCTGGAGCAACGTGGTCATGCCGCCTGCGATCGAGGCGTGGCGAATCTCCTCGACAGGTGCCTTTTTCATGATCGCCAGCTTGAGTTCATCGTTGTTCACGAGCAGCTCGTGTACGGCCACACGCCCCTTGTAGCCGCTCTTCCCACACGAATCACAGCCTGCGCCGTGGTACAGGGTAAGCGTGTCGCGGCGCCACCCGCGTCGTGCCAGCCCCTCCTCGCCGAAGGCCTCCGCGATGGCCCCCCACTCGTCGTCAGTCGCCGCATGCTGGACCTTGCACTTTGGGCATACGGCGCGCGCGAGGCGCTGCGCCAGAACGCCCAAGAGCGCGTCGGCAAATGAGAACGGATCGAGGCCCATGTCCATGAGCCGCGTCACGGTTTCGGGGGCGCTGTTCGTGTGAAGGGTGGAGAAGACCAGGTGCCCCGTGAGCGAGGCCTCGACCCCCGTGCTGGCCGTTTCTTTGTCACGCATTTCACCCACCATGATCACGTCGGGATCGGCGCGCAGGAAGGCGCGCATCGCCGCGGCGAAGTCGAAGCCGATCTTCGGCTGCACCTGCACCTGGCGAAGGCCGGGCTGCGTGATTTCGACGGGGTCTTCGGCGGTCCAGATCTTCGTATCCGGCGTGTTGATGTACCCCAACGCCGAGTGCAACGTGGTCGTTTTACCCGAACCGGTCGGGCCCACGACCAGCACCAGACCGTAGGGCTTCGAGACGAGCCGCTTCAACTCCGAAAGATTCCGGTCGCTCATCCCCATCTTTTCGAGTGGGATCGGCTTCGACGCGGCCAAAATACGCATGACCACGTCTTCGTTGCCGTTGACCGTGGGAATCGTGGCGACACGCAGCTCGATCTTGCGATCTTGCATCTGGAAGCGAATCTTGCCGTCTTGCGGCTTGCGGCGCTCGGAGATGTCGAGCTTCGCCATGATCTTGAGCCGCGCCACCAGGGGCAAGCGAATCGACGAGGGAATCTCCTGGTAATTGACGCACTCGCCGTCCACGCGGAAGCGGATCGTGGTGTTGCGCTCGCGACCATTGGGCTCGATGTGAATGTCGGAGGCGCCCCGGCGGTAGGCGTCGATGATCACCTGGTTTGCCAGCTTGATGACGGCGCTATCGGACTCGCCACGGATCGATTCGTCTTCCCCTGCATCCTCGACCGCGCCCGTCGACTCGTCAGCCGAAAGTTCCTTCAGGATGAGGCCAACGTCGCCGGTCTGCTTTTGGCCGAAGGAGTGTTCGATGCACCCCAAGATCTCGTCGCGAAACCCGAGGCGGATCACCAGCTCGCGATCCGGATCGAGCGACCGGAGGGCGTCCGTGCGCATGATGTCCGAGGGATCGTCGATCACGATCGTGAGGCGGCTCCCCTGGACCTCCACGGGCACGGCGCAAACGTTCTTGAGAAAGTCGATCCGAAGCCGGGCTTTCAGCTCGGCCGGCACGGTTTCGTTCCCCGCGAAGCGGAAGAAATCGACGCCGAAGTGCTCGCAGAGGGAGCGCTCCACGTCACCGCGGCTCACGCCCACCTTTTCGATCAGGTACCGGGCAGGATCGACCCGGTTTGCCGCCGCGTCTTTGAGCGCCACCTCGAGGGCGTCCTTGGTGAGGCTGCCGCGCTCGAGGAGAAAATCCCACTTGCCCGCGCGCCGCTCTCCGGGCTTGAGGCGATCGTTCAAGCGCTTGACGGCGGGGGCCAGGATCTTGGTGACGTCCTCGGCCGCGGCCACATCCCGCGGCATGAACGACAGGCCTTTTTTCTTGTTGAGCGCCTGCACCACACCTACCAAAGCGCCCTCGTGGATGAGGGGCAAGGTCAGGATGGACTTCGTGGTGAACTGCGTGAGCTGGTCGAGGTGGTCATTGAAGCGCAGCTTGGCGTGTATGCGCGCAAGCTCGGCAGGGTCGTAGGCGTTGCGCACGTTGACGGCCACCTTCGCGAGCGCCACGAAGCCGGCGAGGCTTCCCGGGGCAGCGGGCACCCGGATCTCCTTGACGTCCTTGCCCACGGTCGCCAGGGTGACGAGCTGACCCGAGGCCGCATCGAGCGCGTAGAGGTACGTGCGCTGAGAGTCGAAGATGGGCGACAGACGTTCGTCAGCTTCACGCATGAGCTGGTCGCGGCTGCGCACCTCACCGACCGCTGTCGCCAGATCCTCGAGCCGTTTTTGCGCCTGAGCGGCGGAATCCTCAACCGTACGAAGCCACGCTGCGGCATCCATTGCGAACCGTCCTCGGGGTTTCCCCATCGGCAGGCTTGCAGAAAACTCAATGGATCCGAGCCGCTTCTCGGCATGGCGGAGGAGGTGCTGGTTTGAGCGCCGCCGCCGCCGTGGTAGCATGTCCGGCTGGTTCCGAGTTGCGCGTTGTCTCGGGGAGTTCCATGTCTGCGCAGACCATCTTGGTGATTGACGACAGCCCCACCCTGCTCAAGGTGGTGCAGCTCGTGCTCGGCGAAGCCGGCCTACATGTGGTCGCCGCACCGAACGCAGACGCAGGTCTGGCGGCCGTGCGCGCCGAACGCCCCGCCCTCGTACTGCTCGACGACGTGTTGGGCGACACACCCGCGCTGCCTTTGTGCGAACACCTGGCCGACCAGAAGGATGCCCCCAAGGTCGTGCTCTTGCGCAGCGGCCTTCACCACGACGATCCCCTCAAGTGGCCGGGCGTTGTGGACGCCATCGCCAAGCCCTTCACGCCCGACGCCCTCCGGGCGGTGGTGTCGCACTTCGTGGCCCCCGGCGCCGCGCCCCGTCGCCGCCTCTCGCTGACGCCTGCCCCCCAGGCGCCCGCATCAGCCCCACGCACAGCGGCGCCGGACCTCGCGGGGAGCCTGGCGGTCTTCGGGGTGTCAGACGTCTTCGCGCTGCTCTGCGAGGCACGCAAAACGGGCGACGCCTGGTTTTCGCGTGGCGCGAGCCAGGTGCGCGTGCGCTTTGCGGCCGGGCGGGTGGCCTTTGCGCGCGCCGAACGCGTGCCAGAGGAATTTTTGCTTGGCCGTTTCCTGTGCGAGCGGGGCTACATCGACACCAACACCCTCGAGGCGGTCGCCACGCAGAGCGCGAGCGCGAGGCCTGCGGGGGCCACGTTCCCACGACTGGGACAGGCCTTGATCGCGCGAGGCCTCATCTCCCGGGACCAGCTCGACGAAGGCATGCGGCTTCAAACGGCTGCCTTGGTCTACGAGCTTCTCCGATGGGACACGGGAGGCTTTACGTTCGTCGCCACCCCTGCGGCCTCAGGTCCCACCGCGGAGCCTTCGCTCGACCTTTCGGTGGACCATCTGGTCATGGAGGGGCTGCGGCGCATCGACGAGTGGCGGCTCATCGAGCAGGCCATCGACGACTTCGACGCGATCTATCTGCGCGAGGACGATCGCATGGCCACGCTTGGGCCCGGCAGGCTCCTGCGCGACGAGATCGCCGTGGCGGAACAGCTCAACGGGCGCAACACGGTTCGCGACGTCATCTTTCAAACCCACATGGGATCGTTCGAGGTCTGCCGCGTGCTTTACCGGCTGCGGAAGAGCAAGCTCATTCGGCCCCGTGTCACCCCGGCCGCGCCCTGATGGACTTCGTTCAGTTCTTGATCGGCGATCGGCGCTGCGCGCTGGCGGTGGGCGCGGTGCTCGAGATCGTGGACGCCCCCACGGTGACGCCCGTTCCCCTCGTGGGTCATGTCGTGCGGGGGGTGTTTCCTTACCGGGGGCAACCGCTGGCGATCATCGATCTCGAGCCCGAGCTCTTGGGGGGTCGAGCCCTTGGCGCGGCGGCCGACGCCAGCGAGATGCACCGGGCGGCGGTGCCTTTTGCGCTGGTGCTCGAGGCGTCACTGCATACCGATCCCCAGCCCGTGCGGGCCGCGCTGGCTGTCGATCGGGTGAGCCGGGTGCGCACGCTCGAGGCCCCGCACGTGCGCCCTCCCATGCACAGCCCGCGCTTCGTGACGGGAAACGTGCTCGACAGTGACGGTCCCGCACTGCTGCTCGATGCCGGGTTCGTCATTGAACACGCCATGGCTACCGTCAAACAAGGGCCTCGCTCCCCATGACCCCTCGGCAGAACACCTGGCTCGTGACCGTGCAGGGCCTGCTCTTGGCGGCCGCCGTGGGCCTCGTGGCCTTGGGGCTGGCCCCCTCGACGCTCACCCTCTTGCTGGTGGTGGCGTTTGGCGGCGCCACGGCGCTGCTGGTGGCGGTGCTGGGCTCCCGCGAGGCGGGCGCGGCAACGAAGGCCGCTCGGCCCTCTGCGGGCCCCACGCGTCCCGACGCAGCCGAGACCGAACGCCTGCTGGCCCGCGTTCGGGCCCTTGCCCTCGGCGATCTGGCTTCACGGCTTGGCCCCCTCACGCCGGGCGATCCCCTCGGGCCGTTGGGGGAGGCGCTCGACGAGGCCGCCCGGTGCTTGGAGCACGTGGCCCGCAATGGGCGCAGCGCCGCGGTCACCCTGGCCACGGCAGGCGGCGAAATCGAACGCTCGGTGCAAGCCATCGCGAGCGGCGTGGCCCGCCAAAGTCACGCCATCGTGGATGTCTCACGGCGCTTGCAGGCGCTGGCTTCGCGATGCGAGGAAGTGAGCCAAGTGGTGGAGGTACTCGACGATCTGGCCCGCCAAACCAATGTACTGGCGCTGAACGCCGCGCTCGAGGCCTCGCGGGCGGGTCCTTCGGGGCGAGGCTTCGCGATGGTGGCCGACGAGGTGAGAAAGCTGGCCGAGCGCTCGGCGGCGGCCACGAAGGACGTGGGGGCTTTCGTCCAGACGCTCGAGGCGGGAAGCGCCGACGCCAGCCGCAACCTGGAAGAGGTTCAAGGGCTCACGAAGAGCTTGCAAGACGGAGCCAAGGGCACGGCCGCGGTGGCCACCGCGATGGTCACGACCACCGAGGGGCTCTTGCACACCCTGGAGAAGCTGCGCGTGGAACCGGAGCAAGACGAGGCGGTGCGGGCCGTGCTTCGCCGCAACCAGGTGGCGGTGGCCGCGCTGGTCGATGAGCTGCGCCCCTTGCTCGCAGAGGCTCACACGCCGCTCACACGCGCCTTGGCCGCGCTGGTGACCACGTCCGAGTCCAGCGCCTCGGCCGTGCCACCCGATCGCGCGCCGGGGGTAGCGTCACCACACGAGACCTGAACCATGTCCGCGCCTCCCCACGGGCCCTACCCTGCGGGGCCGAGCGAACCCATGGATGAATGGGCACCGGCCGACGCCGAGGCGCTACGCAACCTCTTTCTCGACGAAGCCGCCGGGCATCTACAGCGGGCCGACAGCGCGCTCGCGCGGCTCGGCCACACGCGGGGCGATGCCACCGACGAAATCGACACTCTCTTTCGTTCGTTGCACACGCTGAAGGGGGCGGCGGGCACGGTGGGGCAAGCGGCGATCGCCGACGTGGCCCACGGGCTCGAAGAGCTATGCGCCGAGCTGCGCGAGGGACGTTTGGCGCCCACGGGTGGCATCCTCGATCGCATGGGCGAGGACATCGCCACGCTCAAGGCTCTGCTCGAGGGCGCGCGCCAGCGGCTCGTGCCGCGCGAAGCGGGCGAGCCTGCCATCGTCCCGAGCCCGGCGTTCGATGCGCCCCCCCGGGACGAACGGCGGCGCAGTGATCGGCGGATCGAAGCCGACCGGCGGCTCACGATGGACAGCGGCGCCATCGAGGCGATGAGCGATCACGTAGGCGATCTCATCGTTTTACGCACCCGGATCGAACGCAGGTTGTCGGAGCTCGATGGGCTCAAGCGCGAGCTGAACCAGGGACGAAGCGCCATGCGCTACGCCTTGGCGACTTTGCACGCCCATATCGACGATGGGCGCATGACGGAAGCGCCACCCACACGCAAAGCGCTGACCCGGCTTTCAGAGCTCGAGTGGGAGACGGCCACCGTGGTATCCCACCTCGACCGCGCCAACGCGGGGCTGCTCGCAGACACGCTGGCGATTCGTCGGGCCACGGACACGTTGAACGAGGATCTGCGCACGGTGCGCCTGGTGCCCTTCCAGTGGCTGTTTCGACGCCTGCATCTGGCGCTGGGTGAGCTTCAGGCCAGCACGGGAGCCCAGGTGAAGCTCAGCACGGAGGGCGGCGAGCTCGAGCTCGACCGCGCGGCGCTGGATCAGCTCTTCGAGCCCTTGCTGCATCTCCTGCGCAACGCGCTCACCCACGGGATGGAGACGCCCGAGGCGCGCAGGGCGGCCGGCAAACCCGAAGAGGCCACACTGCGGGTGCACGCCCGGCTGGAAGGCGATTTCGTGTACGTGACGTTCGAGGATGATGGACAGGGCGTCGACCTCGCGCAGGTCGAGGCCGCGCTCTTTCACCGCAAGGGCGTGCCTTTGGGAACGCTCACGAGCGAAGCGTTGCTGGAGGTGTTGTTCGAGCCTGGGTTCTCGACGCGGGCGACGGTCGACGCTTTGGCAGGGCGAGGCATGGGGCTCAACATCGTGAAGACGGTGATTACCCGCCTTGGGGGACGGGTGGCGTGCCACTCGCAGCGGGGCGTGGGCACTTCGTTCTCGCTCTGCGTGCCGATGGGGGCGGCCATCGCACAGGCACTGCTGTTCAAGCTAGGCGGGCAGGTTTATGCGGTGCCGCTCGGGCACGTGGTGGGCGCGCTGCCGCCCACCAGCGACCAAAGCCCCGCGGCGCGGGCCACGCTGTCTTCACACGTCACGCTGACTTCGGGCGAACGGCTGCCCGTGCTGAGGCTTCAGAGCTTGCTTGGTCTCGAGACGCCACCCGATCATCGGCTGGCGCTCATGCACCTGCGCTTTGGCGAGCGTGCGTTCGCCGCCACTTGTGATCGCATCATCGGTCCGCGCACGGTGGTGATCCGGCCGCTGGGAGCCATTTTGTCGCTGCTGCCCTATTTTTCGGGCGCAACGGTCTCGGGGGCCGGCAAGGTGCAGTTGGTGGTGGACGTGGCAGCGCTTGCGGAGATGGCGTTCAGCCCGAAGACGCCGGCGCCTCTTGCCCGCCGGGGGCCGCCGCGCGTGCTGGTGGTCGACGATTCACGGTTGGCCCGCGAGGCGGCCGCACGGGCTTTGACGGGGGCGGGTTTGCAGACCTCGACGGCCGAGGATGGATGGGAGGCGTGGGAGCTTCTGAACGAGCGACGTTTCGACGCGGTGGTGACGGATCTCGAGATGCCGCGGGTGGATGGGTTCCAGCTGATCCAGCGCATCCGCCGCGATCCCACGCTCCGCCACATGCCGGTGGTGGTGTTGTCGTCGCGCACGGCTCAGTCGACCCAGGAGCGGGCGCGCCGGCTTGGGGCGAATGCCGTGGTCGTGAAGGCGCCCCAGCGGCAGGTGCTGGCGCGCACGCTCCAAAGGCTGCTCACGGCGGCGCGCGGCCCGCTGTGAGGTGAAGGGTACCGGTGGGAGCCGCAGCCGGGCATTCATGACGCAGTGCGCATTCAGAAAAACCCTGGGGCCGTCATCGCGCTTCCTTAATGGAAGAGAGGCCCGTAGAATGTGCGGCCTTGTAGTAGTGCTGGCGGCTCGGGCTCGTCGAGTGACGGCTGCGGACGCCCCCTAAAGGAGTCGTATTCGATGAAGAAGCATCTTCGTATTGGTTTGGCCGTCTCCGCGATGGCATTCATGGGGCTGACCGTTTCCAACTGCGGTGGCTCAGATTCGACTGAGGACGACGGAGGCGATGGTGACGAGGGCGGATCCGGCGGCAGCGTCGGCGGATCCGGCGGCAAGGGCGGCAGCGGCGGTTCGGGCAGCGGCGGCTCGAGCGGCAAGGGCGGCAGCGGCGGCTCGGACGGCAAGGGCGGTTCGGGTACCGGTGGTTCGGGCAGCGGCGGGTCGGACGGCAAGGGCGGTTCGGGCAGCGGTGGGTCGGGCAGCGGGGGTTCGGGTAGCGGCGGCTCGGACGGTAAGGGCGGGTCGGGAGGTAGCGGCGGCATGGGCGGCATGGGTGGCACCGCGGCAGGCGGCATGGGCGGCAGCAACGCCACGGGCGGCATGGGCGGCAACGCGGCGGCTTCCCTGACGTTTAAAGCGGATATCTTTCCGTTGTTGAAGATGAACTGCGCGGGTGCTCAATGCCACGGCAACGCTTTCGGCCAAATGACGGACACCGACGCCTGGAACTTCGTACAAGGGACGACTTCCAAGTGCGAGAAGTACAACGGCAAGAAGAGGGTCGAGCCCATGATGCCTGGCGACAGTATCCTCCTCTCGAAGATCACGGGAGGGAGTACGCTCTTGCCCATGGGCTGCGGAAACCGAATGCCTGCCGGTGGAAGGGATCCGCTTGACGCCACGGAGATCGCAAAAGTCGAGCAGTGGATCCAGCAGGGAGCCAAACGAGAGTAGAGGCCTGCCGTTCTTCCAAGGTGCCTTCGCCCGAGCGGAGGCGCCTTGGAGCGGAAACCACGCCCTTTCCGCATGTAGCGAGCGCCCAAAGGAAGCCGATGGCAGTGAGGATATCAACTATCGCCATCAGGCCAGAGACTCTAAAATGAGTACCGGCTGACGAAGGTCGCGTTTGTAAATGAGTAGATTTCCTTCGCGCTGCCCGGATGAAGATCGGTGGGTAAGCCATCGATAAGATACCCGAGCAGTGCAAAGCCTCGCGTGCTCGACCAGATCGAACTTAGACCCGATGCTGCACTACCAAAAAAGGTAAGTTTCGAGAGGTTCATCTCCTCGTCGAGGTAGCCTACGAAAAGTCTTCCGTCGGCAGCAACGTGTACTCCACCGCCGATCTCGCCGAAGTCGACAATGTCACCAAAGGTACCAGTCGCGATGACCTGGCCACCCGGTCCTGCGATCGGACGTATGTCCACGTTGCTCGGAATCGCCTTTCCGAGGACAAACTCAGCCCCTGAGAGGCGCATAAGAAATGAAGTCACATCCTTCCTAACGAGCCGTGATGCGCTGGGGTCAAGATCGATCCAACGTCCGTCCTTCCCTGCACCAACACCCCCAGAAAGAACGATATGTCCGCTGGACGTTGTAGTGGCGCCATTCAGGTCGAGGCCGCTCCCCTCAAGAGACCACCCCTCTACGAAGTTCGCAGAGTTGTCTACCGCTACGCCGAAGATTTGTTGTGACTCGGCGACGTCGCGAACGAAAACTCCCGGACCGGGGTCGAGGTCAATCTTTGTCCAATGGGTACCAATCAGCCAAGCTCCACCTTCGACGCGGGGCAAAAGTATCTTCCCACTCGCGCCTGAACTCTGAACGCCTTTGCCTGTCGACGGAAAAAGTTGCACGCTGGAGAACGTTCCGTCCATGCGCATCAGGGCCAAATAAGCGTCTGACTCGGCTCCCGCATTGAAGCTTTGACCACTAGAAGAGGCCACTTCTCCCTGGATGCTCCCTGCGACCGCAAACCCGCTCGCGAAGGGAAGAACTGTGTAAGCGTAACATGAGCTGTCGGGGCTTGAGCCTCCCAGCGTCTGAACACTGACACGCCGTTGCGAATCGTATCGAGCGATGAAGCAGAGGGGAGGCCCTGCACTACGGGTGACTGCCCCGGCTGTACCCTCGAAAACTGCCGTTGTGGAAAACAGAGTCCCCACGATCACAAATCCATCTTGCAATAGCGCCAAACTCGAGATAGCGACACCTAAGCTCTCACTCGATCTCCTAATCGGGAGCACCCATTCAACTGTTCCCGCCTCCGAAAACTTTGTGATGGCTATACCCTTGCCCACTGCTAGCGACTCTCCGGGACCAGGATCCAAGTCAGCGCCGTCGGAGAATTCAACCATTGCCAGAATGCCGCCGTCGTTGTCTATCGCAGCGGAGACGGGACCAGCAAACACGGAACTTGAACTGTCGTATGGCCATACAAGACTCCGTTCGTAACGGGGTGAACAGGACCCTAGGGAGCAAGCTTGCCAGGCCTCGCACTTTCTGCCGCATGCGCCGCAGTTTTGATCGTCTTTGCCAGCGATATCGGTCTCACAACCGGCGCTGTCATTGCAGTCTCCAAAGCCTTGGACGCATACGATGCTACATTGCCCCGCAACGCACGAACTCGCCCCGTTGACAGTAGAGCAGGCCTTGCCGCACTGACCACAGTTGAACCGGTTCGACATTGTGTCTACGCAGGTGGTCCCGCACACAGTGGGCTCTGCCGCTGAACAGCTCGCTTGGCATTGATAGATGCCGTTCGCGCTACCACAAAGCGAAGCGTCCGCGCCACACGATACGCTGCAGGAACCACAGGTCGAAGCCTCGCTCAAATCGGCTTCGCATCCGTCGTCTGGGTCAGCCGAGCAATGTGCTTTTCCTGGTCGACACGCGGCCTGCGGGACGACGCACGCACCTTCCTTGCAGCCAACCAAATTCGGTGACGCCACATTGGGAAGCGTTGTGCAATCGTGACCACAATACCCACAGTTGTTGGCGGACTCAGTGGACCCACAGTCAGGGCTCTGCGCCCCCCCTGCGTCGCTTGACGGCGAGGCATAATCTCCGTCCGGAGCACCGTCCAGCATGGCCGCAGGGTTCCCTGTACCACCTCCCCTCAGGTCAGAGCATCCCAGCAGGAACACGAAGAACGCGCTCGAACATCGCAACCGTACGCGAAGCGCTACACCAAGGCGCCGGCAATCAACCTCAACGGGCCACTTTTTGCTGTCGCGCTTCATCTGGCGTCAGGCTAAGCAAGCAGCACCCTCCCCGTCAAGTCGTTCGGATGGGAATGGTCACGCCGACCTCGACTGGTAGCGGGCGTTGTGGGGCGCTGCAATGGGATCGATGTCACGAGCTCGAATTCCTCTGCCCGGGCAGTCGAGCTCTGCGGTACCTCCGCGTACGTGACTCAGGAGTTCACAACTGCAAAGACCCGGGGCGCAACAAACAAGCGACCCGCATCGGGTGTAAACGGAGCCGGTGCCAGCGTCGAGCGGGACTCGGCAGGATGCAACAGCCCGTTCGTCCGATCTGGTCCTGCTCGACAACACCCCGCGCCACGGATAAGGATACTCGTCCTAACCTGTGGGATACCAGCAGCCACCGAGAAAGAATCCGATGAGAAGCATGGTTCCTAACTTCGTCTTCAAAGCCCCTCGTGCCAGAGCCGAGGCGAGAGCGTTGTCCCCACGGCTCGCAGCCCTCGTACTCTTGCTCTCGAGTCTTCGATTTAGTGCTCCCGCGGACGCAGCGCCCGATCCTAGCGAGCTGCTCATTCGACAAGGCGTAGAACTGCGACGTGCAAGCCGAGATACCGAAGCTCTCGAAAAATTTCAGCGCGCCTACGACATGGCGCACACGCCGCGTGCCGCTGCACAGCTCGGCCTTTGTGAGCAGGCGGTCGAAAAATGGCTAGACGCCGACGGACATCTCACGGAAGCGCTGACCGCCGAAAGCGACCCCTGGGTGTCGAGAAATCGCCGCACACTCGAGACGGCCATCGAAGACGTACGAAAACACCTGGCCACGCTCAGCATCTTCGGATCCCCAGGAACTGCGCAGGTGAGCGTCAACGGTACGCTCGTGGCCATTCTGTCCGACAAACCCTCCGTGCGGGTGCCTCCCGGCCACAGCGCGCTGTCGGTAGCAGCCCCCGGGTTCGAGAGCTTTGCTGCCACCTACCAGTTGGAGCCGGGACAAACGCGCGCCGTGGAAGTCAACCTCGTCTCCCCGGTCCAATCGCAGGTATCAGCCCTGACTCCGCCCGACACCTCACTCTCTCCAAGCATCCCAGCGCCGCCTGAGTCTGCCCCCTCCAAACCCGCGGCGTCTTGGACCAAGTCCGTTGGAATCGGGGCGCTGGTAGCGGGAGGACTTGGCCTTACCTTGGGAGTCGCTTCCCACATTGCACGTGAAGGAAAAGCAAGCGACTTCAATGCTGCGACCAGCGGATGCGACCGCACCAACGGCATCGTGACCGGCGGGGCTTCGTGCGACCAGCTTGCACAGGACTATGACGCCCTCGGCACCCGCATGGTCCTTGGTTACGCCATCGGGGGCTTGTTTGCAGCCGGAGGCACCGCTCTCCTCTTGTGGCCTCGCGGCGATAAGAGCCAGGCTCCGACGCCGGGGACCGATCAGGCGCTCACCTGTGGTCCCGGCCTGGCATCTTTCTCGATCTCCTGCACCGGCACCTACTAGATTAGGGCGCCGCAGCCGTGTCAGCGAAGAGTCGCCCTTCTTCCAAAGCTTCTTGCGTTCGTAGCGATAGATAGTGGAGGACCTCATTGAAGTGGGCAGCAACCTTCTTTTGGTGTCGCACGTAAGATGCAGATGCACTTTCGGACAAGGTCTTTATTTTCGGGGATCGAAAGGGAAACGGCAACGGAACGGAGGTTGGAATCAGTTCCAAGGGCGTCGACCTTCGGAAGAGAGCGGAACAAGCCGGTTGGGACTCGTCGAGGGATCCAACAAGGACAAATATGTTGAGGCCAACCATCATCTCGACGTCTACGGCGGCTCCTTCGCGGTGGTACCTGACTCTGATGGATGCATCTCTGGTGGCAAGGTCGCTACTATGCAATGGGCATCGCTGAAAACCATTACTCTCCAGGAATTGAAATGCTTCTGTAACCCGCTGTTCAAAACGCAGGTGCGGTTCGGCTTCTCTAGAACCCTGGGTCATGCTGAATCACCTCCACTTCACCTTTCCAATTTTTGTACAGGCTCCGCTTCTCCACCTCGTAGAACGGTCCGTCAGGCTTTGCGGACGGCCCTGCAGGCTGTGATCCAATGTCGACAACTAGGCCCTGCGTTGTTAGCTATCACGTAAATCCCCGATTCCCCAGGAAGGCTTTCACGGTCTGAGCCCTTGGTGATTCCCCTGAGGAGGGGGCAGACTGCGGGAGGGCCGCGGGGTGGCTTTTTGCGGGAAACCGGGAACTGGGTAAGGCTACCTGCCGACAGGCATGACGCCTGCCCTTGGGACCCCAGATAGAGGTTGGGCCCGCCACGCAGTGCAACCGTGCGAGCCCTTGGCCGGTCGTGCAGTTGCGCCAAGCGACGGTACTGACCAGCGAGGAATACGTTAAGCAGGAAGGCTGGCGACAGGCAAGGCTCAATCAGTGCCCGGAGCATGGGTCTGGTGCCAAATGTGGCTTTCGCAGCCTTGGGACCTACGCCCGGGTGGAGCCAGCTGGGATGCGGGTGGCCCGGTACTACTGCCCGACGGCCCATCAGACCTTCTGCCTGTTGCCCGACTGCTTGGCGGCTCGGCTCAGTGGCTCCCTGGACGAGGTGGAGACCGTGGTGGCCGCGGTGGAAGCCGCGCCGTCGATAGAGGCCGCGGCCGACGGGCTGCGGCCAGACATCGAGCTGCCCGGAGCGGTGCGATGGGTACGCCGCCGCTACAGCGCGGTCCGGGCGGCCCTCCTGGTGCTGGTGACCTCGACGCCCGCGCTGCTCGGCAAGTGCCAGCCCACGCTCGCTGAGGTCAGCGAGCGTGTGCGCCCTCCGGTGCTCCGGCACGTACGAGCTGAAGTCGAGAAGCAGCTTGGCGCCTTGCCCGCGCCCGTCGGATTCGCCCCCCGCCTTCGAGCTGTCCCTCGAGGCCGGACACCTCGCGAACACGAAACGGGGCCAGACCCGCCAGCGCGGCCCCTGTAGTGGTCGAGGCATAGGCGCCCCTAAGGCTTGAGGGGTCGCGGGAGAAGAAAAAGCCTCACGGCGGCCTCTGTTGCTTCCTCCTTCGTCTTGTAGTCGCGTCGCCACAGTACAGAACCGCGCTCCTGCATTAGTAGCACCCACCTTGGTCCGCTCGGAACAATGTACAAGCCGTCTTCTGACCCTAATTGCCAATGCACCCATGAGCTCGACACGCCTCGAGCCCGTGCTTCGTTAAGAACGTCTACCGCGGTCACAGTCCACATCTGGTCGAGCGCATCAAGATCCCCACCGGTATATCGGCTTGCCAAAGCACCGATTTCTCCCTCTAGGATCGCTTGGATTTGCTCGTCGATTGGAATATCCATGGGCCTATGGTGGCAAGGAGCGAACAGGGCTAACGAACTTTACGAAAGGATCTGCTGGGTCGTACTCCAGAATCTGGATTTGCGTCCGTCCCCCAGGATACAACACTCCATTTTCCGTTTGCGGTCCAACTGTACTGACTTGTGCCCTTACGGGCCGGACGACTTCTACCGTCCGCACACCTGCAATCTCTCCCTTGAAAGACGGGATGACCGCGAGGTCATTCCTCACGAATCCGACGGATGTGATCGTCTCGTTCGTTCCGAAAGCGCCCGGTGCGGCTTGATTTGGCCCCACCGCCTGCTCAAAGCGGTAACCAACCGGCAACTCTGCTCCGACGATCGGCTTGGTCGGATCCTCCGGAGGCCGTTTTGGCCCGGGCGGAAGTAGCTTAGTACAGGACTTCGACAGCCCCAGAGGATCAGCTTCCTTTGATACATCGCTGCAATATCCGAGCGGCCGAAGTCCCCCCATCAACCCGATAGGGTCTTGGCTCACATACTGGCCCGCCTCCGGTGCGTAGTACCGAAACCGGTTGTAGTAGAGCCCCGTCTCTTCGTCCTCGTACTGCCCTGGCCACCGGAAGGGGCAGGCCCCCTTCACGCCCTGAACGTCTTTTAGGTCTCCCCACGTCCCGATCTGCGCTTGCCACACCACCCGCCCGAGCTCGTCCACCATGCTGGTGGGCACACCCAGGTGGTCGGCCACGATGCTGAACGTCTCGTCGCCCACGAGCTTCGCCATGGGCGTGAAGCTCTCGGGCTCGAACAGCCACGTGATGGGCTGTTCAGCAGTTCCTTCTGCAGCCGCCGCTTGTTGAAACGGCTTTACAGCCGCTGGCGGCCCCTGCGCCGGCTGCGACACAAGCAAGGCCGCCCGTTGCGCCTGCGCGGCCGTCTCCCCGCCCTCCACCTGCACCACACCTCCTCGCTCCTCTACCGCCTCCACCCACTCGTGCAGCGGCACATTCCCATCCCACACCCAACGCGTGCGCTTGCCCTTCCACTGCTTCCATACCCGCCGCCCGAGCGCATCGTATCCAAACGTCACCGCCGTCCCATCCGGCCGCACCACGCGCACCAGACGCCCCGCCCCGTTCCACTCGTACCTCCACTCGCCTTCCGGCCCCACCTTCTTCACCAGGTTGCCTTCCACGTCATACGCATACGTGGTCACCCCCTCAGCCCCCCGCGCCTCGAGCAACTCACCGCTGGGACCGTATTTCCGATCGTCACGCTCGCGCGTGCGGAACAGGTTGCCCACGGCATCCGGCATCCGCAACTCCCGCAATGTACGTTCCGCGCTGTCCTGAAACGTCGCGCTCATCAGACTTCCCAGGGCGTCGTGTTCGAATGTGATCGGTCCCGACACCGAATCCGAAATCCGCTTGAGCCGATCGTTCGGCTCCCACTTGTAAACGCGCGCCCGCACCTCCTGTCCGCGCACCTCTAGGCTCTGCCGCACCGGCCGCCCTAGGTTGTCGCGCTCCCAGCGCGCACTGACCCCACCCGGCAGATGCCGCGCGATCTCCAGCCCCACGCTGTCGCGCTGGAACTCGGCCTCATAGGCCCGCTCCCCGGCCCCATCCACGTGCGCGAACTCGAAGGGCAGGTCGTGCCCTCCCGCTTCCACATACGCCGATAACCCCAGCACGTCCCCCATCCCATTGCGCCGGATCGTGTGACGCAGCCCCTTCGACGAGCGAATGCCCGTGCGGAAGCCGGCCCCGTCGAATGACGACGCCACCCATTCTTCCCCCTGCACCTCCTTCGTCACACGCCCCAGCACATCGCGCTCGAACTTCACCACCACGTCGGCATTGCCAGCCACCAACATGGCGCCATCCACGCGGTACGCGAAGCTCTCCTTCGTTCCGTCGCTGTGCTCGACCTCCACCACCCGTCCCGCCACGTCGTACGTGTACGCGATCGTCTCGCCCTGCGGCCGTATCACCTGCTGCACCCGCCCTACCGGATCCCGCAGGTACGTGCGCTTGAGTCGGTCGAATCCCCACTCTTCTTGCACCAAGCCCGTTGGTCCCAGCACGAACTGGTACACCATCCCGTGTTCGTTCTGCACCCCCAGAAGCTGCTCTTCCGTGTCGTACGCGAAGCGCACCGCCGTGCCTGCCTCTTCTCGCTTCCGCAGCCGGTTCATGCCCTGGTACGTGAACCGTACGTCGTGGTGCACGTCCTTCGCATGCACCACGTTGCCTTCGGCGTCGTAGGCCAGCCTCCGCTCGTTGCCGTCGGGCTCGCGCACCCGCACCAGCCGTCCCAGCGCATCCCACTCCCGGTGTTGCACGTTGCCCTTGGCGTCTGTCGCGGCGACCACGCGGCCCCACGGGTCGTGCGCCCAACGGGTCGTGGTGCCGTCCGGCGCACGCAAAGACGCCAAATTCCCCTGTGCGTCGTACTCGAGGCGGCTCTGCTGGCCCAAGGCATCCGTCACACCCACCAGCTGGGGCCCTTGCCACTCGAACTGTTGCGCGCGGCCCAGCGGATCCCGGCGCCCCACCAGGTGCCCCAGGCCGTCGTATGACCAATGCCACGCGGCGCCCTGTGCATCCACCACCTTCGTTGGCAGACCCAAGGGCCCATGCTCGAGCTTCAGTTCGGCGCCGTCGGGGCCTACGATCGAAATGCAGTGGCCTTGCTCGTCGAAGACCCAGCGCGTTTGGCTGCCATCCGGCAAGATCTCCGCCGTTTGTTGGCCCGAGGTTTCATCGTACGCGTACTTCGTTTCCGCGCCCGTGGCATCGATGATCGAGACGACCTGACCCGTTTCGTCTTGCTTGTAGACCGTCACGTGGCCCAGGGAGTTCTCCACCACCGTGGTGCCTTCGGCATACGTGATCTCGTGGTCGTAGATGCCGTCGTCACCCCAGGTCCGCACGCAGCGGGCGCCTTCGTCGACGCCGTCGTACACGAAGTAGAACGACAGGCCGTTGCGGTTCGACTCCTGCACCATCAGGTGACACTGGTAGGCGTAGCGCCAGGTGCCGCCCAGGGCGTCGGTGGCAGAGGTCAGGTCATCGTTGGCGTCGTAGGCATACGTCACCACCGTTTGGGGTGCCGCCTCGGCGGTGGGCTGCACCGAAACTTTCTGCAACCGTCCCCCTCGATCGTGGGTCAACAAGACCTTGCGCCCCGTGCTGTCGACCACGTGCTCGAGAAGCCCTCCCGCATCGTAGGCAAAGCGAATCGCCGCGCCGTCGCGACGACGTTTCTCGATCGCTTTCAGCTCCGGCGTTCCCGCGACCGGACCAAAACTCCAGATGAGCCCGTCCGCCGTTTCCAGCTCGAACTTCTGGCGGCCCACGCAGCGCAGGGTGCTGCGCTCGATCGGGTGCCGCACGCTGGTCCCGACTTGGAACACGTGATCCGGTAGTTCCCAGGTTGAAAACTCGATCTCGCGCCCATCCTCTGCGCGCAAAACCATGGCGCCCCGCTTGGGGTAAAGCGCCACGTCCAAGCTGTGGAACCAGCCATGTCCGAGCGGCCCCCGCCGGTACGAAAGCGACGTATCGTAGACGCGCTCGAAACGTAGGGGCAAAGGCCCCGGCAACTCGAAGTCCACGTTGTCTGTGAACATGCGGCCCGTGGCCACGTCTACGGGGTGTCCCGTGACACGACACACCTTGCGGTTCCACATCGACCGCAGGCCCTTGTCGTCCTTGCGGCATCGCACCTGAACGACGGCGCTCAGCTGCTTCCAACGCAAGCTGCGCTTTTGGTGCTTGCGAAACTGCTTGAAGAGCTTTCGCTTGAGCTTCGCGGCGACCTTCTGCAGCTTGCCCTTTGCCCAATCTTTGATCTTCTGGGCGATGAGCTTCAGGTCGGGCACCGGAGGCCGCGGCACCAGCACCAAGGGGCCCTTCGGGATTGCCAGCACCGTCGATACGGGAGCCCGCCCCGTGGGGTCGAAACAGCTCATGGCGATGTCGCCCAGGCGCACCACCATGGCGTCCTCGAACGCCACCATCAGCCCCCCGAAGAGCAGCTCCGCATCGTTTGAGGGCGGCTTCTGGAACGGACCTGGCACGGGAGGGTGTGGCACCAGCAACTTCACGCCGTCGCCCGTGTGGGTCACCGGCAGCTGGTTCACCTGGACCTTGCCTTTGCCGATGTTCGCGAACTCGCCCAGGCTCTCGGAGACGATCTCGTCCTCCATCGCGGAGATCTCTTCCTCGAGGGCGTTGCCCCCCTGAAAGAGCTGCTTCACGGCCGCTTTTCCCAGCCGTTTGGGCGCCTCCTTGATCATCTTCTTGAGGATGGCCACCGGGTTTCCCGGTGGCTTCCACACGACCCCCACGAAGGGGAACGGCAAGGGCGTGGGCACGGGGCCCGCGGGGGTCGGCACCAACACGATGTGGATGTCGAGCCCGATCACGGGATCGAAATGCGTGGAGACAAGCATTATGCCGTCTGCCCTTCTGCCGGTTGTGCCTCGGCCGCCGCCGCTTCGAACGCTTGGCGCAGCGGCTGTAGACGCTGGGCAAACGAGCCGGCGTCCCAGGCACCCACGCTGACGCCCGAGGCCGCCCTCAGGGTGGGACCCTTGCTCAAGTCGGTGAATGCACTCTTGAAATCAACCATGGGGCTCCGTCGGCTCCCGTTCCGGTTCGACTGGCACTCTGCATCGCTGCGTCGGGACATGCAACCCAGCTCGGGCGAGGTCTGGTTTAGGATCGATCGTCGCTCGGGAAGACTTATCGGCTTGGGGCGCCGGGTTGTTGCCTGGATTGTGGCGAGGGCGCGCAAGATGGCGGGGATTCCCCCTGCCTGATTTTAACGGGGCCAATGCCGTCCCACTCACGGAACCCGTGTGCCCACTGAAGGGCAGAGACTTCCTGGCTCCGCGGGCCGATGACCAGCTTACAAGCGCCAGGAACTGGCGTCCAAACTCAGGCTGATGCTCCCCTTCGACCGTCGAGTGGGGCAGGGGCCTATTCTGGCTTGTCCAGGGCAGGCCGCAGCCTGAAGATGGCCGAAGTCACGAGGATCCTACAGATGAGCGCAGCCAGCCAGACCCCTCGCCCCCCCCCCGCAGAACGCGGGGACACCGCCCGGATTGAACTTCACTTTTACCCTGGCCATTTTCCTCCCACCCATGTGGGCACCCGATCCGGAGCGCAGCTCGGGCCCGGTCTGCTGGTCCTGCTGAGGGGCCGCACGATTCTCTACCGAACGGAGGCCTATGGCGGGCCGTCTAAAGTCCTCAAAGATCAAGACGGCGGGCCTGACTTCACGCCAACGCCCGCTGGTCGCTACTTGCTGCTGAAGCCGGAACCCTATACGACGCACTCATGGGCGGGATCAGAGATTGCCTGGGGAACGCCAATCAAACCGAGCCCGACCAACCCGCGAGATGTCCACTACCTCGTGCGCCGTAAGGAAGGCCGAGAGGTGTGGGGATCGCTGCTGAAGGATTTCGGCTTTGACAGAGACAAGGTCGAAACTATGTATGACGCCCTGTACGGCATCAAGAAGTTGCCAACCACATGGGTCTTCAACGCCTTCGGCCCCATTGCGTTTCGATTCTTCCAAGATACGAACAGAAACGGGCGTCTCGATGGAGCAGAACAAAAATCAGGCGCCATGTTTCACACCACCGCCGAAAACGAAGCCGAAACTGCGCAGGGTAAGGTGCCGGAGATGACAAACTCTCACGGCTGCATTCACCTGCGGCCAAGAGACCGCGACCACCTGATGAGCATAGGCGGTCTGAAAAAAGGGGTTGTCTTCGTGGTTCACCCTTACGAGGCGAAGTATGTTGGGCCGCGATAGCAGATTGTCCGCCTGTCGTATCGCAGCTCTGTTCTTGGCCGTCTCCTGTGCACCGTATCCCGCTGCTAAGACCGCCGAGGCGAAGGCGCCACAGGCCAAAATGGCGATACCCGCGCAAGCCGCTCCCGCCCCCACCCCATTTGTCCCTTCGTTGCAGCAGCGCCGGGACGCCACGCAGCTTCGAGTTTTTCACGACCGGAGCTTTGTGCTCTGGAACGGCCTCTTTGTCGCCACAGGCGACTGGGCATCGGGGAAACCGCGCTTCACCTCGAACAGCCCCTTTGCCGCAACCGGCACCGTCGACCTCTTCACCGCGGAGACCGGCGCTCGGTTTCAGTGGCTGCGCGTTGACGAAGCCGTAGAAGACGGTTGGATCGCGCGGGATAGCGTTGTGTTCTACGGCCGGGAGGGAAACAAACTCGGCCAATGGAACGCAGGAGAATCCCTTTCTTCCGTCTTCTTCGGTAGGCCCACTTTGGCGATCAAAGGCAAGCAGCTGGTGGAGGTCACTCACGTTGCCGCCAAAGTCATTCTTGAGGACGTGGGTCGCGCAAGACAGATCCTCTCCGCCGGGTACGTCCTTTGCCGCGAGCGGTGGGCCTCCGAGTCCTTCGATCTCCGCGTCAACGCTTCAGCGGGCTGCGAAAGCAGCGCAGGGTGGCGGTTCGAGGGCAATTGGTTTTCGCACCCACCGTTGGCCTGCGATGGAAGGCTCATCGAATTCCTGACCCCCTCTGGAAACAAGCAGTGGAGTCGGATGATCATTCGCGATCTCGGCACCGGCGCCATCCAGGCTACGGTGCAAGAGCGGGGAATGGACGCGACATGCATGCATGATCGCGTGGTGGAGGTGGCGACGGGGCGGTCTTGGGCGGCAGTTGATGGGCGCAGGCTACCGCGCCTCACGTGCGGTCAACGCAAGCCCAAGTTGTGGGCGGCGTCGAAGAACCTGGCGTTGTGCATGGATCAGGCGGGCGAGCTGCACGAAGTGAAAATCACGAGTTTTTGATGGCGAAGTTGCTGAAGAACGACCTTCGTGCCGGCGCCGGCAAATGCCCCCGCGGATATCGGAACGCCTACCCCCGATTTCGGCGACCGTGCAACAGTCAGAATGTGACGCCCCCGTCAGCCCACCAACTGCGGCAGCGGGCGTTGGTTGAACTTCGGATCGCCAAAACCACTGTCGGTGATGCCATAAGCCTTCTGGACCTGTGCCATCACGTCGTTGGTGGTGGCTATGGGCATGCCCTTCTCGCGAGAGAACCGCAAATGTCGACCCGTCTTGAAGTGACCGCCTGCAGAGCCAGCAAGCATCACAGGGATCTGATCGTCAGAGTGAAAGCAGCCCCACGTGAGGCCGTTCATCCACAGCACCAGGGTGTTGTCCCATACGGTGCTCTCACCCTCAGGCATCTGCTTCAGCCGATCGATGAGCACGGCTAGCACCTTGGCGTGCCAGTTGCCTATCGCGGCGATGTGGTCGTAGTTCTTTTGGTAGTCGGCAGCATCCGGCTTCGTGTGAGACAGGTCGTGATGGCGAATGGGAACCTGCAGCCAGGGGTGGGTCATGTTCGACCCCTCATGGCCAATTTGGAACGTGGCCACCCGGGTGAGGTCGCAAGCAAACGCCAGCGTGAGAAGTTCGACCTGAGCCTGCGCCACGTCAGGCGTGGCTTCCACGGGAATGTTCTTGGGAAAGGGTCCAAGCGCCGGTGACGCGGGTTTGCTGCAACCCAGCGCGGCGTTGATCTTCGTCAGCCGCATTTCCACCTGACGGACGGAATCGAAATAGTTTTCAAGCTTGGCCTTGTCCGCAGCGCTGGCCTTTTGCTGCAGAGTCTTGGCCTGTGCCATCGCTGCGTCCAGCACGGACTTGCGTCGTGCGATCATCGCTTCCAAGGCGCTGTTGTCAGCGCCCCGGTCAGGCACCTCCGCAAACACGCGCTTGTATAGCTCGATCGGATTCGGCTCCGCGGGAGCGGGTTGGCCCGACGCGTACCAGGATAAACACGCGTACTTGCCCGTGCCGGAGTTCTGCACGCCCACTTGAAGAGAGGAGAACTTGGTATCGCCACCAATCTTCTTTGCGATCGCCTGATCCAAACTCATGGCCCCCCCGATCTCTTCCTTCGGAACCGGGGAGCTCACGCCCGTGAGGAGGTTGCAGTAGCCTCCATGGCCGCTGCTGTTCACACGGTTCAGGCCTTCGATGTAAATCAGATCCCCCTTGTGTGCCTCGAGCGGCTTGCCGATCTCTTGAAGCTCGAACACCGTGCTTTCCCCGTCTCCCGTGCCCGTGGCGTAGTTGCGCTGCGGGCGGTAATCGGGGGCGAAGGCCTGTGACCCCGGCGCGCGCGGCCAAAAGCGTTCTGGGTAGGTCCCAAGAACGGTGGCCATGGCGATGAATCGTTTGGGATTCTGCGCAGCGTGTGCGGGCTTGGCGCGGCCCTCCAGGGAGAGGAGCGAGGGAAGGGCTATCGTGACGCCCGCGGCTCCTCGAAGGAATTGACGTCGCGGCAAGAGCTTCATGGCTTCACTCCTTGGCTCGATGAAGGGGAGACAAAACGATCGGAGGTCACCAGCGTCGGAATCAAAGCCCAAAGCGGCTTGTCACCGGACAAAAGCTGGTCCTTCATCGCAGTGACCGTGTTCTCGTCGGCCGGTGTCTCGGAACGCCCCAACGCAAACCTGAGAAAGTTGGTGGCCATGCAACGGGCGGCGCCTTCGTCTGCCGCTAGCTTGCGACCGAGCTCTGCGGCGCCTCTGAAACTTCCTATCGAGGAGCCGAACACTTCACCGGAATCATCTACGGGCTTGCCCCCGTCTGTGTCTCGCAACCTTCCTACCGCGTCGAAACGCTCGAAACCGAAGCCGATAGGATCAAAGAGCCGGTGGCATCCGGAACAATTCGGGTCGGATTGGTGATCATTGACCCTGCCGCGGGTTGTCGTCGCGGGTGTGGGGGACGGCAGAACGTTGTCGACCGAAACCGGAGGGGGCTCCAACTCGTAGCACAGCACCCGTTCGCGAACGAACACCCCACGCAAGGTGGGGGAGGTTTGGTCGGGCGCGGCCAGCTTGGCCATCAAGCCGCCCATGCTCAGAATACCGGCCCGGTTGTCATCAGGAAAGGTTCGCCTTTCGAAGGTCGCGCCCGCCGGTTCGGGAAGCTGATAATGCTTTGCCAGCACGCTGTTCACGAAGGTGTCTTTGCTGGTGAACAGATCCGCAAAACCGCCCTCGTCCGACCAGAACGCAGCCTCGAGAAACTTCGCGATCTCCTGGCTTTGAGCCTCCGCCACGGCGGCACTGAAGCCTGGATATGCTTTTGCGTCCTTCGTAACGGTCTGCACGCCTTCGAGGCCCAGCCACTCCACGAAAAACTCCTGCATCGGAATGCGTGACCGGGGGCTTTTGAGGAGCCGTTCCGCTTGCGCCAGGACCTGCTCCTCGGTCTTGAGCTTGTCGTCTGCGGCCGCTGCAAAGAGCTCGGCATCGGGCATCGTGCCCCACATCAAATACGACAGGCGCGACGCCATCTCCCAGGAGGTGGGACGGAGCTGCCCATCAGGCCCACCTTCGCCCTGCTCGGTCCGATACGCGAACGAGGGGGACATGAGCAGAGCCTGCACGACGAGCCGCACACCTTCTGCGAATCCCGCTTTGGATCCCTCTCGGAACATATCGAGCAAGTTGGCGCTTTCCGTCGGTTCCAGAGGCCGGCGCCAGGCGCGTTGCCCCAGCCGTGAGATGAACGCTTTCGCGCAGTCTTCGTCTTGTTTTTCGCCGCAACCCGTGAGCTTCGGCAGATCCATCACCGCGCGTGAAGACAGTGTTTCTGCGATGAGCAAGTGTCGTTCTGCCAACACGGGTGAGAATGTCAGGGCTTCGGCGTTGTTCTTGAAGCCATGCACTTCCTCCTCGGGAGGCAAGCTCAGCCCGCCCACGTCGAGGTCCAGCAGGTCAGCCAAGGTGCGCGCGTACTCCTGGTTCGTCAGCCGGCGCATCGGGGCATCACCTGACAGGGGACCCTGGGTCGCCGTCATGCCACCGGTCCCCGGCATCGGGGAGCCCCCTGCCCCGGCACGGGGCGTTGGTGACGGCTCGTCGTCGTTTGCCCCCTCGCCGGAAGCGCCGATTGACCCTGCACACGCCGCGACGCCAAGACACAGGAGGCCAAAGACGCCGGTGGGTGCCCACGGGGCCCGAGGCCGGCAGGGAGGGGCGCCGCTCGCGGCCTGTGCGGCGCCAAGCCCCGCGGTGGAGACGAAACCTCGTCTTTTCAGGTACATCAATTTTCCTCCGGCACGCGTAGACACGGTGGACGATTCATCAACTCAGTCAATGTCGCGCCTCGGGACCCTGGAGGATCAACGCGGTGACAAACTTCTCGCTGCAAAGGCCCCCTGCCGGTTGCGTCAACGGGGCGCCGTCTTGCACCCACCGCGGGGTACTCATCCCCGGCCGCGACCTGGCGGGGTCACGAGCAACGCCTCGAAGGTCTCCCGGTTGGGCGCCACCGTGAGGGCCGTTTTGGCGGTGATGCGCCCCTGGCGTACCAGGTCCAAAAGAGACGCTTCGAGCGTCAACATGCCCTCTTCGCTTCCCAGCTCCATCTGGGTGGCCAGCAAGTGGGTGCGACCATCGCGTATCTGTGCGGCCACGGCATGGTTCACGGTGAGTTGCTCGACCACGGGGAGGCGCTGACCGTCCGTGCTGGCGACCAGATGCTGCGTGACCACGAACCGCAAGCACGACGCGATCTGCGCGCGTACCGCTGGGCGCTGCGACTCCGCGAACCCGCTGGTCATGCGTTCAATCGCCCCGGCGGCACTTCCCGCATGCAAGGTCGAGAGCACCAGGTGGCCCGTTTCGGCGGCGGTGAGCGCCAGCCCTATCGTTTCGGGATCCCTCATCTCGCCCACGAGGATGATGTCGGGGCTCTCGCGCAAAGCGGCTCGAAGGCCCGTGGAGAAGTTGGCAACGTGCGTGCCGATCTCGCGCTGATGAAACAGAGCGCGATCGGGCGTGAACCGGTGCTCGATAGGGTCTTCCAGCGTCACCACGTGGCAAGCCCTCGTGCCATTGACGTGCGCGAGCAACGCCGCCAACGTGGTCGACTTTCCCGAGCCCGTGGGGCCCGTCATCAGAACCAACCCGTGGGGCACCGTGATGAGCCGCAGCAGCGTGCGCGGCAGGGCAAGCTGCGCAAGCTCTGGCACACGGTCGCGGATGGGCCGCAGCGCGGCCCCAAGGCCCTGCAGGTGACGAAACAGATTCACACGAAAGCGCGGCCCTGGGTCGTCGAGCTGCAGGCCAAAATCAACACTTCCTTCGGCGTCCAGCTGGGCCCGCCGCGCGGGAGACAACCACTCCTCGAAGAGCGCCACCAGGCGATCCTCCGTGAGCTTCGCTCCCGACAGGGGTTCCACCTGACCCCGCACTTTCATGGTGGGCGCCCGGCCCGCCGAAAGAAAAACATCGGAGGCGTCATGGGCAACCGCCTGCGACAGCAGCGGCCGAAGCAACGCGCCGGCCACCCCGGGAGCGGGTGGCGCGGCGGCTGACGAAGGCAAATGATAGGCCCGTGGGGGCGGCGGCCTCGGGGCCTCGTACGCGCCCGCAGGCGGCGCGGCCGGGTGTGGCGAGGGTGATGGGTCCAGCAACGGAGCCGGCCCACGAAACACGCCTCGCCGGATTGTCATCTTGGCACGCCCGCTTTCCATGCGCGCCTTGATGACAAACTGTCCGTTCGCCGCCGATTCGTAGCCCCGCTCCACGATCTGCCCTGCGGCCAGGGCAAGGTTCTCTTCTGCGGTGAGCAGCTCTTCGAGAAAGACCGTCATCAGGCCTGCATCGAGAGGCGGCATGGTCAATGCCCCCCCGCTCGCGCCCCCCAGGAGGGCAGGCACACGTCCTGCTTCGAGAACCAGACCATCGGCCTTTCGCAGGTCGATGAGCCCCACCAAGGAATCCACGGCAGCCATCGTACCCCCAGCATTGCACGCGCCGGGCCAGAGCGTCAGCGCCCCAGGGCGCCAAGGGCGCCACTCAAAAAGCCTGTTGCATGTAACGCAATGACCGGGCAGAATGTTGCATGTAACCGGACTCGAGGCTCGGGCTTTGGCAACGACGCACGTCAATCAACGGGTTCAAAAGCACCGCGATGCCATGCGCGCGGCGGGACTTCGTCCCGTTCAAATCTGGGTGCCTGACACGCGCCGCCATGACTTTGCGGAGCAGTGCCGACGCCAATGCTTGCTCGTGGCTCAGGGCGACAGTGCCGACACTGCCATGCAGCAGGTTATGGATGAAGCCTTGGCTGACGTGAACGGCTGGGTGGAATAAACGCCTCACGGATGAAGCCTTGGCTGACGTGGACGGTGGGGTGGAGTAAACGCCCATGCGCGGCGACCTCGTGACCATCGTTATGCAGGGCGACCTTGGCAAGCCTCGGCCTGCACTGGTTATCCAGGCCAACCTGTTCAGCGAGCTCGGCAGCGTCACCGTGCTACCTGTAACCAGCGTCCTTGTTGCAGCGCCGTTGCTGCGCGTGACGATTCAACCAAGCCCACAGAACGGCTTGCAGAAGCCATCCCAGGTGATGGTGGACAAGGCTGTGACGGTCAAGCGCGACAAGTTAGGGCCCGCCTTCGGACACATCGACCCAGATGCTCTGTTGGAGGTCGAGCGGTGCTTGGCCGTGTTCTTGGGGATCGCGAAGTAAGCGGACCGTCAGAATCCCAAGGAGGCCGCTGGTCGCAGGTGTGCTGGTTCAGCGTCATCGAGACGACGGGTTGATTGTCGAGCCGACGAGAACTCTGGGCCATTGACGCGCTAACGCGCCCGCCATCAATTAGGCCTGGGCTCTCCTTGCCGTCCCCCATCTGGCCGGAATCACCAACATAAATCCCAGCATTCCACTCACTCCCGGCACATGAGACAGCCTTCGAGATTCGCCGTCATCTGGCCCGTCGATGCCGAAGCCATGCAGCGACGGTCACGGGCATTGCAAATGCCACCGACGAAGCGATTAGATCGAAGATGGGTAGAACTATCGAAACCTCTTTGAATCCACCCATCGCCCACGCCTCCACATACGCAGTGGCCCGCAAGAGAAAGAAGACAATGGGACCAGAGAATTGCCATCCGCCACCGGGCTTCTTCCTCTCAGCGAAACGACTTACCGCCAACCCCAACAGCCCCACTAGCAGCGCAAGACCTCCACGAGCAACAACGGAGAATCCGGCAACGACGCCAGAAATCCACAACACGAAATCAAGACCGACGGCGAGTGACAGCGCGACCCCGAGCGGCCAATCAAACAGAAGCATGAATGCTGCACCCGCGCCCATCACAATGCGCAACGCTATGAAGATCACTGGCGGCTCTTCCATGCGTCAGGATCAAAAGCGGTATAGATCGAAGTCAAATCTGGGTCGGCAATGCACTCCCGAAGGTACCGAGTTCGAACCACGACTTCTCGTTCTTTTACCTCCGACAAGGCATCAGCCGCAAGTGCACCAATACGGTCACCCGGGACCATTCCGACAGTGAGGGCCTTGCGCAACGCCTGTAACGTGCCAACGTGGTCCACGCTGCCTGACCTCACCAGTTGCTTGATTTCGACCAGCGAAATCGCCATGCGGTGCTCATCTCGAAAGCGATCAGAATCGCGAAGAAACGCACGCTTCAAATTCCCCGACATGGCCTCACCCACTGTGCCGGCCAGGGCCACTCCAATCACATCGGGCACAATCAATCGGATGGTTCCAACCACCTGAACCACGGTTCCTAAAAAGTTTTGTGAAACGGGAGAAAACTCAGACTTCGGAATGAAGAGGATCTGCCCAAGCAAGTGCGGAGCCAGAAGCCCAACAAGCGACAACCCTCCTCGCGTATAGGCACGCGGATGAGAGTCGAATGCCAACTCTGTGAATTCCTCCATGCCCAGCCTTGCCAGCGTGCCAGCGCGGAAACGATTCTGAATCACGTCAGCTATCTCAGTCTGCAGCAACAGCAAAGTGCGGCGCACCCATCTCTTCCCCACCGGACTCTCGTTGAGGACCCGATCCGAGTAGAATAGCTTGCAGTATTTGAGGCCATACGAAAGCGGATAGCCTTTGTCACCCCACGGACCAAGATAGGCATCGATCTTCTCGTAAAAAACCCAAGGCTTCCCCTCCGTCGCAGGCCTATAAGCCAAGATGCTTTGTAACCATGAACCTAACTGATTCAGGCTTTCGGCGTTTAGCGCGGCCGATTTTCCCGGAGGCACGAGCTCTCGGCTTGGAGGGTAATCCCGCCCAGGAGCTCGGACAGCAGGTCTGCCTCCCAGTTTCTCTGCAGCCGCAGGACTTATCCTTGACTCCCGCCTCTGCCGTCGATCGTTCTGCGGCAAGGCGATGACTTGGTTGTCGTGACTCACAGGCTTTGGCACTTCTTCTGGACCCTCTCCCCTCAGCGTAGTTCCGTTACCATCAGGACAGAGTCTCGCAGATCCTCGCCCGGGGCGATATCCCCACTAACCTCACTTGTTGCTGATGAGGGCGCGCAGGTTCCGGATGGAAGGCTCCCAGTTGCGTTGGCGATCAATGTATTCGATGGTCACGGGCGTCTCGGCAGGCAACGCTTCGAGCACGTCGCGCCGCCACGCCTGCAGGCCCTCGTCGGCCGGGCCCTCCACCGCCGCTTCCAGCGCTCCGGGGCCGCAGCCTCGCACTTGCAGCGCAACGACGTGGGGCAACAGCGGCTTGACGACGGAGAGCTCATAGCCCTGACCTATGTAATGGGAGTGATCCAGGTTGAGCGATACCTGCATCGCCTCGCACAGCGCCAGCGCGCGCACGGGGTCCTGCGTGGTGGTGCGTTTGTGCGTCTCGATCACCATGCGCATCCCGTAGCGGCTCAAGACCCTTGCCAACGCCGGCAAGCGCGTCTCGTTCGGGGCCGCACCGTCATCGAAGGCGAACACGGTCATCGTGCGGCAGCCGAGCGGTGCCAACAAGGCGGCGCAGGCGTCGAGCAGCTTTTGCTCGCGGGCCACGTCGGACCGGCGATCGATCTCGAAGCCTGCCGAGACCAAGCGCAGACTCTCCACCGCGCGCACGTCTCTCGTGAAGCGTTCCCCCACCTCGGGCGAGGCGAGCAACGCCACAGGATCGAGGTGCCCAAGGTGCACGCCATCACCCCGAATTGGCAGCTCCCAGCTGTCGAAGCCCATCGCGGCAAGCCGCGCTAGAGCCTCCGGCACGGGCAAGTGGGTCAACGGCAAAGACGAACAGGAAAGCACGCGCGACATCTACACAAAAAAACGCCTTTTCGAGCTCGCCGCCATGCCCTGCGTTGATGAAAGGTGCGCCGGCTTGACCTCGGCGGCCGGCAAGCGCGACGTCACGTTCCCGCACGCACGTCGCGGCCAAGGGCGTGCTCGAGCCGCGCCTTCGCCGCCCGGGCGTCGAGGCGCGCCCCGATGAGCTCCCAGCGCGCCCGCAAAAGATCCGTCTCGGCATCGAGCATCTCCACCGTGGTGGCCCGGCCCGTATCCAGCAAGAGCTTTCGCACGCGGTAGCCCTCTTCGGACGCCGCCAGCCCGCGCGAGGCTGCGTGCTGCGCTTGCAGCGCCTCGCGAAGCGCGCCTTGTGCCTGCGACACCTCCCGCCGAATGCCGTCCTCGAGAGCTCGTTTTTGAGCCTGCGTGGCTTCCACCTGCGCCAGCACCTCGCGCCGCTGGGACTCGGTGGCCACCGTATCGGTGGGGGCCCACGTCAGCTGAAGACCGGCCTCCCAGGTGCCCCGCCACGTGTCTTGCGCGGGAATGAAGCGTGGGTTCGGGTTCGCATAGAGCGCGCTCGCCACGGCATCGAGACGGGGAAGCCCCACAGCGCGCAGAACCTTTGCTTTTTGCACGAGGCTCTCGGAAACCGCATCGAGGGCCCGCGTCTCGAGCCGCCGCTCCAGCGCCTCCTCGTAAAGCGCCGTCAACGGCGCCGTGGCAGCATCGGCAGGCAGAGCCACCTCGGATTGTACGTCCTCACCCACCTCGTACGCACCCTCCCGCTCGTCGTGAAGCACGGTGCGCAGCTGCTGCTCGAGCACCTCGGCCTGGGTGCGCGTACGTGTGGCGAGCAACTCCGCTGAGGCCACCAGGGATTGCACCCGCAGCACGTCGGCCTTGCTTGCGCTCCCCACCTCGGCGCGTTTGTCCACGGTCTCGCGCTGGGCCCGCGCTTGCGCCAGCGTTTGTTCGGCCACCGCCACCTGCCAGCGGGCCTTGGCCCAGCCGAAAAAGAGCTGACGCGCGTTCTGGGCAGAGGCCAGCCTCGCGGCCCGCAGGGTGAGCTGCGCCGCGCGCCGGCGGGCCTCGGCCGAGGCATGCCCCCGCGGCAAACGAAGCAGGTAATCCGAAAGAGGCACCGTCAAGCTGGCCTGTGCGACGTACTGGTCGAGGATCACGGGGAACGTGAGCGGCACCGCAACCAGCGCCGCGCCTGGCGCCAACGGCCCGGGCGGTACACCGGGCGCCGCCACGAGCGTGCCCAGCGCGGGCTGCTCGATCGGAGAGAGCCGCGCATAGCGCGCACCTCCGCTCAAGCGCGGCAGATACGCCGCGTCGGCCTGGCTTACCGATGCCTCCGCCGCCCGCGCTTCTGCCGCGCGCCCTTGCACCTCGAAGCTCGTCGAGGCTGCACGCAAGGCCACGGCGTCTGCCGTGAGCCCGCCTGGTGTGATGGCAAGTCCGAAGGCGGCTTCGGGCGCCGGGGCGCCGTGCGCGCGGCCCGCGCTCATCAGCGTGAGCAAGCTGGTCGCGCCCACCAAGACTGCGGCATACAGCACGAGGCGCACGACGGAGGCGGCGAACGAGGCGACGAGCAAAGAGGCGATGGGCTTCACGACGATCTCCTGCACACGATCGGGGTTGCTTATGGACAAGGCGGACACGGTCGGGCGTCGTCTTCAAAGCCTGTGCCAGCGCGTAACTTCCGTCCTTGCGGCCGCGCAAGGCGTACGCGTTCAATGAGTTGGGCTGCGAAGCGGGGGGCAGACGCAGGAGCCGGACACCGGCGTCCGGGCCCGGACACTTGTCAACAGGCGCGGACACCTGAACGGGCTCGCGCGGGGGCCTCGTCCGCTCGGTGCGCCGGGGCCCCAAGGATTTCAACCCCTTGCCACGTCCCTGCGCTCTGCCTCGGGTTGGCCCACGTCCTGCATTGCGGGGTCGCGAAAAATCCCACGGAGGACCCGATGACCGCTCGCTTGACCCCCCGCCCACGTTTTGCCTTGGCCTTTTTGGCCGTTGCCGGCTGTGCCGCCGAGGCCTCTTTGCCCGTGGCACCACCCGCCCCCAGCCCGGCCACCGAGGTCTCGACCGTGACGGCCGTGTCTCAACCTTGGCCGCGCACGCTCACCCTCACCGGGTCCTTGATCGCGAACCGGGATGCGCTCGTGGCCGCCGACGCCGCCGGCAAGGTCATCGCCACGCACGTCGAACGCGGCAGCGTCGTCAAGAAGGGCGCGCCCCTCGTCTCACTCGACAGGCGCAGCGCCGCGCTGGCGCAGGAGCAGGCCGAGGCGCAGGCCGAGATAGCCAAGGCGCAGCTGGCGCTCGCCAAAACCGAGTGTGCCCGCACCGAGCGCTTGTTCGCCGAGGGCGCCATCAATCAGGCCGAATACGACCGCGCCCGTACCGAATGCGAAGCGGCGCGGTTGCGGGCCGCATCGGCAGGAGCGCAGGCGCGCCTCGCCGGCAAGAGCCTGGGGGACGCCGTCGTGCGGGCACCCTTTTCCGGCATGGTGGTGGAGAAGTTCGTCACCGAGGGCGAGTATGTGCGCCCTGATTCCCGGGTGATTCGGCTGGTCGAGATGAACACCCTGCGGCTCGAGCTGGCCGTGCCCGAAGCGGCTCTCGCCCAGGTGACGGCTTCGCAGGATGTGCATTTTCAGGTGGCCGCCTTTCCCGCACAAACCTTCTCGGGACGCATTCGCTACGTGGGCAGCGCCGTGCGGCAGGCTTCACGCGATCTCATCGTCGAAGCCCTCGTCGACAACGCTCACGGCCCGTTGCGCCCCGGCATGTTCGCCACGGCCAACGTCGTCCTGGGTGAGCGCGCCCACGTCGTGCTGCCCGAGGCCGCCGTGCGCGAGGGCCGCAACGACGAAAGCGATCGCGTCTTCGTGGTGAAAAACGGCCTCGTCGAAGAGCGCCTGGTGCATGTGAGCGGGCGGAACGGCGATCGCATCGCCCTGGCGTCCGGCCTCAGCGCCGGCGAAGCCGTAGTGGCCAACGCGCAGGGCGAGCTGCACGACGGCCAAGCCGTCACCCTGCGGACGCCCTAGCAAACACCCAACGACATCATTCAGGAGATTCGCCATGCAATGGTTGGCCAGTGTCAGCGTACGTCGTCCGGTGTTTGCCACCGTGCTCGTGCTCGGCGTGATTGTGCTCGGGCTCGCGGGTTATGCGCAGCTCGGGGTGGATCGCTTCCCCAAGGTAGAGTTTCCGTGGGTCTCCGTCAGCGCACGTCTGCCTGGCGCGGGACCTGCGGAGATGGAAACCGAGGTCACCGACAAGCTCGAAGAAGCCATAAATACGATTGCCGGTATCGAGGAGCTCCGCTCGGTGTCGAGCGAGGGCATCTCGCAGATCTGGGTGAGCTTCGAGATGGACAAGAGCATCGATGTGGCCAGCCAGGAAGTCCGTGACCGGGTCACACAGGCCATGGTCAACCTGCCCCGCGGCCTCGATCCGCCCGTGGTCATGAAGCTGGATCCCGGGGCCACGCCGGTGGCCTATCTTTCGGTGAACGCCGAGGCATTGGCCCCGCGCGCGCTCACGGAGCTGGTCGACAAGACCTTGCGCCGGCAGCTCGAAACCGTGTCCGGCGTGGGGCAGGTGACTCTGCTCGGGGGCAAGAAGCGCCAGGTCAACGTTTGGCTCGACCCCGTCAAGATGCGCAGCTTGGGTCTCACGGCGGTCGACGTGCAGCGCGCGCTGGCGTCGCAGAACCTGATCTTGCCCGCGGGCTCTCTCGAAGCCGGCGCGTCCACCCAAACCTTGCGCATCCATGGGCGCGTGGCGAGCCCCGGTGCGCTCACGGAGCTCGTGGTGCGCCAGACGCCCGAGAGGCCCATCCGCCTGGGTGACGTGGCTCGTGTCGACGACGGCACCGAACAAGCCGAGACCTATGCCAACCAAAACGGGGTTCCCGGAGTGATGCTTTCGGTGCGCAAGCAGGCCGACGCCAACACCGTGGCCGTCGTGGACGCGCTGGCCGAAAAGGTCGCCGAGCTCACGCCGCTGCTGCCCACCGGAGTCACCTTGGAGATGGTTCGGGACAACTCACGTACGATCCGCACCAGCGTGGCCGCCGTGGGCGAGCACCTCGTCCTGGGGGCACTTTTCGCTGCGCTCACGGTGCTTTTGTTTCTGGGCGAGCTGCGCAGCACCGTGATCGCCGCCGTGGCCATCCCCGTTTCCCTCATCGGCACGTTCGCGCTGATGTGGATCCAGGGCTTCACCCTCGATACCATCACCCTGCTTGCGCTCGCCCTCTCGGTGGGCATCGTCATCGACGATGCGATCGTGGTGCTGGAGAACATCCACCGCTACGTCTACGAACGCAAGATGGCGCCCCGCGAAGCGGCCATCGTGGCCACCAAGGAGATCGGGCTGGCGGTGCTGGCCACCACGCTCTCGTTGCTGGCGGTGTTCGTACCCGTCGCGTTCATGTCGGGCATCGTGGGGCGCTTTCTCAAGAGCTTCGGCCTCACCATGGCCGCGGCCATCGCCATCTCCATGTTCGTCAGCTTTTCGTTGACACCCATGCTATCGGCCCGCTGGCTCAAGGCCGCGCGGCCCCTGGCCAACGAAGGCGGCGGGCGCGCCCATCGAACGCCCCTCCTCGAGCGCATCGTGGACAGGTTTTACGGCCCGATCGAGCGCGCGTACATGTATCTGCTCGCCGGAGTCATGCGCCGACGCTGGGTGGTGGTGGTGGCCTGCGTGGCGGCGTTGGCCACCGTGCCGCCCCTCATGGGCAGCGTGAAGAAGGGCTTCTTGCCTGACAGCGACGAGGCGCACTTCGAGGTGAACGTGCGCGCCCCCGAAGGCTCGAACCTGGAGGCCACGGCGCTCGTGGCCGAACGCATCGCCCGCGACGTGCGCAAGCTCGCGGGTGTCCTTGGCACCGTGGTGACCGTGGGTGACAACGTCCAGCGGGCCAGCAACCAAGCCGCCGTGTACGTAAGGCTCGTCGATCCGCACCTGCGCAACGAAGACCAGAACGAAATGATGGAGCGCGTGCGGCGTGAGGTGCTTGCCAAGCTCCCGAAGGAGCTGGTGGTCGACGTCTCTTTGGTGCCCCTCTTTTCGGGCGGCTTCGCCGAAGCCCTCGTGAACTACGAGATCACGGGCCCCGATCTCGACAAGCTGCAGGACTATTCGGACCGCATGCTCGTGGCGATGAAGCAGGTCCCGGGCGCGGTGGACGTCAAATCGTCGCTCGTGGGCGGAAAGCCCGAGGTGGGTGTGCTCATCGATCGCAACCGGGCCGCCGACCTGGGGGTGTCCGTAGCCGACATCGCCACCACCTTGCAGCTCCTCATGGGCGACGTGAAGGTGTCCACCTACGAGGAGGCGGGTCAATCCTACGAGATTCACACCCGGGCCGAACGGGCGTACCGCATGGACGCGCGGGCTTTGTCTTTGGTGACGGTGCCGTCCGTGCGCCTCGGTGCGGTGCCGCTCACCGACGTGGTGAGCCTTGAAGAAGGCAAAGGCCCTGCCCAGATCAACCGCCTCAACCGCCGCCGGCAGGTGGTGCTCTCGGCCAACGTGGCGCCCGGGTTCGCGGAAGGCGACGTGCTCGACGGCGTCAAGGCAGGCATCGCCGCGCTCGCGCTGCCCGCGGGCTACACCGCGGGCCCTCTGGGTCGCTCGAAAGAGATGGCCAAGGCGGGCAAAGCGTTTTTGCTCGCGTTCGTGCTGTCGATCGTCTTCATGTACCTGGTTTTGGCCGCGCAGTTCGAGTCGTGGGTGCACCCCCTCACCATCTTGATGGCCCTTCCCCTCACCCTGCCCTTCGCCTTGGTCTCGTTGCTGATGTTGGGGCAGTCGCTCAACATTCAGTCGATGCTGGGCATCCTGGTCCTCTTCGCGGTGGTGAAAAAGAACGCCATTTTGCAGATCGATCACACCAACAAGCTGCGGGAACAGGGCATGGAGCGGCTGCCCGCGATCCTGCAAGCCAACCGCGACCGGCTCCGACCCATCCTCATGACCACCTTGGCCTTCGTCGCAGGCATGATCCCCCTGGCCGTGGCCACGGGCATCGGCGCCGGCTTCAACCAGGCCACGGCGGGCGTGATCGTGGGGGGGCAGGTGCTCTCCCTGCTGCTCACGCTGCTGGCCACCCCGGTGACATATTCCCTCCTGGACGATGCCGGGGCTCGCTTCGCGAAGCTCAAGGTGCGGGTGGTCCGGCTGGTAAACCGGCTGCCCGCGCCGGCCGACCTCGAAAACCAGGAGCAATCCGCGTGAAGCGCAAAGGCCCGGACCGGGGCTGGGGCGGAGCCCGGGCCTGCGCTAATCTGAAGGCCACGTGCCGATTTCAGCCCTGCCGCCCATGATCGACCTGCAGAACGTCCGCAAGGTGTACCGCGCGGGGCTGGTGGAAACCGAAGCGCTCTCGGACCTGTCCGTGAAAGTCGCCGCGGGGGAGTTCGTGGCCGTCATGGGCCCGTCAGGATCGGGCAAAACGACCTTCTTGAACGTGGCGGGGCTGCTCGACACCTTCGACAGCGGCACCTTCCTGCTCGAGGGTGAAGACGCAAGCCACCTCTCGGATCGCCGCCGTACCCGGCTGCGCAACGAGAAGATCGGCTTCATCTTTCAAAGCTTCAACCTCATCCCCGATCTCGACGTCTTCGATAACGTGGAGGTGCCTTTGCGTTACCGGGGCCTGCCCGCTCGGGAGCGGGCCGAACGGGTCGAGAAGATCTTGGTCGAGATGGGACTCGTGGCCCGCATGCGCCACCTGCCCTCGCAGCTGTCCGGTGGGCAGCAACAACGGGTGGCCATCGCGCGGGCGCTCGTGGGACAGCCCCGTTTGCTGCTGGCGGACGAGCCCACGGGGAACCTGGATTCCGTCTCCGCGCGGCGCATCTTGGAGCTGCTCGAGCAGATCAACGTCGAGGCCGGCACCACCATCGTGATGGTCACACACGATCACGCCATCGCATCTCGCGCCCACCGCAAGCTACACATCCTCGATGGGCGGGTCATCGACCCACAGCGGCCCCCCCCTTTGGCCAGCCCTACGTCCTCGTCGTTGGTCCTTCCGACCTTGATGCGAGAACCTGAGCCGTCCTCCTGACGCGAGCCCCTGTCGTGCTACTTGGCTATCACCTGCGCCTCGCGTTCCGCAGCTTTCAGCGGGACCGCTCGTTTTCGCTGGCGATGATTGTGTGCCTGGCGCTGGCGTCCTCCATCTGGGCCGCTTCCTTGGCCCACTACCTGCGCCTGCACGAGCGGCACCCGGAGTGGTCACGAGAAGCCCATGTGGTGGATGCCCTGCGGCCGGGGACCGCCCTTTCGGGAGGTCCCTTCGTGGCCGGTGATTGGCGGCGCCAAACGTTGAAGCTCAGCTGGCCCGAGTTTCGCGCCTTGCAGGAAGACTTGGGCCCCCGCGTATCGGGCAACTACCGGGGCCACTTTTTGGTAGGCGCAGAGGGCGCGCCCCCGCTGGTCGACCGTGCGCCGGGACGCTTCGTCGACCGCACGTTGTTTCAGCTCTTTCCGCGTGACTTCGCGTGGGGCGGCGCGTGGAGCGACACCGACGAGCGCACCCAGGCCCGCGTGGTGGTTTTGTCGAGGGCTCTCAACGAGGAGTTGTTCCAGGGCGAAAACAGCGTGGGCCGTACCCTGCAGGTCGAAGGTCGAAGCTTCCGCGTGGTCGGGGTGCTCGCCACACCCCAGCCCTATCTTCCCGATTGGGATCTTTCCGCCGGCGGTGCCGACGAAGAAAGGCTGCTCGTGCCCCTGTCGCTGGTGGACGCGCTGGCGGTGAGACCCGAGTACGAAGTGAACCTCGCTCCCCGCGGGCGGGAGTTTGCAGCGCTCCTCGGCTCGCAATCGCCCTTCGTGACGGTCTGGCTCGCTCTGCGACCCGAGGACGCGCCGGCGGTAGAGAAGGACGTGAACGCTCGTCTGGCGCTGGTTGCGGAAGCGGGAACGCGGTTCGCAGTGCGGGACGTCGCCACGCACGTCGCCCTCTACCCCATGCCCCCCAGCGCGGCGGACTTCTTCGTGCTCACCTGCCTGCTCGTCATCGCCACGGGCGCCTTCAGCGTCGCGCGGCTGCTCCTTGCGAAAGCGGCGGCACGTCATCGCGAAAACGGCGTCCACAGGGCTCTCGGAGCGTCTCGTGCGTCCCTCTTCGTACGCACCATGCTGGAGGCCGCCTTCGTGGCCGCCGCCGGGTCTGCGCTGACCTTGCCGCTCACGCAGCTCTTGCTCGGGTTTTTCAACGCAAGAAAGCTCACGAATGACATCCCCCTCGTCATGACCTGGGATCTCGTGCTGGTGGCCACCCTTCCCACCATGGGCTTGGGCCTGATTGCCGGGGTCTACCCCGCGTGGCGGGTGGCTCGCACCCCGCCCACCACGTACCTCGCGAGGGCTTCGTGAGACCGCCAGAGTTTGGACCGATCCTGCGCGCAGCGTCCCGGCAACGCTCTGCCTTTCTCCTGGTGATCCTGGAGGTGGCCTTGGGCTTCGCCGTGGTTTCGATCTTGATTTGGGTGGGCACGTGGTATCGGTCCCGCGGCACGGCCGACCCGGGGTTTCCCACGAGCGAGCTCATCTCGGTGGCGAGCCTCGGAGCCGCCGAGCCCCTGGACTCAGCCGATCGTCGCGCCCAGGACGAACAGGGTGCCATGCTCTCTCTGCCCGGCGTCCTGCAGGTGGCGACGATCTCATCCGACGTCTTCGATCGCCGATGGCGCAGCGGCCTGCCGCTCGGGCCCACACCACATCCGGGTTCCGCAGCCTCGGGGAACAACGGGTGGGTGATTGATGGCTCGCCCGCGCTGCCACAGGTACTGGGTCTCAGATTCGCGGCAGGACGCGCCCCGCATGACACGGCCACGGAAGAAGAGGTCGCCGTCAGCGAGAGCCTGGCCGCGGACCTCTCGTCCACGGGCTCGGCCGTCGGCCATGCGTTGTGGATGGCAGACAGCCAAAGCCCCGCCCGTGTCGTGGGTGTGTTTCGAGACGTTGCCCTCGTGATCCCGTTTCTCGCGAACGCAGAGCGCATCGTCCTGAGGCTCCGGCCGCCCACGAACGAGCGAGGCACACGCTTCCTGGTGCGCACCCAACCCGGTGCCCGGGATGCCGTCACCGAACGCCTGCGGACAGCGTTGAGGGCACTGGATCCCGAGCGCGCCTACGACGTCAGGCCCTACGACCTGTCCGCCGCCCGACACGTGCAAGTTTCGCGCGGCTTGCTCATCACCCTCGGCATCATCGCCGTGGTGCTCGCGGCGGTGGCGCTCATCGGAAGCCTCGCCATCACAGCCTTCCTGGTGGCTCAGCGCCGCAGACAAGTGGGTATCCGCCGGGCTCTCGGCGCCACCCCTTACGACGTCGTCCGTTTGTTCTTGGTCGAAAACGCCCTGGCGGTCTCTTTGGGCTGTATCCTCGGCCTGCTCATTAGCCTCAGCTACTATTTCTCCTTCAACGACATGTTCCCGGGTGTGCGGGTCACCTGGAAACAGTTCGCCTTCACGGCCGCGCTGTTTTACATCGACGGTCTGCTCGCCACCCTCGTGCCTGCACTCCGGGCCGCCCGCGTTCCCCCCACCGTGGCCAGCCGTGCCCTCTAAGGAACCGCCATGTTGAAAGTGCTCATCATCGATGATCAACCCGCGGTGCGGGCCGCCCTCGAGACGCTCTTCGAGGTTCACGGCCTGCCCACCTCCAGCACGTCCACCCCGGAAGAGGCGCTGCACTTGCTTCAGACCGAAGACATCGGCGCCGTGGTGCAAGACATGAACTTTTCCCAGAACCAAACGACGGGGGCCGAGGGGGTCGACCTGTTTCGGGCCATTCGCAAGCTGGATCCGGAGCTGCCCGTGTTGCTGATGACGGCCTTCACGTCACTCGAGACCGCCGTGGCATTGATCAAAGAAGGGGCCGCCGACTACATCGCCAAACCCTGGAACGATGACAAGCTTCTCACCACCGTCCGCAACTTGGTTTCCCTGCGGGCCTTGCGGCAAGAGAACACGCGGATGCGCGCCCGTAGCGCCCGCTCCCGGCGCGAGCTGGCCGAACGCTACGACCTGCGCAGCGTGATCTACGCCAGCGATGCCATGCACGAAGTGGTGCGTCTGGCCGTGACCGTCGCAGCGTCGGAGGCGCCCGTCCTGATCACAGGTCCCAACGGCTCGGGCAAGGAGAAGCTGGCAGAGATTCTCCAAGCGAACTCCCGCCGCAAGGACAAGCCCTTCGTCAAGGTGAACGTGGGCGCCTTGCCCGACAGCCTTTTCGAGGCAGAGCTCTTCGGAGCCGAGGCGGGCGCCTACACAGGCGCGGCGAAGGTGCGCGTCGGACGCTTCGAGGCGGCCCACGGCGGCACGTTGTTCCTGGACGAACTCGGCACGCTCTCACTTGGCTGCCAAGCCAAGCTGCTGAGGGTCTTGCAAACCGGCGAGTACGAACGGCTGGGCTCGTCGGGCACCCGCCGTGCTGACGTGCGGATCGTGGCCGCCACCAACGTGGATCTTCCGCACGCCATCGCCGCGGGGTACTTTCGCGAAGACCTCTACTTCCGGCTCAACGTCATCGAGTTGGCCGTGCCCCCGCTGGCCGATCGGCTCGAGGATGTTTTCCCGCTGGCCGAGCACTTCCTGAAAGTTCATGTCGAAAAGGAGCACAAACCCGATCTCTACCTCGGCGAGGATGCCAAAGCCGCTTTATTGAATCACGAATGGCCCGGCAACGTACGGGAGCTGCAAAACCGGATACAGCGCGCCGTCCTGGTGGCGACGGGACCCGCGGTGGGCGCGTCGGACCTGGCGGTTCCCGGAGAACGTGAGCCGCGGCCCCCGGTGGCGCGAAGACCTCCGGCGGCGGCCGTGACCGACACCCCCGATGCTCACGTCGATCGAGAGCGTGCTCAGGTAGAAGATGCGCTCACCCATGCCGGAGGCGTGGTGTCCCGCGCGGCGGCGGAGCTTGGGCTCTCACGGCAGGCGCTCTACCGCAAGATGGAGCGCCTCGGCGTTGCGCTCGAGCGGCGGGTACGATGAACGAGCCCCGCCTCTTGTCGAGCCTTTCGGCCCGGCTCGCCCTGGCCGCACTCTTTGGCATCGGGCTCGTCATGGGGCTCACCCTCGGTTTGTGCCGCCTGGCTCCCACGTGGTCGTGGGGCACGGTGGCCGCGTTGGTGACGTTGGTGTCGATGCCCCTTTTGTTTCTTGCCTGCCGTCACGTGGTCCTGCGCGGCGTGCACGCCGCCATGATGGCTGTGTCCGATGGCCTGCTATCCCTCGGCGAGGGCGACTACAGCCTCCGCCTCGCAGCCGGCGGCCCCGACGAGGTGGCCACACTCAAGACCCGCTTCAACGCACTGGCGGCGTCGTTGCGCAAGGAACGCAACGACATTTACCAGCGGCAGATCATGCTGGAGACCGTGCTCCAAGGCACATCGCTTGCCGTACTGCTCGTCGACGAGAGCAAGCGCGTGGTCTTCTCGAACCCTGCGGCCCGTGACCTCTTGGGCAGCCGGCAGCGGCTCGAAGGCCAAAACTTGGAGCTTCTCCTCGGCACCGTGCCCGAGGAGCTCAAGCGCGCAGCCGAAGGCACGAGCGACCTGGTGTTCACCTGCGATGCAGGGCCCGAGCCCGAGACTTACAGGCTCATCAAACGCTACTTCCAGCTCAACACCCAGCTCCACACGCTCTATCTCTTCACGCCCCTCACGAAAGAGCTTGCCCGCAAGGAGGTGGAGACGTGGAAGACCTCCATCCGGGTGATCAGCCACGAGGTGAACAACTCCCTCGCCCCCATCTCCTCCCTCGTTCACAGCGCGCGCCTCATGCTCGCGGCGCCCGCACACGCCCAGCGGCTGTCCGGAGCGCTCGACACCATCGAAGAGCGCGCCTCCCACCTGCGGACATTTCTCGAAACCTACGCGAGCTTCGCGCGCCTGCCGTTGCCCACCAAGAGCCGCTTGACCTGGAGCGAGCTGCTGCACGGGCTCGAGGGTCTTTACCCCTTTCGCATCGAAGGGGACGTCCCTGCCGTTCGCTTCTTCGCCGATCGGGCCCAGCTGCAACAGGTCCTCATCAACCTGCTCAAAAACGCCCACGAGGCCGGTGGCGCCCCCGAAGACGTGGCCCTGGTCTTTCCGCCCCATCCGGACGGCGGCCACGAGGTGCAGGTCGTCGACCGTGGCAAGGGCATGTCCGAGGAGGTGCTGCGAAGCGCACTTTTGCCCTTTTACTCGACGAAGAAGACGGGCACCGGACTCGGTCTGGCGCTCTGCCGCGAGATCATCGAGGCCCACGACGGGCGCTTGGCGCTCTCCCTGCGGCCGGGCGGCGGTCTCGTGGTGTCGTGCTGGCTGCCCTGATCCTCCGGCGAACGGCCCCGCAGGGCGGCCGTCACGATAAGATGGGGATCGCCGTGCGCACCCTGTTCCGGATCCTCACCTCCCTCGGCGGAGGCGCCCTCGTTTTGTGCGCCCTTTCGGCCTGCCCGTGCGCCGTGGCCGCAGCGGGCGCAACGCTCGAGCTGTCGACGGCGTCGGAGGGGCTTCCCGGCGACACCGCCTACGCCATCGTCGCGGCAAGAGACGGCGCGTTGTGGGTGGCCAGCTCGGGGGGCCTGGCCACGAAAGCCCCTGGATCCCGGACCTGGACACCGTTTCGGGCGGGGCAGGAGATGCCCGACCTGCGCCCGCGCCGCCTGGCGCTCCACCCCGACGGACGGCTCTTCGCGGCGGGGACCGAAGGTCCGCTGGTCACCTATCACCACGGCCGTTTCACCACGCTCGCACGGCCGGCCCCGGTGGCCGAGGGCGCACTGACGTTGCTGGCTGTCGACGAGGCCGGCCACGTGTGGCTCGGCAACGACAAGGGACACCTCGCCACGTTTTCGTTGACTTCGCCCCAGGAAGGCAGCGTGCTGCGCCTCCACGAGCGGCTCGAGCCCGCGCGCGCAGGGTGCGCCGGCATCGCCACCAGCTTCTTCGCCTCGCAGGGGCGAAACTACGTGACGATCCAATCACGCTCTCGCACGGGAGGCGGCGTGCTTCGTGTCGCGGGCCCCGAAGTCAACTGTCTCTCCGGCCCAGGCTTGCGCACCGACTCTCTGACGGGCCTGTGGGTGAGCCCGCGCGGCACCGTGTGGGTCACCCAGTCCAAAAGCCTCGGGGTGAGCCGCCTGCGTGGAGACGAGATCCACAACTTCAACGAGTCCGATGGCCTGCGCTGTGATCAGATGCTGCACGTCTTCGGGCAAGCCGATACGCTGTGGCTCGCCTGCGCGGTGGGCATCACGGGTCTTTCGGAAGCTCGGGCCGATGCCTACCTGGCGGGGCAAACCGAGCACCTGTCCGCCTCCTACGTCAACCTCGTCAAGGGTGCCACCTGGCGCGAGCTCAGCGAAGAAGGCGCCCCGGTGACGGCATGGGCCGAGGATCGGCTCTGGCTGGCCACACGGGCCGGGGTGGTTGCCCTGCGGCCTCCCGTGCTCGACGAAGCGGCCCCCTACCCCGAAGCCCGCCTCGACCGGCTCGACGTAGAGGGGCAGCCCTTGGAGCTCAGCGCCGAAACGGCCATCCGCGGTTCGTGGTTGAACGTGGGCTTCGACGTGGGGTTGCCTCCCGAGGCCAGCACCTTCCGCTATCGCCTGGCGGGGCACGAAGCCACCTGGCGGGTGAGCGCGCGCGACAGCTCTGCCCGCTTCGCGAACGTGCGGCCCGGCCGCTACCGGTTCGAGGTGTCCACCACCAACGCCACGGGGGCCTGGGGGCCCACCCAGGTGCTGACCACGCTCGAGGTGGCGCCTCCGTTTCATCAGACCAACAGCTTTCGTCTGCTCCTGGTCGCGGCCACCCTGGCCGCAGGCGGCGGATTTCAGATGGTGCGCACGGCACGCCGCAAAGCCCGGGCGCGCGCCCTCGCCGAAGAGCGCCAACGCATCGCCCGCGAGCTCCACGACGGGCTTGGGCAAGGCTTCGCCGCCATGAACTTGTGCCTCGAGACTCTCGAGGAAACCCTGCAGGGCGCCGCCGCGCGGGACGACACGCGCCCCCCGCTGTCCCGGGCGCTCGCCGTTCTCGAAAAGACAAAAAACATTTTGAAGCAGGCGCGCGATTCCACGCGGCGAAGCGTCTGGAACCTGCGTGCGGACGCGCAGGGGGACAAGCGCCTCGACGTTCGCCTGCGTGAGCTGGCCACCAACACGGAGAGAGCCCCACGGGCCCCGCGGGTCGAGCTCGTGATGAACGCCGCCCTCGGCCCCCGCGACGCCTTCGTGGAAAACGAGCTGGCCCAGGTCGCAGGAGAGGCCGTGGCGAATGCCCTGCGCCACGCCCAGGCCCGCACGCTCACGTTGACCCTGAGCGAGGCAGAAGCGGGTCTCGAGCTTTTGATCGAGGACGACGGCCGCGGCTTGCCCCCCGCACTCGAGACACGGCTCGGACACGGGCACTTCGGGATCTTGGGGATGCGCGAGCGCTGTAGGGTTTTGGGCGGAGAACTCCAGGTGGCCCCCCGATTCCCTCACGGAACACGGGTGCGCGCCTGGGTTCCTCATGCGAAAACTCGGGGATGATGATGCAAGCGCAAGCCCACGCCCCCGTGCGCATTCTCGTCGTCGAAGACAACCTCCTCACCCGCTCGGGATCCGTGATGCTGCTGTCCACCCAGGAGGATTTCGAGGTGGTGGGCGAAGGAACGAACGGAGAAGAGGGACTTGCGCTTTACGCGGCGCTCAGGCCCGACGTGGTGTTGGCGGATTTGCGCATGCCGGGCCTCGGTGGCCTGGGGATGATCGAGGCCCTCGGCCGAGCCACGCCGCCGGCGCGCATCGTCGTACTGACGCACTACGACGGCGACGAAGACATCTTCGCCAGCGTGCGTGCCGGAGCCCTCGGGTACTTGACGAAGGAGACGGGGCGCCAGGATCTCTTCGAGGCCATTCGCACCGTGGCCCGGGGTGAGCGCTTCATGCCGCACTCCATTTCGAGCAAGCTCGCCCAGCGTGTGGCCCGCCCCGAGCTGACCCCGCGCGAACAGGAGGTTCTCGAACGCATGGCCACCGGCAAGAGCAACCGAGACATCGCGGCCGGCATGTCGCTCTCTGAAAAGACGGTGACCATGTACGTGAGCCACATCCTTCAGAAGCTGGGCGTCAAGAGCCGCACCGAAGCGGTCCTGGCGGCCATGCAGAGGGGCCTCATCAAGGGTGCCTAGCCCGCTCTGCGCACCTTTACCCACCCTTCCCCACCATTGAGTACAGACAAAGCTCGGTACCAGCAACAAGACTTTTCCGGAATTCTGCTAAGATAACGTTTCACGGTCCACGGCAGAGGAGAGCCCTCCCCTCTGCATTGCCGCACACGAAGAGGTTCAACGATGCGGAATGATGATTTTGCGAAGCATGCCCTCACGGCCTCGTCCTGGTCACGGCCCGGATGGCTCCGGCAACCGGTCACTTTGGCGGCCGCCCTGTGCCTACTCGTCGCGTGTAGCGGCGGTGTCGGAAGCGGCGATGGCGACGATGGCGACGGCGATGGCGATGGCGATGGTGATACCGGCAACGGTGGCTCCTCGAGCGGCGGCCGGGGCGGTAACGGCAGCCCGAACCTCGGCGGCGCTCCCCCACCCCCGCCCGTCAGCGACGAATGTAAAGACCGGGCCAAACGCATTCTCGAAAAAGACGGCGTGGCGCGCCTGACGGCCGCGCAATACCGCAACACCGTGCGGGATTTGTTCGCCGGTCACACCGTGCCCCAGATCGATTTTCCCGAAGAGCGCGCGGTCCACGGATTTCTGAACAACACCAAAGTTCAGGCCACGGCCGAGTCCCTCGTCGAGGGCTACGCGACGGCTTCGGAAAAGCTCGCCAAAGTGGTCGCCGACAACCTCTCCGACTTTGCGCCTTGTAGCGGAGACGAGGTGGCTTGCGGAAAAGCCTTCATCGCGAAGTTCGGGGCCAAGGCGTTCCGACGGCCTCTCGCCGACGACGTCCGCACGAGCTTCGAGACATTCTTCACGCAGATGCGGACCGAACACGGCTACGCCACCGCGATCCGCTTGGTCACCGAGGCGTTCTTGAATGC